>CACJXQ010000016.1 GCA_902597385.1 uncultured Pseudomonadota bacterium | reverse complement strand
GATAACTCCTCATGAGGTGATTATTAGCCACCCTTTTGGATAGAAAGTTAGTGCCTGCATTCAAAAATGAACGCGAAATTTTATCACTAAAATACTACTTTTCAAAGCTCTCTATGTCTGAAGGGTCCTTATACTCCCTCACAAGACGTTTTTGCTCCTCAGTCCATTCAGACAAGGGTAAAGTATTGAATCGCTTGATAATATTTTCTTGGCTTTTCATTTTAAGCTTTTTTATCCCGTCTTTGAATTCTTTTTTAGCTTCATTTTCAGAGTAGGGCAGTTCTACAGAGAGTAGATATTCTATTTTTGAAAAATCTTCCAAGTCCTTTAAATTTTGATAAAGAATCCCACGATTTTGACCTGAACGTCTGGCTAGTTCCCAAACTCTTAAAAAATGACCTGAGCTGTCAATTCCTGAGGCGATGAGTTCCTTTGTGTCCTGGCTCATGAATTGAGCTGCATCCGGGGCAAATATCAAAATTGCGATGAGCTGCTCTACTAGGGGTCGGCTGCTAAACTCGGAAAGGTTTTGTCGAATGTTTCTAGTTCTTTGTTTCTTAAATTGAGGATTAAATTCTCGCCAAAGTATGGCCGGATCGAAGCCAGTTTTTTCGGCAAGGGCATTTACTGCGAATGCTCTCTGGGTAGCATCGGGAATGCTTAGAATGAGAGGTTTTGCTAGCGCGGCGGCGGCGGCGTTGGAGCTGTTAGTGCTTGAAGAGGATTTCTCTGCTATTACTTCCAGCAGAAAATCAACTAGACTGATTGTTCTGCATTGATTAAGAAATTGATTGGCTCCGAAAGCTCTGACAAGGGAATCTGGATCGCTTCCGTTGGGTAGAAAACTGAACTCAATTTGACGATCATTCTTTAACAAGGGAAGAGTTAAGTCGAGCGCTTTTCGGGCCGCAGTTTGACCTGCCAGGTCTCCGTCGAAGCAAAATTGTATTTTTGCTGTTTCTTTGAATAGTTTCTCAATTTGTATTTTCGAAATAGCTGTTCCAAGGGTCGCCACGGTATTTTTAATTCCAGCTTGGTATAGACTTATCACATCCAAATATCCTTCAACTACAAAAATTTGCTTTGGTCTCGAGTAATTTAAGGTTTCAAACAATCCGTATAATTCATGGCCCTTCTGGAAAAGGTGGGTTTCGGGAGAGTTGAGATATTTTGGTTGTTGTTCACCAATCGAGCGTCCACCAAAGCCTATTACCAACCCTCTCCGGTTTCTAATTGGAAAAATAATTCTTTCTCTGAATCGGTCATAAATATTATTTCTTCCTTCTGCTACCAGCCCTGTTTCTTTAAGGTTGATGTTGTTAAGACCCTGGTTGCGATGCGCATTTATTAAGTTATTCCAACCTTCTGGGGCATAACCTATGCGAAAAATCTTAGCGCTCTCCCCGGAAATGCCTCGACCTTTAAGGTATTCTATGGCTTTTTGGCGAGATTCGGATTTCCTCAATTGTTGTTCATAGTACGCAGTAGCAAAATTAATTGTTTCATTTAGATGCTTTCTTTTAGATTTTTGAACCGGATTGTCTTCTTTAGAGATTTTGACGCCACATAAAGAACCTAGCTCTTCCACTGCGGAAATAAAATCTAACCCAAGATACTCCATAAGAAAGGTGATCGCGTTTCCGGAAGCTTTGCATCCGAAGCAATGGTAAAACTGTTGTTTTTGATTTACGGAAAAGGATGGGGTTTTTTCGTCATGAAAAGGACAGCATCGCGTGTAGTTGTTGCCAGCTTTTTTAAGTGGTAGATGAGTTTCGATGACCTGAACGATATCAACTCTTTCCAGGATATCTTCTATAATCTCTTTCGGTATTCGGTTGGCCATCGGGTTCTCCTAAGTATCCAGGCCTATCCTAAACAAGATTATTTTTAAGGGCTACAAAAAGTCACCGTTAAAAGCGACTCAAAGGTTCTTTTTTGTGATTTCACTCACGAGAGACATGTCCGCGTTTCCATGAAGTTCTGCTTTTAATTTAGCCATCACTTTTCCCATGTCTTTTAGCGATTTGGCCCCAACAGACTCGATCGCTGAAAGGACTTTTGCCTCTACTTCCTCGGAGGACATTTGTTCGGGTAGATAATCCTCTATTATTTTTAGTTCGTGTTCTTCTACAGATGCCAAATCAGTCCTCGAAGCAGCCAAGTATTGAGAAATTGAGTCCTTACGTTGTTTCGAAAGTCGGTTAAGTATCACGGCCGCCTCCGAATCAGTCAGAATTTTTCGGGTGTCAATTTCTTTTTGTTTCATCGCGGCGATTATAAGGCGTAGCGCTGAGACTGTCGCTTTGTCCCCGCGCTTCATAGCGGTCTTTAAATCTTCTTGTATTTTTATGATCAGACTGGTCGCCACAATAATCAGACCTTCGTGGGCTTTAATTTACGTTCAGAGGTCACTCTTAACGGTGGCGCTGTCTGGGTAAATGTCTTGTCATTTTTTTCTGCCACCGCTTTACTGCTGCTGCCGCCTTTCTCTTTCTAGTTGTCGTTGGCTTTTCGTAGAATTCTCTGCGGTGAACTTCCGCCAAGATGCCTGCTTTTTCACAGGCTCTTTTAAACCTTCTGATGGCTATATCAAAAGGTTCGTTATCTCTTACTCTTACACTCGGCATATCTTGTGGTCCGTTATTGTCTTTCGCGAGCAAGTAAGTATATAACTTTTTTTCTCGATGTCGAGCTTTAAGGGAGGTAAAATAGCATTATGTTAGTTCTTGGTATTGAAACTTCCTGCGATGAGACCGCTTTGGCACTCTACGACAGCGAAATTGGCTTATTAAGCGATGCGTTACATAGTCAGGTAAATTTACACGCGGAGTACGGCGGGGTTGTGCCCGAACTTGCGTCTCGGGATCATCTGAACAAGCTTGTTCCTGTGCTTGAGCAGGTTTTAAAGTCCGCAAATAAGAATTTGAGGGACATAGATGCGATAGCCTATACGGGCGGTCCTGGTCTGGCGGGAGCGTTAATAGTAGGCGCGAGCTTCGCTAAAGGACTGTCTTGGGCGCTTGAAATTCCTGCTCTTGCTGTAAATCATTTGGAAGGGCACTTGTTTGCCCCAAACCTTGACTCAAGCGAACTAGAGGTCCCTTTCTTGTCATTACTCGTATCTGGTGGCCATAGTCAGTTTATATTGGCTGAGAGGTTAGGATCGTACTGTATCATCGGAGAATCTTTAGACGATGCGGCAGGAGAGGCTTTTGATAAGGTTGCAAAGATGCTTGGCCTGGGATATCCCGGGGGGCCTGCCATTGAAAGGTTAGCCCAAAAAGGCAAGCCCAGCGCATATCGGTTTCCAAGGCCTATGACTGACAGACCCGGTTTAAATTTAAGTTTTAGCGGATTAAAAACTAATGTGATGAACGCTATAGCGAATAAATCACTTAGTGAGCAGGATAAAGCTAACGTCGCCCTGGAGTTTAGCAACGCAGTGATAGAGACTCTAGTAATAAAATGTAAACGCGCTATTCGTAGTTCCAAAGCGAAGCGACTTATTGTTTCGGGAGGAGTAAGTGCTAATTTAGCGTTGAGGGAAGCTTTGCAAAAAGCAGCCGCAGAAGAAGACTGCGAGGCCCTTTTCCCACCGCTCACCTATGCCACTGATAACGGTGCCATGATAGCTTATGTGGGATGCAAAAGGTTGGAACGAGGTGATCGCCAAAGTAGTGACTTTAATATTCGACCAAGATGGTCTTTGCAAGACCTAAACTAATTTAAAACATTGAAGCAATAATCTAAAGAATTAAGTTCCAATTTTTTTTTCTTTGCCCGCTATTAAGTTTGTTATGTTTTCTCTATGTTTTATATAAATAAAGACAACCATCATAAAAAAACAACTTACAATTATTGCGGATTGAGTTCCTTTCCAAACCAAGGCCAGCACAAGGAGGCATGAAAGGAGAGCTGAGAGAGATGAGTATCTAAAAATTAAAGCAGCAAACACCCAAGAGGCAATGAAACCTGCGCCTATTTGCCAATACAGAGCAGAAGTGACGCCAAGAAAGGTAGCCACTCCTTTGCCGCCTTTAAAATCGTGAAATATGGGAAATAGGTGTCCTAGAAAAGCAGAAAAACCCACTAGGGCGGCAACTTCCTGGCCGACACCCCACATTAGAGAGATTTTTATTGGAACTACGCCTTTGAGGGCATCGCCAGCCAATGTGATTATTGCAATTTTTTTGCCCGCGTATCTAAGCACATTCGTGGCACCTGGGTTTCCGGAGCCAATTTGCCTAGGGTCAGCGAGGCCGAAAAGTTTTGACACAACAATGGCCGAGGATATGGAGCCTAATAAGTACCCTGAAAGTAGGAAAATCCCAGTCGCGGCTAAACTAATGGTATCAGCCATTCCATAACTCCACACAGATTGCGCTCAATTTGCTAGAATCACGCCAGGATCGATTCAAATAGTTGAGCTTTTGTAAAATGGACATAATTTATCTCAGAGACTTACGTGTAGACGCCAAAATCGGAGTTTGGGAATGGGAACGCCTGGTTTTGCAGACTTTGGTGATAGACTTGGATTTTGCACTTGATATTGGAGTTGCCTCTAGTACAGATGATTTGAAGGATACAGTAGATTACAAAGCAATAAGCGATCGTATCATGGAATTCGTCAGCGGTAGTGAATTTAATTTGCTAGAGGCATTAGGTGAGAATCTTTGTCGGACTTTAATGGAAGAATTTGAACTCCCCTGGCTATGGCTGAAAATTAATAAGTTAGGTGTTTTATCGGGAGTCAAAGATGTGGGGATAATCATTGAGAGGGGAGCTAAGACTTGAGCGCTACGAACAGAGTGATTGTGGTTGGGGTAGCAAGCAATTTTAGACGCGCGAAGAATATAAAAAAGAGCTTAAGAAAAATGAGACTACTTCTGGGGCAACTAGAGATTTCTCAATTAACTAAAAGTGCAGACTTTTCGGGGAAAGGAGCTTTTTACTGGAATGTTGTAGTTAAATTCAAGACTCGATTACCCATTACAGAAATCAAAACTCTCATGAAAGGAATAGAGAGTTCATGTGGTAGGCATAAGCAAAGCAAGGAATTGGGGTGCGTTAGTATGGACTTGGACCTGCTTTTACGTGAGGATACGAGTTCCGAGAGATTTTGCCTCCTCGATAAAGGCTTGCCCGATAATTTGCCGTTGGTTAGCGCCTTGGCGGAACTATTTTCGTTCCAGGAGCTGCTATCTGTGGACCCCCTTCTAGAACGCTCTCTTAAAAGCCTCGACCGAGAACGGTTTAGCTCGCTAAAAATCAAATGGGATTCTATTTTATGAAAAATGCTGTAGGAAAACTGGCTTTTTATTTCCTGATTAGTATTGTTGGAATCACCTTAAAGAGCTGCGGATTAACCTCAACAAATATTGACAGCCGCATTAGCTCCCCCGCAAGAGTAAATCTTTTAGAGGATGCAGTGAAATCTTATGCTCAGTCTTTGAAATGGGGGTATTTTGAGGAGATCCAGCAACATCAACGAACAAAAGACGGACAAAAGATAAATTTTTCCCTACAGTCTATAAGCCGTCATAGGATTATCTCCTATCGAAATTTAAGTAAACTTTTAGAGCAAGGCGGCATGAGCGCCAGGGTGGTGGCAGAAGTAGAGTTCTACGAAATCGATACTGGCCTGCTATCTAAAAAGTTTTTTGTGCAGGAGTGGTGGTATGACGGAGTGCGAGATCGCTGGTATATTAATTCTTCCCTTCCATCTTTAGAAGTTCCACACTGAGTATCGCGCTGTATCACACATTTAAGGCCCGTCCTCCATCTACTCTAAGAATTTGTCCGGTTACATAGGCTGATTCTGCCAGATATAACACCGCTTTTCCGATGTCCAAGGGTTCTCCCGTGCGTTTCAAGGGAGTGAAAGATAGTGCTTCAGTTCTTTCTTCAGTCTCTTCACTATCTGCCCAAATTATTGCCCCTGGAGCGACTGAGTTCACTCGAATTTCAGGGGCCAACTCAATCGCTAAAGATTTAGTGACCGCATCTAGAGTGGCTTTAGAAATGCAGTAACTTGAATATCCTAATCTGGGCCTTTCACCATGAATATCAGAGATATTTACGATGGAGCCGCTGTTTTTCCTTAGCAAGTTTGCCGAACTTAAGGATAAATAGTAAGGGGCTTTGGCATTAGTAGACATAGTCAGATCCCAGAGAGTTTGTCCGTGGGTTGCCATAGAATTTTTACTAAATATTGAAGCGTTGTTAACCAATAAATCAAGCCTTCCTTTCTTGACGGTAATCATGGAGGTTATGTTTTCTGCGAAATTAGTCACTGTTAAATCTTGTACGATAGAGAAGGCCGATTCAGGTCGCGAGGAGTTTAGTTCTTCAACAAGTGTGTTAGCGCTTAGTACGGAATTATTGCAATGTACGCATAAGTCGAAGCCAGCCTCGTGTAATGTCAAAGAAATTTGTCGCCCAAGCCTAGTTGCGCCTCCAGTCACAAGAGCCACACGGTTTTGATTAATGCTTTTGGAAGTATCTCTTTTTACCATCTGTTACAATTTCCGCTTACCAATTTAATTTATATTTTCCCAACTATGGCTACACTTGACAACTTGTCTGTGCTTTCAGAATCTCAACGTAATAGGTCCAACGCGGTGAAAAAGTTGGTTGTGGCATCAATTGAGAACTCAAAAAACGGCGTTATAGGCTTCGACGAATTTATGGAAATTGTGCTATATACCGAAAATCTTGGGTATTACGATGCTGGAGATAAAATTTTTGGGAAGGAAGGTGATTATGTAACTGCACCATCTTCCGGTCGATTATTCGGTGAGTGTGTTGCTAATGAGTTGGGTCCCGTCCTTGATTCATTGGACTGTAACATTCTTGAGTTCGGCGCAGGAGTTGGGGGTTTGGCAAAAAGTGTTTGTAGCGCCCTAACTGAATTTCACGATTTCCACGATTATTCTTATCACATAATTGAACCTAATGAATCATTATGGATTGATCAGAAGGCGGCGACGGAAGATCTCTATGGGGGCTTCTTTTGGCATAAATCTTTACCAAGAAATCTTTCAAAAGGAGTCCTAATTGCTAACGAAGTGATAGATGCGATGCCGGCTACTCGGTATCTGGTAGACAAGGGCACAGTGCATGAGTTGGGAGTCTCGCTTTCCGACCAAGAGTTAGTGTGGAAAGAGAAAAGTATCGATGTGCCGGAGCAAATTAAGCGTGTTCTTAATGGTTATGAAGACGGGTATCGAACAGAGATGATTAACGGTCTTGAACCTTGGCTTAATTCGATTTTCTCTTCGGTTGAAGAGTTGGTTTTTTTTATAATTGATTATGGATATCCTAGCTCGGAATTTTTTAGAGATGATAGGCTAGATGGAACCTTGAGATGCTACTTCAAGCATACGATGCTCAATGATCCTTTTCGGTTGCTGGGGTTACAGGATATTACTACTTCCGTAAATTTTTCGACGGTTGCTGATATTGCTGCCAGAATAGGGTTTGATATATTGGGTTTTACCACCCAAGAGAGGTTTTTAGTCAATAATAAGATTGAAGAGATTTTCGCCAGGTCTAATTCAGACGATACTGTTGCAAACTATCTGTTAGCGCAAGAAGCAAAAAGATTGCTACTTCCGACTGAAATGGGGCAATATATAAAAGTCATGGCTCTAGGCAAGAATTTTAGTGGTAACCTCCGTGGCTTTGTGAATGACGAGCGCGGTCGTCTCTGAAAGATTATATTCGAGTTAGTTTTGTGGAAATCATTAATATTGTCGCGATCGCTCTAATACAGGGCCTTACAGAGTTTTTACCAGTATCAAGTTCCGGTCATCTGGTGCTGTTGCCGCAACTACTGGAGTGGACGGATCAAGGTGTCGGTATTGATGTGGCTGCTCATTTAGGAAGTTTAGTGGCTGTTTTACTTTTTTTTGCTCGCAATTCCGGGGACGAAAACAACTCAGACTTAAAGTTAAAGCCTGTAAAACTAATTGCAGATTGTGGTTCTTTTGTGAGGATTCTTACTTCAATGCTCAAGAGCCAAAAGGCTTCCTATTTTTCCGTCTATATTTTGAGCTTGACAGTTGCTACTTTGCCTGTGGCAGCATTGGGGTTTTTATTTAGAGACTTTGTTGCATCGGATTTGAGAACTATCGAGGTAGTCGCCTATTCCACAATATTGTTTGGACTACTTTTAGGCTTTGCTGACAGGTTTAGGGGAGAAAAAACTTCGGATGACCTTTCTTTAGGTTGTCTGATTATTATCGGAATTGCGCAAAGTTTAGCTCTGATTCCAGGTGTATCTCGGTCAGGAATTACGATTACAGCGGCTTTAGCACTTGGGTTCTCCCGTAAATCCGCAGTTTCAATATCGGCCATTTTAGCAGTGCCTGTTATAGGTCTTTCTGCGGGTCTCGAGTTCAGTTATTTTCTCCAAATTGCTGACCGAAGGATGGTTCTTGATTTGATTTTAGTGTTGGGAATGTCCTGTTTATCCGCTTATATTTCACTGCTTTTTCTTTTTAAGCTTGTGGAGAAAGTGGGTATGACCCCATTTGTAATCTACCGAATTGTTTTGGGTGGGGTTCTTCTTCTGTTATTCGTCGACTGATTTTAGCCCTGTTCTATATTCGATTATGGTCTCTCGTATTTTTTTCTCTCGTTCGATTCTTAATGTTTGGCTTATAATAGAGTAATCCGTTTTTGCTATCTCCTCATTAGTAAAAAATGACCTGGCTGATAGCTTGGAGGTTTCAGAAAGTGCTTCCATGAAAAAACTGGTGAGCCTCTTTATGTGATTAGAAGATTTAGCAGGTTCAATAATATGGCCCAAAATCTTTAGCAGTCTAGTCAATTTCTCAGGTCGTCGAAAAGTATCCATCTCTTCAAATAGATGAAGGACATCTTGCTCCCCTAGTGACGCGTAATTCATTATCTTTTTATTAAAATCTCTGTACATTGCGTAAGTTTCGGCAGTGCGTCTGTTTAGCTTCAATCTTTTAATTAGGTTTTCAATTTGGTTTTTCTCTCCATTTTTTTGTAGTCCGTAGTTTCCAGCTCGGGTTAAAAATACTATGAAACGCTCCTCTGCCATCCTGTCTTGTCCTTCAAAATGTTTTAAGGATTGAAAAATCGGATCATCAGCGTTGTATAGTTGGGGAAGATCAAGCTCCGGTAATAATTGAGGAATCGCTTCGCATTTTTTCAGCGTTTCAAAAAAATAATTTGGATAATCACCCGCGATTGCTAGACGTAGCTCCCTCTCTATTCTTTCTGCAGATAGGCTCTTTAACTCTCCGGATTTTACCATATCTAGCATCAAACTTTGTGTTTCTTCGGTAATTTTAAAGCCTAGAGTAGCGGAGAAGCGCGCTCCGCGTAAAACCCTCAAAGGATCTTCTCTGAAGGCATCAGTTATGTGTCGAAGAGTTTTTCTTTCTATGTCTTGTAGTCCTCCAAAAGGGTCAAATATTTTCCCAGTGGAATCTTTTGCGATTGCATTAATGGTAAAGTCCCGACGAGCTAAATCTTCTTCTAATGTAATTTCCTTCGAGGTATCGGTTGAAAAACCTTTGTGGCCGAGGCCTTCTTTTTTTTCAGTTCTAGCTAGAGCGTATTCTTCCTTAGTGGTGGGATGGAGAAAGACGGGAAAAGTTTTACCCACCCGCTTGTACCCAGCTTTGATTAATTCCTTTTCGGAGCCATTTACAACGACATAGTCCCTATCTTTTGGCGTGCTACCTAGGATTTCATCCCTTACTGAACCTCCAACTTGGAATACTTTCACCATCAGTCCATAGCTCTAATTATCTTCCCGCTAAATTTCTATATTCAGAGTAGCGGCCTTTTATGTTTTTTTCACCAAGGTAAGAAGGAAGGATTTCGCTCATCCTTGAAGGTCGAATTTTCAGAGTATCAAGTGAGTCAACCCTTTTGCAGACCGAGTCTTTCTTTAAAGCTCTTAGGTTGTCCTTTGAGAAAGGTTTGCCTGGAAAGAATTCTAAAGTTTGTGCCTGTAACGCCGACAAAAGACTATTGAGTGGTATTATTCGGGTATTAATTCCAGAAACTTCACCTATATATTCAACTATTTGTTTTAGCGAATAAATTTCGGGTCCACCAAGTTCATAAACTTGGCCTGCAAGTGAATCATTTTCAATAATGTTGATTATTGCTTGAGCAACATCACCTACATAGACAGGTTGTAGCCTACTTTTTGGGCAGGCTAATGGAAGTACTCCTCTGGTAATGCTAAGAAGTTTAGCAAATCGATTAGTGAATTTATCGTTTGGGCCAAAGATGACCGATGGTTGGACTATGGACGTACGAAATTTTGGGCTTTGCTCCGATTTTAACAATTTTTCCGCATGTCCTTTCGAAGATTGATAGAAAGACTCAGAGCTAGGATCGGCTCCAAGGGAGCTTACCTGTAGCAAATGAGGAATACCATTAGTCTTGCAGGTTTTTATTAGTCTGCTTGTTAGTTCAACATGAACATAGGTGAAACCCTTTCCGTTATCCTTTTTTTCATTCAAGATTCCAACTAGATTTACAACGCAATCACAGCCTTCGAAAAATCGGTCTATCTGCTCCTGTCGATTCATGTCAACTTTCGCTATCTTGGTGTTCGGAAGCACCCAAAGCTTGCGGGAGTTATTTTCTTCCCTTGTAGATATTCGTACGTAGTGTCCGTTTTTTACTAGTAGGTTCGCTAAAAAACCACCCAGGAAACCGCTTCCTCCTTGAAGGCCTATTATCAATTTCTTCATAACCAACATCCCTTTTTCCTAAATTTATTACTATGATGAGGAATCCGCCCAATCTCTTCGCTAATCCTTTTTACCGGCAGGCCAAGTCGCCACTCATAAATTCTTGAGTAAAAGATTGCTCTCCTAACATACCTCCTAGTCTCCGTTATTGGAATAGAGTCGATCCACATTCTAGGATCTCCGCATCGCTTCTTTTGCCATCTCCTTGCTCGGTGAGGCCCCGCATTGTAGGCTGCGGCGGCCATAGCAAAATTGTTATCGAATTTTGCCAATAACCCACTTAGGTAGGCAGTTCCAATCATTATATTTAGCCGCGGTTTGTAAAGATTTTTAATTCTTCCCAACCGGATTCCATTCTGTCTGGCGGTGAGCCGTGCGGTTGATGGAATTATTTGCATCAAACCCCTAGCGTTAGCTGGGGAGCGAGCAAAAGGATCGAAAGCGCTTTCTGCCCTTATAATTGCCAGCGTGCGATTTAGAGATAAGCCTTTAAATTTCTTATAACTCCGTCCTATTTTCAGCTCAGCTCCGACTTTAAGGACATCACTAGAGTTTAGATGGTTCCAGAAGCGGAGCTCTTTAATGGAGACACCATGGTTCTTTGATATTTTCCAGAGTGAATCGCCATTTTTTACTGTATACAGTAGTTGTTTTTTATTGTTTTTAAGAGTGGATCCTTCATTAACAATCAGTTGTTGCCCCGGCTGTATTACAGCGCTCTTTCTTAGTTTGTTCCATTGACGGAGCTTGGTAATTGTTACTCCAAATCTTTTAGATATTTTCCATAATGAATCACCCTTCCTCACTACATATTTATCTCTTGGAACAAGTTGTTCATTTATTTCTTTGAGATATCTCAACGGGAATCTCAGTTCTAGATTATCATAAGATGATGCTCTTCCAAGAGCGAATATTGAACCTTTAGGCCAGTTCCAAGTGTCCGCAAGTTTTGCAGCGAACTCTAACTGATGATCGGTACTTCGGTCTAGTTCGTGAAAAAACTCTCGTTTTGCTTCGAGGGTTTTTCCGATTTTGAACAATTCGTTTGCGCGTCCAAAGTTTGTTGCTACTAAGGCGGTGCTCATTTGCTTTTTTGTAAACTGAACCACTCTATGATTGAACTGATATTCTGTTCCCAGTATGTCAGCCGCTAAGAACCCATGGTAGTCGCGACGTTTCGCGACAGTGTTTAGCAATTTGTTCGATTCAATTTCTCTTCCCACCTTGCCTAATGCATAGGCGCGCCAGAAATCGAGGCGAGATCTTGAAATATCATTCCTGGTGGGTCTACTTGTCCACTTTATTATTTTGGACCAATCTTTAAAATAAATACCCATGGCAAGACGATTTCTTTCTGCAGATTGAGTGATGAACTCCTCTTCTATTGCGTCAAAAAAATAAAGGGCTCTCTCGTCCTGAACTCGGGTGGCAGCAGTGCCTAAACTTATCAAAACTTCTGATCTTTGTTGTCTAGAGAAATCGTATTTTGTCGATATTGCAGTCCAGAGTTGTAGGGTTTTTTGCAAACTTGATCTGGAAAGTCTTTTAATTCCATAAACGAGCACGTCTCTTGCTTCGGGAGTGTCGGGTAGTTTATTTTTTTGGAAAAATCGTCGTGGTGAGCGTCGTGCATAGTCCAAATTTCTCCGTAACTGTACAAGCTTTTTATCTTTAAGATAACGAGTGAGATATTTTGCGAGGGAAGCGTTGTTTTTGTGGTATGACTTTTTAATCCGCTCCCACACGATCGAATCAGTCAAACTACCGGTACTATATAGAAATTTAAAAGCAGGGTCGCATTCCTTTGGTAGGGATGTGCCTTGGTTCCAGGTGGACTTAACTTCTTCTATTATCGAGGCGCCTTGCCCAAGTCGTATCTTAGCCTCGTAAAACTTGCAGGTGATCGCAGATTCTGAGAATCTACCTTTTTGATAATAATCTAAAAAACTACTCCATTGCCTATTTCTGTGTAGCCGGTTGAGCCATCGCTTTCTTAATAATTCTTCAATTCTAGAACCTTTTTCTTTGGCCAAGAATAAGTCAATTTCAGAGATATTGTTTTTGTTTAATCGTCGTTTTAGATCCTGATAGACCAAATATCCGTAGAGGGGATGATTAGGGAAGTCTTCTATCAAGTTTCGAGCTTCTTTCGTTCGCCCCAACCTCTGATATCTTAATGCCTTTTTAAATTGTTTGGTTGCCTCTACACTAGATGATTCAGTGGACGTGCTAATGAAAGGGTACAATATCAAGGAAAAGGCTAGCACTAACCGTAGGATCACGACAGGCTGAATTTTTAAAAAAATTGATGACATTCTTATAATTCTTCGTCAACTTAAAAGTATTGCTAAAATACTGATTACTACTTGTGTTATCGGCACAAATAGGCCTATAAATTATTAATAAGGGAGGTATCATAATAGATAATGAAGAATAATCTAAGTGCAAGTTATCATAGTGTTGTTCACCAAATGCTGAGAGAACGGAGAACTTCTCATCACTTTTCTGATGAAGATATACCAGAAAGCCTCATTGAAAACGCTGTGGAAAGCCTGCGGTGGGCTCCAAATCATTATTTAACGGAGCCCTGGCGAGTATACTTGCTAGGGCCAGAAGTTAAAAATCAAATTATTTCCCTAAATACGGAAATTGTGGAAGGCAGCAAGGGTGAAAAAGCTGCGGAGATAAAGGCATCCCGCTGGAAAGAAATACCTGGTTGGTTACTTGTAAATTGTATAAAGAGTGAAGACGAATTAAGACAGGTGGAGGATTATGCGGCCTGTTGCTGTGGGATTCAAAACCTCATGCTATCTTTTTGGGCGGATGGAGTCGGTGTTAAGTGGACCACTGGGGAGGTTACTCGAGATCCGCGACTAGCGCAGATCGTAGGATTTAATTCTGAGGAGGAGAATGTAGTGGGGTTGCTGTGGTTTGGTGTTGCTAAAGTAGTAGCCGAACAAAAAAGGAAGCCTATCGATCATTATTTTTTTCGAGTGCCATAGCGCGCGCCCGCTTCGCAGCAGTAGATTGACCTTCTGGTGTAGAAGGTGGGACATCATACCAATCTCCCAGATTTTTTTTTATTAGGTCAGATAGTAAATTTACGTGATTTTCTGAATCGTTGAGCGCATCGATATAAGCTAATCGTTTACCTCCATGTTCGATAAATAACTCTTTGTTTTGGATGGCTATCTCTTCAAGAGTTTCCAAGCAATCAACGGCGAATCCTGGACAAATAACATCAACTGTCGATATTCCAGAAGTTGCTAAATTTTTTAGTGTGTCATCAGTGTAAGGAGTCAACCATTCGCCAAAGCCTACCCGTGATTGAAATGTGACGATTGCGCTTTCAGGTTTGATCTCAATTTTTTCGCACACAAGCCTAGCCGTTTCTTGACACTGGCAGTGGTAGGGATCGCCCTTCAAAAATGTAGATTTTGGAATGCCGTGAAAGGAAAATAGGAGTTTGTCAGACCTCCCTTTTTGAGCCCAATGGTCAATAATTTTTTTCGCTAAGGCACTGATGTAGCTCTCTTCATTATGATAATTAGAAGTAAATCTCATTTGAGGTATCCAGCGAAGGCTTGAACAATATTTGAATACTGCATCATAAATAGAACCAGTGGTGGCAGCTGCATATTGTGGGTACATTGGAACAACAAGTATTTGCCTGGCCCCCTTATCTATGAGTGCTTCAAGAGCACTGCCAATCGAGGGGTTTCCATATCTCATTCCGAGCTCGAAAGTTAACCAACTTCTGTCTAAGTTTCTTTCAATCTTATTCTTCAGGCTTTTTGAGTTAAACAAGAGGGGCGAACCAGATTTTGTCCATATTTTTGAATATGCGTGCGCAGATCGAGTGGGTCGAGTATTTAAAATAATTCCATGTAGAATGGGAAACCATAAAATCCGAGGTAGCTCGACGATACGAGGGTCACTAAGAAATTCCGTCAAATAACGTTTGACAGCTTTGCTTGTGGGTTCGTCGGGGGTTCCAAGATTACAAAGTAGAACTCCTACAGATGTTTCATTTCCATGCTCGAAGTTTTTTGATCCCTTAAAATTCGTCATTATTACCTCTCATCTCAATGTTCTCAATCTTTGCCAGGACATTCGATTTGTTTTTAATCATTATATTAGATGGCATGCTAATTTACTTCAAAGCAGAATAATGCCAAACTCCCGTCAGTAAGGGCGAGATTTGCGAAAATAAGGATTGCGTTAAGCCAATATCTAAGTTGCGTTTTCGAGTCTTTTGATAAATAACTATACATAACCCTGAGGAGTCTTCCGCATACATGCGATTCTGCAGCCATTGTGGCTCGTCAAACATAGTTTTTACAACCCCAAAGGGAGATAACCGACCTCGACATCATTGTGAGTCTTGTGGTGCTGTATTTTATGAAAATCCAAAAATTGTAGCAGGCTGTATACCGGTATGGGAGGATAGCATCCTGATGTGTAAAAGAGCGATCGAGCCAAGGTATGGACTATGGACTTTGCCGGCGGGTTTTATGGAGAATGGAGAGAGCACGCTTGAAGCGGCAGAAAGGGAAACATCAGAAGAAGCTTGTGCCGAAGTAAAGGATAGTAAATTATTTGCTTTATTTAACTTACCTCAGATAAATCAGGTGTATATGATGTTTATATCTGAGCTCGTGTCATTAGATTTTTCTCCTGGAGAGGAGACTTTGGAATGTTCTTTATATAAAAAGCAAGATGTCCCATGGGATTCTATCGCGTTTCCAACAATTACTTATTCTTTGAGGTTTTTCTTTGAAGATAGGAAGAATGGCACGATCAAGTTCCATTCCGGCGATGTTTTTAGGGAAGGATCGAATAGTAAGTTTGTAGCTCACGAAGTTTTAGGGTAGTTAGTTGCTATGAATGTCGCGAGTATGGTGAATGCTTTTGGTGGTGGTAAGTTATTTTCTTGTAAAGATAGTGATGAAAATCCACATTCAAATTTCCCGGTATCCGAAGCGAGTATCTCAAATTCTGTGGTAGTGAGTTCTAGTGCTGCGGCGAATTTAGTGATGCTTGGTGCTGGGTATTTTTGTCCGCTGACTGGATTCCATAATAAGGACGATGCCCTGTCGGTATGTGAGGACATGAGGATGCAAAACGGTCAGTTCTGGCCTGTTCCTGTTTTAAATTTGCTTCGAACGGATGAAGGGATTTCTGAGGGTGATGTGGTGGCATTGAAAGATCCAAATGTGGAAGGTTGCCCTATCTTAGCATATCAGCGGGTCGAGTCGGTTGAGCGATTGACTTCTCTCGAAATGGAGAGAATGGCGAAAAATATTTTTGGTACATTGGATAAAAAACACCCTGGAGTGGAGACCTTTATGTCTCAAGGGCCTGTGTTAATTGCAGGGGACGTGCTCGTTTTGAACTATAGTTTCTACGAAAGCTCGTTCGCCGGAACCTTCGTAACCGCTGGTCAAATAAGAACTGCTTTTGCTCAGAGGAACTGGCAGAAGGTCGTAGCTTTTCAAACTAGAAACCCAATGCATAGGGCTCACGAGGAATTGTGCAAAATAGCAAAAAGTGAGTTGGGAGCGGATGGGGTTTTGATACACATGCTGTTAGGTAAATTAAAGGAAGGCGACATCCCAGCAAATGTGCGAGATAGTGCAATTAGGACAATGGTAGAACTTTATTTTGCCGAAAATACGGCGATGGTGTGTGGATATGGCTTTGATATGCTTTATGCGGGACCAAGAGAGGCTCTTTTGCACGCGGTGATAAGGCAAAATGCTGGGTGTAGCCATCTTATAGTTGGTAGGGACCATGCCGGTGTTGGAGATTATTATTCTCCTTTTGCAGCCCAAGAAATATTTCACTCTGAATTTGTATCCAGTGCCTTTGAAATCCAAATATTCGAGGCAGATCATACTGCCTTCTCAAAAAAGCTCAATAAGGTCGTCATGATGCGAGACGTTCCAGATCATGTGCCTGAAGATTTCATAATGCTCTCTGGCTCAAGGGTCAGAGAAATGTTGGGTAATGGAGAAGCGCTGCCACCTGAGTTTGCTAGGCCCGAAGTAGCAGATATCTTAATGGCTTATTATCAGGGATTGAGAAATATCTAAGGAATTGAGATGAGTAATGAAACCCTTTTCGAAAAAATTATCAAAAGAGATGTGTCAGCTGAGATTTTATACGAAGACGAGGAAGCGATAGCCTTCAAAGACATCAATCCTCAAGCGCCTTTTCATGTGTTAGTGTGTCCTAAAGTGCCTATTAAGATGCTTTCAAATTCTAAAGCTGAAGATGAGAACTTGTTGGGTCGTTTAATGCGAATCGGAGCATCTTTAGCTAAAGATGCTGGATTTGGGGAAAATTTCAGGGTCGTAATAAATAATGGGCCGGATGCTGGACAGACTGTTTTCCATCTACATTTGCATTTTCTCGCGGGAAGAAAGCTTGTTTGGCCGCCCGGGTAGAGCGCTGCTAGGGACGGGAACTTCTAGCGCTTCATCGCGTCAAAAAATTCGCTGTTGTTTTTTGTTGCTTTTAAGCGCTCCAAAAGGAACTCTATACCAGCTATTTCGTCCATAGGATGTAATAGTTTCCTTAGTATCCACATTTTTTGTAGCTCATCAGGTTTGGTGAGGATCTCTTCTCTTCTCGTCCCGGAGCGGTTAATGTTCACAGCAGGAAAAATTCTCTTTTCTGCAATTTTTCGATCAAGATGAATTTCCATGTTTCCTGTTCCCTTGAACTCTTCGTATATAACATCGTCCATTCTCGAACCCGTGTCGATCAAAGCAGTGGCTATTATCGTGAGGCTTCCTCCTTCTTCAATATTTCTAGCCGCCCCGAAAAACCTCTTGGGCCTTTGAAGTGCGTTGGCATCTACTCCACCGGTAAGCACTTTTCCTGATGAGGGCACGACCGTATTATATGCTCTGGCTAGTCGAGTGATTGAATCGAGCAAGATTACGACGTCTTTCTTGTGTTCCACTAATCGTTTAGCTTTTTCGATTACCATCTCCGCTACTTGTACGTGGCGGCTAGCAGGTTCATCAAATGTGCTAGAAATCACTTCTCCCCTAACAGACCGTTGCATTTCGGTAACTTCCTCCGGTCTTTCGTCTATTAATAATACTATTAAGAAGCAATCTGGATTGTTAGCTTCAAGTGAGTGGGCGATACTTTGCAGCATCATAGTTTTTCCGGCTTTCGGAGGGGATATTATCAGTCCTCGCTGTCCTTTGCCGATTGGGGAGGCTAAATCGATAACTCTTGGAGGTAAATCTTCGGTGCTTCCGTTGCCTAATTGAAGCTCTAACCGTTCTTGAGGAAATAGAGGTGTTAAATTTTCGAAGACTACTTTATTCTTTGTATTCTCGGGTGGCTCCAAATTTATTTTTCCAACTTTAAGGAGGGCAAAATAACGCTCCCCATCTTTGGGAGGTCGAATTCTTCCGGAGATTGTATCTCCCGTGCGTAGGCTAAAGCGTCTTATTTGGCTCGGGGAAACGTAAATGTCGTCCGCTCCCGCTAGGTATGACGAATCCGAGGATCTGAGGAACCCGAACCCATCTTGAAGAATCTCTAGAACTCCATCGCCAGAGATGTTCTCGCCTTTTTTAGCGTGTGCTTTAAGTATACTGAAGATTACATCCTGTTTTTTTGATCTTGCGACTCCATCTAGTCCCATTTCTTCAGCTATAGCGACTAGCTCAGCCGCGGATTTTCGTTTTAGTTCCGTTAGGTTCATCATGATGAATAGGGTGTGCCTTTGTGTTTAGATGTGATCTTGAGAATTCAAGGTGTAGCTCGCGATCCGAACGCGATTTTTGTTGTAACTTTTTATGGAATCTAGAAGATGTTGAGAAGAAACTTTCTAGCTTTCAGGAAGGGACGATACCACAAGGAAGAGGTATCGTCCATAGTCCTGTCCATTTAATTAGATATACTCTTGGGTAATGGATTCGTTCAAATATTGCTATCAATGAAAGTTGTGAGTTGAGACTTGTTTAAAGCTCCTGTGTGGGTGGCAATTACATTTCCGTCTTTGAATAACATAAGAGTAGGTATGCCCCTGATCCCGTATTTTTTTGAAATTTCGTGATTTTGATCAACGTCTAGTTTTGCAATTTTTACTTTTTTTTCATATTCCCTGGAAACCTCGTCTAAAATTGGTGCTATGCTCTTACACGGGCCGCACCATTCTGCCCAATAGTCGACTAGGACAGGTTGTTCCGAATTGAGAACTTCCAGCTCAAATGAATTATCAGTTACGTGGACTAAGTGTGTGCTCATGTTATGTTTGTTTTCCTTGAATGTGTTTATAGAGTTCCCATTTTTGAATAATTGGAGGTTGAATTGCAAGACCTAGATGATAGGGGAGGGCTAAAAAAAGTCTCGGAAGGTTCAGGAAAGTCAGCTTTGAGCTTTTCCGAGCTTGATTTGGACGATAGGTTGACTAGAGCGCTTTCAGATATAGGTTTTAGCTCTTGTACACCAATTCAAGCGGAAACACTGCCCCTGCTTCTAAATGGCATTGATGTGGCTGGCCAGGCTCAAACCGGTACCGGCAAAACCGCTGCCTATTTATTAGCAATGCTAAATACTCTTTTGAGAGACGATGTGTCCAAAGTGGGTTTTTCTAAAGGAGGGAAAAGCTTACCTAGAGGCTTAGTCTTAGCGCCTACGCGAGAGTTGGCGATTCAGATCTACAATGATTTGGAGGTTTTAGGGAAAAATGCAAACCTATCCTATGCTTTGGTTTATGGAGGGATTGATTATGAAACTCAAAAAAGTAAGGCATCCCAAAAAGTTGACATTTTGATCGGTACCCCAGGGAGATTAATTGATTTCTTTAAGCAAGGAATTTTCTCGCTGAAAAATGTCAAAACCTTGGTCTTAGACGAAGCTGACAGGATGTTTGACTTGGGTTTTATAAAGGATTTAAGATTTTTACTTAGAAGGGTTCCGCCGCCATCAAAAAGACTAACGATGCTCTTTAGCGCCACGCTATCTTTTAGGGTTAATGAACTGGCCTATGAGCATATGAATAATCCTCATACTGTAAGGATCAAGCCAGACCAACGAATTGCAGAAAAAATTGAACAGAAACTTTATCACGTTGAGTCCTCTGAAAAGATTAAGTTGTTAGTCGGCATGCTTCAAGGATTTGAAAACGTTCGAGCGATTGTCTTTGTGAACACCAAGAGGACAGGAACAACTTTAGTTCGATATTTAAAGGTCAACGGTTGTCATGCTAGAGCTCTTTCCGGGGATGTGGCTCAAGACAAGCGCCAAAAACTTATACAGGATTTCAAGGAAGGCAGATTGGATGTGGTTGTTGCAACGGACGTGGCTGCTAGGGGACTGCATATTCCTGACGTTGAACTAGTGATTAACTATGACTTGCCTCAAAATAATGAGGACTATGTTCACCGGATAGGAAGGACCGCAAGAGCAGGGGCCGCAGGATCGGCAGTAAGCTTTGCTTGTGAGGAATTTGTTTTTTCTCTAGAAGATATAGAGGACTACATAGGAATGAAAATTCCGGTTAGCTCTGTCGAGGAGAGTCTCATGCCCGATTTGAAAGTGCCGGAAAAACCAGAACATCGTAGTTTAAAAAAGAAGAATGGTTTTTCGAAAAAAAGACACAGTCGGTCTAAGAAGAAACTATAATAGTCGATTATTTTCATTAGGAGGTTGAGTCTAAGTGATCTTTCATTTATTCGAAAAAAATCTTAAACATATTGGTACCTGGTTAAGTACTTTAGGGGTTTTTATTTTGCTATCCGGCTGCGGTCAGAAGGGTGCTTTATATTTGCCAGAAGAGCCGAATGACTTGGGTTATGTTACTACAGCAGTGAAGGACTCCCCCAAGGCGCTTATCTTGAATACACGGTCTAAATAATGGCCTTTGAGTATAAAGGTGAAAACCTGCACTTTGATAGTTTTAATTTATCAAAAATCGCGGATGATTTTGGAACCCCTTGTTATGTTTATTCTAGGGGCTTGATCGAAAGTAATTTTAAAGAATATCAGGCTGCTTTTGGTGAAAGGGAGCATTTGATTTGCTATGCGGTAAAAGCAAACTCTAACCTATCTATTCTTAAAAACCTCAAAGCTTTAGGGGCTGGTTTTGATATAGTCTCTGATGGAGAGTTGGAGAGGGTGAAGTGTGTAGAGAACTCTTGTGCCAACATTGTATACTCTGGAGTAGGAAAGACAGAGGCTGAAATAGAAAATGCTGTCAAGTCAGGCGTTGGGTGCATTAACCTAGAGTCCCGAGATGAGCTAAAAATGATTCTTGCTATCGCCAAAAAACTAGATATTGTATTGCCTGTTTCCGTAAGGGTGAATCCCAATGTTAACCCTAATACCCATCCGTATATTTCTACAGGTTTGAAAGAAAATAAGTTTGGAGTTTCAATAGAAGATGCCAGAGAGCTCTATAAACTAGCGTCCAACTCAGAGTGGCTGCTCCCGATTGGGATAGCGTGTCACATTGGTTCTCAGCTAACTGATTCAAGTCCAGTCATAGAGGCTGTACGAGAAGTTGTACGCTTAGCTGAAGAGCTAAAAAGAATTGGTATTCTCCTCAAGGATATTGACGTGGGCGGAGGTCTTGGAATTAAATATGATAATGAGGGTCCCCCTTCTATCAGGCAGTGGGTGTCCGACATCAAATCCTGTGTGCCTTCATCCTTTCGAATTAAAATAGAACCAGGTCGTTCCATTGTGGGGCCTGCAGGGGTTCTCCTAACTAAAATTATAGCTTACAAAGACAACGGGAAACGCAAGTTTGCAATCTCTGATGCAGCAATGAATGATCTTTTGCGCCCCGCTTTATATAACGCCTATCACCAAGTGCTTCCTTGTATCAAACAAGAGAAAAGACGAGGTTTGCCCTTTGATTTGGTTGGTCCTATTTGTGAAACGGGGGATTGGCTTGCGAAACGGCAGGATTTTTCCGTGAGTCAAGGAGATTTACTGGCAATAAAAGATGTTGGGGCGTATGGTTTTAGTATGGCGTCTAATTATAATTCCCGACCGCGTCCGCCAGAAGTTCTTATTGAGATAGATGGTACTGCCCGCCTAATCCGCACCAGGGAATCGGTTGCCGATATGCTGGTTATGGAGACTAAACACCTAGAGGGATAGAGGGAAAAAATTATTGTAAAAATGAAGTTTTATTCGAGTTCTTGGTCAACCATTAGGGTGGGTTTTTTTTATCTAGGCATGATTAATCTTATTTTACCTGGAGTTGCAAGCTCAGAGGTTGTATATAAAACTATTGATGAAGATGGTGTCCCATTATTCTCAGACAAAGTCAATGGGCAGCATGAGAGAGTTTTACTACCTAAGAGCAACAGGACTAATTTTTTCGAGTCGCCTCAGACTAAGATGATCGCTATTGAAGAGAAAGAGCCTAAGCAAATATACAGGGTAGAAATCTTATCACCCCCAATAGATCACACGTTTCGAAATAGTGAAAAAGTGTCTGTAAGAATAAACGTAAGGCCTCGTATAGCGTCAGGCTCTGGCCATCAAACCCGGGTATTTTTAGATGGCGATTTGCTCTCCGACTATGGTTCTTCTTTAAACTTTCAAATTAGAGATTTAGAGCGAGGTGCACATACCTTAGAGGCAGTATTGACGGACATGGCTGATCGGGAATTAGCTCGTTCTGAAGTGAGAACTTTTTTTGTACAAAAAGCTTCTATTTTTAATAGAAACCGTTTTAACAACTAGCGGAATTCCTTAATAGTGGACTAAGGTTCGCAAAAAAAATTTGTTTAAAAGGCTTTTTTAGTTTCATGGAAACACCTTCATCAAGTTCAGAATACCCCCAAAGGATTGATGTCGATCAACTAGAGACAGTAATTATGCTGGTTGATTGTAATTATCGTATCTTAGATATGAATAGATCGGCTCAAAAAATGTTTGGCGTAGGGGATAGTAGGAGAAGAAACTGCACTTTAGGTAATATTCTTCCTTATCCAAAAAGACTGCAAGAAATTATAGATATAGCGACTAGGTATGGTTCGGTTATTGTGGAGCGAGAGCTTGAGATTCAATTCGATGCAAACTACTCAAAACTTATTGATTGTGTTGTCTCTCCAGCCGCTGCTTCAGGGCACAATTCAGGTTGCTGCTTTGTTGAAATTAGTGATAAGGAATCTTTTCAGAAAATAAAAGAAGCCAACGAGCTCACCCATCAAAGTGATATTTGGGAAACCATTGCACGCGAACTAGGACACGAAATAAAGAATCCTTTAACAGGGATACGAGGAACAACACAATTACTAAAAGAGGAACTAGCAACTACGAGGTTTGATGACTTCATAGACACCATTCTAGAGGAAGTAGACAGATTGAGTGCACTCTCGAGTCGAATGCTTGGAGGTGAACTGAGTGCCGTCAAATTAGAGTCTGTGAACATACATGAAGTTCTTGATCATGTGAATAATCTTGTGGTTGCTGAGAATAAGATTGAGCAAAATTATTCCCTAGATTTTAATGAAACTCCTTCGAAAACAGTAAAAATTTTAAAGTCTTATCAACTCCCTATAATTTTGAAAGGCGATAAAAGCCAGCTCACGCAAATTTTCCTGAATTTGTTGAGAAACGCGGTTCAAGCACTGGAAGGTGAGGGTGAAATACTTATTGATACAAAGGTAGGATATAAGACTGCTATCGGTGGTGAGGTATTCAATAGAGTTGCGGAAATCAGGATAATAGACAATGGTAGGGGAGTTGATCCTAAGCTGAGGAATTCAATATTCCTTCCTCTTGTTTCCGGAACACAAGAGGGTACGGGATTAGGATTATCTATTGCGCAAAAGCTTGCAAGGGCTAACCATGGCATAATTACTCTGGAAAGAAATATAAGGAAAACTGAGTTTCTAGTTCGAATACCAATAGGAGGTTAGATTGGGAAAAAGTAAAGAAGTTTGGATAGCCGACGACGATAAATCTATTCGTTGGATGTTGGAAAAAGCGATGAAGAAGGATGGTCTTAAGGTTCGTTTGTTTTCTGATGCTGATCAATTGATTGTAGCGCTGAAGGTCGGTAGCCCAGATCTTGTTTTGTCTGATATTCGAATGCCTGGTACCGAAGGACTTGACTTGTTGGCGCATCTAAAGGAAGAGAAGCCTTCAACGCCTGTTATTATTATGACCGCTTACGCTGATTTGGAAAAAGCGGTGAGCTCTTTCTCTGGGGGGGCTTTTGAATATATCCCGAAGCCTTTTGATGTCTCAGAGATGATGTCTGTCATTAAGCGCGGTCTAAGAAGTGTTGATAATGTCGAAGCTTCAGCTGAACCTAGCGGAATAAAATTACCTGAGATAGTAGGCTCGTCAACTGCAATGCAGGAAGTGTTTAGGTCAATCGGTAGATTGTCGGGCTCAGATATGACTGTACTTTTGACCGGCGAATCAGGCACTGGTAAGGAATTAGTGGCTCGGGCTCTTCATAGGCATAGCTCAAGAGCCGACAAGGAGTTAGTGGCAATTAATGCGGCGGCGATTCCGAAAGATCTTCTAGAGAGCGAGTTGTTTGGCCATGAAAGAGGTGCTTTCACTGGTGCGGACGCAAGACGCCTCGGAAGGTTTGAGCAGGCGAATAATGGCACATTATTTTTGGATGAGATAGGTGATATGTCTCTTGACCTTCAAGCTCGGCTATTACGAGTTCTAGCAAGCGGCGAGTTTTACAGGGTAGGTGGGCGGGAAGCGATAGTCACGGATGTAAGGTTGATCGCCGCGACAAACCATAGATTGGAAGATCGGGTTGATGAAGGGAAGTTTCGTGAAGATCTTTTGTATCGCTTGAATGTTATTCGCTTGGAGCTCCCACCTTTAAGGGAGAGGAAAACCGATATAAAGAATTTAACAAACTATTTTCTTGGCACTATATCTAATGAAATCAATATTCCTGTGAAAACATTTTCTTCCGACGCCATTAGAGCGTTGGAAAACTTTGGTTGGCCAGGGAATGTGAGACAGTTAGAAAATATTTGTAGAAGATTAATGGTAATGGTTCCGGGAAAAATAATTGAGCTAGAAGATGTTCCGGTAGAAATAAGAGGAGACTCCGTACACCAAGAAAATAAAGGGCCTTCAGATTGGGAAGATGCGTTTGCAGTGTGGTGTAAAGATTGGTTTGAGAAGAACGAGGGTCCACTGTTGAGTGAAGCTGTCGCAAATTTCGAGTCTGTCCTTATCAAGGTTGCCTTGTCTCTGACTGATGGCAAGAGACAAGAAGCCGCTAAGTTGATTGGATGGGGGCGTAACACCCTCACTCGGAAAATTACCGAGCTCGGATTAGAGGATTAATTGGGATTCTTTAGCCACTCTGCAACCCTCTCTGAAAAATAGCTGAAAATGGCATCAGCTCCGGCTCGCTTGAAGCATAATAAAGACTCTATGATGGCCTCGCGTTCGAGTTCGGGCTGCTCAGGATAAAGGTTTTTTAGCATTAGGTACTCGCCGCTGACTTGATAAGCGAAGGTGGGAACGGAGAATGTATCCTTGACTCTCTTGAGGACATCTAGATAAGGCAGCCCGGGTTTAATCATTACCATGTCAGCACCCTCTTCTAAGTCTAATGCTACCTCCCACAAAGCTTCATTTCCGTTTCTCGGATCCATCTGATAAGACTTTTTGTCGGAACGTCCGAGACTAGTTCCCGAGCCAATCGCATCTCTGAAAGGTCCGTAAAAAGCGGAAGCATATTTTGCGGCATAACTCAGTAGGTTCACATTCTCATAGCCGTTTTTATCAAGGATTGCCCGAATTTTAGCTACTCTTCCGTCCATCATGTCCGATGGCGCTAAGATATCAGCTCCGGCTCGAGCCAGAGAGAGAGATTGTTCTTGCAATACTTCAACTGTTTTGTCGTTTAGAATTTCACCGTCTTTGCCGAGGATTCCATCGTGACCATGGCTCGTATAAGGGTCTAGGGCAACGTCAGTAATTATTCCGATTTCCGGGACAGAATCTTTTATTTTTTTCACCGCGTTTTGAATAAGTCCGTTCGGGTTGATAGCCTCTAACCCATCAGCGGTTTTTTTTTCTTGTCCGATGGCAGGAAATAGCCCGACTGCCGGAATCTTTAGTTGATTTAAGTGAGCGACTTTTTCGACTGCTAGGTCAACCGAAAGTCGGGATATGCCCGGCATGGTCTTAATCGCTTCTTTCTTATTATTTCCTTCCATAATAAAGATTGGTTGCACAAGATCCGAACAGGATAGTCTAACTTCCTGTACTAGTTCTCTCAGAAAACCACGTCTGCGATTTCTTCTTAAACGCGTGGTGGGGAACCTTCGGCCGGTGAAAATCATAGTTTTTTTTTGCTTGATAAAGTTGGATTCTTTATACTAGAAAATTACTCTTTTTCAAACAGAATTCGCATTTGATTTGAACCTGATAGGGGTAAATTTCTACGATCTCGGTAAATTTGCACAGGTGCTCTCAATCCAAATTTTCGCTTCCTCGGTAACTTCTTTAGTTGTTTTGTTATAAGTGCTGATTGGCTTTCCTACTACAACTCTTATAACGCCTTCTTTTTTCAGAAAACTTTTACGCGGCCAAAAGGCACCAGCATTGTGCGCGACTGGAATTAATGGACATCCAAGCTGTCGGGCCAGAGCCGCCCCAGTCTGTTTATATTGACCTATTTCTCCCACTGGTATCCGGGTGCCCTCAGGAAAAATTAACACCCACCAACCTTGTTTGATTCTCTCCTCACCCTTCGTAAGAACGCTTTTTAGCGCTCTTACGTTTGATTTTCTATCAATAGCGATGGGGTTTAAGCTAGCAAGGCCCCATCCAAAAAAGGGAATCCAAACTAGTTCTCTTTTGATAACTTGAGATTGTCTTGGGAATATAAGTTGAAGGGAGATCGTCTCCCATGCCGATTGATGCTTGCACATAATCACGCCTGAGGTCTGCGTAATATTTTCTACGCCTTCAACTGCCCAAGACAAATCACAAGTCAATTTTAGCCATGTTAAGCAGGCGCGTGCCCATCCAGTAATTATCTTATATCTGGTGGGTCTATTTAAAGGAAGAATCAGTATACTGATGATCGAATATATTACAGTTAATGGAACCAAACCCAAATAAAAAAGAGAAGATTGGACGAGGTTCTTCATGTTGTTTGTTTAAACACAATTTCTTGCATAGCTGTGGCCAAATTATCGAATACGAGTATATCTGGAGGAGGATTGGAGTTTGCTTTCCCACTATTTACTAAAATTGGTCTTGCACCTATTTTTTTTGCGACTTCGATATCGGAAATTCTATCTCCGAAAAACGGACAGTCTTTGTAATTAATTCCCGTTCGTAGCCTGAAACTATCCAGAAGAGCCGTATTAGGTTTTCTGCAATCACAATTGTCGGCTGGTTCGTGCGGACAAAAAAGAAAGGCATCTATTCTTCCCCCAAATTTTGCGAGTGCTGATTGCATTTTTCGGTTAATGGAATTTAGATCCTCTATTGACATCAAGCCTCTACCAAGAGCTGATTGGTTGCTTACCACGATTATATAAAAACCCTGATTTTTTGCTTTTGATATAGCTTCTAGGCTGCCCTTAATAGGGATCCAGTCTTTTGGGGATAGGATGTAATCATCCCTTTCTTCATTTATCACACCATCTCTGTCTAGTATTAAAGGTTTCATTTGGTTCTTTTGCCTAGTTTAGATCCAGATGAGTCAGGTCGCCGATTCTACATAAAACTTCATTTGCCTCGTTCATGATCGAAAGGCGGTTTTCGGTTATTTCTTTATTATCAGTAATAACTTTCACTTCATCAAAAAATCTATCTATATGAGTTTTGCAACCAGCTATTTCTATAAGATATTGTTGATAATCTTTTTGTCTGTACAGGACGTTGGTCGTTTGTTGAAGTTCCTCGTAATACTCTACTAGTGCAATTTCCGCAGGCATTTCTAATAAATTTTTTCTGGGTTTTGACAATAGCTTAGCCTCTTCCTTTTTTTTAAGGATGTTAGATATCCTTTTGTGCGAGGCGATTAGGTCAGCCGCTTGGGGTAATTTGGAAAATGATTGTATCGCATCTATACGATGTGAGAGATCTAATGGGGATAGGCTTTCGCTTGCGAAGACAGCCCTACTAACCGAAGATTTGACTCCTTTGTCAGCTAAGTATCCCTTCATTCTATCAAAAATGAACTGACTTGAAACTGCTAATGTCTCTGGTACCAACTGACTGTGTTCGTAGCCTTTAGCTGCTATTTCTATTGCGTGGTTTAGGTCTATGTCAATTTCCTTTTCTAGAAGAATTCTAATCAATCCGATTGCAGCACGTCGCAAGGCGAAGGGGTCTTTGTCTCCAGTAGGCTTTAATCCTATGCCGCAAATTCCTACAACAGTATCTAGCTTGTCTGCAAAGGAAAGGCATTGTCCCTCAGCTGTAGGGGGTAAACGGTCGTTTGCGAAGCGCGGGTGATAGAAATAGCGAATTGTTTCTTCAATCTGAGCCGTTTCGGGCTTCAGCGAAGCGTAGCATCCTCCCATGATGCCCTGTAATCCAGGAAATTCTCTCACCATGTCAGTAGTAAGGTCACATCGGGAGGCTTTTGCAGCCAGCCGACAAACTTCTTCCCGGGCGTTAAATTGCGTACATATCGCCTGAGTAATTTTAGCTATTCTTTCCGACTTCTCAAGTAGGCTTCCCAATCTGCGCTCGAAAACCACTCCGGCTAAACGCCGATATCTTTCCAGTAGAGGGGTTTTGATGTCCTGTTGATAAAAGAATTTTGCATCCTCAAGCCTGGGTGCTATTACTCTTTCATTTCCTTTCTTGACGATGTCTTCTTTGCTACTTTCGATATTGGCCACAGTAATGAAAGCATTTTTGAGCTTTCCCAAATTATCACGAAGCGGAAAGTATTTCTGATGATCTTGCATCGTGGACATAATCACCTCCTCGGGAAGCGTCAAGAATGACTCGTTGAAGGTGCCTACTATTGCCCGAGGCCACTCAACAAGTGAGCAAACCTCCTCAAGCAAATTTTCACTTACTATAGGTTCACAATTATGTTCTCCAGCTAATTTATGAACTTCGGCCAGAATAGTTTTTTTTCTCTCATCAAAGTCGCAAATGACATAATTATCCTTGAGTATCCGAGAGTAATCATTGACGTTTGATAGGACTAACTTGGTGCCGCCCATGTGCCTATGTCCGTAAGTAAATCTGTCAATATCGATGTTGAAGACCTTGCCCTTTGCTAGTTTGTCACCATGAAAAACAGTAGCCCATCTTATAGGTCGAATGAATTCTTCGTCCCCATCGCCCCACCTCATTTTTCGCGGTAGAGGAATTTTTTTTAATATTTCGTCAACCACTTGTGGGATATCGTCAATAAGATAACCTCCTTCGACCGTAGCCCGATGAGCCAGCCAAACCCCATCCTTTGTTTCAAATCTTTCTAGTTCTTTTAAGTCAACGCCACAGGATTGTGCAAACCCTAAAGCAGCTTTTGTCGGGTTGCCATCAGCATCGAAGGCCTTATTAAATCCAGGTCCTCTTTTCAATATTGCTTTGCTGTTTTGCTTTTCTGGAATATCCTCGATCACACAAGCGATTCTCCTTGGAGTCCCGTAGCTTTTACTGCCGCCAGTTTCGTAACCTAGAGATGCTAATCGCTCCTTTATGGAGTCACAAAAAGTTTCGGAGAGGTGTTTAACTAGTAATGGTGGTAGTTCCTCAAGGCCTATTTCTATTAGAAGAGGATTTTTCATGTGCTAGCACCCTCCGTCTTTGATAGTAGAGGGAAACCTAATTCCTCTCTAGCCTCTAGATAAGCTTTGGCCACTTTTTGAGCCATGGATCTAACTCGTAAAATATACTGTTGTCTTTCTGTAACCGATATAGCTTTTCTCGAATCAAGTAGGTTGAATGTGTGTGAGGCATCAACCATTTGCTCGTACGCAGGAAAACAGAGTTGGCTTTTCACAAGTAGATCCACTGCTTCTTCTTTACCAGAAAAATTTTCTATAAGCCGACTAACATCCGCAGTCTCGAAATTATAAATCGAATGTTCTTTTTCGCTTTGGTGGAATATGTCGCCATAAGTGGTGGTTTTCGCTTTAGAGTGATTAGACCATTCAATGTCATAAACAGAGTCTTTTTCTTGGAGGAACATAGCTATCCGCTCTAATCCATAAGTTATTTCGCCTGATACTGGTTTACAATCGAGTCCTCCAACTTGTTGGAAATAGGTAAATTGGGTTACCTCCATTCCGTTTAACCAAACTTCCCAACCCAAACCCCAGGCTCCTAGTGTTGGGGATTCCCAGTTATCTTCTACAAATCTTATGTCATTCGTCCTAAGATCAATTCCTAAATTCGAAAGAGAGTTTAGATACAGGTCTTGAATGTTGCTAGGTGATGGCTTAATCAGTACTTGAAACTGGTAATAGTGTTGTAGTCTATTTGGGTTTTTCCCATATCTTCCGTCTGCAGGGCGCCTAGAAGGCTGCACGTAAGCGGATTGCCAGGGTTCTGGTCCTAGTGCCCTAAGAAAAGTTGAGTGATGAAACGTTCCCGCTCCCATTTGCATATCGTGTGGTTGCAGAATCAAACAACCCTGTTCCTTCCAGAAGGACTGTAGTGATAGGACAATGTCTTGAAAACTATTTAATTTACTCAACTTAGTAACTCTGTTTTGATATTCGATGCTGAAAATCTTCTCAGCGGAAGTATAACTAGTGTTTCAAATGAAGGACACAAGGAATCGTTGAAAATCCTTAGGTAATATACTGAGACCCTCTAGTATTCGTCCGGATTTCTATTTCTATTTCTGGAATAGTGATGAGAATTTTCTTTCGAGAATTCGTCTTTTATACCTGGGGAGTAAGTAAACCCATTTTTGCTGTTCGTTGTTGAGGGTATGTTTTGAGTAGTTGGGATTTTTTATTGTTTCCCCATTTTTGGTGTTTTCGATTTTTATTTTTGTGTAAACTTTTCCTCTCAATGAATAGTCCAATAAAATTACCCCAGTGTTTTCAAATAACTGAACGGTAGTGCTTCTTATAGGTACAGCACCTGCTAGCCTTTTGCTAGATAGCACGTCATCAAATCTGAGGTCGGTTAGTAAAGAGCCGAAAGACGATATGAGAGTGGCGCTTTTTGGTTTTCCTCCTTCGGGGACGTCTTGGAGAGTAAATAATGTCTTTGACCTATTAGGTTTTGTCACAGTGACAGTAGGTTTCCCCTTGGTCTCAATAACCACTGATTTAATCATTTCTGGTTCGATATCTATTATTTTCGAATCCACCCAAGCTATAGGTTGTGGTGAGAAATCGACTGCACCCTCAATCACCCATGATTGGGCCTCATCACTTTTTCGCGCAAAATACCGTTCGCTAGTGGTGTCAGCGACCTTTTTGCCTATTATCAAACTTGCCAAGGTTATGTTGCTAGAGGTAGAGAAAGCTATCTGCCGTCTGGGTATTCCCTCTTCTTCTAAATCATTCACACCTAAAACACGATGCCCCACTTCCGAAGTGGATTTCTTCTCTATCTTTTTCAGGTGAGCTACTTGAAGAAGTAATCTTCTAATTAACTCAGTTTTTGCCAAAAAGTTATCGTTGTCTGAAATCATCCATTGCTGTCCAATTTTTAGTAAGGTGATTTCTTTTTTGTTATTTCTGATTTTTATTTGTGACACTTGGTTAAGGTTTTCTAACAAATTAGGGTATAGAACGCTTTTAGTTATCGAGGTCGAGGCCTTTTTTTGTTCGCTTACTATCCATGCGGAAGAAAACACCACAAATGTTAATATGAAGAAGATAAGTTTGCGTGCCATCGTGATTGAATCTATTTATACGCTTTTCTAATTCCTACCACTAATCCTAAACTCAATATGATGAAAGGTATAAGACCAATGTTGATAATTTTTAAAGCGTTTCCAAGCTGTTCTATCTCTTGAATTAATTTATGTTGAACCGATCTCAATTCTTTTCTTGTCTTTTTTTGCTCAGATCGGAATTGATCTATCTCGTTTTTTTGATCCTCGGTAAGTAATACCATTCCTTCTGAGGATTGCTCTATCTGCTCGAGTCGATTCTCAGTTTCTTCGAGTTTTGCCCTCAGTTCTTTTTCCTGTTCTCTGTGTTTCGATTCGGCTTTTCTTCTAAGTTCCTCCACCAGCTTAAATGGTCTTGAAAATTTACCTCTGTTACGGAGGTTTATTAGTTCACCTCCTCCGCCATAGAGTTCGATCGCATTCAGCAGAAAGTTTGCGTTACTAGAGATAGGTTGAATTTCGCCGCTCGATGCGAAACGTCTCCCATCGATCCAGAAGCGGTCCGAGAGTATGTCAGTGTCAGCTATTATCAGTACGTCTAAGTTGTCATTTTTCGTCCTAACTTCGGCCCTGTGTTCGGAATTGTTTTTTGAGGTCGCTTGTTTAAAATTAGAAGAGCCGCCAGAAACATGAATCGCTATGGCATGATCTTTTTTATCTTTTTCGTAATTATTCAAAAGGTCTGAGGGGTTCCCAGTTTTTATTATGTCTTGACTATCCATGAGTCCCGAGTTTTCGGTAACAGAAAGGAGGATATGATGCTTCAAAGTGGTGGTTTCTCTTAGTACTTGTAAGGAGCCAGCGCTGCCCACGTTTAAAACCGATAGGCCTCGGGTAAACAAGCTGTCCAAACTGATATGAGGGGGTCGAAGCTGGAGCCAAGGTAAGTAGAGAATTTTTCTAGCACCCTCCGGTGTTCCGAAGTTGACGTTAACAGCCAATGAGGGGTCTAGGATAACTTTTCTGGATGCCATTTCTATTCCCCATTTTGCTAGCAATTTTTTAGGGTTAGAGCTTAGGTTAGGAATGACACCGGGAGTTGAAGGATCTGGTGCCGTAGGATCGGCCTCCGCAAAAGGATCAACAAAGATTATCAGCTTGCCACCTTTCAGGGTGTATTTTTCTATCGCACCTTCGGTCGATTCAGGAAGATTTTTAGGGTGAAGAACTAGTAAGACATCAATACCATCCGGTATCTCTCTGCTATCATAATTTATTCGAATAATTTCATAGTTTTCATCCAATAGTTGGTAGATCGCCCAAGGTCTCTCCGCTCTTTCACTTTGTCTTTTTATACTAGCGGACCCCAAGATAGGAAGAGAAGATATAAGGCCGACTTTTTTCCTCTCTGGTTTGGAGAGATCTAGTATTAATTTGCTCAAGTCATATTCTAGATCAATTTCATCATCAGGCTTGAGGAATGGAATTGTTATTTTCCCGGTAGTGCTATCTGTTGCAACCACACCCAGATAACCCGATCTCCCTGGGCTCAATGGGATCCTGCGAATACCATCGTGCCTTGCTTCATCTTCAGCCTCAGAGAAAGGCTCTGGATCTATGATTGATAAGTTCAGCTTTCCTTTGCTACTTGCAACATACTCCTCCAGCATGTCCCTTGTAAGTTGGCCGTGAGTTTTAAGCTCAGGGATGCCAGAAAATTGTTTAGTTGAAAAGTAAAACTTCAAATCGATCGGATCTTTTATGGATTTTATAATCGCCTTAGTTCCGTCGGAGAGGGTGTAAAGCTTGTCAGAAGTCATGTCGATCTTAAGGTCGACTAAAAGCTGATTACTCAGAATATTTATGCCTAAAAATAGGATGGTAGCCGCAACCACATTCAGGGTACTGGAATATCTTTCAAACATATTTACATCGTTTCTTAATCGGTTAATTAATTCTACTATTTACCTTTTTTTAACTCCACAACCACAACGTTGAGGTATAGCCAAAATGTCATTAAGCTTCCAAAAAAAATGATATCACGAATGTCTATTACCCCCTTTCTTATGGATTCAAAATGACTAAGAAAGCTAAAGGAGCTGATGACCTCTAACACCGCTTGGGGAGTCCAAGTACTAAATAGGTCTAGTACAACCGGGAATCCGCTTAGGTTAAATGCAAAGCAAACGACGAACGAAATTGTAAAGGCTACGACTTGATTGTTGGTGATAGCAGAGACGCACGCTCCGACAGAGAGAAATCCCCCAGCCATCAAGAGGCTTCCGATGTATCCTGCAGCAATAACCGTATTATCTGGTTCGCCCAAATAATTAACAGAGAGCCAAATAGGAATAGTACCCATTAGCGCTATAGTGCAAAAAACCCAAGCTGCTAAAAATTTGCCTATTACTGCACTTGTAGTAGAAATTGGCAAAGTGAGGAGTAGTTCGATAGTCCCTGAGCGTCGCTCCTCTGACCACAAACGCATCGAAACCGCTGGAATTAAAAGCATGTATAGCCAAGGGTGAAGCTCAAAAAAGGGCTCTAAATCGGCTTGGCCTCTTTCGTAGAAGTTCCCAAGATAAAAGGTGCAAAGGCCATTTAAAATGAGGAAAATTACGATGAATACGTAAGCCACGGGTGTTAAAAAGTATGCTTCTAACTCTCTCTTGAATACTGCTAGCGTTTGGTTCATGAGGTTTCCTTAACGGGGGGCTGAGCAGAGCTAGTTAAATCGCGAAAAACCTGGTCTAATCTTCCTTTTTCGAAAAAGTATTCCTTGGGGAGAATCTTCTCTCTGCTAAGAGTTACTTGTATCACGTCCGAACATGGCTTTCGATTTTTTAGTAGGGCTGTAATTCTAATTTCGTTTCCACTATATATCTCCTCTACTTTAGAAACATCGGATTGTTCTTCAACGATTTTTTTAGTCTTCTCCGCGTCTTCAACTTTTACTACAATGTTGAGGGCGTCATGATATTTAGATAAAGCCGACAATTGGCGAGGGGTGCCTGTGAAAATTATTTCTCCCATGTCTATAATCGCAGTGCTAGTGCACACTGCATCTACTTCCTCAAGAATGTGCGTGGAAATAATTATTGTTTTTTTGGGAGCCATTTCCCTAATTAGGCTGCGTATTTCATGCTTTTGATTCGGATCCAATCCATCCGTTGGTTCATCCATAATGAGAATATCAGGATCATGTATGATTGCTTGAGCTAACCCAACCCTGCGTTTGTAACCTTTCGATAAGTCTTCGATTTTTCTATCTGCTACTGAGTTTAGATTAATCCTATCGATAATATTGTTTATTCTATTTTTTTTATCTTTCCTCGGAATGCGACGAACACTCGCTATAAAATCTAGGTAGCTATAGGTGGTCATTTCTCCATATGCAGGAGCCCCTTCTGGTAGATAACCAATGTGTCTTTGCGCAGAAATAGGGTCTTGAAGAATGTTGATTCCAGCAATCGACACTGCACCTGATGATGGAGTTAGGTAACCAGTTATCATTTTCATGGTGGTAGATTTCCCAGCTCCATTTGGACCTAAGAATCCTAGTACTTCCCCTTGCTCAACTCGCAAGGATATGTCTTTTACAGCATTTATTGCTTCGAAATTTTTGCTTAAATTTTTTACGTCAATATGTGAGGTCATTGGTTTTCTCGCGCTCTTTGCATATTCTATGTTGTTTTTATTTAAGTCCGCTGGCGTTCTTGTTTCTAGTTTTTCACACAATCGAAATTCTTCAGGAGCTAAAGACCAGCCGGCTTTATGCATCAAGTATCTCGAAAGACTAACCTATGGGTAAATTTAATCCAAATTGGTCGGTTCGAAAATTTTTCTTCTAGAATATACTGTTGGGGTGACACCGTCTAACATGTGTCCCCTAAAGAAGCAAAAAGCCCAGTTTATCGAGGGATAATTCCAAATTGTTAGTACATGTTTAGACTGGTAGACTTCATTTTATAGATAAGACATTAGTTTGTAGGGATTTAACTAATACTAGTATTTAAGTGTGATTTATGAAGCATCCGGATATATTTAAAGTAATAGTAGTAGGTGGTGGACACGCTGGAGCAGAGGCTGCGTTTGCGAGCGCTAAGATGGGTGTTAAAACTCTTCTACTTACTCAGAATATTGATAGTTTGGGGATGATGTCATGCAACCCCTCCATAGGAGGCATCGGAAAGGGTCATCTGGTGAAAGAAATAGATGCTCTGGGTGGTATTATGGGCGAGGCTGCCGATAATTGTGGTATTCATTGTCGCACTTTGAATGCAAGTAAAGGACCTGCGGTTCGGGCAACTAGGATGCAAATCGATCGCTCTCTTTATCGACAATGGATTCGGGGAAAATTAGAGAACACGAGAAACCTCACTTTATTCCAACAATCGGTGGAAGATTTGCACTGTGTCAAGGGTAATGTAGCAGGAGTCCGAACTCAGGCAGGAATTATCTTTCAAAGTGAAATAGTCGTATTGACCGTAGGCACTTTCCTCAATGGGCTGATACACATCGGATCCTCGTCTTTCAGTGCCGGTCGGGCAGGTGAACCAGCATCTGTAAATCTATCGGAAAACATGGCGGAATTAGAGATTAAATTAGGTAGATTGAAAACAGGAACTCCCCCTAGATTGTCAAAAAGAAGCATTGACTTTGATTTGATAGAAGAGCAAAAGGGAGATGACCCACGACCTTTATTCTCCTTTTTTGGACATCCAAAAGATGAGCCGGCTCAAGTTTCTTGTCATTTGACTCACACTAATTTGGATACCCATGAGATTATTCGGGGTGCGATTGAAAGATCTCCCGTTTTTAATGGAACGATTGCAAGTAACGGACCAAGGTATTGTCCTTCTATTGAAGACAAGGTGTCGAGATTCGGGGACAGGGAAGGCCATCAAATTTTTGTGGAGCCTGAGGGATTAGAACTGGAAGAGATTTATCCAAATGGGATTTCCACTAGTCTTCCCTTTGATGTGCAGTTAAAACTCGTGCGCTCCATAAAGGGGTTTGAAAAGGCCTTCATTACTAGACCGGGTTATGCTATTGAATATGATTATTTTGATCCAACTCAGCTAAAGCCGTGGTTAGAGAGCAAGAAAAGAGACAATCTTTTTTTTGCAGGGCAAATAAATGGTACTACAGGTTACGAAGAGGCTGCCGCACAGGGGATATTGGCAGGAATAAATGCTGGGTTGCGAGCATGTGATAGAGAGCCTTGGTATCCATCTCGGAGCGATGCGTATCTTGGCGTTTTAGTTGATGACTTGGTGACTCGAGGCACGGACGAACCTTACCGAATGTTTACCAGTAGAGCGGAATTTCGGCTTTCATTGCGAGAGGATAACGCTGACCAACGCTTGATGTCTCGAGGCCGTGAATTCGGCCTAATTGATGACACCAAATGGGTGAAGTTTCAAGAAAAAGTTGCAGCAATAAGGGCAGAAGAGGCTAGGCTACAGAAAACTTGGCTTTCCCCAAATAGCAACGCCACAGCCACCGACAAGAATGAAAAGTCTTTCTCCTTAAGAAAAGAGCAAAGCTTGGCGCAACTACTAAGGCGGCCCGAAGTATCATATAGCGATTTGGAACCCTTTTTGGATGGGGATGTAGTTGAAGACGCTTCTGTGATTCAGCAAATAGAGTACAACGCACATTATCATGGTTACGTGGAGCGGCAAAAGGAGGTTGTTTCCAGGAGCGAATCTGTGGAGAAAGTAGTTATACCTGAAAAGTTTGATTACGCCGAGGTTCGTGGCCTTTCGAATGAGGCTTTACAGAAGCTTAGTCATTTTCGACCAACTACTTTGGGGCAAGCTTCACGTATTTCGGGTGTTACTCCAGTAGCTATTTCGTTAATGACCGTGTTTTTGAAGAAACACCAAAGCAAAAGCAGACATGAGGGGTAGCGTTGAACAAACATGGTACAGGGTTTGGTGACTGATAGCCTCTACAGTATTTGCGTTAAGCTGAATTTGCCGATTAACGATTCTCAGCTTGGCATGCTACAAAATTATGCCGAAATGGTGTTGCGATGGAATAGTATAGTTAATTTGACAGGTGCAAAAACGGTAGGTGAATTCGTTTGTGATCATGTTGTTGATGGTTTAGCTGTGGTTCCCTTTTTAAATAATGAGAAAAGAATTATAGATATTGGGAGTGGGGCTGGAATACCTGGCGTCGTAGTCAAGATTATGTGTCCGAAAAGTAAGATCACCCTTTTAGAGCCTCGAACTAGAAGAGCTAGATTTCTAGAGCAGGTGCGGATAGATCTTGGCTTGCAAGAGTTAGACGTTTTGGGTGTGAAGCTACAAGAATTAAGGTTGGCGCAGTCAATCACAAAAAGTGTCTTAATAACAAGGGCATTTGGGAAAATGGGGGACTTTGCCCGTTTGTGCCAGCGGGTCAGGCCGCAAACATCGAAAATTTATTTCTTGAAGGCTAGTATTGACCCTCGCGAGGTCTTCGAGGCTGAGGAAGTTTTAGGTAGAAGTCAAATCATTCCTCTAAACGTCCCAGGCTACGTAAAGAGATCATTGGTAAAATTTAATAACTTGAAACTTGGCTAGCGTTTCTGTGTCTTAGGGAACTATACTGCCTATCTGTATCAAATGGGGAAACAGATAAATGTTGTTCTTTTTGAGCTGAGATAGATAACAAAATGAATAAGATAATAGCAGTTACAAATCAAAAGGGAGGAGTAGGGAAAACTACTACAAGCGTTAATTTGGCTGCTTGTCTGGCGGCAACAAGACGCAAATCACTGTTGATAGATCTTGATCCTCAAGGCAATGCTACGATGGGTAGTGGGGTTGAGAAAAATGCTGTTACCGGGTCTGCTTATGACGTTTTACTTAATGAAAAAGAGTTGAAGGCTTGCTTAATGCGCGAGGATTCAGTTGGCTATGAGTTGCTTCCCGCTAATGCCGACTTGACAGGTGCTGAGGTTGCTCTTCTCGAGGCAGTCGATCCCGAAACTCGGCTGAGAGAAGCACTTGACCCAGTAAGAGCAGATTATTCTTACGTTATCATAGATTGTCCGCCTTCATTAAACATGTTGACAGTAAACGCATTGGTGGCAGCAGATGCTGTAGTCATTCCTACACAGTGTGAATACTATGCATTGGAGGGTCTTTCTGGGTTGTTGGAAACTATAAGTAAAATACAAAGAGTATTGAATCCAAACCTCAAAATTGAGGGGCTTCTGAGAACCATGTTTGACTCACGAAATAATCTCGCTAACGAAGTGTCACAGCAACTCCTCGATTATTTTGGAGATAAAGTCTATCAGACGATCATTCCAAGAAATGTTCGGTTAGCTGAAGCACCTAGTCATGGCTTGCCGGTCATT
>CACJXQ010000015.1 GCA_902597385.1 uncultured Pseudomonadota bacterium | reverse complement strand
TAAGTTCTGAAATCGACTTGATTCCCATCAGTTTCATATCCCTCTCGATTTCGTTCTTCATATTTTGAAGGGCAGTTTCGACCCCTGCCTGTCCTGCGGCCGCCAATGCGTACAAGTACATTCTGCCACCCGAGCAAGCTTTAGCGCCGGCGGCGATTGCCTTCAAGACGTGAGTTCCTCTTCTGATCCCTCCATCTAAGATTATGTCAATTTCATCGCCGACGGCGTCAGCAATCTCAGAGACTTGATCAAAAGGAGCCCGGCTACCATCAAGTTGGCGGCCTCCATGGTTCGATACCATGATTCCATCAGCCCCTATTTGCACCGCTTTCCTGGCGTCTCCTTGGCTCATTATACCCTTTAAACAGAATTTACCTTCCCATTTTTCTCTCAACAAAGCCGCATCCTCCCAATCCATTGACTGATCCAGCATACTTGAAAAATAGTCTCCAACTGATACCGAAATATTAGAGCCTTCATCAACATAATCATTGAGTTGTGGTAACGTAAACTTTTCTCTAAAAAGATAGTTCAGTGTCCAACTCGGGTGGGTCGCAAAACTCCACATGCTTTTTGGAGTTAGTTTGGGAGGGGTTGTAAAGCCTGTTTTGAGATCGCGCTCCCTATTGCCACCAGTGATTGTGTCAACCGTCAAGGTTAGAATATCAAAATTAGCTTCTTTTGCTGAAGCTAGCATTGCGTCATTTAGCCCCCTGTCTTTGTGAAAGTAGAATTGAAACATCTTTGGACCACGATTTATACGATTAATCTCGGATAAGCTTACGGTTCCCAAAGAAGATAGGCCGAACATAGTTCCGTATTTCTCAGCAGCCGTTGCGACCGCACGTTCTCCCTGATGATGAAATAGTCTCTGCAACGCAGTCGGAGAACAGAATATGGGCATATCTAGGTTACAACCTAGCACCTCTACGCTCATATCGATATTTTCAACGCCCGCTAGAACATTAGGAATTAGGTCCGCAGACTCAAACGCCTCAGTATTGCGCCTATAGGTTACTTCGTCATCGGCCGCTCCATCGATATAATGAAATATCGCACTTGGCAAGCGTGATTTTGCAAGATCGCGCATGTCGGCGACATTGCTACAGTGGTTTAATTTTTTGAACATGTTTTTTCCTATCTAGGTGGGATATATATAGTGCTCTCAACTACACTGTTTTTCTGGCTATTTCGCTAACAATTCTTTCCAAGTGACGCAGTGTGCGGCAGTGATGAACTTGGCTACAGTAAGCGCTAAGGCGCTGCATCTCAGAATCGCCTGTATTCCAGAAACTTCTTGGTTCTGGATTTAACCAAATTACTCTTTTTGATTTTTCTTGGAGTCTTTTCAACGAATTTGCTCCTGGATCACCATAATTAGATCGTGCGTCTCCAAGGATGAGGATGGTAGTCTTTCTATCGACTTGGCTCGAGGTAATTCTTTCTAATTCAGCCAAAGCTCCTCCGTAGTCAGTGGAACCCATACCCCACTCGTGAATGGTTTGGTTTATAGCAATTTCCAGTTCGAAGTTATCAAATTGCTCGGTAACCTCTCCTAGTTGGTTTGAAAAAGCGAAAGCGCGTACCTTTGGTATTATTTCGCCTAAACTATAAAGGAACATTAGTAAAAAGCGAGAAACCTGAGCTACCGACCCAGATACATCACAGACCGCAATTATTTTCGGCCTGTCTACCCTTGTTTTTTTCCAGATCGTATCGAAAAGGAGTCCGCCGTTTTTCATGTTACCCCTTATCGTCCTTCGGATATCGAGGTCTCCTTTTCTAGATACTTTGCGCCTTCTGGAGTGCAAAGAGATCAATTTTTTTGCTAATTTGCCCACGAGCTCTTGCATCAACTTAAAATCTCTAAGGTCAATCCTCCCAATAGGAGTGTTTTCCAGAATTTCTTCTCGCAGATTTCTTGCAGCATTCGCAGTATATAATTGTAGCTGTCTGTCGACGTATTCACTTGCTAGCTCGGTAAGGTGGTTTTTTCGCTCCAAGAGTGTCTCATCGTATTGTCCTTCGCTGGAACCTGTATAGAGTATTTGTTCAATACCTTCGATGCCCATGTTTTCTAAGATTCGGCGGGTGTACACTCCCCGTTGCGTAAAGAGCCTAATATTTTGGATTTGTACTTGGTTGGCGCTGGAGGCTATAAGTTGGAGTAGTTCCGATTCATCAAAGCGTTGCATAACTTCGATCAAGTTTCCTGGTTCATCGGTTGATATTTTTTCCTCATCTAACTTTGTATCGTCGCCATTTGAATCACTAGATTTTTCTTCCTGGATCGACTCTGTTTGAAAAAACAAGTCAAAGCATTCGTAAAATCGCTTTTTTTCATCGGTAGATTTAGCAAGAGTTTGAGCCAGACTCTCCCGAAGCAAACTGCGATTTACAATTCCGATTTTTGTTATCGCGTGGCCAGCGTCTATAGATTCAGCAGAGGAGATGTCAACGTCATTTGCCCTTAAGGCTTTAATGAAGTTAGGTAGTGTCTCTAGCATGCGACTCCCTCAGAGTTTTGGCCCCTTGGTGAGAGATGGTAATTCAGTGGTGACAAATTCTATATCATCTTGAAATTTGAGGAGCACATTTAAGGTGGATTTGACAAGCTCATTGTCTAAGGTATCCACGTTGGTTAATAGAATTACTTTAGCCCAATCAATTGTTTCACTTATGGAGGGCAGCTTTTTCAAGTCTAAATTGCGCAAGTTGTGTACAAAATTAATTAACTGCTCCTTGAGGTCGTCGTTCAGGGTGGGGACATGTTTTTCAATTATTTTTTTCTCTAGATCACGGCTTGGAAACGGGATATAAAGATGTAAGCATCTTCTTTTTAAGGCATCACCAATCTCCCTAGTGTTGTTTGAAGTAAGAAAAACATGCGGAGTTTTGGTTGCATTAACGGCACCTATCTCTGGTAGGGTTACGCGATAGTCTTGAAGAATCTCCAACAAGAAAGCCTCGAATTCCTGATCACTTTTATCTAGTTCGTCAATTAAGAGTACCGCACCTTCCTTTTGTTTGAGTGCTTTCAGTAAAGGGCGGGGCTCCATGAATTTTTCGTTGAAAAAAATATCATCGAAGTCATGAATCTTATCTAAAGATTCCTGAAGTGTCTTGGCTCCGTCCATTACATCGTTCATCTTTTCTCGAAGAATTTGCGTGTAGAGCAATTGCTTACCATACTTCCATTCATAGAGCGCTTTCGCTTCATCTAGCCCCTCGTAGCATTGTAATCTAATTAAAGGCCTCTCCGTTACTTTTGAGAAGGCTGTCGCGAGCTCGGTTTTTCCTACACCCGGTGGCCCTTCTATAAGAATAGGTTTTGACAGTGATTGTGCTAAGAATATTGAGGTGGCGATTGAGTCGCTCGCTATATAGCCAATTTGATAAAACTGATTTTGGATCTTCTTGATTGATTCAGACGCATCTGCCATATTGCTTGAAGCCACGGTTTATTCCTTCTTATATTTCTTGGACTGCTAGAGGAATGTTCCTCGAAAAGACAAACCCTAATATATCACGTTTGTCTGTTACGCTGTTGCCATAGTACCATTTGCTATGGCTTCAATTATAGAAGGGATATGGCAATTATTCGAGATTAATACAAAGTTGAGACCTTGCAAAAGATGAATGAAATAAAGGGAATAATATGGGATTTTGGTGGAGTGGTCACCGAATCGCCATTTGAGGCATTTAATCGGTTTGAGATTGAGAATAAAATTCCTAAGGATTTTATTCGAGGTATTAACGCTACAAACCCAAATACCAATGCCTGGGCTTTGTTTGAATCTAGTAAAATCACTCTTGATCAATTTGATGAATATTTTTATCAGGAAAGTAGTGCCAAGGGCCATGGAGTACGAGGGAAGGACGTTGTGCCCTTGTTGAGTTGCAGTATCAGAAAAAAAATGCTCAAGGTGCTATCTTATTTAAGGTCTAACTATAAGCAACTATGTCTCACGAACAACATTAAGACGGGGATAGGTGCAGGGATGTCCAGTACCCAGAAAGAAGCAGTTGCAACCGAAAAAGCTATGAGTTTTTTCAATTATATCATTGAATCCAGCAAGGTGGGGTTTCGAAAACCGGAAAAAGAAATTTATGAATTAGCATGTGAAAGGCTTGAAATGCCATGCGAGCAAATTGTCTATCTAGACGATTTAGGGATTAATTTGAAACCTGCACGCGCTATGGGGATGAAAACTATAAAGGTCCGCTCCGAGAGACAAGCTATAGCTGATTTAGGGAATATCTTAGAGCTAGATCTGGTAGTCTTGACCAAATGACAGAGCGCACAGGATTTCTAATTTTTAGGCAACTATTCGACAGCGAATCAGCTGCTTTTACTTACCTATTGGGGGATACGGCATCTGGCACTTGTGCGATCATTGACCCTGTTTATGAAAAATATGATCGGGACCTTAAATTAATTCAAGAGTTGGGTCTGGAGTTGGCTGTGATTCTAGATACCCATTGTCATGCAGATCACATTACTGCTGCTTGGTTATTGAAACAAAAGACTAAGGCGAGCATTTGCATCTCGAAAGCTTCCGGGGTAAGCGGGGCTGACAGGAATCTACAAGATGGTGATATAGTTCGTTTTGGGGATCGCTTCTTACGGGTTCTTGCTACACCAGGACACACAGCGGGTTGCCTAACTTATCTCTTAGACGATAGCAGTATGGCTTTCACAGGGGATGCGTTGTTGATTAGAGGGTGTGGAAGAACTGACTTTCAGGAGGGTGATCCTAACCTTTTGTACCACTCCATTAACAATAAGATTTTTGCTTTACCTGATAACACTCGACTTTTCCCGGGGCATGATTACAATGGTTTCACAGAGAGCAGTGTGGCAGAGGAAAAGCAATTTAACCGCAGACTTTCACTTAAAGTGAGTGAGGCGGATTTTACAAAGCTGATGATGGGCTTAAAACTTGATCTTCCGAAGAAAATTAATGATGTTCTACCCTCGAATATGCGTTCCGGAGAGCTAGTGACGGAGGTGCGCGAGGTCTTAGAGAAGTCTCGAAAGTCTGCTGGGAAATATGAATTATGGTTTAATGAGGGCTCTGGAATTTAAGCCGATAGTTGGTTCCCCTCTTGAACAACAACTCATTTATTGAGGAGATTAGAGTAATTATGAAAATTGATACTTTGATGGGTGCGGCTGATCCTAAGCTAATTGCAGAGAAGTCTCGTGGTTACGAAGCGTTAGGATTTGATTGCGTTTGGACCTTTGAAGCGAAACATGATGCCTTGATCCCATTAGCCTATGCCGCGGCGAACACTAAGAAATTGGAAATAGGAACAAATATCGCCGTTGCTTTTGCTAGGTCACCTTTTTCGATGGCGCAGGTTGCATGGGACTTACAGAAATATTCCAACGGCCGATTCCGTCTTGGTCTTGGGACTCAGGTCAAGCAGCACGTAGAAAGAAGATTTTCGATGCCGTTTGATAGGCCTGCCGATCGAATAATAGATTATATTCGGTGTGTTCGCTCTGTTTGGGAAACTTTCCAGACGGGTCAAAGGCCCACCTATGATGGACCTTTTTACAAGTTCAAGCTGATCAATGATTTTTTTAATCCGGGACCTCTAGAGCATCCTTCTATACCTATATATTTGGCTGGAGTGAATCCCCGTATGTGTGAAGCTGCCGGGGAAGTTGCCGATGGCTTCCATGTTCATCCAATGCACTCTTCGAGCTACCTACAAGAAGTAGTGGTTCCTAGTTTAGAGGTTGGTGCGCAAAAAGGAGGTCGTTCAGTAGAAAACATAGAGCTGTATGCTCCCGTCTTTGTGATAACTGGTGAGAGTCAGGACGAGATCGATTATATGGAGAATTCCGTTCGTCGGCAAATAGCATTCTACGGGTCTACTCCTAGTTATTTAGCAGTCTTGGAGCATCACGGTTATGGTGATTTAGGCAAGCGGCTCAATGGGTTGATGCGGGAAGGCAATATAGCTGAAATGATAAAAATAATCCCTGAAGATCTTATCGACCAATTGTCGATAGTGGAAAAACCGACCAACGTCGGAGCAACACTTCGAAAGCGTTACGACGGATTACTTGACAGAGTGTCTCTATACTTAGCGATGGATGAGGAAGATAGGTTCAGTCATTGGGACCAGCTAATAAAAACGGTTCACGCTTAGCAAATTATCTTTGTAAGCACTACTTATATTCTGGTTTTCTTTTTTGTCTAAAGGCATCAATGCCTTCCTTAAAGTATCCTGCAGCCGAACAAAGAATTTGACCTCTGTCTTCTAAAGCCACTACGGATTCAAGACTACTGGCATCGATGGAAATATTGAGACCCTCTTTAGTGAAACGGAGGCCCATCGGCGAAGTTTTTAGCATATCTTCCGCCATCTTTGCTCCAGTATGGTCAAGCTGGCCTAGTTCGACAACTCGAGAGACAAGATTGAGTCTTTCAGCTCTTTCAGCATCTAGGAAATTGCCGGTCATCATTAATTCTGCGGCTACAGAGGCACCTACAGAGCGGGGGAGGAAGTAGCTAATTCCTACATCACAACCAGTTAAACCAATTTTTGCCATTGCTACATTCATTTTAGTGTTTTTTTCTATAATTCTAATATCCGATGCTAAAGCAAAAGCGAATCCCCCACCGGTAGTTGCTCCATGAGCTAGACAGATAATTGGTTGTGGACATCGTCTCATTCGCATATAAATCTCACTTACTTGACGTTGGAACCGAATACCCGCAACTGTATTAGCTTCGGCGATGTCGATGGCGTCGGTTAGATCATAGCCTGCGCAAAATGATTTCCCGGCCCCTTTCATTATAACTACCCTCGCTTCAAGGTTATGCGAAAGTTTTCCGAAATAATCCTGTAGTTCTTCGCACATCAAAGGATTAATAGCGTTTAATCGGTCTGGACGGTTAAGGGTAAGCCAATCTACAGACTCTTTTTTTTCTACGAGGATTGTTTCGTACATTTTTTCGCCTTTATCGATATTGCGGGATATATACGAGGAAATACTAGCACTAAATTTTACTAAATTGGGAAAGTTTTAACTGAAGAATATTCACATTTCCGCTATCCTATGAGTTGGATGAAATAGTGATAACAAACTCCTATGAATGATAAATCATACTACATTGTTTTTAAAAAAGAGATTGACGCTGAAAGACAGTTGGAAGATGTAAAAGCTAATTTAGCAAAGCTTTTTAAGGCTGATTCCAGCACTATAGACAAGATGTTTCTTCGTGAAAGTATCGTTATAAAAAAAGGTTTGAGTGAAGAACAAGCCCAAAAATACCGTGATGTCGTAAAAAAATCGGGAGCTATAGTTCATATCCTTGAAGAGAAAAATCCTAAACAAGAAACGGAAGACGAAAAAATTGGACCTAACGCTATAAAAGCAACGACAAGCACCTCTTGGAAGAGCTTAGTCGATTTTGAAGAGTTTGTCCCAGCTGAGTTCGATACGACAGAATATGTACTAGCTGAAGTCGGTGCTCAGATAGTCCGTGAAACTGAGGTGGAGCGTCCAAATTACGATTTTAAAAATTTTGGCCTAGCTCCAGTAGGCGAAACGCTCGTAGAGGAGCCTGAGTTTGTGCCTGCAGAATTCGACACGCAACATTTGAAAATTAAAGATTAATGACTTGTTTTTAAAAACCAGGAGGTAAGGTTTTTATGGAGCTTCTACTAAAGCAGCGAGATTTGGAATTCCTTTTGTATGAGTTCCTAGATACCGAATCGTTACTTGATAATGAGAGGTATCGTGAACATGATCGCGAAACCTTAGATGCTGTAATTGAGGCCGGAAAAAAACTAGCCGAGGATAAGTTTGCTCCTTTTGCATCACTTCTTGATGCTAACGAACCTGTCTTTGAAGACGGTGAGGTTAAGGTAATCCCGGAGCTTGAACAAGCGATAAAGGCTTATGCGGAGGGAGGTTTTACAGGAATCGCCGCTGAGTCACGTTACGGAGGTATGCAATATCCATGGGTGGTCGCGCAGGCAGCGTGTGCTTATATTGCTGCCGCAGATGTGTCGGCTAATGCTTATGGGTTTCTTACTCATGCCGCTATTAATCTGATGTCTAAATATGCGAGCGAAGAACAAAAGAAGCTTTATATGGAGCCGCTGGTGGAAGGGCGTTTTCTCGGCACCATGTGCCTATCGGAGCCACAGGCGGGCTCTTCTCTGTCCGATATTAAGGTCCGCGCCAGTCGCTCTGATGAAGGGCATTATTTGATGTCTGGAACCAAAATGTGGATTTCAGGAGGAGAGCATCAGCTCTCTGACAATATCATTCATTTGGTTCTGGCTAAAATCCCTGGGGGTCCCCCAGGGGTGAAAGGAATTTCCTTATTTATTGTTCCCAAATTTCGGCTTGAGGCAGACGGAACCCCAGGAGACAAGAACAACATAGAATTGGCTGGTCTCAATCACAAAATGGGTTTCAGGGGAACGGTGAATACGGTTCTTAACTTCGGAGAAAAAGGAGATTGTCACGGGTACTTGGTTGGCGAGGAAAATAAGGGGCTTTTTTATATGTTCCATATGATGAATGAAGCTAGAGTGGGGATCGGTATGACCGCCACTGTTTTGGGGTATACTGGATATTTACACTCCCTACAATATGCGAAAGATCGGCCTCAGGGGAGGCATCCCGGTGATAAGGATCCGTCCTCTCAACAAATACCAATTATTGAACACGCGGATATAAAACGATTGTTACTAGCGCAAAAAAGTTCGGTAGAAGGTTCAATGGCGTTAGTCCTGTATTGCGCTTGGTTATTAGATAAAGAGTTGATTGCTGAATCTGAGGAGGAGCGCGTAAGAATTAATACACTCTTAGAAATTCTAACTCCAATCGCGAAATCTTGGCCCTCCGAGTTCTGTCTCGAAGCCAATAAACATGCGATTCAGGTGTTAGGAGGCTATGGATACACTAGAGATTTTCCCATTGAACGATTTTATCGCGATAACAGATTAAACCCTATCCATGAGGGGACTCACGGTATTCAAGGGATAGATTTACTAGGACGTAAAGTGTCTATGCAAGATGGTCGCGCTTTTAAGCTGCTCCTGACAGAGTTTAGTGAAACTATCGAGCAGGCCAACGTATTTGAATCTTTGCGATCTCATGTTGAGGTTTTTAGTAGAGCTGTTCGCTTGATAGAGGGTGTAACGAAGAAGATAAACGATGAAAAGAAGGATAACGGTGACACTGTAGCGTTGGCCAATTCGGGTATTTATCTAGATACTCTGGGGCATATTGTGGTTGGATGGATTTGGATGAAGCAAGCGATTACGGTTTTTGCTAATCCTAGCCGTCGAGATAAATCTGCTGCAAAGTTTTATGATGGTAAGCTTTGCGCCTGTGATTATTTCTATAGATATGAAATGCCAAAAGTAGAAGAGAGATGTAAGCTGTTGCTCGAATTAGATGTGACTTGCTTAGAGGCCGATCCGGAAATCCTGTAAGGCTGTTAATAAATGATGGAGAAAGAGAGATGAGCCAAGAATTAAAAGATAGCTATCAGAGCTTGAGGGAAGATTTCGAGTGGCATCCTCCAGCGGAATATAATTTCGCTGAGGATGTGATCGATTTTTGGGCGCGGCAAGATGAATCCCGATTGGCAATGAAATGGATAGATGATCATGATAGTCGACGAGATGTTACCTTTTCTGAACTCTCTTTCAGATCGAAACAAGTGGCAAACGCCTTATCGAAGCTTGGTGTTAAGCGAGGAGAGGTGATTATTCTCGTCGTGGGGCGAGAGGTGGAATGGTGGGAGGTGCTAACGGGTTCTATAAGAATGGGTGCTGTATGTTCGCCGGGAACCACCCAACTATCCCCTAAGGATATTGCCTATCGTATTCAAGCTTCCAAAGCCACCTGCTTTATCGGAGACCGTGAAAATGCTTTGAAACTTAACGATGTGTTTGATGAATGTCCAACCCTTAAGGCGAAGTTGGTGATAGGTGATCCATTGCCAGGCTGGAATTCCTATGAAGATGTGATTTCTTCTGCTTCTAAAGATTTTAATAAAATTGGTACTAAGTATGAGGAGGAAGCTCTTTGTTATTTCACTTCAGGTACGACCGGATACCCAAAAATGACAATTCACAATCATGGATACGGTTATGCCCATCAGATAACTGGTAAATATTGGCTGGATTTAAGTCCCGGTGACTTGCATTGGAACATCAGTGACACAGGTTGGGCAAAAGCTGCTTACTCCAGCTACTTTGGACCTTGGAATCAAGGAGCAACTCTTTTTGTGCATCATTCCCCCGTCTTCGATCCTGTTAAAACGCTGGATTTGCTTGCCAGTAACCCCGTGACTACCATGTGTGGGGCGCCAACTATTTACAGAATGCTCGTCCTTCAAGATTTGTCGCGCTACAAATTTTCTAACCTAAGGCATTGCGTGGGGGCAGGGGAGCCACTAAATCCCGAGGTGATAGAAACATGGAAAAAAGCTACCGGAATAACTATTCGTGATGGTTACGGGCAAACTGAAACAGTATTGGTTTGTGGGAACTATCCCAACCTACCAGCGAAATTCGGCTCGATGGGGAAACCTGCTCCAGGAATTGAAATGGGCATTATTGACTCAGAGGGCAATTTGCTAGAATTTGATCAAGAGGGAGATATTGCGATCAAGATAAAGCCTGGTAAAGCTCCAGGTTTGTTTGTGGATTATCGAGGTGATCCTGAGCGATATAAGTCTTGTTTCGTCGGAGATTGGTATATAACAGGTGATAGGGGCAAGGTAGATGATGATGGATACTTTTGGTTCGTCAGCAGGGCCGATGACGTCATTCTATCCGCAGGATATCGAATTGGTCCATTTGAAGTGGAGAGCGCGCTGATTGAACATGAGTCGGTAGCGGAATCTGCGGTGGTAGCCAGCCCAGATGGAACCCGAGGTGCTGTGGTGAAAGCATTTATTGTCCTGGCACCAGGTTTTGAAGGGAGTGACGAATTAGTTAAAACTCTTCAAGAGCATGTCAAGTCTACAACTGCACCATATAAATACCCCAGAAAAGTCGAGTTTGTTGATAGCCTTCCCAAGACTGTCAGCGGGAAGATACGTCGAATCGAGCTACGCGAGCGGGAAGAGTCGTGATTTTGAGGTTTGCTTTGCTTAAATATTTTGTTTCCTGATCGAGAAGCCGCATTTAACTATATGGTTACTTCTTCGATCCAGCAGGGATGGGAGTTTCGTCGACCCACGATGGTGATGATACTTTTAAATGCTGTTGCCACTGCTATGATGTTAACAGGTGTCAATGTCGCACTGCCCGATATTGCTAACGACCTAAGTGTTGATGCCAAAACCTTGAGTTGGATCCCTATGGGATACCTAGTTGCCAGTGCCGCCTCTGTGCTGACTTTTGGCCGGTTAGCCGATATGTACGGGCGCAAGAAGTTTTACTTGCTTGGGACATTTGGGGTGATTATTTCTTCAATAATGACCGCTTTTGCACAAGATGTTTGGCAACTGATAGCTGGCAGGGTTTTTCAAGGAATTTGTGCGGGAGCTTTATATTCAACGATGTTCGCCGTTCTATCCTCGGTATATCCTGAGTCTAAACGCGGCGAAGCGATTGGTTATAGTGTATCCGCAGTTTATCTAGGTTTGGCGTTGGGGCCATTTATAGCGGGACTAGTAATAGAGATTGTTAGTTGGAGACTGGCTTTCTTGCTTCATGTTCCGCTTGCATTAGTGGTCCTATACATTGGTTGTGTGTATGTGAAAACAGAATGGAGAACCGATGAATTTGGTGTTTTTGATTGGTTGGGCTCTGCTCTTTATGCTGTAGGTGTAGTATCTTTTATGCTTGGAATCGCGAGCGGGTATAGCTTTCAATCAGGCTTCATGCTTTTACTTGGGGTGTTGTTCATATATTGGTTTGTGCAACACGAGAAGAGTTATCAATATCCCATTTTTGATATCCATATGTTTATTAAACAGAGAGTGTTTAGTATGTCTTGTTTGGCCTCTCTCCTAATGTACACAGCAACCTTTTCGACAGTGGTTTTAGTCAGCCTTTTTCTTCAGTATTTGAAGGGAATATCACCTAGTCAGGCAGGACTGATTTTAATGATACAACCTACCGCGATGGCTTGTCTGTCGCCTTTCGTAGGTCGTCTTTCCGATAGGATTGAGCCAAGAGTGTTGGCGTCAATTGGGATGCTAGTTACCGCTTGTGGTTTGGGGCGACTAGCTTTACTTGACTCATCTTCAGAGATTCCACTTGTGGTTATGGCTCTTTTTGCTATTGGACTGGGTTTCAGTTTGTTTTCTACACCCAACGCGCACGCTATTATGAGTAGCAGCGATGGGAATGATTACGGTCGAGCGGCTAGTGCGATGTCAGTGATGCGCGTACTTGGGCAAATGATGAGTATGGGAATGGTCGCTATAGTGTTTACCCATATTCTAGGGTCTCAGCAGATAACTATAGAGTTGTATGATAAGCTGAATTTTGCTTTAGGCGTTTGTTTTGGTTTGGGCGCTGTTCTATGTTTTGGCGGCATGTTTTTATCGCTCGCGCGAGGTCGATTACATGAGCGTTAGGTTTGCAGCCTCGGGAGCGTCTATCAGAGATTCACATAAACGGGCGATTTCTTCCCTGTATGTTCCCTCCCTTTTTTTCGGAATACCAGGACATGCGGCTTTTCTACTTTTGCCATTGTGTATTATTGAGATAGGCGGTTCTCCTTCGGCCGCTGCCGCAGTGATTGGATTCAAAGGTCTGGGAATGATGTTGTGCGATATTCCTGGAGGGAAAATCGCAAGTAAAATTGGCAACAAATTGACAATGCAGGTAGCTGCGATGGTGGTTGGACTTGCTTTTTTAGCGTATTCCTTTTGCGATTCCGTGATTTTGTTTTGGTTAGTGGCCTTTATTCATGGTTGTGGTAGCAGTACATTTTTGGTGGGTCGAATGTCCTTTTTGGCCTCTAATTACCCTGTGAATCAACGAGGAAGGATCATAGCGATGATAGCAGGAAGCCTGCGTTTGACTGCACTTTTAGGGCCATTAGCGGGTGGCCTGTTAATAGAGTTCATCGAATTCAAAAATACCTTCATGATTTGTAGTGTGATGTTCTTTATGGGTGTTTTTTGTATGTTTCGATCTCAAGTGTTAGAAAACTCCAGCGAGACGGAGCTCAGAGGAACAAGTACGATTGATGTAGTAAAAGATTACCAAAATATCTTTATGACGGCGGGAGTAGCAGCGGTAGTCTTCATGTTAATGAGGGCTGCGAGGACAGTCCTCATTCCTATCATCGGGGAAAGTTACAATCTCGATCCTAGCGCTATAGGTTTGATCGTTTCTTTATCTGCATTGATTGATGTACTGCTATTTTATCCTGCTGGGATGGCGATGGATAAATACGGTCGGCGTTCTACGGCAGTTCCGAGTTCAATTCTCTTCACGTTAGGCCTTTTGGGTTTGGCTACAGCGAACAGCTTTATCTCTTTGCTTTGTTGGGCAGTATTTCTAGGGATAGCTAATGGCCTATCAACAGGTATTGTCATGACATTAGGGACCGATCATGCTCCTGTCGGTCGAAGAGGTGAGTTCCTGGGGGTTTGGAGGTTAATTACTGATAGTGGTTCGACGTTGGGTCCTTTGGCAGTCAGTGGGTTATTGATTTTTTGGCCTCTATCTATAGCAGCGCTGTCTGTTGGCGGTCTTTGTGGGATCGGTAGTTATCTTATTTTTAAACACGTGGATGAAACGATAAAAGACGGGAAGGAAGGAGCGTAAATGTTTGATTCTGTGCACTTAGATCATATAGTGCTTCGAGCAAAAGATGCTGAAGCTTTATCGTCATTTTACATTAAAGTGCTTGAATGCGAAGTGGAAAGAGAGTTACCAATCGGTTTAATTCAGCTGCGGTTGGGAAGTATTCTAATTGATATTGTAGATGCAGATAGTGAATTAGGACTACAGGGTGGTCCGCCTCCGGGAGCCGGAAGAAACCTAGATCATTTTTGTTTAAAAGTTAAACCATTTAAGAGCGAAAGGATTATGGCCCATCTACGTAACTGTGAGGTGGATTTTGAGCCTTTAAGAGAACTCTATGGAGCTGACGGCTATGGCCCATCCATCTATTTTTATGACCCCGAGGGGAACAAAGTAGAGCTGAAAGGTTAGAATCCCGGCATCAAATTTGTCGCATAACTTTAGGAGGGTAAAATATTTATTTTATTCCACTTAAAAAATAGCTTTTTGGGTTTAGTTTTACCTGTGAGCAATTTTTCTTTGAGAGTTTCGATAATCATGTGCTGAACTTTCATCATTTCATAGTCGCGATACTTATCTACTTTTATCCATCGCACATCCTCTAATTCACCGTCTCCGGCAATCTTTCCTGTTAGCAACTCATAGGGTATCGAAAAAAATCTAGCGTGAAATCTTATAGGTTGAAAGCTAGGGGTTATGGCTCTTCCTAGATAGTCGAGTTTGGATAGATCGGGACTTATTCCCAACTCCCGGAAAGTGTTCCAACTGACTTGATTAACTTTCCCGATATTTCCTTTCGAGCCTAGAGTTAAGCCTACCTCTTCATGAGCTTCTCTCACAGCAGTCATTGCCAACATGTTGGCTTTGTAATCTGAATCAGCTACTGCCATGTGTCGCTTATGCCTCTTGGCAAGCTGTTTCAGGGGTATAGCTTGCCCATCAGCTTGCTCAACCATTCCGCCCGGGAAGACATAAACGCCTGGCTTGAAACGCGCCTTACTTCCTCGGCGTCCCATGAGAACTTCGTATTTACCATTGCTGCTTCGATAAATAACCAAACTTGCAGCATTCCCGATCTTGGTTGGACGATCTTTTTTTCTAATCGAGCTCATATGCTTTTTAAATTTTGATTTAGTATTATTTTGTATATTAGCGAAGACTTGACCATAACGCGAGATCGTATGTTTTTTTGCGGTAACTCTTGAGCGGTTAACTAGCAATCGGTACACTCTAAGTAGTGTTATTTTTAGTTTGGGGAAGTTAAAAGCATGACGTTTAAGAACAGCGCGGTTGAAGACTTGGTAGAAAAAAAACGTAATCCAAAAGTTGCAATAGTTGGAGCCGGGATGTCGGGCATCCTTGCCGCTATTAAGATGCAGGAAGCTGGGATTTCAGATATCACTATCTTTGAAAAAGGAGAAGACATAGGGGGGACTTGGAGAGACAATCGTTATCCTGGTCTGTCCTGCGACGTGCCTGCTCATCTTTATACGTATTCTTTTGCTCCTAATCCAGAGTACAGTCACCGCTATGCTCGCGGTGCTGAAATTCACGCCTATTTTAAAAGGGTAGCCAAGGAATATGGTGTTTATGAAAAAGTAAGGTTCAACAGTAAGTTAGATAAGTCTGAGTATAAAGATGGACAGTGGTCACTCTGGTTGGCTTCGGGAGAAAAGGAAGTCTATGATATCGTGATCTGTGCAAGCGGCGTCCTTCATCATCCTCAGTATCCAGAGATTGAAGGTCTAGACGAATTTGGTGGGGCAAAATTTCACACAGCGAGATGGGATGAGTCTGTTGAACTAAAAGGGAAAAAGATCGCTGTTATTGGGAACGGTTCAACTTGCGTACAGATGTTTCCCAGTTTACAGAAAAAAGCATCTAAAATAGGTTTGTTTCAAAGAACCCCTCAGTGGATATTACCAGTCTTTGATAAAGCGTATTCTGCAAAAGAGAAAGCCAGGCTTCGCAAATATCCTTGGATCGGAAAGGTACTTCGCTGGTATTACTGGTTGTTACTGAACATGACGTTTGCAAAGCCTGTAACAGGAAATAAATTCCTTCAGCGTATTATCAGTTGGGCGTGTAAGAGTCATTTAGAAGCAAAGGTTAAAGACCCTACGTTGAGAGAAGCTCTCCGTCCGACTTATCAAGCGCTTTGCAAGAGGCTTATCGTAGCTAATGGTTTTTATGAGGCGATACAAGAGCCCAATGCTGAACTAGTGACCTCTGGCATTTCTAGAATTGAGAAAAATGGTATTCGAACAGCCGACGGGGCTTTTTTTGAAGCGGATGTTCTGATTTTAGCGACAGGATTTAAGCCTCACCATTTCATGAGACCCATGGAGATGGTTGGTCTTAATGGAGTCACAATTGACGAGGCTTGGGATAAGGGAGCACAGGCCCATCGTTCAATCGGTATACCAGGATTTCCAAATTTTTTCATGTTGGTCGGGCCTAACAGCCCCATTGGTAACTTTTCTTTGATTACCATTGCTGAACATCAAATGGGTTATATTATGAGACTCATTGATCTTTGGCGTTCTAATGAAGCGGATTCGATTGTCCCCAAGAAAAATGCTTCGGAAAAATTCAATTCGGAAGTGAAAAATGCGATGGGCAAAACAGTGTGGGTGAGTGGTTGTCAAAGTTGGTACATTGATAAGTTTGGTAATCCTGCCATGTGGCCTTGGTCGTACGAACGTTTTCGAGATGAAATGAAGGAACCCGACTTAACAGAATTTGATATCAGAACGTCCTAAGGGGAGAACGGAGCAGAAGGTGATACATATATATACTTCGGCCACCCCGAACGGATGGAAAGCGACTGTTACTTTAGAAGAATTAGAAATTCCGTACAAGGTCCATGCTATAGATCTATCAGAGGGCGAACAGCATACAGAAGAGTTTCTAAAGATGAACCCCAATGGAAGGATTCCCGTCCTTCACGATGACGAGACTGAGATGACCGTATTCGAATCAGGTGCTCTTATGCTTTATCTTGCCAAGAAGTATGGAAAACTTGTGCCCAAAGAGGAGCGTGGTTACTGGCAATGCTTGCAGTGGCTGATGTTTCAAATGGGAGGTATCGGACCTATGCAGGGTCAGGCAGTCGTCTTCGAAAGGTATTTTTCGAAAGATGTTCCTGAGGCAAAACTGCGCTATAAGAACGAAACTCGAAGGCTTTACGAGGTGTTGGATAAGAGACTCAGCACAGTGGATTTTCTTGCCGGCGACTACAGTATCGCTGATATTGCCAACTGGTGTTGGGTCAAAACGCACCGGTGGGCGAGGGTGTCTGTCGAAGGGTTAGAAAATTTACAACGATGGATAGGGACTATAGCGGAGCGTCCTCAGGTTGTGAGGGGTATAGCCATTCCTCCTCCTGCAGGTACCGCGTCCAAACAGGTTCGGATGGGGTCAGCGATCACGAGTAAGTAGTGAGAGTTTGATTGGATTAAGCAGGCGAACTTTTTCTAGGCTCGCTAGTGACCTCCTCGATAGACTGGTTGGGGGAAGAGTGGTTCATGACAGGGCAGCCGTGTTTGATAGGGACATTTTCACCAAGCCCCATAGCGTCTCGACCACCTTTGGTCCAACCCATATCCGAAACTCGCTGTACTGCTGATTTATCTATTTCCTTAAGTTCGTTCACCGTTAGAGTTTTCCGACTTGCATAAGCTGATGTCTTAGCATCGGCGGCGAGTCGCGTTTTGTAAAACAGGAGCCCCTTCAGAAGGAAATGGGTGATGGCCTTTTTAGCCCCCGTTAAGGGCTCAATTCGCACATGGTTTAAAAAATTATCCTCTAAGGAATAGATGGCAATCCATCGACCCAGCGCATGTAAGGGTCTAGGAAACCAACGTTCGCCAAATGCGTAGATAAGAGCGAGGACCAAATCGGTCAATACTGGAGAGTATACGTGATTCTTCATTTCCCAATGATCTACGAAAGCTTCTAAATCCTCCAGAGTTTCAGGAAAACCTTCTAGTTCCAGATCACCTTCTCGTCTGAAGTGTTTAGACAAGGATTTGGCGAAATTGAACTGTGCTAATTTAATGGCCGCATCCATTCCATCTAGGCCAAGCTTCTTCAATAGTCTGTCTTGGAGAACAACTAATCTACCCAGTACGTATATAAAATCATCGCTATTTTCAAAATGACCAGGTAATCTGCGAGCGACTCCGAGGTGTAATTTGTTTAGTCTTTGTACTGACTCTATTGTCTCCGAAGAATCCGGACCAGTAGCATACCAAGTCCAAAAGAAATCTAGAGCATCTTGCATCCGTTGGTTTGGTCGACGCATCGCTTTGTTAGTTAGGATTAAGGTTTCTCCCATATGGGCAGGTTTAACCACATAACTGGTTAGGATCGTGACTAAGAAATTCAATGTAAACTCGTCCATTTGATACTGGGCTATCATTGACATGATGGTCGCATAATCTTCATTGGGGTCGAGTTTTCCAATCTCACGGTTGACCCAGCGGCGGCCGTTCTTAATATCTTCGCTTATGGTAATCAAAGTTTTTATCTCCCTCTTTCTGTCGCTTCAAACTCTATTGTATGTTTCTTTTGGGATACATAGGGTGCAGAAGCCTTCATGTAACCAAGTCTTTTAGTTTTGACAGAGTCAGCGCCTCAATTTTTGATTAACTATGGACTAAGCTAGCATTGTATTGATATAATAGTCAATGACAATTTTATCATTATAAAACATAAATGAAACAATTAATTAGAAGCATCCGGGTACGAAAACGCGCCTCCAAACTATCTCCGGAAGTACGTCGTGAGCAATTACTTATGCAGGCCATAAAGGTGTTCGCCCGTCGTGGCCTTGGAGCGGGTCGGCATGCGGAAATAGCGGAGGAGTCTCAGGTGTCTGTGCCTACCGTTTTTAGTTATTTTCCAACTCGAGAGATACTTGTTCGTGAGGTCTTGAAAAAAGTCGATTTGTTTCTCTTCCAAGTGGTAAAGGAGGCTTTAGATTCCGAAGATCTGGTTTACGCGAAGATGTTAGCGGTAACACGGGCATTCGGAGAGAATGTCGATAACAATGAAGATATTATGAAAATTTGGTTGAACTGGAGTACGGCCATAAGAGAAACGACCTGGCCACTTTATGAAGAACTTCAGACCAAGGTGATTAACCTTTTCACGAAGGTGATTGAGGAGGGTAAGCGTGAAGGGGAAATTCAAGCTAGTGTAAATGCTGAAATTGCCGCGCATATGATTGTTAGTGGAGGACATATGATTGTCCAGATGAAAATCGTTGGAAAAAAAGACAGTGTTATTTCCGAATTTTTAAACAAGTTGGTTTTTGGATCATTGGTTGCAGAGAATCAATCTTAGGGGGTGTTAGGAGTGAAAGTAATCGTTATAGGTGGTGGTCCCGCGGGATGTGCAGCCGCTTATACTTTGAATAAAGATGGGCATGACGTAGAGATTTTCGAAGCTAGCGACCAGTTCGGTGGACGCACTAAACAATTGCGTCGCGATGGGTTTAATTTGGGTACCGGCGCATTATTTTTGATGGGAGGTATCTACCCACGAACGATGGCTTTACTGCAAGAAATGGGTCGAAAAACTGAATTGAAGAGATGGGAAGGGACAACTGAGCTAATGGATGAGGACAACTCCAGATATGAAGTACGATTTGATTCGCTTTTGAGCTTTTTGAAGTTACCTGTTTTGACTTTTAAAGATAAAGTGCGATTGGTATATGAGGGCCTCAAACTTTTTCTTACGTCGGGCCCCAAAAATCCTTTTAGTGGAACGGAATTAGCTGCCTTTGATCGCGGCGATAATCTCGAACAATGGTCCCGTAAACACATTGGCGATAGAGCCTACGAATATTTGATGCGACCCATTATGGATTTTCTTTATGCCGTGCCTTTAAAAGAACTCTCTACCCCCTTTCCTAAGGCGATTATACAGCAAGCACATAAGCTAGCTCTTTCTGTTCCGCCCGAAGGGATAGGGCAGATCAATGACTGGTTTCTCGAAGCTATACCCAAGGAGAATAAACATTTGAAATCTCCTGTGGATAAGGTCGAGAGAATAGGTGAAAAATGGCGCGTATCGGTTAAAGGAGGTGTTTTTGACGCGGATCGTCTGCTTATCGCCACGGAATCCTTTGTTGCTGCCAAGCTATTAAAAGACCTTATCCCGAAAGAAGCGTACGAAAGCTTGATGGGAACGCCCTATACGGAATATGCGCATGTAGCCGTTGCTTATGAAAAGAATCCTTGGCCTGATTATCCTGTGGACATGGTGCTCCCAGTTGGGGTCGGGGGCGAACGAAACGTGGGAGCAATGGTACTTCATGGTCGAAGGTCTCCAGCATCGGTACCGAAGGGCGGTCAGGCAGTTGGCGTATATTTCAATACGCCTCCTCTCGAAAAAATGAGTGATGAAGATATTAAACGAGAAGCGGTGTCACAGATTCACGCGGCCTTTGGTGAAGCTCCGAAACCGACCTTTGTACATTTATTTCGTTATACCAAAGGCCTAACAATTGCCAAGCCAGGTCACTATGGTCGATTGGATTCTGTGCACGATATTTTGCCTGAGGGAGTTAGTCTTGCGGGTGATTACTTTTCTCAAGCTGGTGTCGAGGCTGCTGTGTATAGTGGGGAGCGGGCAGCGCAGGATTTGGTGTAAGAAATAAAATAAGATTCATTAGTAAAATAGGGGAAAATCAATGAACGAAACAGCAATACCGTCGTCAAGTAGTGATGCACTTTTTAGGAAAACATTGGCGTTTTGTGGCTACACTGGGTATGCCGCAATCGTGCTTTTTATAATAGGAGGAGTCTGGTTGGGAGGAATGTTGCCGGCACTCCCTCATGCCAATGATTTGCCTTCGGAGATAGTGGCCAAGGTGTCCGAGAATCTTTTTGAAATTCGAATTGGTTCGATATTCATGATTGCCTCATTTGCATTGTTTGGCACGTTCGGTGCAGGAATGGCGATGCAAACCCGACGATGTGAGACCCAGCCTGGTTTTTCATATGTTCAACTCGTGTTTAGCTCTATGGGCACAACGATAGCGCTTTTGGTTGCTTTTGCTTGGGCCTTAATGGTTTTTCGCCCAGAAACTTATCATCCATCGATCCTTTTGATGTGGGCTGACTTTGCTTATTTCTTGGCTCTCTTTTCGGTGCCACTCTTCGGAGGTTGGTGTGTAATGGTAGCATTACCGATTTTTCTTGCGGAAGAGGGTAAAGAGCCATTTCCAAGATGGGCGGCTTATGTCAACTTATGGGCCGTGCTGCTATTTGCGCCTGGCCAGATGGTCATGTTTTTTAAAGATGGCCCATTTTCGTGGCATGGGGTAGTGGCCATGTGGATACCCTTTGTAGCGTTTTTCGTTTGGATAGCGGTCATGTCCTTTTTAATGATACGGATTGCTCAAACAGAAGATAGTTGAGATTAATGGTAGAGCTATCTAACGCAGATTCGAAAGTAGAAATGAAAACCCAGATTCCGGGCGAGGCCGGGATCTGGGCATTCGTTGCAGGTGATTTATTAGTTTTCTCGGTCTTCTTTATCTTGATAGCCCTAGGTCATGCTGAGCAAACGGATATTTTTGAGGCTTCTAGGGGAACTCTTGATCTTCGCTTTGGAATTGCCAACACCCTACTACTACTGACAGGTTCACTTTTTGTGGCAATCGGGGTAGAAAGATGCCGTAGTATGCCTAGTGGAAAAAATAAACAATGGTTTTTTTTGGGAATAGGGTGCGGGGTTGGTTTCGTTGTTAATAAAATATTTGAATGGAATGCGAAAATAGAGGCCGGCTATAGTCCCGTGACGAACGATTTTTATATGTATTTTTTTATTTTTACAGGCATCCATTTAATACATGTTTTAGTAGGCTTGGGAGTCCTGTTATTTTTACTTCGGATGAGTCAACGTTCTAGTCTCTCTGCTCGAGAAATTCAAACGTTAGAGAGTGGCGCTATTTTTTGGCATCTGGTCGACCTCCTTTGGATTATGCTATTCGCTTTACTTTATCTGTTATGAGTAGTCGAGAATGGGGGTAAAATAGTTTCAATGAATACTATCATCAGAATCCAAGGCTTAAGTGTGATGACATGGGCGTGGTTTGTGCTTGTCGGAATGACTGTGTTAGCGTGGTGGTTCGGTACTGCATCGGATAGTCCTGACCGTGTGATAATGGGGGTCATCATTACTGCAGCGATCAAGATATGGGTGATTGGTTATCAGTTCATGGAATTACGCCATGCCCCTTCCTTTTTGCATTACGCTTTTGTATTGTGGCTCATAGTTATAAGTACTGTCCTACTGCTGCTGCTTGGCATTTTATAAATGAAGGTTATCTTATGGAGACTGACTATCTTGTAATCGGTGCAGGGGCCATGGGGCTGGCTTTTGCGGATGCAATACATAAAGAGAAACCACGATCTAAAATAGTTATTATTGAAAAGCGGCCGCTCCCTGGGGGGCATTGGGTGGATGATTATCGGTTTGTAGCGCTCCATCAACCTGCCGCCTTTTACGGGGTTGGCTCTTTAGAGTTGAGTTCAGGCGGTAACGATCTTTCTTCCCACGCAGAGCTTGTTGATTACTACGATCGGGTTGTTAAACAATTACAAAAGAGTTCTGCAATCACGTTTTTCTTTGGAACTGAATATAAGGGAAGCGGTCTCGCGATACCCCTGTTAAATCCTGATAAGCCAATCAAGATTCAGGTGAAGGAGAAAGTGGTTGATGCGTCCTACATGAAAGTTTTAACCCCAGCCACGCATAGCCCCAACTTTAAAGTCGGTGATGGGGTGAAGTTTGTTCCAATTAACGATTTATTAGATCTACAACACAAGCCAAAAAGGTTTTGTGTTATCGGGGGTGGTAAAACGGGGGCAGATGCTGTCGTACATTTAATCGATAATGGGGTGCTGGCCGACCAAATTAAATGGGTGGTGCCCAATGATATGTGGTTTTGGAATCGCAGTAAGGTGCAGACGGGGATTGTCGGTAACGAATTTATTAAGTTTTTGAAAGCTATCCAAAATAACAGCTCGGTTGAGCAAATATTTCTCGAGTTAGAAAAAAAGGGAAGTTTATTTCGACTATTGGATGAGGAACTTCCAAGAAAGTGGCGATGTGCGACGTTTAGCCAGAGAGAATTTAAAATATTGAAGAGCGTGAAGGACGTTGTACGGAAAGGTCGCGTACACGCTATAGGCATAGATCGTATTGAATTGGACAACGGCTCGGTCGCTTATGAAGAGGGATGTTTGTTTATAGATTGTACGGCGAATGGTTTGGCAGCTAGACCAAAGCAAGCGATTTTTAGCGACAAGCATATTACTTTGCAGTCGGTCTTAATGTGTCAACAGACTTACAGCGCCGCTTTGATTGGCAAAATAGAAAGTGCTCGAATGTCTGTGAAGGAGAAGAATGCTATTTTGGAGCCTGTCCCTCATCCCGAGAGAGTAGAAGATATGCCTGATATTTTAGTCGCTAGCTTTGAGAATAATATAAGGGTAGTGAAGAAGATTCCTTTTTGGTTTCGTAAAAACAGATTAAGTGTTGGCGCTCACGTGTCCTTCCTCAATTTCTGTTCCCTGATCGTCAAAAGTCTGTTACTCACTCCGAAAGCTAAATTGGCTCTCAAACGCATCGCAAGTAATTCATCGCATTAATAAATGGGTTCGATTTTCCTTTGGAAATTTATTTTATCAGGCAGTGGATGAGCATTAATCGCGACTTAAATGGACACTCTCTCTTGTCATCATCGTAGCAAACCATACATTGAGGTTCAGAAGGCCGGTATCGATAGGTTGGCCAACCGAAGCACCGAAATCCAAAGCGCAGAACAAAAGGATATCGCTTAAAGAGAACCAATCGCCGCATATCCATGTTCTATTCTCTATCAATTGGTCAATGATCATGAGATTTTTCTGCGCAGCCTTTTCAAAATCTTCGGCAGCGTCCGGAATACAATGGACTCGATCTTTATAAATTTCCAATCCGACAGAAAATCTATATGCGCTATAAATATTTTCTGATACCAACAACTCGATTCTACGTTGCCATGATCTCTGGATTGCTCTTTGATTTGGCGAATCTCCAATTAGTTTAGGGGAATCTGCCGTCTCTTCCAGGTATTCACAGATTGCCACAGACTCGTTAAGGTATTCTCCGTTTGGAAGTTCCAGACTAGGGACTACACCGAAAGGGTTGATTTTTAAATAAGAGTCGCTTCGATTTTCACCAGCTATTAGATTCACCTCCTCGTAGGTAAGCTCTATTCCTTTTTCTATTGCGAACATTTTTACAACGCGTGAATTTGGACCAGAAGAAGTATAGAGTTTCAAGATAATTACCTTTAGGAACGATTAAGGATTTTTTTCATCCACCTGGTGGCATTGGATTTATGAGTATCTAAATAACTAGCGCTTTTGAAATGCTTGTCATAAAAATCAATGTCGAGTCGGTGCGCTTGAACATAATAGCGCACAAAAATACTTGGTACTGTGCCCGGAAATTTTCCATAGGTGTCGTATATATATTGGGCGACTTCTACTACACAGTCGACAATAGCATCGTTCGGACGCGATGCTTGTCCCTTCATGTTTGAGTCCCGAAAAGGTCCCGGGATCTTGGAATCATAGGTTCCACCTGTCCCATATTTTTTCTCTAATAAAGATTCAGTTGCCGCCCGCATATCGGCATGAAATGGAGGACCGTAGCATTCATATAGACCCTCTATCCCGACGGGATTCGGTACACCCCATCCTTCCTTTCTTTCGAAATCAAAACCTAGGCCAGGAATTCCTTTGCTTGCAGATAAGCCCATCACAGAAAAAGGGTTTATTCCTGAATAGAACCACCCTCCTAATCCTAACGGCTGTAAAGATAGTGCCATGTTGTGTCCCAGCATTCCCATTTCAACGGCTGAGGTCGATAGTACATACTGCTCTAGATAAGATAGTGGATATTTTCGCTTTTGATCAATTAACCCATCTTTTATGAATTTGTCTAGGGAGCCGGCATTTTGTTGATTATTATCATCAAAGACAGTGTAGCCAGATCCCACAACGATAAAGAGAAAGGCAAGTAATTGTTCAGATACGTTGGCTGCTGGAATAAATAGAGTTGATCCTTCGGTGTTACCGTTCCACAGGTTGTGAGCGCTATAGTGTGGTGCGGCCCTAGGTGGACTTACTCTCTCGTTTGATATTTGTGTTGTTTTTTCTTCAACTTCTTTAATGAGATGCTCTGCATTAGTAAGTGTTTCCTCAGCCCAAGATTCTTTACCATCTGCATCTTTGGTGCTTACAAAATAGGTGCCAGTATCATCTGTATAAAACAGATCGACATTGCCGATTCCGGCTGCACCAGGAAAAGTGCGGCCGGTGTATCTTAAAGAATAATCGCACAAACCATCTTGCGCAGCAGAGTAAGGTATCCCGTGATGCCATCCAGAGACGCCCAGACCAGAGGCGATTATCACTGCCCGTTCAAATTCATCTAAGGGAGTAGGAGGTAGCTTAGACTTATACTGCATGGGCCCTTTTGGTATCTCCATTCCCCACCCGAACCTTCTAGACCGACGAGAGAATATGGCTTCAAGTAAAGGGAATTGGTTGATTTCTGCAAGTAGTTTATTCCATTCTGATACCTTGGAGGATTTATTAGATAGGTCTTGTGCAAGTGATTTCGGATTACTTCCTAGCCCAGCAGCTAAGAGTCCAGATAGGTAAATGAATGCTCGTCTGCTTATTCCATTTTTTTTTGAATGAGTCATAGTTAATCTCTCTATTTTATCCAATCATTGGTCGAAAACTCTTTGAAAGGAGTTTTTATATGTTTTAACTCAGAAATCAGGTCGGGAGGTAAATCCGAGGGTTTCTCATAGCTTTGACTGGCGACCAGAGTATCGCTGATTCCTCCGTAGTAATCCTCAATTAGTTTTTTAATCTCGTGGTGTCGTCCCACTATTGTACAGGCATGTAATAATTCATCGGGTATTTCTGAAGCCAATTGGTCCCATTTCCCTTCCTTGGTCATTCTATTTAATTTTTCTCCAAGCTCTGGGAAGCCTGCTGATTCTAGGACGGGCCAGTAGGCTGGAGTAGAACCATAGAACCCTATTCGGTACCGTACCCATTCCATTTGTTTTGCTACTACATCATTTGTTGCTCCAGTCGCTAGGAAGCTACCGCCAGATATTTCAAAACTCTTTCTATGCCTACCGGATCTTTCAAATCCCATCTCTATATTTGGAAGCACATAATTTCTTATGTAGTCTCTCGTGCAAAAGGGATGCAGACGGACACCATCAGCTACTTCGCCCGCTAATCGAAGCATTGATTGCCCGACAGCCGCGATAGTTACAGGTGGTAGTCTAAAATCATTGTTTTCAGGAACAAAATTGGGAGGCATCAGGGTGAAAGTGTAATGTTCTCCTCTGAAATTTAACTTAGTCCCATTTCTCCAACTATTCCAGATAGCTCTTAAAGAGCGCACATATTCCCTTATCCTAGGTACAGGTGGACTCCAGGATACGCTGAACCGTTTCTCATTGTGAGCCTTTATTTGTGGGCCAATTCCAAGAACAAACCGTCCACTGGAGGCAGTATTCAAATCCCAACAAATGTGGGCGCAAGACATTGGTGATCGCAGAAAGGCTATAGCAACTCCGGTGCTTAATTCGAGGTGTTCTGTAGCTAGAGAGGCTACTGAAAGCGGGAGAAAGGGGTCGTGTCGATTTTCTAGCGTGCAGATGCCATCATAGCCCTCTTTCTCAGCAGCTTCCGCCGCAATTTTGGATGAAGCTAAATTGCTTTGATCGATTGTTGTGATTATTCGCATATTTACTCTTGGGTTTGACTTGATTGCTTGATCGCTATTTTAACTCTATTTGTGGCAGTATAGGAAAATACCAATTAGGAAAGGGGAGGAATATAATGGTGAGGGCAATTTTTAAGGGTGTTATTTTAGTAATTCCGATTCTTTTAGTTTCAGTGGCCGAAGCTGCTACGCCGAAGCCTATTTGGGCCCAATCCGTTGAAGAAATAGCTAGCAGGGTGAACAAAGTTAGGGCCGGAGATGATTTAACTCCGAAACAATGGCCTGGGGGTAAGAAGGTGGCAGTAAGTTTGTCGTTTGATGTAGACACCGAGCCAGTTTGGATGGGCTTTCAGGGACAATCTAGTCCATCTTACATGTCCCGAGGTGAATATGGAGCTCGCGCTGGGATGCCGCGGATTATGAAGTTACTTGAAAAGCATCAGATTCCTGCGACTTTTTTTATTCCGGCTCTCTCAATGGAACTGCATCCGCAGGTGGTACCGATGATCCAAAAAAACCCTCGGAATGAGATTGGTTTTCACTCTTATGCCCATGAAAATCCAATGACCCTGACTCCTGAGCAGGAGAGAGCGACTTATGCCAAAGCGATGGCAATATTTTTGCGTCATACAGGAAAGAGACCCACAGGCTTTCGTTCAGCAGCTTGGGATCTGACCGAATCTACCATTAGCATCGTTCAAGAGATGGGTTTTGTCTACGAGAGTAGTATGATGGCAGACGATAGGCCTTATGTTTTGTTAGCGGACGGAAAGGATACTGGGTTGGTTGAGATTCCCGTCGAATGGATACTCGATGATTGGCCCCTTTTTCAGCTGTCATGGCCAACTAAGCACGTGGCACTTAGGCGAGCAGATGATGTTTATGAAATCTGGAAAGCTGAATTCGACGGTGCATTAAAAGATGGTTCAATCTTTATTTTGACCATGCATCCCCAGGTTATTGGGCATAGGGAACGTATGGCCATGTTAGATAGATTAGTTAGCTATATGAAATCAAAACCTGGGGTTTGGTTTGCAACGCATGAGGAGATAGCGCATTACGTGAAAAGGTAAGAAATAGTGACGATGAAGATACAATATTACTTTGATTATAAGAGTCCCTACGCTTTTCTGGCAGATGAAAAGAGTAGAGAGTTGGCCTCACTTCCCAATGTAGAAATTGAGTGGTTGCCTTATACCCTTAAGATAGGAAAGTTTCTCGGGGAGGCGGAACTTAACAGCCGAGGTGAAGATATAAAAAAAACCCGAAATGATCATCAGTGGCGAAGGGTCCGGTATTCCTATTTTGATTGCAGAAGAGAAGCAAAAAGAAGGGGAATGATCATACTTGGTCCGCAAAAAATTTTTGATAGCTCTTTAGCCCACGTCGTCTATTTGTGGTCGATGAATAGCAGCAATGGTCAAAAACTTCATGAACAAATTTATCAACGATTTTGGCGTCGAGAATTGGATTTAGAGAGTATAGAAAGTTTGATCTCATTAATGAGGGAAATCGGCGTAGAAGTGAAAGGTTTCAAGGAATACTTAAAGAGAGAAGGAAGGGATTTGCATAATAAAATACAAAAGGACGCAGAGGAAAAAGGGATTTTTGGCGTGCCGTCCTGGCTGGTGGACGGGGAGCTTTTTTGGGGGTTGGAGCGAATGGACCGAGTAAAGGAGTTATTAGGGTGAGGGCAGTCGATGTATCAGGTCTTGATCCGAAAGATTGCTTGTCTGTTAGTCCAGAGATAGATTTCGAGGATGAACAGGTTCAGAATTTTGCTCGCCAACATTGTAAGGGTGAAAGCGCAGTCGAAAAAAGTGTCTCTCTCTACTATGCTGTGCGCGATCTAATCAAGTACGATCCCTATGGTATCGAGCTCTCGATAGATGGGTTAAAAGCTAGCAAGGCTATACAGATTCAGAGTGGTTGGTGTGTCAGCAAAGCTATCCTCCTTGCAGCCTTGCTGCGCTCGGAGGGTATACCAGCTGTACTAGGATTTGCTGATGTTAAGAACCACTTGTCGACACAAAAACTACGAGAAGCAATGGGTACAGACATATTTATGTGGCACGGATATACATCCATTTGGTTAGATGGTGCTTGGATAAAAGCGACTCCTGCCTTCAACATCGAGCTTTGCGAAAAGTTTAGAATATTGCCTTTAGATTTTAATGGTAGAGAAGATTCAATTTATCATCCATACGATAAAGATGGTAGGGAACATATGGAGTACCTCAGATACCGTGGCGAGTATCGTTCTACCCCCTTAGAGGAAATGAGAATAGATTTTGAAAAGCATTACCCAAAGCTCGGATCTCTTATAGAAGGAGCAGACTTTTCTAGCGAAGCTGCTGATGAGAATTGATACTAGTAGTTGGTAAAAATATATTTTGGACGCAAGTAAAATATTTGAAGAATCCTACCGAAAAGTGGTTTGTCTAGTGGGTGCTGGCGGTAAGAAGACTACTATGTATGCGCTTTCACAAAGCCTAACTGGAACAGTTGCTTTGTCTTCAACTACTCATATGTACCACTATGATTCCAAATATGTGAACAGGTTGATTTCCGTAAAAAATCAGAACTATCTTGCGTTTGAAAAGGGGGCTGGCAAAGTACACGCTTTTTTTGGCGAAAAAATCCACAAAGAAAGAGTGTCTGGTTTGAATGAAGAAGCGTTAAGAAATATCTGGAATTCGGGTTATTATGACACCATGATAATAAAAGCAGATGGGGCTAGAGCGCGACTTATCAAAGCGCCAGGGCCGGGGGAGCCGCTCATTCCATCATTCGCCGATTACGTCATTCCTATCTTTTCTATTAAGGTTGTAGGGAGAAAATTAGATTCTTCGATAGCCCACAGAGTTGATCAACTGTCTCAAGTTATGAATGCAGTGCCGGGGGAGGTCATTCAGGAAAAACATGTGATAAGTCTCATGACATCTGAGGCCGGTTTCTTAAAGCATGCTGAGGGAAAGCAAATTATACCAATTATCAATATGGTTGATTCAGAAGCAGACGAACAAGTGGCCCTTCGCATCGCAGAAAAGGCATTAGCTTTAACAGATAGCTTTCACTCGATCATACTCGGAGCTATGAATAAAGGATTAATCAAAAAAGTGATTTTAAGGAAATGACCTAGCTCTTTATAACCTGGGCTAACGATTCAATAAAATGCTCAAGATTCGAGTCATTAATTCCCGCAACGTTTATACGGCTAGAGTCAACCATATAAACGCCAAAGTCTTTTTTTAATTCATTAATTTCTCTTTCATTGATTCCAAGGAACGAGAACATCCCTCTTTGTTTTTTAATAAAAGTGAAGTCTTGATCAGTTTCTTTCGAGAGATGATTTGACAAGGATTCGCGAAGATCATTTATCCTGTTCCTCATTGCAGAGAGTTCAGTATCCCAACTTTTATAAAGAGTCGTATCTCCAAGTATCAGCTCTACAATGGCCGCTCCATGAGCCGGGGGCATTGAGTAAATTCCTCTCACGGTTGAACCTAGCTGGGCTTGGGTGATTTGGGCGGTTTGAGCATTCTCGGCGATGATTTGAAGAGCACCTACACGTTCCCTATAGAGACCAAAGTTTTTTGAATATGACGTGGCTACTATCATTTCGGAGGTTTGCGCAGCTAAAAATCGTAAGCCGGCAGCGTCTTCGGCAAGACCCAATCCAAGTCCTTGATAGGCCAAGTCTACGAATGGGATAAAGCCTTGCTTTTCAGCAAGGTCCGCGATCTCTTTCCAATCTTCCAACCCTAAGTCAACCCCACAAGGGTTGTGACAACATCCGTGTAACAAGACAATATCGTTAGCAGGAACCTTCTGGAGTACATCTAGCATTTCCTTTCTACGCAGGCTTTGAGTCTCAGGAGAATAGTAGGGATATTCGCGTATTTTTAGCCCGGTATTGCCGAGCAATGGTATATGATTAGCCCAGGTTGGGTTGCTAACCCAAATCGTGCACGTGGGGTTAGTGCGCTTTATTAATTCCGCGCCCACCCTAAGCGCACCACAACCGCCCGGAGTTTGTACGCTCGCAAGCCGATTATCTTTGACGGTTGGATGGTCTTCGCCTAATGTCAGTTCTCTAGTTAACAGATTAAATGACTCTGAACCCGCCGGGCCGATGTATGCTTTCGTAATTTCTGTTTCGATACGTTTTCTTTCGGCTTCCGCGACGCTTTTCATAATGGGCGTATTGCCCTTCTGGTCTCGATAAATGCCTACGCCGAGGTCGATTTTTTGTTCACGAGGGTCGTTGCGAAATTCTGCCATCAGTCCGAGAATCGGATCGGCATTAAGGGTTTTTAAGGTCTCAAACATATATGATACTTTTTAATTAACACCGAGAGATTGTAAACGAATCTATCCGATAGTGATATTAGGTAGGGTACATCGGTTGAAATAAAAATGAGGGATTGAAGGCTCGGAAAGAAGTTGTCTGAATCTGAAAATATAATATACTGTATAAATAAACAGTATATTATATTTTAAAGGTTTTTAGCGTGCTTTATGCTGAGCTCAATAGTCTGAGTAATTTTTCATTCCTAAAAGCGGCATCCCATCCAGAGGAACTAATTCAAGCCGCTGCATTAAATAACTACTATGCAATCGCTCTTACTGACGAGTGCAGTTTTAGCGGACTTATTCGTGCCTATGAAGAAGCAAAAAAACATCAAATAAAACTTATAGCAGGGACATTAGTTACTGTTGATGAAGGAAGTACTTTGATTTTGTTAGCCAATAATTTGAGCGCATATCAGGAAATTTCTAAATTAATTACCTTGGGTAGAAGGCGCGGATTGAAAGGTAGCTACTCGCTGTTTTTAGAGGATTTAGGCGTTCTGCAAGAATCCTTGGTGATTCTAAAAGCAACAGCATTTGAAATTGATAAAACGAATCTATGCTGGTTTAAGGATAAATTTAAAAATCGCTTCTGGTTAGGATTTGGAAACTTTTATGAAGCATCCGATCAAGATTTATTGGATAAGTTATGTGTTGCGGCAGATAATTTCAACATTCCCATAACAGCAATCGGCGATGTTCGAATGCACACATATTCTCGAAGATTTTTGTTGGATACAGTGACTGCGATTAGACTTAAAACCAAAGTAGATACGATTGGAAATAGGAAATTCAGTAATGCTGAACGTTATTTAAGGCCTTTAAGTAGGCTTAAAGTATTGTACACACGAGAAATGCTCGCTGAAACGATAAAAATTGCTGACAGATGCAATTTTGCTATTGAAGAGATTCGCTGTGAGTACTCCTTAAAGATGATTCCTAAAAATCACAGCGCAGCATCTTATTTGCGAGAGCTTACTGAGAAGGGAATGAAAAAACGCTGGCCAACCGGTGTTTCGGAAAAGGTGGAAAAATTGATAGACCATGAATTAAGCCTCATTAGTGAGTTAAATTATGAAGGTTTTTTTCTGACCGTCGAAAATATTGTGTCTTTCGCCAAATCAAAGAACATACTTTGCCAGGGTAGGGGGTCCGCAGCTAATTCCGCCGTTTGTTATTGTTTGGGGATTACCGAAGTAGATCCATCTAAAATGGATATGCTTTTTGAAAGATTCATCTCTAAAGAACGCGATGAACCACCAGATATAGATGTCGACTTTGAGCATGAAAGACGAGAGGAAGTAATTCAATATGTTTATTCCTATTATGGTCGCAAGTGTGCCGCATTAGCGGCGACTGTTATTAGATATAAAACAAAAAGTGCTGTAAGAGATGTTGGCAAAGCCTTAGGCTATGCCACGCACGAGATTAAGATGCTACTCAAAAATGAGAAGGAAATAAAAACGGAAATTTCCGAAAAATCATTAAAGCCGATAGATATAATCCGCACCAAACTTTCAAGAATTGATATGTTCCATTTGATGGTTAGGGAGATAACTGGTTTTCCTCGGCATCTTTCTCAGCATGTTGGAGGGTTCTTGATTTCTGATGATGAGATTTCAAATATGGTTCCAATAGAAAATGCCTCTATGGTTGGGCGAACGGTTATCCAATGGGATAAGAACGATTTGGAGGTGCTTGGAATATTAAAATTTGATTGTTTGGCGTTAGGTATGCTTACAGCTATTAGAAAAAGCTTTGATTTATTAGAGGAATTTGAGGGTAAAAAATATAAAATTTCAGATGTCCCACCAGAGGATAAAGAAACTTATTCTATGATCCAAAAGGCGGATACATTAGGAGTTTTTCAAATAGAATCCAGAGCGCAGATGGCTATGTTGCCTAGATTAAAACCGGTGTGTTTTTATGATTTAGTAATTGAAATTGCGATTATCAGACCGGGACCTATACAAGGAGACATGGTTCATCCGTATCTGAGAAGACGCAAAGGAGAGGAGGAGGTTTCTTATCCAAACGAGGAAGTAAAGAAAGTTCTGAAAAGAACATTAGGTATTCCGCTTTTTCAAGAACAGGTAATAAAGTTAGCGGTTGTTGCGGCAGGATTCTCACCTGGAGAGGCAGAAGTATTACGCCGTTCTATTACATCATGGAACCAAGATAATGTAATAGAAAATTTCAGTACAAAGCTGATCGATGGGATGATTAGAAAAGGTTACAAGAGAGATTTTGCGGAAAGTATTTTTAATCAAATAAAGGGATTTGGAGAATATGGATTTCCAGAGTCTCATGCCGCGAGTTTTGCCTTGCTGGCTTATATCTCTTGCTGGCTTAAGTGCCATAAGCAAGCAGCATTTACAACGGCATTGTTGAATAGTCAACCAATGGGGTTCTACTCACCTTCTCAATTAATAAGAGATGCTATAGCTCATAATGTAGAGGTTCGTCCCTTTGACATTACAAAAAGTGATTGGGATTCAAAATTGGAAGCGACCACAGCGGGGCAGGCAGCTATTCGTTTGGGGTTGCGTTTAATAAAAGGCATAGAAAAAAATTACGTCAAGCAAATAGTTGACGCCAGAAGTAAAAAAGAATTTAAGAACATGCGTGAATTCAAGGCGTTGCCGTTTAATAGAGCAGATAGAGTAAGTACTTTAGCTTATGCTGGAGTATTCAATAGTTTGGTTGCTGGTAATCGATTTTATGCGGTTTGGGAGGCTATATTGCCTAGTAAAGGAAAGATGTTTGATGGAGATGTGAGCGGAGAAGAAGCAATTCCGATGCTACGTCCTCCAACGGAACCCGAAGGTGTATTAATAGACTATAAGACTTCTGGCTTTAGCTTAGGAAGTCATCCAGTTAAGTTTGTTAGAGATAGGCTTTCGTCAAAGTCGTATAAAACTGCAAGTCAGTTGAAGAAAGTGTCTGATGGTTCAGTTGTTGAAGTGGTTGGCCTAGTAATCAGTCGCCAACGTCCTCAGACTGCAGCAGGAATCATATTCGTGACGCTGGAAGATGAATCCGGTTTAGTTAACTTGATTGTTTGGCCTAGCGTGACTGATGCTTTTGAAGATATTTTAAATAGTGCAAAAATTTTATCAGTTATAGGAAAAGTTCAAAAAGAAGGGCTTGTTATTAATATTGTTGCACAAAAGTTGTCTGATTATACAGCTGAAATTGGAGAACTAGATGCCTCTTCCAGAGATTTTAAGTGAAGTTGCGAGAAGCTCAGTAAATGACTTTGCAATACTTCCCTCATGGACGTAAAATAACCATTCCTGTTGCACTGCGATACCCTCAAAAGGTTCTCAATGAATATTAAGCCTCAAAATAAGCCGGTTAACCCGTCCTTTTCCTCTGGGCCTTGTCCTAAATATCCTGGCTGGAATGTGACTGATCTGCAAAACGCCCTGGTTGGACGTTCTCACCGTTCTACCGAAGGAAAAGAGAAGCTACGTTACGCTATAGAACTCACAAAAAAGATTCTGCAAATACCCGATGAATATCTTGTGGGAATAGTGCCTGCTTCAGATACTGGAGCAGTAGAAATGGCATTGTGGAACCTTCTCGGCTCGAGGCCTGTCGAAGTCCTAGCGTGGGAAAGTTTCGGTAGCGAGTGGGTGCAAGATGTCGTCAGTGCTCTCAAAATCGACAATGCGCGCACCACAATAGCTGAATATGGAAAACTGCCGGCATTGCACGATATCTGCTTTGACTCTGACCTAGTGTTCGTTTGGAATGGTACTACTTCCGGCGTCAGATTGCCGGATGGCGATTGGATCCAATCGGAGCGCACGGGCTTAACTATATGTGATGCTACTTCTGCAGCCTTTGCAATGCGATTGCCTTGGGAAAAGCTTGATGTGACCACTTTTTCTTGGCAGAAAGTACTGGGTGGTGAGGCTGCTCACGGCGTGATAGTAATGTCACCTCGTGCTATTGATCGACTGGAAAGCCATGAGCCGCCATGGCCTCTGCCGAAGATTTTTCGGCTTAGTAAGGCGGGTGAAGTCAATAAATCTTTGTTTGAGGGGGCCACTATCAATACACCATCGCTTCTTTGTGTGGAAGATTATTTGATGGCATTGGAATGGGCTGAGCAAATCGGTGGTTTGAATGCTTTGTGCGCGAGAGCGGATAATAATTTGGAAGTCATCGCAAATTGGGTTGAATCGACTCCCTGGATTGGCTTTCTGGCAGAAAGAGTAGAATGTCGATCCAATACTTCGATATGTCTCAAAATAACTGCGGATTGGTTCTCGGATAAGTCACCTGCTGGGCAGAAGGAAATAACCAAATATATGGTCAGTTTGTTGGAGGAGGAGCGTGTGGCTTTCGATATTGAATCCTATCGAAGTGCGCCTTCTGGGCTGAGGGTTTGGGGCGGTGCTACAGTGGAATCTGAAGATATTCAACTTTTACTGCCGTGGTTAGAATGGGCGTATTTAGAGGCTCGGGATAGGTTTTCCGAGTGAAAAAATAATGTTAGTAATTTATAGGATCGTTAAGTCAAATGCATAAAGTTTTTGTTGCGGACAAACTGGCTCCAGAGGGTATCGACGCCTTAAAAGAGTATCCAGAACTAAATGTGGTATTCAAGCCCGGACTCTCGGTAGAGGAGGCAAAGGTTGAGGTTGAAGATGCTGACGCAGTGATCGTGCGGAGTGCTACCAAGTTGAAGGATGACCTTTTGGATTCAGCTAACAGTTTAAAGGTTATTGGTAGAGCTGGAATAGGAGTCGATAACATTGATATTGACAGGGCTACTGAGAAGGGAGTTGTCGTTCTCAATACCCCAGATGCTAACGCTACTACCACTGCTGAACTGGCTATCGGCCACATCTTTTCTCTGAGTAGAAATTTACCAGAGGCAGATAGGTCAGTCCGAGCCGGGAAATGGGAGCGAAATAAATTTTTGGGTGTAGAGCTATCTGGGAAAACTGTTGGCGTGGTCGGTTTTGGTACTATAGGGAGGCTAGTCGCTGAGAGATGTGCAGGCTTGAAAATGCGCGTTTTAGGATTTGATCCGTTTGTAACAGAAGAAACATTCAAAGAACATGTCGTAGAAAAGAAGGAGTTGGTGGAACTTCTGGAAAAGTCAGACTATGTGACACTACATTGCCCCGTGACCGATGGTACTCGGGAGATGTTTAATAGTGAATTGTTCTCAAAAATGCGAAAAGGAGCTTTTTTGATTAATTGTGCTCGGGGGGAATTGGTTAATGAGGTCGCGTTGGCTGAGGCAATAACATCAGGTGTTTTGGCAGGCGCCGCGGTAGATGTTTTTAATCAGGAACCGCCAAAAGACAGCCCTCTATTGACTTTGGATAATGTGTATTTTACCCCGCATCTCGGTGCTTCTACCCACGAGGCCCAAAGTGCTGTAGGTGTAGAAATTGCTCATAGCATCGCATCTTATCTTATAAATGGCGAAGTCAGAAATGCGGTAAATGTGCCAAACCTGGAGACCGAGAAACTACAGCGAACACAACCTTATGCAGAGTTGGGTAAGAAACTAGGTCGATTGATTGGTAGTTTGGCAAAAGGCACAATATCCAGTCTTGAGGTGGCTATGTTCGGGGATGCGGCTAAATTAGATGCTCAGCAGATTAGTAGCTCTGTTATTATTGGATTACTCAAGGAGCATCATTCAGTGCCTGTGAACCAAATCAATGCCCTCTATTTGGCGAGAAGACAAGGTATGCAAGTTAGTGAAATTAGTTCCCTAGATTCGAAAGATTATGTGTCAATTCTTAGGGTGAGCGTGACCACGGAAACCGAACAGCTTGTTTTGGAGGGCACTATTTTCGATGGATTACACCCAAGATTGGTGCGGGTGGGTGATTATGAGATAGAGTCACCGTTGAAAGGACATCTTTTATTCAGCTGGCATGCAGATCAGCCCGGAGTAATCGGATCTCTTGGGGAAATTCTTGGAAAACTAGGAATAAATATTTCTAGGATGCAAGTGGGTGTGTCCGACAACATGCAGCTCGCCATCGCTATTCTGGGAATTTCAGAGGGTTTGAGCAAAGATACAATAGAGACCATAGAAAAACTAGATGCAGTATCCCGAGCTCTTCAAGTCGAGGTGTAGATTTTGTTAAAGCCTAAAAACACCATAACCTTGATTTATGAAAGGTGCATTCATAGAGGCGGATATTGACACGCCCAACGCATTCCTAGTGTCTATAGGATCAATTATACCGTCGTCCCATAATTGCGAAGTCGCGTAATAAGCGGACATTTGATGTTGGTAGGCTTCTAAGGTGTCCGTGTATACTTTTTCCAAAACCTTTGGGTCGATTTTTTCATTTTGTTTCTTAAGTTGTTTTTCTTTTACTTCAACCAACGTTTTAGCCGCTTGTTCGCCGCCCATTATGCCTATCTGATGGTTTGGCCAAGAAAATAAAAACCGACTGTCATAAGCTCTTCCACACATCCCATAATTTCCCGCCCCAAAAGAGCCTGCACACATAACAGTGAATTTTGGTACGTGGGAACCTACTTGCGCCATTAACATTTTCGCGCCATCTTTAGTAATTCCATTAGCTTCATAGTCTTTGCCAACCATAAATCCAGTTATATTTTGGAGAAAAATTATCGGTGTTTCATTTTGATTGCATAATTCAATAAAATGCGCAGCTTTTAAAGTACTGTCGTTAAAGAGTACGCCATTATTTGCTAGTATTCCCACTTCATAACCCCATAGTCTGGCATACCCACAAATTATAGTTTTACCATAGTCAGGTTGATACTCGTGAAAATCGCTTCTGTCTACGAGGCGCGCTATGACCTCTTTCATTTCAAACTGTCGTTTAATATCGTCTGGAATTATTCCGTATAGTTCGTCAGGATCGTAGTAAGGCATTTCTGGTTCAGCCACTGGCTCTTTGTACTTTGTTGTCTTAGCCCAATGAGAGACGATTTCACGTCCTATCTTGATAGCGTCCTCTTCTGAATCAGCGGCATAATCACAAGTTCCACTTACTTGTGTATGCAAATTAGCCCCGCCTAGTTCATCGGCCGTTACGATTTCGCCCGTCGCAGCTTTAACCAATGGGGGCCCCGCTAGGAATACAGCACCAGTACCTCGAACTATCACTGAATAGTCTGAGAGAGCAGGAACATAGGCCCCACCAGCTGTACAATGACCAAAAACTAGAGCCAATTGTTTAACATTCATTTTAGAAAGAACACACTGATTTCGGAACATTCTACCGGCCATATACTTATCCGGAAATAGCTCAGATTGTAGCGGCAGGAAACCTCCAGCACTGTCACAAAGATGAATGACTGGTAGCCTATTCTCTATGGCGATATCGAGGCAGCGTACTATTTTTTTTACGGTTAGAGGGTACCAAGCTCCGCCTTTTACACTCGAATCGTTGGCATGGATGATGACTTCCTGTCCTTGTACCACCCCTATTCCGGTAATACAGCTGGCGGACGGTGAATCCCCATCATAATCCATATTAGCGGCAAGCGTTGAAAATTCTAAAAACGGGGTCCCCGGATCTAAGAGGAGTTCCAGCCTTTGCCTCGGGAGCATTTTGTTCTGACTAGCCAACCGCTGCCGGTCTTTTTCTGGTCTTTGGAACCTTGCTTCATCCTGTTTTTCTTTAAGTTCTTTAGCCAGCGTTTGATTGTGTTTATAAAAGCGTTTGAAATCTGCAGAGTTCGTTTTTAGGTTAGAACTTATGATAGCCAACTTACATCTCCTCCAAAGAGGCTAGTACCGCCCCTTTTTCAAAAGTCTCATTCCTTTTAAAATAAAGTTTTCCAATCACGGCGTCCTTTGGGGCAATTATGTTTGTTTGCATTTTCATGGACTCCGTGGATAGGATTACGTCTCCTTCCTTGACTCTATCCCCTTCTTTAACGACGACTTCTATCACTATACCGGGCATCGATGCGTTGATATTATTGGCAGATTGGTCTTCTTTCGATTGAGCCGTCTCATTTCTCTTTTTTTCCAGATGGTAGGTCTCAGATTCCACTTTTAGATAAACATCACTCTTTGTGTCAGCGGAATACGTCTTATAGACGTTATTATTTATCTTTAGAATAGAGGAAGCATCGGTCGTTGTTCGGCTTATTTGATAGCGGGTCCCATTCACCATCATGACCATCTCATTGTTTAAAGATAAGATTTCGACAGTATAGACATCCCCATCAATTAGGAATTCATTACGAAAGGACATTCTAATTTCTCCATAAACCAATGGAACGATGTAAGTTTGATGAATTTTGCATAAAATGTCTTACCTCGGGATCTTCCAAAGTAGCCACAATTGCCGCTATATCTTTATTTTCTTCGTAAATGGAAGAATTGTTTAAAGCATCTTGATTTTCGCTAATAAAACCGGTGTGTAAAAAACCTTCAGAAAACGCCTTACTGCGAAAAATAGCTAGTAGGAAATTTAGATTAGTATCGATTCCAAGGATATGCATCTTTCCCACAGATTCAATGCTTTTT
>CACJXQ010000014.1 GCA_902597385.1 uncultured Pseudomonadota bacterium | reverse complement strand
TGGGTGTCCAACTATCTGAATTTAGATTTAGGAGTTTTATCCCCCCATTTTTATAATTATCGGGGAGAACAGGCCATTAGGCATACGTTACGGGTTGGGAGTGGATTGGACTCTTTGGTTTTGGGTGAGCCCCAAATCCTGGGCCAACTAAAAAAAGCACATCAGTTAGCTGTCCGTGCAGGGACAGTGGGAAAAATGATTAATAAATTGATGCAAGTAGCCTTCACAACATCAAAATTAATTCGCACTAAAACAGATATAGGGAGCTCGCCGGTTTCTGTAGCCTATGCGGCTACCAAATTAGCCCAACAAATACATGGAAATTTGAACTCCGTTACAGCTCTGCTCATAGGAGCTGGAGAGACCATAGGCCTGGTAGCTAAACATTTGAAACAATCCCACATTAAAGAAGTTGTAATCGCCAACAGAACAGCTTCTAACTCGAGGAAAATCGCCGACATTTGCGAAGGAAGGATTGTAGAATTAACTGACATACCAAGAGAGATATCAAAGTCGGATATTGTCGTTTCCTCCGTGACGAGTAGAACACCAATAATTGAACGAGATGTCATCGAACTAGCAGTAAAAAAGAGACGTGAAAAACCTATCTTTCTAGTTGATTTAGGCGTGCCGAGAAATATCAGCGGAGAAGTGGGCTTGCTTGAATCTGCTTATCTTTATACCGTTGATGACTTAAAAACTATTGTGGAATCAAATATAGATTCCCGTCGCGACGCGGCCATCGAGGCAGAACAGATTGTCAGTTTCAAAGCATCTGATTACCTAGAGTGGATGCGAGTACAAGACGTAAGCACCACCATAGCAAATTACAGAAACAAATATCTTAAGGTAGTTGAAGGCGAGCTTGCGCAATCGCGCAAAGCATTAGATAGGGGTGCGAATGCAAAAGTTGAGCTTGAAAAGCTGGCTCGCAAGCTTAGCAAAAAGCTTATGCACAAACCTACCATATATCTGAGAAAACACGCGGATAATCCTGAAACGCTAAAAATTGCCATTGAATTACTTGATATAGAAAAAGAAAACAAGTAGCCGTGCAAAAATCACTCGTGAAAAAATTAGACGCTTTGGCAAAGAGGAGGCTTCAAGTTAATGAGCTTCTCTCCAAACCAGATGCTGCTAATGATATAAATCGATTCAAAGAACTGTCCAAAGAACTTTCTGACATTACTCCTGTTGTCGAATGTTATGAGAGGTTTGAAAATCTCCAAAGTGAACTTAAAACGGCCCACGAATTGACAACCGACGGAGATCCAGACTTAAAAGAACTGGGGGTCGAGGAAGTTGAGAGGATAAAATCCTTACTGCCTAGTATTGAAGGCGAACTGAAACTACTGCTAATTCCAAACGATCCGAATGACGATGCTAATATTTTCCTAGAGATTCGAGCCGGAACGGGAGGAGACGAAGCTGCCCTATTTGCGGGAGAACTTCTACGAATGTATGTGAAATTCGCCGAAGACACCGATTGGAACCACGAGTTAATAAGCTCTAGCGAATCTTTGGTAGGAGGCTACAAAGAAGTAATTCTTAAGATTTCAGGTAAACAAGTTTTCTCTAGGATGAAATTTGAATCAGGCGTGCATAGAGTGCAACGGGTACCAGAAACAGAATCTCAAGGCAGAATACACACCTCAGCCTGCACAGTAGCAGTATTACCAGAAGTATCTGAGATTGAGGAAATTGAGGTTTCTAATAGTGATTTAAGAGTAGATACGTTTCGAGCATCCGGTGCTGGGGGTCAACACGTAAATAAAACGGACTCGGCCATTCGAATAACCCACCTGCCTTCAGGGATAGTAGTTGAATGCCAGGAAGAAAGATCCCAACACAAAAATAGAGCAAGGGCTTTGGGCCTGATTAAAGCTAAGCTCCTTAAGTCAGAAAAGGACAAACAAACGGCAAAGCAGGCGGATACTCGAAAATCTTTAGTCGGTTCTGGAGACAGATCTGAGAGAATTAGAACTTACAATTTCCCTCAGGGTAGAGTTACAGATCACCGAATTAATTTGACGCTTTATAAACTTGAGCAGGTTGTGGAAGGGGATCTCACTTTATTGATTGAGCCCCTCACTTCGGAACACCAACTTGAGCAGATGGCCAGACTCTCCGATGAATAAATTGACGGATGCCAGGCAAACCACCATTAAGGCCGCACTGGAAGCCGGCTCGCTAAAATTGCAGCCCATGGAAAATACTCGACTGGATGCCGAATTAATTTTAAGCCATGTTCTTAAAATTTCTCGCACACTTCTTTACGTTAACTTAGAAGAAAAACTGCTGGCGGCGGAGGAGGAGCTCTTCGATCATTTAATCGAGAAAAGGCTCGCTGGCATACCAGTAGCTTATCTCACAGGTTCCGCAAGCTTCTGGTCTCAGGACTTTAAAGTTTGCGAGGGAGTGCTAATACCCAGGCCAGAGACCGAACTTTTAGTAGAAAGATGTCTTGGAATAATCGGGGAATGCGAGCAAAAAATTGTGGCTGATCTAGGGACCGGCTCAGGTGCGATCGCTGGCGCAATCAGCTTCGAATTTCCGGGTACTCGAATAATTGCCGTCGATAATTCAGAAACCGCCATTCAAATTGCTAGAGAGAACTTTAAGAATTTTAAAATGAAAAATATTGACTGCATTGTTTCCAATTGGAATTCGGCATTGGCAAGGTCCAGTGTATCAATGATCGTTTCCAACCCTCCTTACGTCTCAAGAGATGAGATCAATCTGATAGACCGAGAGATTCTAGCCGAACCTGAACGAAGCATTTTTGCGGAGGAGGACGGACTCTCTGATCTTAGGAGAATAATCTCGACTTCAGGCATTTATCTTAAACCCGACGGCCATCTTTTAGTTGAGCACGGATTTCTACAGGGCGAACGAGTCCGCTCTTTATTCAACGACGCCGGCTTCAGCTCCGTTCAAACTTTTAAGGATTTAAACAAAAACGAGCGAGTAACCCAAGGTCAAAAAAGAACTCATTAGGCCGCAGCTACTGGAGAAAGATATTGTGGAAGACGAACTCTTACTAAGATATAGCAGGCAAATTTTACTTCCCGAAATTGATATAGCTGGACAGATACAGTTAATCGAGTCGTCAGTTCTTTTGTTAGGACTAGGAGGACTAGGATCTGTCGTTAGCATGTATCTGGCAGCAGCAGGAGTAGGCAACTTAATATTAGTAGACGATGACAATGTTGAGCTTTCCAATTTGCAACGACAAATTGTTCATACAACAGACCGTATAGGGCAAAAAAAAGTAGAATCAGCAAAACGCAACCTCATGGCCTTGAATCCCAATACGACAATTACTACCATCGACAGGGTGTTGGATGAAGAGGGTTTCAATCAAGTGATGTCCTATGTCGATATAATTGTAGACGCGACGGATAACTTTGAGAGTCGTTTTTTCATTAACCGTCAGAGCATAAAACATGGTAAACCTCTAGTGTCTGGAGCGGCAACAAGATTGGAGGGACAGATATCGGTTTTTAACTCCACTGCGGCCAGTCCTTGTTACGAGTGTTTATACAACCGAGGTACTTCAGAGCAATCTGAGTCATGCTCTGACTCAGGAGTAGTTGCTCCTCTTTTAGGAATTATCGGCAGTATCCAGGCAATGGAAGTCTTAAAACTTATAGTGGGCTTTGGGGAAAGTCTAGAGGGGAGATTGCTGCTTTTAGATTCAAGCTCAATGGAGTGGCATTCAGTATCCTTGAGCAAAGATCCACAATGCAATGCCTGCTCGCGATCAAAAGCCAATCCTATCTAAGAGTTACTTACAGTTCAAGGAAACATCAAATGGCCAAAATAGCCAGCTGGAACGTCAATTCGATAAGAGCTCGGGAGGAACACCTTAAAAGATGGCTTTCGAGTAACCCCGTAGATATTCTAGGGCTGCAAGAAACAAAGGTGCAAAACCAAAATTTTCCCTTGGACTTTGTTAATCAACTAGGTTATCAAGTCTTCTACAGCGGCCAAAAATCATACAACGGAGTCTGCATTTTTTTTAAGGGGAATGCGGAACTTATCAGCGACCGGATACCAAGATTTTCTGATGAACAAAAGCGCGTTTTAGCGGTAGAGTGGAAAGGAATATTGATAATAAACATTTATGTTCCAAACGGTGGCGAGATCGGCTCAGAAAAATTTGACTATAAGATAAACTGGTTGGAAGCTTTTTGTCTCTGGATAAAAGAACTAAACAAAACATTCAAAAAAATTATAGTCTTGGGTGATTTTAATATAGCACCCACTGATTTAGACGTTCACGATCCAGTGCTGTGGCAAGATAAAACCTTATGTAGCAAGAGGGAGAGAGGATTTCTTAAAGACCTCAAGGAATTAGGTCTTATCGAAACCTTCAGACAAATAGATGAGGATACCAGCGCCTTCACCTGGTGGGACTATCGGGGAGGTAGTTTCAGAAAAAACCATGGTTTGAGGATCGATTTGATCCTAGCCAGCGCCAATCTGATTGAGCATATCTCTGAGTCTTCAGTCGATGCAACACCTAGAGGCTGGGAGAAACCATCCGATCATGCCCCTGTTTCAATTCTTATTGACACCTAAGGAAGCAGCAAAATATATTTAATCTTGCAATTCCTGAGAGAACCAGTCCGCAAGCTTCAACCATATATCTTCACAGCCTGTTTTCTCTTTGCCTGAAAACAAAGAAACGGATAGGTCTCCACGCTCTATTAAACTACAGAGCCTTTTCTCTACTTGTAAGAGAGTCGATTTGGAGGCTCCTCGACTTAATTTATCTGCTTTGTTCAACAAAACATGAGTTTTCAAGTTAGCTTCAGCACACCAATTGAGGAGTTCATCCTCAATTGGTTGCAGAACATGTCTGATATCCATTATTAACACTAGTCCTGCCAATGATTTTCTAAAATTTAAATATTTATTAATCTCTTTCTCCCATGCTAGTTGGGTTTTTCGAGAAACTTTTGCGTAGCCAAAACCAGGCAAATCCACCAAGCGGCGGTGTTCATCTATTTCGAACACAACCAGATGTTGTGTTCGACCTGGCGTCTTGCTAGTGCGAGCTAAGGAATGTTGTCCACAGATGGTATTAAGCGTCGTCGACTTCCCCGTGTTGGAACGCCCCACCAGTGCCACTTCTAGACCTTTGTCTGCAGGCAATCCAAGCAAATTCGGGGTGCTTTTATAAAATTTGGCCTGGTGAAGGCTCTTTTGCATAATGGTAGACTGCTTCAAAAATTTCACCTAATTCAACCATCTTTAAAAAATTCGTTAGTTTTCTATATTCTGATAGAGAAGAAAACTAAATAGAGGTGTATAATTGTAACCTAAAGATTAGAATTTAGAGGCCTGATATGAAAATTAGATTTGCTGTCATCACCCTAACACTGGCGCTATCTGCTAGCGTGGCTAAAGGAGATGCCTCCAAAGCCGCGGTATGCGTTGCGTGTCACGGGGTGGATGGAAATAGCATAAACCCGATATGGCCAAACTTGGCGGGCCAGGGCGCAGAATACACTGTTCAGCAACTAAACGCCTTTAAAACCAAAAAAAGAAACAATGCTGTTATGTGGCCATTTGCCAGCAATCTAACGGAAGAAGACATGTGGGATCTAGCAATGTACTATTCAAAACAGAAGATATCTGTCAGTCCCTCTCAGGCAGCAACAAGCAAAGATGCGATGAAATTATACCGCGGAGGCGATCAAGAAAGGCTAATACCCGCTTGCACTGCCTGCCACGGGCCTAATGGCGCAGGGAATGGGCCGGCGAAGTATCCCTCGCTACGGGGACAGCATGCGGCCTACACTGAACTCCAACTTCGAGCCTACAAGGAAGGATCTCGAAAGCACCCTATGATGCAAGCCATAGCGCAAAAGCTTTCTGATGAAGATATCAAGGTCTTATCTTCATATATTTCTGCCTTGTACTAGTAGAAGTCCTAGAAAAATTTTATTAGACGATGCCAAAAGAGCTGAAAAAAATATTTAGTCTTTTCATTAGCGTGCTTCTATTTTGTGGGCCTGTCTACGCGGATGCGCAATTCGTAGCAGGTAAGCATTATGAGGAGATTAAGCCTCCTTTGAGCACCTCCGCTCCACCTGGGCAAGTAGAGGTACTCGAGTTTTTTTGGTACGGATGTCCTCATTGCTTTGAGTTTGAGGGACACATAGCGCAGTGGATAAAAAAACAAAAAAGTTATGTCAGCTTCGCTAGGGTGCCTGCAGTTTTTTCCGAGACTTGGTTTACCCATGCGAAAGCTTTTTACGCCGCAGCGGAACTTGGTATTCTTCCTAAATCTCACTTCGCACTGTTTGAAAGACTGCACATTGAGGGCGAAAAGGTTTATACCGAGGAAGCTGTCGTTAATTTTTTAACAGACTTCGGTGTAAATCAGGAAAAAGTAAGAAAAACCTTTGACTCATTCGCTACTACCAACCGGGCAAAAAAAGCCGAAGGTCTTACGAAAAAAGTTGGACTTTCTGGGGTGCCTTCAATGGTCATAAATGGGAAATATCGTTCTAGTGCTCGTTTAGCCGGTGGCTACGATAAATTATTGGAACTCGTGACCTTTTTAGCAGCTAAAGAACACTCCAAAACACTATAGCACCATTGTCTTGGAACTATAGGAAGCTCTACCTATAAACACGAAGTCACGAAAAAGTCACAAAACTTATAGACAATATTGATCCATAAAGCCCGAATATATTCAAATAACTTTACGGAGAAATTTATAGTGGAACCTATCGTATATTTAACAAAAAGACTATTGCCTCTGCTAGCGCTGAGCGTCCTATCCTTTAATACCTACGCCCTAGAGGTAGATGCTGGAATAGAGAAGTACAAAACAGCTAGCGGGGTTTCTGGAAACTTGAGCAGCGTCGGATCCGACACTCTAGCCAATCTGATGACTTTGTGGGCTGAAGAATTTAGAGGTTTTTATCCTAGTATTAACATTCAAATACAGGCCGCCGGCTCTTCTACAGCCCCGCCGGCTCTTACGGAGGGTACCTCGAATTTTGGCCCCATGAGCAGAAAAATGAAATCAAAGGAGAGCGAGTCATTCGAGGCAAAATTCGGATATAAAGCCACCGCAATCCCAGTTGCAATTGATGCCTTGGCAGTTTTCGTACATAAAGATAATCCTATCAAAGGCCTGGATATTGCCCAGGTAGATGCCATATTTTCTGTAACTAGAAAATGCGGATATGGGTCTGACATAAAAACCTGGGGAGATGTTGGAGTACAAGGTAGCTTATCAAACCAACCCCTTCAATTATACGGGAGGAACTCTGTCTCAGGAACTTATGGTTATTTCAAGAAAAATGCACTGTGCAAGGGAGACTTTAAGGATAGCGTTAATGAGCAACCGGGCTCAGCCTCCGTTGTTCAAGGAGTTACAAAATCTCTAAATGGAATCGGATATTCCGGAATAGGATATAGAACGTCCGGAGTAAAAACAGTCGCATTATCCAAAAAAGGTTCGGATTTTGTTCCAGCAACACCTGAAGCCGCTGTATCCGGCAAATATCCGCTGGGCCGGTTCCTATGGGTTTATGTGAATAAGGCTCCTAACAAGAGCTTACTCCCAATAGAAAGAGAATTTTTAAGGATGGTACTTTCTAAGGAAGGCCAAGATGTAGTAATAAAAGATGGCTACATTCCCTTACCAGAAAAAGTGGTAAAAGAGTATATAGCTAAAATAAATTAAGAAGCGAAATAAATAAAAAACCCTCAAAAAGCCGGTTTTGACAAAACCGGCTTTTTTTTGGAGGAGATTAGAATAATAAAAAAATTTAGATAGATTTAAAGATCGGGAAGATAACAGGTATAATTACATCAACGAATTCGAGAGCAGGATATTCGATTAATTTTACAAAAATCTCTTTTCAAACTATGTTGGTAAAATTTTAGATATGAATAATACAGATGACTCAGCCTTCCTTCACACTTTCACTCTTTTGCTGTTAGGTTTGACGGCGGTAGGAATAATTGCGTTCATCCTCGCTGGTGCAGTCGCAGACCGAGCTGAGTCCGAACAACCGGTGGAAAGAAGTGAATTAGAAAGAACTAAACCAGCTGGAAACATCAATAACCAAGAAAATTCTATCAAGGTCGACTCTATTGGGAGCCTGAACCCGGCTGAAATAGGACAGGAGAAACCTCTCTTGGTTGAATCTGAAAAATTGACTGAAACAATTACCAAAGAGCCAGTGGCGAAACTCGAGAGAACTGGAGAGGAAGTATATTCCCAAGCTTGCTCACTGTGCCACATGGCAGGCGTGGCGGGAGCTCCCAGGTATGCTGATAAGAATGCCTGGACACCTCGTGTAAATAAAGGTTTGGAACCTTTATATGCTAATGCGATAAACGGATACATCGGCGAAGCGGGAGTGATGCCAGCAAAAGGCGGGAGACCGGACTTATCTGACAAAGAAGTGAGAGATGCGGTAGATTACATTCTTAGTAGCATAAAAAACTAAGCATTTATCACTCAAAAGCTTTTCTATAAGGTATTTCTGTAACAGCCCTGTAGGCCTGGTAATCTTCTTCAAAAGCTCTGTAAGCCTCAGATATTTTCGAGAAACTACTATCAGCTGATGCCTCCTCCTCTATAACTAGTGCTGTGATTCTACGCAGTTCCTTTAGCACCGATTCAGGAAATTCCAATATCTCTATAGAGTTATCCGCCTGCATTTCTAAAAGAGCGGTAGTATTTTGAAGCTCACTTTGTGCAAAGATATCTAGGCTCGCCTTGGCAGCCGCAGTTTCAACGATCAATTTCAAATCGGGCTCTAACTGCCGCCAAGCCTCTTGGTTAATAATGAGCTCTAGTTGACTTCCAGGTTCATGCCAACCTGGAAAATAGTAATACTTGGCCACTTCATCCAAACCCTGCCTCTTGTCAAAAACTGGGCCTACCCATTCTGTTGCATCTATTACACCCCTCTCTACGGCCATATATAGCTCTCCAGGATCTATATTTACGGGGTTGGCACCCGCTTTTGCCAGAACTTTACCACCTAGGCCAGGCATACGGATTTTTAAGCCTTTTAGATCGTCTAAAGAATTTATCTTCTTATTGAACCAGCCCCCCATTTGAATCCCGGTATTGCCCATGGGGAAAGGCACAATACCGAACGGCTCATATAACTCTTGCCACAAGGCCAATCCTCCGCCCGCATAAATCCAAGCCCAGGCCCCTTTATGAGTGAGACCAAAAGGAACTACCGTCATAAATTGCGCTGCCGGAACTTTACCAGCCCAGTAGTAAGAAGCAGTATGCGCCATCTGAACGCCCCCCTGAGAAACCGCATCAAAAGCCTGTAAAGGAGGAACTAGCTCGCCCCCAGCAAAAACTTTTATTTTCATTCTTCCTCGACTCATAATTTCAACATCTTTCGCAAATTGCTCTACCGATTCTTGATTTATTGGTGAGTTAGGCGGCCAAGCTGTAACCATTTTCCAAGAATAGGTCCTTTTAGAAACTTCAGTCACTCCCTTATCCTCAATAGGATCACAAGAAATTAAGAAGCTCAAAAACAAAAAATAAATAATACTGCGAATCATCTATTAAACCTCGGAAGTTAACGAGTCTCTAAACCTGCATAACTGGTCACTAACCATTTAGTACCGCTATCCTCAAAATTAACTTGGACTCTAGAATTTCCTCCCATTCCTTCGAGCCCTAGAATCACTCCATTACCAAAAACCTTGTGAAAAACAGATTGGCCAATCGCAAACCCTTTTTCAACTGCAGCGTTTGATTTTACCGATAAAAAGGACCCGCCCACTCTAATTTCGTCTATCAAGTCAGCAGGTATCTCTCTAACAAATCGCGAGAGACCTGCTCTATGTTCTGAGCCATGCAGCTGTCGTGACAGAGCGTAAGTCAGAGTTAAGGTTTCCTCCGCGCGAGTGATACCCACGTAACAGAGACGTCTCTCCTCTTCAAGTTGACTGAGATCGGGTAACGACCGCTGATGGGGAAATAATCCTTCTTCAAGCCCAACAAGAAAGACTTGTTTAAATTCCAACCCTTTAGCCGAATGCAGAGTCATCAACTGTACATAATCTGATTCAGAATCTGCTTGACCCTCGCCCGACTCCAACGCTGCGTGGGCCAAAAAAGCGCTCAAAGGTTCCTCCCCATCTAAAGGGGTGAAATCCCTTGCTGCCGTTACCAGCTCCTGTAAGTTTTCGATCTTATCAAGCCCTCTCCCTTGCTTATCTTTTTTATAATGGTTTTCAAGATCAAAAATGTCGACAACCTTGATGATGAGATCTCCTAAATCTTCAAAACTGCATATCTCTTTGAAAGAGTTAATCTGAGTGGAAAATTGATCAAAAGCCGCACGAGCCCTTGTAGAAACTTGGCCACATTCAGACAACTGAGAAAAAGCAAGCCATAAAGATCGTTGTTCATTTCTTGCTAGCCGGCGGACTTCCTCCATAGTCTTAAGACCGATTCCACGAGGTGGGAAATTTATTATTCTCTCAAAGGCCAGATCGTCTTCTCTAGAAAAAAGGAGCCTCAAGTAGGCCATCACGTCTTTCACTTCCGCCCTCTCGTAAAAACGAAACCCGCCGAAGACTCTATAACTAACGTCGTTTTCCCTTAACGCGTCCTCTAAAACACGCGATTGAGCACTCACACGATACAAAACTGCATGATTAGAGAGATTCATTCCTTTTTCAAAAGAATTCTTTATCGACTCCACGACGTAACGAGCTTCATCTCTTTCATTATAGGCGGAGTATAGTTTTATTTTTTCTCCTTCGGCCCCATTTGTCCAAAGTCTCTTTCCTATTCTTTTACTGTTATTGGTAATTAAGGAGTTAGCGGCTTCTAATATATTGGAGGTAGACCGATAGTTTTGTTCTAATCGAACGATTTCGTGATCAGTAAAATTTTTCCGAAAAAGTTGCATGTTTTCCACTTTTGCACCTCGCCAACTATAAATAGACTGATCATCATCGCCTACGACAAATAAGTTACCCTCACGCCCTACCAACAACTTTAACCATTCATACTGCAAACGATTTGTATCCTGAAATTCATCCACAAGTATGTGTCGGAATCGGTGACGATAATCCTCCTTTATTCTGGGTTGAGTGCTCCACAACTCGTACACCCTTAGCAAAAGCTCTGCAAAATCTACCGACGAGGATCTCTCACAGACCTTTTCGTATTCGTGATAAATAGTCCTTAAAACACCCTCTATTCTATCATTTGCTTTGGGGATCTTCTTAGACCGCAACCCTTTCTCTTTCCAAGAATTGATTCTGTATTGAATCTCCTTAGCTGACCAACCAGATTCGTCCAACTCTAGATCACGTACTATTCTCCTTATTACTCTCAATTGATCATCTGAATCTATAATCTGAAATGATTCGTTTAGGCCAGCCTCTTTCCAATGAAGTTTCAAAAATCTGTGGGCTATTCCATGGAAGGTTCCTATCCACATATTTTGTACCGATCTGCCCATAAGATTTTGAATTCGACCCTTCATTTCTCCGGCAGCCTTATTTGTAAAGGTCACCGCCAAAATTCCATGATCCAGGCTTTGGCCCGTTTGTAGGTACCACGCTACCCTGTGCACGAGAACTTTTGTTTTCCCACTCCCCGCGCCTGCTAGGATAAGGGCATAAGACGCATCTGTAGTTACTGCAGCATTTTGAGCCTCGTTAAGATCATTCAATATATCTCTGTATTCCATTCTTTTCCCAACCTTCTAGTTATATTAGCTTACTTCTTATCTAACTCTTGCTTGTATAACTTTGTATAAAGACCTCCATTTTCGATGAGCTCCGAATGTGTTCCAACCTCCATAATACGCCCATCATCAACTACTATTATTTTGTTCGAATTGACTATGGTCGATAGTCGATGGGCCACCACCAAGCTAGTCCTACCATAGCTTACATTTGCCAAGGCTGTTTTTATTAGAGTTTCAGACTCATTGTCGAGCGCCGCCGTTGCTTCGTCTAGTATAAGAATTGGGGCGTTTTTTAGCATGGCCCTAGCAATAGCTATTCTTTGCCTTTGCCCTCCTGACAATTTCACTCCATTGTCACCAATCTCAGAATGAAGACCATTCGGCAAGCTATTCACGAATTCACCTAACTGGGCCAAATACGCTACGCGCTCTATATCGTCATCCGATGCTGCTTGTCCTATTCCATAGGAAATATTATTCCTAATTGTATCGTTAAAAAGAATTATATTTTGAGCAACATACGAAATGTTCTTCCGTAAGTTCGCCAAGGAGTAATCAGTGATGGGCTTCGAATCTAAGAAAATTTCTCCCGAAGTAGGCTCGTAGAGACGCGGTACTAGGTTAAGGAGAGTAGTCTTACCTCCCCCAGAGGGGCCCACAAAAGCTACCATTTCTCCAGACTCTATTTCTATCGATATGTCCTGCAATATTTCATTCTTTTCATATGTGAAAAAAATATTCCTAAATGATAACCTCCCTTCGACAGATGGATTTATTGAGCCGGAATCCCGCTCCTTTGGGCTATCTATCAGACTAAAAACAGATTTAGCGGCGGCGATACCTCTCTGTAAGAACTCGTTTGCGCTAGCCAGGCGCTTTATAGGCGGTATTAGCAGACCAGTTGCAGTTATAAAGGCAACAAACTCACCTCGAGACATAGCTCCGTTAGCAGACTCCTTCAATGCTAGAACTATAAGTACAGCGATAGCAGAAGCAACAAACAGTTGAATAAAAGGCACCAGTGCGGCACTTGTTCTGACCACTTTCATCTGATATTTTCGGGCATTTCTAACCGCTTTATCGAACCGTCCAACCTCATGTTCTTGACCAGAAAACACCTTTATTTCAAGCTGCCCCCTTATTGATTCCTCGGCTACTTGGTTTATCTGGCCTACTGAGTCTTGTAGATGAGTGCTCATCGTGCGCATCCTAAAAGATACCTTAGAAACCATAAAACCAATCGGGGGCGCAATGAGGATAAAAATAGTCGCTAACATCCAGTTCAAATAGAGAAGGTACCCTAGGAGGACAAGGATAACTACTGAGTCTTTTACCAAGACGGTTATCACCCTAGTTGAGGCTTGAGCAACTTGTGTTACATCGAAAGTAAATTTTGATACCAATTTCCCAGTAGTAGCTTCATCGAAAAATTGAGAAGGCGCAGCTATCATACTGGAAAACATTTGCATGCGAAGATCCGCAATTATCTTCTGGGCAACTAGATGCAAAGTAACCGTCGCCAAATAGCTTAGTATCCCTCTTCCTACAAACAAAATAATTAATAAAACCGGTATATCAAAAGAAATCCGTTCTTGAGCTGACTCAAAACTATCATCTATTAATGGTTTGAGAAGGGCTGGCAACATCCATTCTGTGGAGGCAAGACAAATCATCGCGACTATAGAAACCGAGAATAATCTCCAGTAATTTGCCACGTAACCGAGCAATCTGCCGTAAACGCTACCAGGAAATTTAATCAAACCACCCCTTGCTTTGGATATTTTTAGTCTAAGAAACTTAACCCGTAGAAGATATCATATTAAGATGTGTTTTGAATTTTAATAATATGGCCTGATTTAAACAAATGTCGCAAAAGTTTCCCATAATAGCTCTCACTGGCGCATCTGGCGCGGGCAAGACAAATGTAAAAGAAATATTCCAAAGAATCTTTAATTCTCAAGGAATCAAAGTCCAGTTTGTTGAGGGGGACAGTTTTCACAGATTCACGCGGCAAGAAATGGAGCAAAACGAAGAGGCGCTCCAAGCCATTACACATTTTAATCCCGAGGCAAATTTGCTTCATGAACTTGAGGACCTCTTTGCTACTTTCTCCATATCCGGGAAAGGAAAAACTCGGCATTATATACATAGTGAAGAGGATTCTATAAAACACAATACAAAAATAGGTCACTTTTCGGCGTGGAAACAAATAGCGCCAGCTGACTTTTTATTCTACGACGGCCTCCACGCAGGACATATAGATGAGAATGTAAACATTGCTAAGAAAGTAGATTTACTAATTGGTGTAGCCCCAATCATAAACCTCGAATGGATACAAAAAATAGAGAGGGACAAATTAGTTCGCGGTTATACAGAAAGAAACGCAGTCGAAATGATAAAAAGAAGACTCCCTGATTACATTAAATTCATATGTCCTCAATTTTCCCGCACCGATGCAAATATTCAGCGTGTGCCACTCGTAGATACGTCAAACCCCTTTTCAGCAGAAAGCATTCCCGGGGACTCTGAAAGTCTTTTTATTTTTGAAATAAAAGAATCAAGAAGATTAGCAATAAACTTAGAAGAGGTGTGTGAAAAAGTTCCAGGAAGCTTTTTGACCAGTCAAAATTCCTTAGCCTCTCCCGGAACATCCCTCGACAAACTTTTAGTAACTATTTTCACTCCTACCATAAATCGTTTAGCATCAAGTAATCTACAAATTTCGGCGAGGTAAAATGCGATCAATATTAATTTTAAATGCGAAGGGCGGGAGTGGCAAAACTACCGTTGCTACTAATTTAGCGGGCTATTATGCCAATCAAGGGAAAAAAGTTGTTTTAGCTGACTTTGACCCGCAAGGCTCTAGCATAGATTGGCTACGTCAGAGACGAAGGAATTTTCCAAAGATTATGGGTATCGAAGCGTACAGCGCACCACTTCGCGTTCCTAAAGTTGCAGATATTTTAATCATGGATGCTCCTTCAAGAACACATGACGAACAGCTTGTCTCGCTTTTGAAGAAAACTGAGACAGCCATAATTCCGGTCGTACCATCTCCTATGGATATAAGAGCGGCACAAAGATTTTTCGGAGAGCTTAAATCCCTAAGACCAAGCATTCAAAACGATGTTCGAATAGCGACTATCGCAAGCAGGGCCAGAGAAAACTCGAGAGATACACGCAATTTAGAGGATCTTCTGTACGACTTCAGGCTGCCATCTGGCCGGCGTTTCCCTTTTTTAACCCTGATAAGACAAAGCGCTAATTACATACGGGCAGCTCAAAAAGGAATCTCTGTTTTTGAATTTGCACCGTTAACGACCGCTATAGACAGAGAATATTGGCGACCACTGATAAAATGGCTTGGAAGCAGAAGCAGCAGGCCCTGAAACGCTACTGATCTATAGTAAAGTTTGCTGCTAACTCTAGACCGGCCTTCCGGTTTTTAGACGACCTATTACTATCCCCTAATCGCTCGTCAATGTCGGCTAGAAGTTTATACATTTTAGGAGTCGGTTCCTGCTTGACAAGATGGCTAACCACCCCCCTTGCCTGCCCCCACATGCCTGCCTGCATGAATTGCCTTGCTCTCGCGATGCCTAATCCAATGTCATTGGGATGTTCACGACCCCATTTTTCTAAATTTTTTAGAATCTTTCGGGAAACATTTGGCGGAATTTCTCCATAAAGAGCCACCAGCTGAGGGTCCCAGTTAGCTGCGATTTTTTTTCTTAATAGTCTTTCAGCAACACTATACTCTTCCTTTTCTATCAACAAACCCGCGTAAGTTGCGAAAACTTCGTTTATCGTTTTTACTTTCCTAGGAATACCCTTCCAAGCTTTATTTAGCTCCTCAAGCTGGCCGGTTTGGGCTCTTTTAAGAAGATAACCAGAATACGAAGATATCTGGATTTTCTTCAGGCGGGCATTATCAAAGGCTTTTCGAGAAATTAGTGTCGGTAATAAAGTAATAAGCTTGTCAAAATCTTTTTGTTGGAAAAACATTTCGCCAAGCAATCTAAGAACCGAGGGTTCTTCACGAAGAGAAAGGGGCAATTCGGAAATCACTAATTCGGCTTTATCAAAATCCCCCTCCTCCAGTAGCCATTGTGCCCGCTTCACTGATGCCAAAGAATCCTTCCCCCCAATTTTAATAGCAGACTGCAGTAATTCATTGCGCCGGTCCATATCTCTACGCTTATGGGCTACTTTAGCGGCAGCTAGATAGTGAGCGTCAGCAGATGCTCCATATTTAGCACCCGAAAGATATAACCGTTCCGCCGCCGACGAGTTACCCAATACATCTGCCAAAAATCCCTCCACAAATTTTTCCCTAGATTGCCATTGGCGAGCCCTCTTATATTTTGACGGAACTCTTAACAACCCCTGTAAAACCGATAAGAAAACAACTCCCACCACAAAGGTAATTGCTAAGGCAACAATTCCAAAAGCTAAGGTCATTCTAAACTCATTTCCATCGAAGTAAATCACGATATGACCAGGATTGCCTGATAGCCAATCGGCCAAGAAAGCTGCACTTATAAATCCTGAAAATATTGCTACTAAGGCCCTCAATTTAACAGCCTTGGAGATTGTCGAAACTCTCTAATCTTTAACCTGAGCTCGTCCAATTTATCTCTCGCTATCGGTGGCGTAACAAGCTTCTTTGCTTCTAACTTAGAGATTAATCTAGCTAACGGGGTCGACTCATCCAAGTAACTATTAGACAAGTTTTTAAGATTGTTTATTGAAATTTGTGTGGCTTCGACATCATTGGTCAGAAAGGCAATGCGTGCTGTGGCACTCTCCAATTGGAAACTTAGCTTTATACGATTCACATCTCCAGCGGAATACTGATTCAGCAATTGATGATCTATTTTTTTGATGACCACCAAGCCTTTTAGCGCCTCAATTATTGAGGAAAAGAGACTACTCCGGGGCAAATTTTCTTTTTCTTCTTCATCTGCCCGATTTGGGTCGAGACGCTCCCGATCTACGGCATTTTTCGCGGTAGCCAGTTCAGAAACCAAAACCACTAATCCATTAAAATCATTTGTTTGAGCTTGCAGAGACCTCTGATATAAGTCATCTAACCAAATTCTATAGTCTTTTATGGACCTTAAAACAATAGTTCTTAACTTGTCCGGAATAAACTCTGACAATTCTTCTGCTTTCCTGACTTGATCGAGGCATTTAGCCAACGTGTCATCAAGTTCTAGGCATCTATAAGCCCTATTAAGATAGCTTTCAGTCAATAACAAAATAGTTTGTCTGTTTTGCGTGTCTTCATGCTCTATCTCCAATCCCCGCACTTCCTCTTGTATTGAGGCAACTAACTGCTGTAAATCTGTTAAATTCTCATTCGCTCCAATGCTCTCTGAACTCAATGTATCTAGTTTGAGCACCTTATCGGCGAAGTTTTTTTCTAGGTTAATTAAACGTCTATTTATGTCAAAGAGATCGTTTTCTAATTCTGATGTAGTCTCCGATTTTTTCGTGGAGGGGTAAGATTGGGCGTTCTTACCGATCGTCTTATCCAATAGTGCTTGATTTTTTCCTGGAGAAATAACGTCGGGCATCGTGAGGACCCAATAGGTCAACACAGCACAGACAGAACCAAATAGAAACAACATCAGCGTCCACCGACCAATCGAAGACCACCTGCTCTTTTTTTCGGCGAACTCTGCCGTCTCTGCTTGATCATATTCCATCTAATTTCTCCAGACCCAATCTTTTACCGCGTTGATTATCGCATCAGTTGTAGCTCCCTTCGATACAATCAATTCGCCCGTAAAACCAAGTCCTCTGGCAGTCTGAGCAACACGCGAACTAGGAACAACCATTGGCACTTCATATAAGCCCTGCAGGTACTCTGATTCTATTTTACTCCCTAGGATTTTTACTATGGCAGAGCTAGTAGAAACGATAACATCGGGTACCTCTGTGCTACTTGCTCTCAAAGCCTTCTTGATCGAGACATTGGTGGCAATTCTCTTGTAACAGTTAATATTTGCTACCGATGCCCCCCTTTTCTCTAAAACGGCTTTTAGTTTCCTCCTGCCCCCAACGCCTTTTAAAACCGCGACATTTTTTAAGTTAATCTTTTGAGGATTTAAACCCTCAAGCTCGAGTAGGCCTTCTGACGTTGCCTTATCTTTTGGAAAAAAAGAATCTAAGCCAAGCGATTGTAATTTGGTAGCCGTACTTTCACCAATCGCAAAAACTTTTTTTTGTGCCATGAAAGGGATTAAATCTGGGAACTTTATTAAACTATACTCTATTGCATTGATACTTAAAAATATTGCAACCTCAGAAGAGCGTAGAGTGTTGGCGGTTATCTCAGGCACAAGCTCTTCATTTTTTTGAATTTCCATCATAGGAGCCCCTATGACCTTCCCTCCAAAAGCAAGGATAGCCAATATCAGTTCCTCAGCCCGTTGCACCGGCCGTGTGACTAATATCGATTTATTCAAAAAGGGCTTCATATCCTATTTCAGTAATCAACTGTATTTAATATTGAACTAGCACCGCTTTTCATGAGAGCCCTGGCGACTCGTTCTCCTAGCTCATCAGGCGATGTTATGTCTCCAGAGCAAACTGTACGTAAAACTTTAACACCTTTTAAGTCTGAGACCATGCCATTTAATTCCAAGTTGTTACCCGATATAGCTGCATATCCGGCTATAGGAGATCCGCAATCACCGCCTAAAACTTGAACCATTTTTCTCTCCGCTCTTACTGAAGCAGTTGTTTGTGAACAAGCTAAATCCGATACCAAATTTTTTACATAATCACTGTCAGACCCAACTTGAATACCGATAGCACCTTGACCCGCCGCTGGCAACATTATTTTTTTGCTGAATTGAAAGTATTCTTGTTTCATTAAGCCTAATCTCTTTAGCCCCGCAGTAGCCAAGATAAGAGCCGAAAATTCATTGCCTTTTAATTTTAAAAGTCTCGTTCCAACGTTGCCCCTAATGTCTTTACAATTTAAATCTGGTCTAGTTGCCAAAAGCTGCGCCCTTCGGCGAACGCTAGAAGTACCAACCAGAGCTCCAATAGACAAATCAGAGAGTTTTTTTCCTTGAAGAGTAACAAGAGTGTCGCTAGGGTCCTCTCTCTTCAAAATGCTCGCTATTTCCAAACCCTCTGGCTCGGCATAAGGAAGGTCTTTCATAGAATGAACGGCCAAATCTGCTTTTTGAGCTAAAAGACATTCTTCAATTTCTTTTACAAAAAGACCCTTTCCTCCTATGCTAGAAAGCCTTCCTAGAAATTTATCTCCAGAGGTCGTAATGGTGACCAGCTCAATTTTCAAGTGTGGGTTTTTCAAAAGTAAAAGTTCCCTCACATGATGGCTTTGCCATAAAGCTAATGGGCTTCCCCGGGTAGCGATTTTTATAGTTTTCATAGCAACAATAGTAGATGAATCGAATATAGAATAGAAATATTTACTAATTGCTAATTAGTTTCCAGCGAATGGCTAAAATTGGGTACTATTGGATTTTTAGTAGTTAAGTTAAAATGAAAAATCATAGTATTCTTATTTGGAGTCACTAATTCTGATGGCACTTAGAGACACTGAACCTCAAGGAAAGCTCAAGCTTGGGGTCGTAATGGACCCTATTTCAGCTATAAAGGTAGAAAAAGACACCACATTCGCCCTCCTCCTGGCTGCCCAAAAAAATGGCCTTAAGCTTTACTACATGGAGCCTAGAGACCTTGTCCTTCATAACGGCGAATTAAAAGCGTATATGCGGCCCCTTACTGTTGATGATAACACCGACAATTGGTATCAGTTCCTAGATTCTCGGAAAGAAACGCCCGACAAAGTATCTAACCTCGACATCATACTAATGAGGAAAGATCCCCCGTTTAACATGGATTTCGTGTACACCACTCAGTTACTTGAAATTGCAGAAAAAAACGGTGTATTCGTTACAAACAAACCCCAGGCAATAAGAGACGCTAATGAAAAGCTCTATGCAACTTGGTTCCCTCATCTTTGTCCTGAAACACTGGTGACGAAAAATATAAGCGATTTAAAAACCTTTCACGCGGAGCAGAGAGACATAATAATCAAGCCTCTCGACGGAATGGGCGGCTCTTCGATTTTTAGGGTGAAAGATAAAGACTCTAATGCTAGTGTTATTTTCGAAACTATGACCGAACAGAACGAGCGTTTCTGTATGGCGCAAAAGTTTCTACCAGAAATAAAAAATGGAGACAAGAGAATTTTAATGGTTGACGGTGAGCCAATTCCTTTCTCTCTAGCTAGAGTACCAAGCCAAGGAGAAACTAGAGGGAATTTAGCCGCCGGCGGATCCGGGGTTATCCGAGACCTTACCGAAAACGACAAAAGGATTTGCCAAGAAATTGGCGAGGTTTTGCGAGAACATGGTCTTCTTTTTGTAGGTCTCGATGTTATTGGCAACCATCTTACCGAAATCAATGTCACGAGCCCGACATGTCTAAGAGAAATTGAGAAAGGGACTGGGCTCAAGATCGCGGAGAAAGTCGTAAAAGCCGCCGTACAAAAAATCAGAACATAGCGATGGAACTCCAACAGGAAGGCAACATAGAGATAAAATTATCTCAAATCAGTCGAGACAGATTCCTGTTTTTTTTACTACTGGCTTTGATAACTCATGTGTTTTTTATCTTGAACACTTCTTATACAACCAAACTCCGTTCGAATCATCCGTCCATGGAGATTATATTCTCAGAAACCAAAACCGACCAATTAGGGCTAGAAGAAGGAATCGAGAATCAAGCTATTAGAACAGAAAATAACCAATACGAGACAGAACCGGCACCGGAATTAAGCTGGAAGGAAAACGCTAATCAAAGTGCGCTAAGAGCACCCGTTTCCAAACTGAAAAAACCCAATGCGGAACAGCTCATTGCTAGATCACTAGCACAAGCAAGAAAGCACTACGATCTAATAGATAAACCCTACTTCAGGGCTAATAAGCCTCGAAGAAAATACATCACTGCCAACAACAAAGACCATCGATTTGCTTCCTACATGGAAGCTTGGCGGGCGAAAGTAGAGCGAGTAGGCAATATTAATTATCCATATGAAGCTAGAAAAAAACATCTGTCAGGAAAACTGCTTCTCGACGTGGCAATCCTGCCCGATGGAGCAGTTCAACAAATAACTATTCGCCGGTCATCAGGAAAAAAAGTACTCGATGAGGCGGCCGTAAGAATCGTCGAGCTTGCGGCACCTTTCGCTCCTTTACCGGAAAGCATCACTAGAGAAGTAGACATACTTCACATAACTCGGACATGGAACTTTGTTAATGACTCTCAATTTACAACGCCCTAATATAGCCCGTCGGAAGCTAGAAGTAGCCAAGTTTAAAAATGTAGCGGTACATCGTTCATGCTTAAATGTTTTCCGAAATTTTTAGCATGAATGAGTATCAGATAGCTCTTGGGCTAGATTACGGAAAACGAAAGATGGGAGCTGCTATTGGGCAGCAAATGGGGGGAATTCCCAGACCCTTACCCGTCATAAAGATGAAAGATGGAGCGCCAGACTGGCAAACCGTTGACTCCATCGTCTATGAGTGGAATCCTGAGCTTATTGTGTTCGGCTTACCCATAAATTTAGATGGTACAAACAATAAAATAGTCAGGAAAATAAGGAAACTTGGCCTAATTTTTTCGGCACGATATTTAGCACAGGTTCATTACATTGACGAGCGACTTTCCTCGAAAGCGGCAGTAGAAAGAATGAAGCCCAGGATGAAATTTTCAGTGGATTCCATTGCAGCTGGACTGATACTAGAAACATGGTTTGAGAGCCAAAAAAAAAGATGAGGTTAATCCTATGTTAGAACTCGAGCAATTGAACGTCGAGGAAATAATTGACTCAGTGAGTACGAAGTTATCTTCCTTGAAAAACGAAAATAAAATCGAGAACCCTGCGCTCATAGGGATAAGAAGGGGAGGAGTTTGGATTGGCAAAAAAATAAGCAGCCGATGCTTTCCCGAAGATCGCTTTGGAGAGTTAAATATTGCATATTATCGGGACGATTTCAGACGGATTGGATTGCATCCAACAGTAGAACCTTCGGAGCTCCCATTTGACATCGAGGGAAAAGATGTGATCTTGTTTGACGACATCCTGCATACTGGTCGAACCATAAGGGCTGCAATGAATGAGATTTTCGACTATGGAAGACCGAACTCTATCTCTCTGGTAGTTCTTTTAGATCGCGGAGGAAGAGAGTTACCTATATCCCCCGACATATCGGGTATAAATATGGAGCTAAGCGACAAGTATCATGTTAAAATAGAAAAAAACAATTCAATAGAATTCAAGGTTTTTGAGCGACAAGAATGAAAAAAGAAAAGCGATTAGCCGAATCTCATCTATTGGCAACATTATCAGATGGAAGAATCTGACAAAAAGAAAATAAATGCTCAAAAAAAGCAGGAAAGACATTTTCTGTCTATAAATAATGTATCCAAAATCCTGTTTGACGAAATTCTGGAGAGGGCAAAAAGCTTTCAAGCCCCCGGGACAAGAGAAATTAAGAAGCTGCCCCTGTTAAGAGGAAAAACCGTAGCTAACTTATTTTTCGAACCAAGCACAAGAACCCGTACAACATTTGAACTGGCAGCCAAAAAATTATCCGCTGACGTAATCAATATCGATATTCAAACCAGTGCAACCAGAAAAGGTGAAAGCCTAAAGGATACTCTCAGGACTTTAGAATCGATGCAAACAGATATTTTTATTGTTCGGCATCCTGAGAGCGGAGCTGCCAAATTCATAGCCGAACTAGTAGGTGACCACGTAAGCGTCATAAATGCTGGAGATGGACGCCACGAACACCCAACGCAAGCGATGGTCGACATGTTTACAATTCGCAAAAATAAAAGAAACTTTAGCGATTTGATTGTGTCAATAGTAGGCGATGTAAATCATTCCCGCGTCGCCAGATCGGAGATTCACGCGCTTAAAATGGTTGGGGTTAAAGAAATCAGAGTAGTAGGCCCAAAAACACTTATTCCAGATCAGATAGAAAAACTTGGGGTTCGAACCTTCTTCTCACTAGATGAGGGTTTAAAGGGCGCCGATGTAATCATCATGTTGAGATTACAAAGAGAACGCATGCAAAGTGCTTTACTCCCGAGCGAAAAGGAATACTATCGATGCTTCGGATTAACGCAGGAAAGGCTACAGTTGGCCAAGAAAGATGCCATAGTGATGCATCCCGGACCTATCAATAGAGGAATCGAGATTGAATCCTCCGTGGCGGATGGAACTCAATCAGTGATTCTCGAACAAGTTTCTAATGGAATAACGGTTAGAATGGCTGTAATGGCCATACTATCTGGATTGAAACATCAGAAATGAAAACCTTAATAAAAGGCGGCCGAATATTGGATCCGAAGAACCAAATTGACGAGGTAGCTGACTTGTTCATCGCAGACCAAAAGATTTGTGGAATAGGCAGCACTCCAGGTGGTTTCACGGCAGACAGAATTTTAGACGCTGGCGATAAAATAGTATGCCCCGGGTTCGTGGAAATAGGATGTGATTTGGAAGGGTTGTCGCCAGACACTTTCAGTGTTGAACAAGAACTTAGGGCTGCTACTGCTGGCGGTTTCACCGTCGTTAGCCTGTTGCCAATTTCCAGCGCCAATTTTGAACAGCTGAGATCTATAGGGCTGGAGAAGAAGCTGTCAGGAGAGGTCAAGATCAAGCACCTAGGCTCTTTAACTCTCGAACAAAAAGGTGAAATCCTCTCCGAAATGGAGGCTTTGAAAGCAACAGGGTGCTTCGGACTAGCTACTAACGGTAGATCTGTAATTAACACTTCTGTGTTACGAAACGCTTTGGCATACGCCTCCTCGCTAGACCTTTTGATTTTACTAGACTCTCACGATGCTTGGTTAAACGATGGCGGTATTATGAGAAGTGGACCTTCAAGTTTTATGGCAGGCCTGGCTGGGGTACCTAATTCCAGCGAGCTAATCGGTTTAACGAGAAATCTCATTTTGGTTGAAGAGATTGGTGTAAGAGCGCATATGAGAAACTTGTCAGTTTCAGAATCGGCAGAGTTAATCGCCCAGTATAGCGGAGCTACAGTTTCGTCTGATGTTAGTATATCCCACCTCGCCCTGTGTGATGAAAACGTGGACTCTTGTGACCCCAACTTCAAGGTGGTACCCCCCTTACCAACCAAAACTGACCAAGATGTTCTTTTAGCACAACTATCGAAGGGACAAATTGATATTTTATCCAGTAAGCACCAACCGATAGCAGCAGACTATAAAAGCGGTACTTTTGAGAGTAGCAAACCTGGAATCTCCGGTTTTGACACCTTCTTGCCTTTAATGCTGCGAATAGCAGACTCGGGGAAAATAACTCTACCAAGACTGATTGAGGCAGCCACATCTGCCCCCGCAAAAGCTATGGGAATTGATGGTGGGGATTTATCGATCAACTCAAAAGCAGATATTTGCGTTTTTGACCCCAACTTGATGTGGGTTGCTGATAAAGAGAACTATAAAAGCTTAGGACAAAACAACCCTTTATTTGGAACCACGCTTAAAGGAAAAGTGACGCAAACACTGCTAGACGGGAGTATTATCTATGATTATCAAAAGTTGACTTCTCTCTTATGATAGATACAGACTCCAGACGAAAGACAATTTTAGAGACCAAAGGTGAAGTTATAAGGCTACACGAACACGACGGCGGGCAAATAAGCATGAGAATTTACTGTCCAGATATAGTCGAAAAGGCTCATCCAGGACAATTTATTCATATTCGCTGTTCAAATTGGCTGCAAATGCGTAGGCCAATGTCGATAATGAGGGCATCCAAGAATGGTGGCTGGTTAGAGATACTTTTTAAGAAGACCGGAGCAGGTACTGAAGCTCTTTCATTATGTAACCCGGGGGATTTTCTCAAGATTTTAGGACCTATTGGCAACTCTTTTAGACTAAATAACTATCTAAAACATGTGATTTTAATTGGCGGAGGTGTAGGGATACCACCTCTCCTTTTTCTGGCGGAACATATAAAGAAAGTTAACCGAAACTCCTCTATCATCGTCTTTATGGGTTCCGAAATACCATTCCCTTTTAAACTAACGCCATCTAAAATTTATGTCGGTTCAGAGCTTGGACAAGCTATTGCTGGCATACCTTTTTTGGAAGATTTAGGAGTGCCATCGAGATTAGCTTCAAACCAGGGCTTTGCGGGTTGCTATTTCGGACATGTGACTAATTTAGCTTCAGAGTATCTTCGAAAATTAAATTGCGAAAAGGAAGAAATTGAAATTTTTGCATGCGGACCAAACCCTATGCTAATCGAAACCCAAAAGGTAGCTAAGGCTTATGCGCACCGTTCTCAAATCTCAGTGGAGGAGAATATGGCGTGTGCAGTAGGAGGGTGCGCTGGATGCACAATAGCTATCCAATCTGAATCAGCAATATCCATGAAACGAGTTTGCGTAGATGGTCCCATCTTTGACGCCGCAAGCGTTATATTCAGTTAACAATGTTCATGCGAAAAAGCTCGCCAAGAATATTGACCAATCAAACTGGGCCTCACCCTAAGCTAAAGCAAAGCCCAGTTGGCGCGTCGACATATATGGCTTGTTACCCAGTTAGCCTAAACGTTTTAGAAATTTGCCAGAAAATCAAGAAGGAACAAGATAAAAGCGATTGGAGTTTACTTCTGGATAGCGGCTGTGGGACTGGAGACAGCACTATCAATATCGCAAAATCATATCCGGACTATTTGGTGATCGGGATAGACAAAAGCTCTAAAAGGCTGAATCAAGCTCAACAAAAAATCAAATCGGAGAATGTTCGCTTCATAACCGCAAATCTAGTCGAGTTTTGGATAGGCCTTAAACTAGTAAATGCGTCTATTGCTGCCAACTTCATTCTCTACCCCAATCCTTGGCCGAAACAGAAACACCTAAAGAAACGTTGGCATGCTCATCCAGTTATGCCTTTATTACCAATGATAAGTAAATACATTGAGCTAAGGACGAATTGGCGGATATACGCGGAGGAATTCTGCGGCAGGCTGACTAAACTCACCGGATCGGTAATGACTGTTGAAAAGATAAATCCCAAAAATCCAATAAGCGCTTTTGAAGAAAAATACTTCGAATCAAATCATGATCTATTTCGCCTCCGATATGGAAGACTAAATTCTTTTTAACAACCTTCAGTTTCTACCACTGAAACCTCATCCTTCGAAAGTATTCGGTACCCTCGAGCAGGAAGGCTCGAAGCCCGCAAACAAATTAGCGCTACTTTTTCACCCGTCCATCTAGCAACTATATTCGACGGACCGAAAGGAACCCCATCATTTTCGAGTCGAGTAGAAATTATCTTTTTTTCTCCAGACCACGTTTTCTTGGTCAAGTAAACTGACACAAAAAAAGGCCTCCGGCAATAATCACAGCCCAGCAAGGCCGCTGGTTCAGCAATTGTTATTCTAAGTAATTGATCTTCATTAGGAGACCATGTCTCTAGAAAAACGGCCTCTTCTCCAGGACTACAAGCGCCTAACAGAAAAATCAAAACGCAACAGGAAAAAATGAAACCTTTGTTTTTGCTAGTCATTAGGTAAACTACCGAAGTTTGGCTACTTTAGCTCTATCTCTATAAAAGACACTTCCGCAAGACTTTTATTTATTACGTTATGCTCAACTCCTTTCTTGCGAGAATATGACCCGCCTCTTTTTAATATCGAGTCCTTTTCTCCTTTATCCGTCTCTAAGCTTAGCTGTCCATCCGAGAGTGGAACAACAATATAATCATAGTTATGCCGATGCCAACCGGTTTCTGAATTAGGTGAGAAGACCCACTTGGTAATCAAAAAGCGCTCACAATCTAGTTGGACTTCGCTCGAAGCTTTGGTACGTGATAAATTCATAATAATCTACTCCAAAAAACAAAAACGCTAACCAAAATTAATCTTCGTTTCTAAATTTGCCCTTGAGTCTGCATTACCTAATGCTTCTTCCATAGATATTTTATCGGCTTTGAAAAGGTCATATAAAGCATTATCAAAAGTTTGAGCACCCTTCTGTCCTGTGTTTTCCATAGCCTCCTTAATATCACCAATTGCACCTTGGAGTATCAAGTCCGCTATATGAGGGGTATTTAGGAGCACCTCGACTGCGGCCACCCTTCTAGATTCTAAACCTTTTATTAAGCGCTGAGATATGACCGCTCGCATATTGAGAGACAAGTCCATAAAAAGCTGCTTATGGAGATTTTGAGGATAGAGATTCACAATTCTCTCTATAGCTTGGTTCGCATTGTTAGCATGCATTGTAGAAATAGCTAGGTGTCCTGTATTGCATAACTCCATTGTAGTTTCCATAGTTTCTCGATCCCTGATCTCGCCAATCATTATGACATCAGGAGCTTCCCTCATCGCCGACCTCAAGGCCGCATGATAGCTTTTGGTATCAACCCCAACCTCTCTTTGGTTAACAATTGACTTTAAGCTTTTGTGAGAAAACTCGATTGGATCCTCTATAGTTAGGATATGTCCCCCAAATTTTTCGTTTCTATGATTGATCATTGCGGCTAAAGTTGTAGATTTTCCGGAGCCAGTACCGCCTACCATAAGGATAAGGCCACGCCGATTAGTCATAAGCTCCGAAAGAACTTCAGGAACATCAAGCTCCGATAGATTGGGGACACTTGAAGGTATCAACCGCAAAACCAAGCCCCACTCCCCTCGCTGAAAAAAAACATTTACTCTGAAACGAGCCGAACCATCAGGCAGTTCACAAGCAAAATCAAGATCCAGCTCCTCCTCAAATTTTTTTACCTGATTTTCACTCATAATCCCTAAAGCTGCAGACTTAACACTGTTTCCATTAAGAACTTCCTCTCCGATTTCGTGCAAGTTACCTTCAATTTTTATCAAAGGTTTGCAATTTGCGCTCAAAAACAGGTCAGAGCCTTTTTTGTCTCTTAATATTTCTAAATAGGAGTTGATCATTTACTCTTAACCTAATGTCCCAGTGTCTTCCTCTTTTTCCTCTAAAGAAAACCCACTGACTTCGTCCAAAATATTTCGTCCTTTTGAAGCTTTCCCCTCGAGTTTTATACGTAGCCGTAATTCATTTTCGGAGTCCGCATTTTTTAACGCTTCATCTACACTAATTAAATCTTCTTCAAATAATTCAAAAAGGGCTTGATCAAAAGTTTTCATCCCCAAATCGTTAGATTTGGACATGATTTCCTTTATCCCATGAACTTCGCCTTTCAAAATCAGATCCGAAATCAAAGGAGAATTTATCAGTATTTCAATAGCCGCCACTCTTCCTTTACCGTCAGGCTTCCTTAACAGTCTTTGGGAAATCACGCCTTTTAGGTTAAGGGACAAATCTTGTAACAGCTGCTGTTTTCTTTCCTCTGGAAAAAAATTCACTATACGATCCAGCGCCTGATTAGCGCTGTTAGCATGAAGCGTAGCTACAGCCAAATGCCCAGTTTCTGCAAACGCCACCGCAAACTCCATTGTTTCTCTATCTCTTATTTCACCCAATAAAATGACATCTGGAGCCTGCCTCAAAGTATTTTTCAACGCTATATCCCAATCGTCGGTATCTACCCCAACTTCCCTCTGCATGACAATACAGCCTTTATGAGGGTGAACATACTCGATGGGATCTTCTATGGTAATTATGTGGCCATGAGAATTAGCATTCCTATGATCAATCAAAGCCGCCAGGGACGTGGATTTTCCAGATCCAGTTCCACCGACCATAATTACAAGGCCCCGCTTGGTCATGATAATATCTTTCATCACTGCGGGAAGACCCAATTTATCAATATTTGGAATCTCGGTTTCTATTGCTCTAATTACTAAACCATTTGAACCCTGTTGAACAAAAGCATTTACTCGAAAACGTCCTATTCCCTTTGGTGAAATAGCGAAGTTACATTCTTTGGTAGCCTCAAACTCCTTCACTTGGCGATCATTCATTATCGCGGAACATAGGGCCTTTGTATCATCACTTAAAAGAGTGTCTTCTCCCACAGGGACTATCTTCCCATCGATTTTCATAGCAGGAGGAAAACCATCTGTTATAAACATATCAGAGCTTTTCTTTTCCACCATTGAAGCCAAGAGGTCTCGCATCGTCTTTATTGCATCTTCTCTTTCCATCTATGATCTCCGTTATTTTACATCATGGCCAAAAAGTCGCGTTAGAAATCGTCTTTGTTGGCAGCTTTAGAGCGAGCATCTGCAACGGTAATTTCATTACGAGACAAAAGATTTTTTAGATTCTGATCCAACGTTTGCATTCCAAACTGTTGTCCAGTTTGTATAGCAGAGTACATTTGAGCTAATTTATTTTCTCTTATCAGATTCCTTATTGCGGGTGTGCCAATCATTATTTCATGAGCTGCAACCCTGCCACCACCAACTTTTTTGCACAATACCTGTGATATCACAGCCTTCAGAGATTCAGAAAGCATTGCCCTAACCATATCCTTTTCCTCAGCGGGAAAAACATCAACAATTCGATCGACAGTCTTGGCAGCAGAGCTGGTGTGAAGAGTTCCAAAAACCAAGTGTCCAGTTTCGGCAGCAGATAATGCAAGTCTAATTGTCTCCAAATCCCTCATCTCGCCAACCAAAATGACATCTGGGTCCTCCCTGAGGGCAGAACGTAAAGCTTCATTAAAACCTAGTGTATCTCGGTGCACTTCTCTTTGGGTGATTAAACACTTTTTACTCTGATGCACAAACTCAATAGGATCCTCTATCGTTAAGATGTGACCATACTCCGTCTCATTTTTATGGTCCACCATTGCGGCTAAAGTTGTCGACTTCCCAGAGCCCGTAGGACCAGTCACCAAAACAACTCCCCGAGGGTAGTCGGAAATTTCCTTAAATATATTAGGCGCATTAAGATCCTCTAAGCTAAGAATCTTTGAGGGAATCGTACGAAAAACGGCACCAGCACCTCTATTTTGATTTAAGGCATTTACTCGAAACCTAGCTAGACCTGGAATTTCAAAGGAAAAATCACATTCTAGGAACTCCTCAAACTCCTTTTGCTGCTTATCATTCATGATGTCATATACCAGATCACGCACGGCTGTGTTATCCATAGGAGGAATATCAATTTTCCTCATGTCCCCGTCCACGCGAATCATCGGCGGCATTCCAGCCGATAAGTGCATATCAGAAGCTCCATTTTTCACCCCAAACGCCAATAATTCACCAATATCCATCGCCTCTCCTAGTCGTAGTTTCAATGATTCTTGTGCTCGAGCACTCTATACTTCCAAGTCTAACGTTTACATAATAGGCTGTATCCACTTTAACAAGGTATACCCTTTCTTACCAACCTGATGAAAAGCAAAAACCTATGAGTTATGAATCGATAGACCGTAATTTAAAACACCTTCAAAAAAATATTGGGGCTTTACAAAGTAAATATCGACGAACCAAGGAAGAGGTTGCCCTTATAGCGGTTAGTAAGGGCCAATCAGCCATCTACATTAGAAAAGCCTATACACTTGGGGTACGGAAATTCGGCGAAAACTACCTCCAAGAAGCCAAAGATAAACAAAGTGAGCTCGGAGACCTAGAAATCGAATGGCATTTTATTGGGGCTATACAATCTAATAAGACCGCTTACATTGCCAATAATTTTAGTTGGGTACACAGTCTCGAGCGTCTGAAAATTGCTCGCCGCCTCAATGAGCAAAGACGAAAGGATATGCCTCAACTGAACGTTTTGATACAAATAAACCTGCCTGGGGAGAGCAAAAGCGGAATACAGTCTGACGAACTTACAGAATTTTCGAAGGAAATCCTGAAACTCGAAAATCTCCGTCTTAGAGGCGTCATGTATTTTCCGCCCAAAACAGACTCGTTTGACGAGGCCCGAGCGAAGTATCTAAAAGTGATAAACTTAACAAAGTCAATCAAACACATGGATACCCTGTCAATGGGAACCAGCAGCGATTATGAAGCGGCGATCGCAGCAGGTACAACAATGATCCGCTTGGGCACAACAATATTTGGACCGAGAGTTCAGGGACATGGAGTAAATTTATGACAAGGTATCGTTTTATAGGCGGTGGAAATATGGCAAAAGCGTTGATAGGTGGCCTAATTTCCAAAGGCGTTAACAATAGAGATATAAAGGTAATCGATCCAAACCCCAAGGCAAGAAAAGAGTGTGAATCTCTCTACGAATTAAAAACCTTCACGAATCTTAAAAGCTCCGGTTGTGATGCTAACGTTACGATATTGGCCGTAAAGCCCAATTTAGTTCATGAAGCCTTGACCAGCTTCAATACGGAAGATGAAAGCCTCCTCATTTCTGTAGCTGCTGGAATTAAGATATCCACGTTGGAAGAGCTGCTCGGACTAAACAAACCTATTGTTCGATCTATGCCGAACACACCAGCCCTGATTGGCAAAGGGGCAACCGTTGTTAAGTCCAACGCTAATGTGAATGAAGATCAAAAAAAGATGGTTGAAGAATTGTTCGGAGCGGTTGGAATCGTACGTTGGATAGAAAGTGAGGAAAATCTCGACGCAGTGACGGCAATATCTGGTAGTGGGCCAGCATATTTTTTTCTCTTCGCAGAATTGATTGAAAACGCCGCCATACAAATTGGACTAGAAAAAAAGTTGGCTCGCGAGCTCTCTTTGCAGACATTCTATGGCTCGGCCCTCCTGCTTGAAAACTCCTCTGATTCAGCAAAAACTTTGAGAGAAAAGGTTACCTCTCCGGGCGGAACTACGGAAAAAGCACTAGCCTACCTAGAAACAAACAATCTATACTCCTTACTCCTAGAGGCAATAATGGAAGCCAAGAACCAAGCAAAATACCTTTCAAAACAATGAAGCCTAAATGTCTGATACTTACCTAACCAATGCTCTAATATTTCTCCTCAGTACACTGACAGCTTTTTGTACTTATATTCTTCTATGCAGATTTATTCTTCAAATGTTAAATGTCGATTTCTTTAATCCAGTGTCTCAAGCAATCGTGCGCATGACTGACCCACCTCTAAACCTATTACGGCGATTACTTCCATCTTCAAAAAAGTACGACTTCGCAGCTTTTTTAATTGCTTTTAGTTTCCAACTTCTACATATAGTCTTAGCCGCCTTACTCTACAAATCAAATATTAATTTAGGTGGCACTATTTTGATAGGACTAGCCAACACACTGCATAAAATGGTCAATCTTTTCACCTTCTCAATACTTGGCTACGTGTTAATATCTTGGCTTTCTCATGGCGGATACAACCCCCTTTTAGACCTGATCAAGTCTATAAGTCTGCCCTTACTGTCCCGGGCTCGTCGGTTATTGCCCTCACTTGGCGGACTAGATTTCTCACCCATGTTAGCAATTATCCTGCTTCAATTAATTATAATGCTAGTTATAATACCTTTAAGAGATTTTGGACGTTTCTCTTTTTAACCAGGACATTAAATCAAAACCTTTTAGAGAAAAGGACTAAGAAAATTTCCTATTTACTTTTTTATGCACCGCAAATACATAGATAACGATGTCGGAATAGTCAAAACATCAAAACAGTTCTTCAAAGGGACCCTCAAACTTGATTGTGGAGTTACCCTAGAAAACTATGAGATTTGCTATGAAACATACGGCAACTTGAATAATAGTCGTGACAATGCGGTGCTTGTTTGTCACGCCCTGACAGGAGATCAGCACGCCGCCGGAAAATATATGGAAACAGATAAAAAAGCCGGTTGGTGGGACAATATGATAGGGCCGGGGAAGCCTATCGATACAAATAAGTTCTTTGTTGTCTGTCCCAATAATCTTGGAGGATGCGGAGGATCCACCGGGCCTCTTTCAATTAATCCTGAAACTTCCCGGCCCTATGGTCCAGACTTTCCAATAGTTACAGTAAGAGATTGGGTTGAAAGCCAAGAGAGTTTGGCCAGAGAACTTGGAATCGAGAAATGGGCCATTGTTATGGGAGGAAGCTTAGGAGGCATGCAAGTACTACAGTGGACAATAGATTATCCTAACCAAGTACGGCATGCCATTGTGATAGCGGCAGCACCACGATTATCAACACAAAACATAGCATTTAATGAAATTGCGCGCCAGGCGATTCGCTCGGATCCAGAGTTTCATGGGGGCCATTTTTACGAGAAAAACGTAGTGCCAGAGAGAGGCCTAAAAGTTGCAAGAATGATAGGGCACCTTACATATCTATCCGATGACATACTACACACAAAATTCGGTAGGGACCTAAGAAAAGGGAAAATTGACTTTGGCTTCGATGTCGAATTTGAAATCGAGTCTTATTTGCGACATCAAGGAGAATCATTCGTCGGAAGATTTGACGCAAACACATATCTACTAATGACCAAAACTCTAGACTATTTTGATCCAGCCGCTTCTTATGGCGGCGATCTGACTAAGGCTCTGGGTAAATGTAACTCTCACTTCCTAGTAGTATCATTTTCAAGCGACTGGCGGTTTTCTCCTAGCCGGTCAAAGGAAATTGTCAGGGCTTTGTTGGAGAATGACCTTGATGTTAACTACTGCCAAATTGAATCAGAATTAGGCCATGATTCTTTTCTATTACCGATACCGCAATATCATCGAATTATTGGCGCTTACGCTGAACAGGTAAATACATCTAAATGAAGATAGCTGAACTTAGAGCTGAACATCAACTGATCTCCGAGTGGATTACGGACGGGGCGAGAGTTTTAGATCTGGGATGTGGAGATGGGGGATTTTTAGCAGCATTAAACAAAGAAAAATCTGTAACTGGCTACGGTATAGAGATAGACCCAGAAAACATCGTAAAGTGTATCCAGAAAGGCGTTAATGTCATCCAAGCAAATCTCGACGAAGGATTGAGCGAATTTGAAGAAAGCTCCTTTGATTTTGTGGTAATGACACAAACTATTCAGGCGCTGCGATCACCTCATTCAGTAATCAAGGAGATTCTGAGGATTGGAAAACAGGGAATAGTAACTTTTCCGAATGTCGGGCATTGGCGATGCAGATTACAATTCATGCTAGGCAAAATGCCGATCACTCGACAACTACCTGACAGTTGGCACGAGACACCGAATATTCACATCTGCAGCATTAAAGATTTTGAGGAGCTTTGCAATACTCTAAATATTACAATTAGCGAAAGAGCTATATTAGACGCTCAGCATAGACCCTTTAAAATTATCGAATTAATGCCCAACCTGTTTGGCGAGATCGCTATCTATCGGACCTGCTTAGCCACTTAGAATTCGATTTTTAAAAAACTAGGACTTCAATCTCTTAAAGAATATTTATAAGTAATGGTTAGTGGGGCATGATCAGAAAATCGCGATTTCCTGTAAATAGTCGCCTTCTCTACTAAATCTGCGAGATCTTTTGTTACCATTTGATAGTCGATTCTCCATCCAACATTGTTCTCCCAGGCTCTTCCTCTATTAGACCACCACGTGAACTCATCTGTACGAGAGTTAACTAGTCGAAAGGCGTCACTTAAACCACATTTTTCTAAGGCCCAATCCAACCAGGCTCTCTCTTCAGGTAAGAAGCCAGAGTTTTTTTGGTTGGAGCGCCAATTTTTTAAATCTTCTTTTTTGTGGGCAATATTCCAATCGCCACAAACTACTAAAGACACCTTATTTTTCTTACATTTTGAAAGCCACGCCCCAAATTTTTTCAAAAATCTGAATTTTGCTGACTGTCTAACTTCTCCCGAAGAGCCTGAGGGAAAATAAACAGAAACTAGTGAAAGAGCACCAAAATTAGCGAGCAAAAATCTACCTTCATCGTCTGCCTCTTTAAAACCAAAACTATATTCAACAAATTGCGGCCTGATACGTGAATATATGGCAACACCACTGTAGCCCTTTTTCTGAGCATCGGAAAAGTAACTGTACCAGTTTGGAGGATTCAAAATTTCGTCCGATAGATCACAAACCTGCGCCTTGGTTTCTTGAAGACAAACCACATCAGCCTTTTGACGAGATAGCCATTTTAGGAACCCCTTTTTGAAAGCTGCACGGATGCCATTCAGATTTAAAGAAATAATTTTCACTATATTTTATAAAGCCTTATTAACGGTTGCTTTGTTAGATATAATAAGGAGACATCTTATACAGCTGAAGAAAAATTGGAAACTAAAATATGGAAGAATATAAAGCAGACTTCCTAGGTTTTGCTATCGAATCAGGAGCCCTTAAATTCGGTGAATTCACATTGAAATCTGGTAGAGTTAGCCCCTATTTCTTCAACACGGGTGCTTTCTCTTCTGGAGCGTCCTTAGCAAAACTCGCTCGAGCCTACTCTATTTGTATTAAGGATAGAAGCCTAGAGTTTGATATGCTTTTTGGTCCTGCCTATAAGGGAATTCCTCTGGTCAGTGCTATATCGGTTTGCTACTCAGATCTCTACAACCGCGACATTGGGTTTTGCTTCAACAGAAAGGAAGAAAAAAAGCATGGGGAAAAAGGCATGATTGTTGGCCAGGAGCTAAAAGGCAATGTGCTAATTATTGACGATGTCATCTCAGCCGGAACCTCTGTGCGAGAATCGGTCAAAATCATAGAAGGTGAAAGAGCTTGGCCCGTCGCCGTAGTAATAACCCTTGATCGCCAGGAGAAAGGATTAGGGTCAGAAACTGCTGTAGAAGAAACTCAGCGCTCATTAAATCTCAAAGTGGAAAGTATTGTTAGTTTTGATGATATAGTGCACTATCTTCGAGGAATCGGAAACTTTTTACCTGAAATTGATGCACTCCAAACGTATCACATCGCCTATGGAAATAAAGTTAGTGAGTAGATCGAATCAAGGCCAACTTTTGGCGGCATTTATTTTCTCAATCTGCTGCTTCTCAAACGATGCAGGAGCAAATATAAAGTGCTGGACCAATGAAGACGGCGTAAGGGAATGTGGTAATAAAATACCTCCGAAATACTCTCAGGGAGCATCAGTAAAAATTAGCCGAGGCGGAGTTATAATAGGAGAGGAAGAGGCGGCCAAATCCCTTGAGACCATTCGAAAGGAAAAAGAGGCTTCGATCAAGGCCGAGGAATCTCGAAAAGCAGACCAAGCTCTTTTGAAAACTTTTTCCTCTACTGAAGATTTGATTTTGGCGAGAAATAGGAAAGTAGAGCAGATTGACAAAGAAATAATTCTATTAGAATCCAGAATTATGAAACTAGAAGAGAACCTACAAAGAGTTCAGCTTCGAATTGATGCTAATGAAAAGGAGGCCATCCCTGATAATAGCGATTTAGACGAAAATGCCCAACTGATACGACATCAAATAAGAGAAAGCCAACAATTTATTAAAATTAAGGAAATTGAGAGAGACGACATTTCTCTTCAATTTGCGAAAGATATTGATCGATTTAACAAGCTGGTAAAACCAGGAAAATAAAAAATCTACTCCGCCTGTATTAGAGTACCTATCCCTTCGTTAGTGAAGATTTCTAGAAGCAAAGCATGGCAGACCCTTCCATCTATAATATGAGCCCGAGTAACTCCGTTATCTATAGCTGATAAGGCACTATTAATTTTAGGCAACATACCGTCGCTAATAACACCCGCATTTATTAGATTTTCGATTAATCGACTCGTCGCAGTACTCACCAGAGCACCGCCGTCATCTAAAACTCCCTGGGTGTTAGTCATGAGAATTAACTTTTCTGCCTGAACAGCTTCTGCAACTTTTCCCGCAACTAAATCAGCGTTAATGTTATAGGATCTTCCGTCATCACCTACTCCTATAGGGGCAATAATCGGCAAGAAATCTCCATCAGTAAAAAAATTTAATAAATCCTTGTTGACCGAGCTCACTTCCCCTACATGGCCTAGATCGATAATTTCAGAAACTTTAGTCGACGAATCGGCATTATTCGGACTAAGCTTTTTTGCCCTTAGAAGCTCACCATCTTTCCCAGTAAGCCCTATAGCTCTACCTCCATTTGAATTTATCAGATTTACTATCTCTTTGTTTACTAGACCTCCCAAGACCATCTCTACCACGTCCATTGTTTCGTCGTCAGTAACCCTCATACCATTAACAAATTCTGTTTTTTTTCCGATCTTTTCCAGTAACTTAGCTATTTGAGGCCCGCCTCCATGTACCACTATGGGGTTGATACCCACCAACTTCATTAAAACGATGTCCCTCGCAAAACTAGTTTCCACAAGGTTATCTCCCATGGCGTTTCCTCCGTACTTGACGACCATCGTCTTACCTTGGTACTGCTGGATGTATGGTAAAGCCGCAGCCAACAATTGCGCGGTCTTTTGGGTTTTTTGTTCGTTTTTCATGATTTAAAATAAGTTTTCCTTCTAGATTCTATTAGAACGGTAGCGATATCGATGAATCTATCGAAGAGAGGATATCTCGGAATTTTGATTTTACCAATTCTAGAGCTTCTTCATTATCCCCCTCAAATCGAAAAACAAGACTGGGAGTAGTGTTAGAGGCCCGCACTAGGCCCCAAGAATTCAAAAAATCAACCCGAAACCCATCTACTAAAGATATTTCAGCACCTTCTATGAACTGCGTATCCCGAATTTTTTCTATGATTTTTTGCGGCTCGCCTTCCTCTAGACTGATATTTATCTCCGGTGTACTCACCCCTGATAAGACGGAAGAAAAGACCTCGGAAACAGAGTTTTCCGATCTTGATAGTATTTCTACTAATCGGACAGCAGAATAAATAGCATCATCGAAGCCATACCACCGCTCTTTTAGAAAAAAATGCCCACTCATCTCTCCACCTAAACTTGCCCCAAAATCCAACATTGTTTTTTTTATAAAGGAATGGCCCGTCTTGGAAATAATTGCCACTCCACCCCGTTTTTCTACTTCTTCCTTCAAGACTCTGGAACATTTAACATCAAACACTACTTTCGCGCCTGTCTCTCTTGACAAAAGGTCCCTCACGAAAATAATAAGCAGACGATCAGGCCAAATAATCTTACCAGAACTATCAACCACACCTAGCCTATCCGCATCGCCATCAAAGGCAAGCCCAAAATCGGCCTTGTTGAGCGCGACCATTTTTTTAAGGCCTTCCAAATTTTTCGGTTGCGAAGGGTCGGGATGATGATTAGGAAAATCTCCGTCAATATTACAAAGCATCTCTATTACGTGATGCCCTAATTTTTTTAATATTTTAGGCGCCAGAATCCCAGCCATGCCGTTTCCGGCATCTATCACTATCTTAAGTTTCTTTTCATGCAAGAATGAACGTCTTTCAACCTCATTTAAGTACTCATCATCAACATAGAAAGATGACAAACTACCTTCACCCTTTGAAAATCGTTTATCTCTTACTCTCTCAAAGAGACTTGATATCTCTGGCCCTGACAAACTCTGGCCGTTTAACATTATTTTTAGACCATTGTATTCTTTTGGGTTATGGCTCCCCGTAACCATCACCCCGTTCCAAATCTTTTGTTGGCTGGTAGCAAAATAAAGCACGGGAGTTGGCACCATTCCTACATCAACGACGTCAACCCCCGACCGCAACAGGCCGGCAATTAAACTTTTAGAAAGCCCTTCACTAGTCGCCCGGCAATCTCGACCAATAGCTATTTTCAACAATCCTTTAGAGACCGCCTCCGCGCCTATTGCTCTCCCAATAAGATAAACATTATCCATAGTGAGATCTGATACGGTTTTCCCTCTGATGTCATAGGCTCTAAAAATATGTTTAGGACATTTTTGACAGAATTGATTGAGAGAAGATTCATCGGGTTCAATCCATTTTACTTCTTTTTTTATTTCAGACATTTTTAATCCAATTTCTTTTTATAAAAAGCATCCCCTCTCTAATGTTTTGAGGCCTTATAATTCTTTGCAATTAGATTTAGCAGAGACCTTGCTACCTGAGGCTTTTCTGCTCTCGGTATATGACTTTTCGATCTTTTGTAGAAAACAAATAGTTCATTTTTTGAGCTCCCAAATCCTTGATCAGACAAGCCCACCAAATTTGCAGCAATCATATTGAGTTCTTTTTTCTTCATTTTATTCAATGCGTTTTGTTCTAAATCTTCTGTTTCAGCTGCAAATCCAACTGTGAACGGCCTTTTGGGATGTTGTGACACAGCCGCCAAAATATCTGGATTTTTCCTCATCTCTAAAGTTATTGTGTCTTTGGCCTTTTTGATCTTTTTCATCGCAGGTTTTACGGGGGTATAATCTGCCACGGCGGCTGCACCTATGAAAATATCTTGTTTAGAATCCAACTCTCTTAAAGTCGCGTCGAACATCTGCCGTGCAGTGTTGACCGCTATTAGGCTTACTCCCTTTGGTGCTGGCAGCGCAGTAGGACCAGAAACTAAGGTTACTATCGCGCTCATCTCTGCAGCTACTGAGGCGAGACAATAACCCATAAGTCCTGAACTCCTATTGCCTATGTACCTCACCGGATCTATCGGCTCTTGAGTAGGACCAGCTGTAATTAATATTTTGGACCCGCTCAGATCATTTGTCTTAAACATGTCACTAACGACAGCCACAAAAGTTTCAGGTTCCGCAAGTCGGCCAGGACCAACCTCCCCACAAGCTTGTTCACCACTCGAGGGTCCGTTGAAAAAAAAGCCCCGTTGTTTTAACTTCTTTATGTTTGCTTGAGTAGCCATATTTTTCCACATCTGCTGATTCATAGCCGGTGCTAAAAGAATCGGAGAAGTTGAAGCAAGGCAAATAGTGGACGCTAGGTCTTTCGCCTGTCCAGTGGCTATCTGAGAAATAAAGTCAGCTGATGCTGGCGCAACAATTATAGCATCTGCCCATCTGGCTAATTCAATGTGGCCCATGCCAGAATCGGCTTCTCCAACGAAAAGAGATGTAAAGACATCCTGTCCAGATACTGCCTGAAAAGTTAACTCGGTAACAAACTCTTGGG
>CACJXQ010000013.1 GCA_902597385.1 uncultured Pseudomonadota bacterium | reverse complement strand
CAAACAAACGATTCTTGTCATAACTGGAGGAAAATAGCCAAGCTAATTCCGGATTGTCGAATAAAGGAAATTGCTGGTGTTGGCGACTTAGGATATGCAGAAAAACCAGAAATATTTCACGGACATGTAGTAGAATTTTTAAAAAACCGCTAGAGTTTTTTGTATTTTTCTATTTTATCCTTCCATGCGATTACGTCATCGACATTCGAAATGCCGCTGTCGAGCCCAGTTACAGAGGTTACTGGGAGTAAGACTCTGGACACCCCTAGTTGGGCATATTTTTCAAGGTCGTCGAGATTTTCTGGTATTCCAGTGGTTATCTCTAGCGCGTCGGGATCTCGCCCGCTTTCTTCAGCACTTTGCCTGGCTTCTCTAATGAGGTCCACAGGGGCGGAACGGGCAGGAAAATAGCCATCTGCCAGCCTTCCTGCTCTTCTCGCCGCGGCTTTTGAATGCCCTCCAATTATAATAGGGACATGGGATTGCTTGGGTAGAGGACGACAATATATCGAATCAAAATTTACAAATCTTCCTTTGAAGGAGGAAACTTTTTCCGACCACAAACTCCTTAGGGCCAGTATATACTCATCAGTTCGAGCACCTCTATCTACAAAGGGAATTCCTAAAGCAGCAAACTCCTCTTCAAGCCAGCCTACGCCCACTCCTAGAATCGTACGCCCGTTGCTCATTAAGTCCAGGGAAGCAACTTGCTTCGCGACGACTACTGGATTGTGTTGAGGCAAAATCAAGATGCCTGTAGCAAGTTTAATTATTGATGTGGCAGCCGCAACATAGGTCATCCAAATAAGGGGATCTGGAATTGGAAAATCATCTTTCCCACCCGCCATTTTCCCAGATTCTGAATAAGGATAAGGGCTCTTGTAGTTAGCAGGAACTACTGTGTGCTCTACAGTCCACAAAGACTCAAATCCTACGCTTTCTGCAGCTTGCGCCAGCTCAATGGCCGTTTCTGCTTCAACATATGGGCCAGTATTACAATAACGAAGTCCAAATCTCATTTTACTTTTAACCTAATAGTTTAGAAAACCGCCAAACAATCAACCCCTAAATGGCCAGTACCCCTGACTCAAAGTCTTCCTTAACATACCTGCTAAAATTGACTAAAAAAGTACAACAAAAGGTTGTTTTATCCCTAATTAGATTTCCTATTCTGCTCAATAACTACAGCAATACCGCCAATAATCAGCAATACACTTACAATCAGCCGTGAAGTAATCGGCTCACCGATAAATATTATACCCCCAAAAGCGGCTAGTGCCGGAACACTAAGTTGTAAACTAGCCGCGGAGGTAACCGGTATGAGCGGTAAAACACGATACCAGACAGCATAACCCAAGCCGGATGCCAAGACACCTGACGCTAAAGCTAATATGACACCCTCGACGGTTAAATACGCCGATTCAATTAGAAACATACTTAGAAAGAAGCCTAACAGAGTAGCATACAGAAAATTGGAAGCAGTTGAGCTCGTTGCATCAGTAACCTTGCCCCCATACAAAGAATATATTCCCCAAGCAATTCCCGCTATCGCCATCAAAATCGCGAAAAATGGTTCCGGTGCGCTTATCCCTGGCGACACTAAATAGACCAAACCCAGCATAGCACAAATCAAACCGCCCCAGGCTATACCAGACATTTTCTTCCCTTGCGCTATAGCAACCCCCATCATAGTTATTTGCACAAACCCAAAAAGTAATAGAGCCCCTGTACCCGCACTTAACTTAATGTAGGCGAAAGAAAAACATACCATATAAAAGAATAAAGCTAGTATTGGAACCGGATGTGGACGGGATGGTTTCCAATTTTTCTTTGTCATTAGGCAAACAATCGCAAGTGCCACGCCCCCTGACAATAAACGTATGAAAGTAAAAGACGCCGCATCGATAGATTCTTCTTTCAAGGCAAGTCTACAAAAAACAGAGTTCGCCGCAAAAGCAATTAAAGCCACCACAAGCAACGCAGGAACACTTTTTATCATCGACAACAATTCAGTTACCGTCGGTATTTAGACGCTGGATGTGAATCATTCAAATAGTTGCCCTTTCCATATAATTTGTTCCTAAAAGTTCCTTCTTTGTAAGTTGTCTTCATTAATCCTCGGTTCTGCAACTCAGGAACTACCAAATCAACAAAATCTTCCACGCACTCTGGCATTACAGTGTAAGCAAGATTAAACCCATCTAATCCCGAAATATCCAACCAATCATTCATTTGGTCAACAACGGTAACAGGGGATCCAACTATAGTTTCCGTGGCGCCGCCCACGGTCGTACGATCGACCCAATCTTGTATGCTTGATACACCCGCATGATGGAAAACCCCTCTAATCGCATCACCATTATCATGCCCTATTCTTTTTTTATCATCTTCTAACGAAAGATCCATTCCTGACCAACCTGATATCAGGGCTAAGGCGCCCTGATGGCTTCCATATTGCCTATAATCCTCAAATTTTTCTTTTGCTTCAAGGTCGCTATTCCCGACTATGACCGACAAGCCCCCAATAACCTTAAGATCTTTTGGGTCTCTTCCGTTCAAAGATGCCTGTTGTCTTAGCTGCTCGACGACACCTGATTGCGCTTGCGGATTGTTCCCTACAATAAAAACACATTCTGCATGCTTGCCGGCAAAAGCACGACCTTTTTTCGATGTGCCCGCCTGAAAAAGCAAAGGCGTACGTTGAGGCGATGGTTCACATAAGTGAATACCTTTCATACTAAAATATTCACCTTCATGCACAATTTCATGCACTTTAGATGGTTCCGCAAATATGCCAGAATCTGAATCTCGAACTACCGCATCATCTTCCCAGCTTTCTTCCCATAGTCGGTACACAATCTCCATGTACTCATCCGCAATATCGTAACGAACATCGTGTCCCTGCTTACCATCCTCTCCCATACCCTTGTGCGCGCTATCCAGATATCCGGTTACGATATTCCAGCCAAACCTACCAGCTGTCAAATGATCTAGAGATGAGACTCGACGCGCAAAAAGGTACGGACTTTCAAGAGAAAGATTACCTGTGACACCAAATGTTAAGTGACTGGTTACGCCCGCCATCAACGGGACTAAGGTAAAAGGATCGTTAGTCGGAATCTGAGTGGCAGATGCTATCGCAGCTCTTGGCGATCCTTCAAAAACGTCATATAGCCCGCTTACATCGGCGAGAAAAATACCATCGAAGAACCCCCTCTCCAGAGTTTTTGCAATTCCCGTCCAATAACTCATGTCGGTATAATTAGAAGCGCGGTCTCGAGGGTGTCTCCACAAACCCTGTGATTGATGCGCTACACAATTCATATCAAAAGCAAACAAAAGCATGTCTTTCATTCTTACCCCCTATGAAAACAAAAGAAAGCAGTCAATTCATTTAATCAAACCAATGTAGATCGTTATAAAAAATCCCGCTAAGAGGTTTCCCTTCAAGCTATTTCGCTAGCCCAATAAAAGTAGTGAGAACCTCATAATAGTCTTCTCCGGCTTCAAAAAAGGTCTCATTGTGCCCTCCAGAAAGAGTCACGAACTGGTTTAGATTTGGCGTCCCGTCTGCAAGTAGTTTTCCAAGCTCGTAAGGAACAGTCTCATCATCCACACTATGAGCTACCAGTACCGGACACTTTACCATTTTGATGTGGGTGAGAGAGTCATAATGAATACGGGTGAGTAATTTGGCCGGTAGAAAAGGGTATCTATGCTTACCCATATCTAGAAGGCTTGAAAAAGTCGACTCAAGGATTAATCCTCCAGGATTTACTTGCGAGGCCAACCAGGTCGCCACGCCACCTCCAAGAGATCTCCCATAGATAACAATATTCTCGGCGGCGACTCCTCTAGTGCTGTTCAGGTATTTAAATACTGCCAAAGCGTCCTGATAGGTACCTTGCTCCGTTGGTCTACCTGTACTTTTGCCATAGCCGCGATAATCTAAAATTGCTATTGAATGACCTAGCCGATTGAGTAAAGAAATAGTGTTTAAACGGTTTCCGATATTTCCCGCATTTCCATGCAAAAAAAGAATATATTTCGAGCTAGCTTTAGCCGGTATATCCCAAGTGTGTATTTTTTCTCCATCCGAAGTTTCGATATACAACTCATCAAAGGTTAAACCTACTTCTTTTGGCGTAGCCGTAACTTCAGTCCCAGGAAAATAAACCAGTTTTTCCTGCGCGATATAAACGAAGCTACAAATGAGTACATAAATTATCGCCAAGGATAAAATGACACAAAATAAACTGTTCAAATTAATAATCTTCCCGATCTTGGAAGTTCTTTAACAACAGGCTAACGCCCTCGATACTTTATGATTGCGCAAAGTTCGTTAACACTAAGATGCCCTCAAGCTCTTCGCCGGCGGCGCAAATTTAGTTAAATCTATTCCCTCAACGGCGGATTTATATTCTTCGACCGAAGGCGTCCTCCCGAGAATAGTGGACAATACGACAACTGGGGTGGAAGCAAGTAAAGACTCACCTTTTTTATCTTCCGCATCAGCAACAACCCTACCCTGAAAAAGCCGCGTCGATGTAGCCAGAACAGTATCACCCTTACCAGCTTTTTCTTGATTGCCCATACATAAGTTACATCCAGGTCTTTCTAGGTACAATATATTCTCATATTCGACCCTTGCAGAACCCTTAGGAGAATCATCATCGAACTCAAAGCCCGCATATTTTTGCAAAACATCCCAATCACCTTCCGCCTTTAATTCGTCAACAATATTGTAGGTGGGTGGCGCCACTACCAACGGCGCCTTAAAACTCACAGACCCTTCCTGAGATTCTATATTTTTGAGGATGCCTGCTAGAATTTTCATATCACCCTTGTGCACCATACACGAACCGACAAATCCCAAATCTACTTTTTTCTCAGCTGAGTAATATGAGATAGGACGGATAGTATCATGCGTATATCGCTTCGACACGTCTGGATTATAAACATCCGGATCGGCGATCATCGGTTCATCAATCTTATCAAGGTCTACCACAACCTCAGCGAAGTATTTCGCATTTTCATCGGGGACTAGAGCAGGACTTTTTCCAGACTCGATTTCTTCAATCCTTCTATTAGCAATCGCAATCAATCCTTCTAACGTCTTCCCATCGTTGTCCATACCTTTGTCAATCATGATTTGGATACGGGACTTAGCGATATTTAGAGATTCAATCAAAGTGCTATCTTGGGAAATGCAGATTGAAGCCTTAGCTTTCATCTCAGCGGTCCAGTCAGTAAACGTAAATGCTTGATCTGCTAACAGAGTACCAATGTGTACTTCAATAATCCGTCCTTGAAAAACATTTTCGCTGCATTGTTGCAACATCTGAGCTTGCGTTGCATGAACAACGTCTCTGAAATCCATGTGGTTCTTCATGCTTCCTTTAAAAGTGACCTTTACAGATTCAGGTATTGGCATTGTCGCCTCACCCGTCGCCAGTGCCAAAGCTACGGTTCCTGAGTCCGCTCCGAACGCTACGCCTTTGGACATTCGCGTATGGGAATCTCCTCCTATGATAATTGCCCAATCATCAACGGTAATATCATTGAGAACTTTGTGTATTACGTCCGTCATTGAATGATAAACACCATCAGGATCTCTTGCAGTGATAAGTCCAAATTTATTCATGAACTTCATAAGTTTCGGAATATTAGCTTGAGCTTTCGAATCCCATACAGAAGCGGTATGACATCCGGATTGATAAGCACCATCAAGAATTGGCGAAATAACAGTGGCTGCCATGGCCTCAAGTTCTTGGGTGGTCATTAAACCAGTCGTGTCTTGAGAACCGACGATATTCACTTTTACTCTTACATCTGAACCACTATGCAAAACAATATCTTTCGGTACCCCTACTGCATTTTTATTGAAAATCTTCTCGACGGCGGTGAGTCCTTGTCCCTCATGAGAAATTAGTTTGGACGGCGCGAATACAGACTCCGATTCAATACCAAGGGTATCGCAAGCGAAGCTTTGTAGCTTCTTTCCAAATACGATTGCGTAAGAACCGCCAGCCTTAATGAATTCTAGTTTTTGGGGGGTAAAAGATGCAGAAATATCTGCCAGTTCCTTAGAGCCTTTTTCATCATAAAGCTTTTTGTGTTTTGTATTGATGGTTAGCACCGTTCCGGTTTGTACGGAATAGGCCTCCTCTAACACTGGGTTGCCATCGTCACCCAAAACTGGACTCCCATTTGAATCGACTTTTTTGATCCAATTTTTTAGATCAATACCTATTCCCCCTGTCACATCTACGGTCGTTAAAAATATAGGAGAAATACCGTTTGTTCCAGCGACGATTGGCGCTATGTTTACGAACGGTATGTATGGACTACCAGGTTTTCCAGTCCACAGAGCCACATTATTAACACCGGACATTCTAGAAGAACCCACGCCCATTGTCCCCTTTTCGGCGACCAACATTATTCTCTTGTCTGGGTGACGCTTCTGCATTTCTATGAGTTCACTTTGCACAGCCGTGGAAATCATACATTTACCGTGTAGCTCCCTGTCAGCTCTGGAATGTGCATCTGGGCCTGGGGAGAGCAGGTCGGTAGAAAGATCTCCCTCCGCTGCGATATAAGTGATTACTTTGATTTCTTCCTCGACCTCCGGCAGTTTAGTAAAAAACTCGGCTTTAGAGTAGCTTGTGAGAATTTCCTTCGCGATCTCGTTTCCCTCTGAATAGGAAGTCTTCAGACGGTCTATGTCGGCATCGTACAGAAACACTTGGGTCTTCAATATTTCTCCTGCCTTTTTGGCGATGAGAGTATCTTCCTCGAACGCTAGATCAAGCAAGACCTCCACCGAGGGACCACCTTTCATATGCGATAACAATTCTAAGGCGAAGTCTGGGGATATTTCCTCTATAACTACCCTTCCTGAGACGACCTCTTTGAGGAATTGAGCCTTCACGCCAGCAGCACCTGTAGTTCCCGGAAGCACGTTGTAGACAAAGTATTTTAAGGAGTCCTCTCTGTGCTCGTGGGAGAGTTCCTTGATTTGCATAATCAATTCAGTCGTAAGCGCCTCACCATCTATCGGCTTCGGACTCAAGCCCATTTCTTTTCGTTTTTCTATCTCTTCTAGGTAGGATTTATATAAACTCATTATTAACTCGCCGAAAAAGGTATTTATACGGAACAGGCAACTATTGGCACTCATATCCCAGATGGGAACTGCCATCACCCTGTTAATTTAGACTGACATTATAGCTTTTCTGCCAACTCTCGAAAAGGGTGAGTCGCGTCCCGATCTGAAAAAACATGGCTACTCGTTTGTTTTCCAACATTTTCCCGGGCAGCGAAAGTTTCTCTATCTTTGAATAGTCGTAAAAGTTTTATAGTATATTCCAATCGTGAAACTTAAAAAAAATCCCTGCATAGATATCTGCAAATTCTCTGGCCCAAACGAATGGTGCGTTGGTTGCGGCCGTACCAGACTAGAGCGTAAAAAATGGAAAGATATGAAAAAAAAAGCCAAGAAAAAATTACGAGAGGAATTACAGGAGAGAATGCTTCGGTTAAAAACCTCATAATAAAGTGGCGGAGAAGGTGGGCTTAACTAAACGCAGGTGATATCTTCTGACTTTGATAAACCAACAAATGGAAAATTTCACATGGCTGGCCATTCAACAGGGGACGGGGGCTTACCCTCCAGAGACGCCAATCAGCAAGGATTAACTCGAGTAATGTCACTCAGCGGGGTTTATGGCACCCGAAACTACACAGTCAAAGATTTACGTGATCAAAAAGGACAGAAGGTTCTAGTAGAAACACTGCCATTTACCCCAGAAGAAGCCGCAGGGGCTGAGGAAGCCGGGATCGATACTATGAAGGTCCGCTTCGACCCAAACCAACCCTCTTTAGTTGAAGCAATCCGACAAGCCGCTCCTAACACTTTCATGGCTTATTCGGTACCACTAATCGCTGCCAGCAGCCCAGAGGAAGCGGTACGATTAGGATTCGAGGCTATGAAATATGGGGCTGACGCGATTATGTGCCAATGGCCTCCCCGATTCATAGAGGCTGCAAGTGAGGCTGGCATTCCTGTTCAAGGACATGCCGGATTAGTACCCAGAAAGAGCACATGGACCGGCGGACTAAGAGCCGTAGGAAAAACCTTAGAAGAAGCAATATGGATTTATGAGCAAATAAAATCGATGGAGCGCGCTGGTGCATACGCTGTAGAGGTCGAAGTAATTCCGGAGGAATTGCTGACTGTCATCACGAAACGAACCACTCTTCTTACATCCTCGATTGGCGGAGGCAGCGGCGGAGACATACAATTTCTATTTGCTGAAGACATACTGGGCAACAATGGACCTCCCTATCCTCGACATTCAAAACAATATAGAAACCTTTACAAGATGAAGCAAGAAATGCAAAGGGAACGAGTAAACGGTTTCAAGGATTTTATAGAAGACGTAAAGAATAGAAAATTTCCCTCTGAAGAGCATGTTGTAAGAGCCCCTAAGAATCTCATCACCAATTTCCTTCTGGAGGTCGAAAAAGACCCTACCGATTGATAATCAAAAATTCCTACAAGCAAGATATCTCTTCACGTATAAATAATCCCTAAAAAATTTCACGTTCATTCAGCATGAACTTTTCTACATTTTAAAGAAAGCAGGCGAAATCGATTTTTTACTTAAACATAGGCATTATATGCTTGGAAAATAACTCCATAGAATAGTTGGCCTTCGCTATATCAAGCCCAGGGAACTGCATATAAACCACTAGATCCGTGCAATCAAAATTATCTACGAAGTGCCGCATTTTTTTTTGCACAACTGACGGACTGCCAACCATCACAACGTCTTTAAGCGGAGAATGTCTTATTTCCTCTGGCTTTTTCACTATACCGTAATTCTCGTCTCCTTCAGCATCAAGAGCATCCGTTACTATATCTGTATAAAAATCGATAGCATGAAATAAATGCTCTTGGACTTCACTCCAAGCTTGGTCCTCATCGTCCGCTAGGTAAACCATTCTTAGCTGTCCGATTCTGAAATCTTTCGGATCCCGTCCACATTTTTTAAGTGTCTCTACGTACAATGGCGCGGGATCCTTTCCAAAAGTGGCTATCAAGTTATATCCGTCCTCTGCCGCTCTTTGAATTGCCTTTGGCCCGCGAGCGCCGACCCAGATCGGCGGATGAGGCTTCTGCACCGGCTTAGGCGATAGCCTAGCTTCTTTAAGGTTAGAAAACTTACCTTCATGAGTTACTGATCTTTCGGTGAATAGTCTCTTAATTACATTGAGATTCTCTTTATATCGGGCTCCCCTCTCGGTACGACTTATACAAAATCCATTGAATTCATGAAACGAATAGCCCTGCCCTACACCAAAATCGAATCTACCGTTTGACAATATATCCACAAAAGAAATGTCTTCTGCAGCCCTTAGCGGAGATATAAATGGCAACAAGAGAATAAAGGAGCCGATTCGAATGGTTTCAGTACGGGAAGCTATAGCTGACGCTGCTGCCAACAAGGAAGGATTGTAGCCGTCTTCCGTAAAGTGATGCTCAGTTAGCCAACAATTTTCGAATCCTAACTTTTCGGCCAGAACAATCTGATCTATGAGGGAGTTGTATAAAGAAGGTGCCGGTCGATACCATTTTTTTGGATTTCGAAAATCCGCACATATACCAAATTTCATGGAAACCAATGTACCCTAGAACAATTATATGAGCAATATTCACAACCAATATTTAACTAAGCATCATTCCTGGATAAAGCACCGGATATGATGGGGACTCGGAGGAAGAATAGACGATAACTCAGAGATAGGGATAGCCATCAGAGAATTTCAGATTTAACCCACTAGAAAGTCCCTCACCAATCCTCTGGAATCCAGACACCTCAAGCTGCAAGGTGACACGAATAAATTGCTGGTAACCCTTGGACAGGTGACCTACTCTGCTAATAATCAATAAGTTTCTTGGAACACAAAAAAAGTGGCGGAGAGACAGGGATTCGAACCCTGGAAGGGCGTTAACCCTTGCTGGTTTTCAAGACCAGTGCATTCAACCGCTCTGCCATCTCTCCTAACCAATTTGTTGCATTCTACCAAATTTATCAAAGGAGAGAAGGAACAATCTTTAGATAAATAACCCGCCTCTACTTCCTTATCATAATGTCCAAAAAACGACGAATACCCGCGCCATAAGGTGGACGAGTAATTTTTAACGGAAATTCATAAGGTGTTTGGGAGAAGACAGTTTTGCTATGGCTAAAGTTTATAAACCCTTCATAGCCATGATAGGAGCCCGTGCCTGAATCGCCCACTCCGCCAAAAGGAGCATCATCTTGCATTATATGAGCGATCACGTCGTTAATAGCTACCCCGCCGGACACAGTACCTTGAACAACCGCCTTCTCTTCACTCTTATTCGAGCCGAAAAAATACAATCCTAAGGGCCGAGGACGTTCATTTATGAAAGAGATCGCTTCCTGTATATGGTTGTATTCGATTATAGGTAATATAGGCCCAAAAATCTCATCAGTCATGATTGCCATATCACCACTTGTGGATAGCACAAGATAGGGAGGCATTTTACCTTGACGCTCAGTTAGAAAATTTTCGCCTTCGGGTTTCAATGCTATCAAATCTGCGCCCTTCCGTTCCGCATCATCAAGAAGGGAGTTTAATCGATCTCGATGTCGCTGGTTGATAATAGAGCTATAATCTGGATTATTGATCATAGTGGGGAACATATGTTTTGTAGCTAACTTGAGTTCGCGGACCAATGTTTCTGATACTTTCTTATCTACTAGTAGATAATCAGGCGCCAAACAAATTTGACCAGCATTAAGAGTTTTTCCTGCCATGATACGCATGGCCGTTGTTTTCAAATCCGCGGTATCTGAGACAATCACTGGCGATTTTCCGCCTAGCTCCAAAGTCACCGGCACAAGATTTTCTGCTGCAGATCTCAGGATGCTTGGAGCAACAGAGGTAGAGCCCGTGAACAAAAGATGGTCAAAAGGTTGACTGCAAAAGGTGACTCCTATCTCGGGCCCACCAATAACCACAAAAACCTCTTCTTCCTCGAAGTATTCCAAAACCAGGTTTTTGGTCAAATGAGAACTCGCTGGGGTAAACTCTGATGGTTTTATAATCACTCGGTTACCGGCAGAAAAAATACTCCCCAGAGGGCCAAATGCTAAATTGAACGGGAAATTCCATGGAACTATCACCCCGACACTGCCCAACGGCTGGTATTCTATTCGGGTTCTGGCTCCGAACACACCCAAAGGGAACAAAGAACGTCTTTTCGAAGGCCGAGCCCACTTCCTCAGGTTTCTTTTTGCGTATTTTAAAGATGAAAGAGTTCCAAAAATATCAGTAGCCAAACTACCCTCGGGACTCCTATGTCCGAAGTCTTCTTTAAGCGCATTTACTATTTTTTCGGAATTTTCTACTAGGAGAGAAATCACCCTATCAATCCTATTCATCCTACGCTCAATGTTTATCCCTTCAGAGAGCGCCGCTGCTCTTTGTTTCTTAATAAGGTTCTGAAGTTCCTTTTCCAGCAAGCCTTTTGTCTCTCCTTTTTCCAACTCACTCTCCATTTGTTCCTCCAACTTGGCTATTCTCACCATTCACATTATGAATTAAGGCACAAAGTTTCATTTTGCCACAAAGTTCCAATCTTTTTATTGTAAAAAAGTTGAATTTTCCCTAAACAGATCTATCATATTAGGCGTATTTTGAATAATCATTGATATGGCTAATCTGCACAGGAGAAACCGATAATGCAAGGAAATACAGTAAGTACTCAAGTAGAAGCTAAGATACTAGCTACCAACAAACTAATTCGCAACACCTACATGTTGTTAGCAATGACGCTGGTTTTCAGTGCCGTCACTGCCACTCTATCAGTCTTTTTAAGGTTGCCACCCATGACTTATTTACTCTCGCTTGGGGGAGCTATAGTTTTGATGTGGTTTGTTTTACCTCGAACTGCAAATTCAACTTCCGGCATTGGGGTGGTTTTCGGAATAACGGGCCTCTTGGGTCTAGGCTTAGGGCCTCTGCTCAGCATGTATTTATCCCTACCAAATGGTCCTCAAATAGTAGCAACAGCTCTCGGAGGAACCGGTGTTATTTTTTTCGCGCTTTCTGGATATGCTCTAACCACTAGGCGAAACTTTAACTTCATGGGTGGTTTTTTGGCAACGGGCTTTCTAGTTGTGCTAGCCGCCTCTTTAGTCAACATTTTCTTAGGAATCCCAGCTTTTAGCTTGGCTATTTCTGCCACTGTAGTGATGCTAATGAGCGGTTTTCTTCTCTATGAGACAAGTCAAATGGTTCATGGCGGTCAGGACAACTATGTTTTAGCAACTGTTGGTCTTTATATGACCATTTTTAACTTGTTTGTAAGTCTGCTCCATCTCTTGGGTTTCGCAAGCAACGACTGATAATGATTCGAGAGTCTGCAAAAACTCTAGTAGGGCTCCCTCCAGGGTCCTGCTAGAGTTAGTAGGCTAAGAAAACTGTGGAACTCTTTATGAAAATAGGCTCAGCAATACTGATTGGCGGAATGATCCTTCTGCTGTTTCCTAACGCAAAAAGGATGATGAAAGAGAGCCCAGAAGCGGAAAAAGGTGATTGGGAAGGGTTCTTGGTTCCCATAGCATTGGTGGCGGCATTCGTATTGCTCTTAATGAACCTCATATAACAGTAAAAATCACAAGTGATGGATAGTTTTTTCCCCACTCATGTATGGCCGTAGCACCTTTGGAATTCCCACACTACCATCCTCTTGCTGGTAGTTTTCCAAAATCGCTACTAAGGCTCGTCCTGCCGCCACACCAGAGCCATTAATGGTGTGTAGGAACTCAACTCTGCCTTCTGGGTTTTTCCATCTCGCTTTCAAACGCCTGGCCTGAAAATCTTTAAAATTACTACAAGACGATATTTCCCGATAAGTCTGCTGAGACGGCAACCACACCTCTAGATCATAGGTCTTCGATGCTGAGAACCCTAAATCTCCTGTACACAGTTCCACCACTCTGTATGGCAATTCAAGGCGCTGAAGAATAACCTCCGCATTCTTGGTCAATGCTTCTAAGGCCTGGCCTGACTCTTCCGGTTTGACGATCTGAACCAACTCTACCTTCTCAAATTGGTGCTGCCTAATCATTCCTCGGGTATCTTTGCCGTATGAGCCAGCCTCGCTTCTAAAACAGGGTGAATGACAGACATACTTCATAGGTAAATCGTCCTTTCCTAAAATCATATCTCTGACCAAGCCAGTAACCGGCACTTCCGCGGTTGGTATAAGAAAGAGTTCCTGAAGGTTGACCAAGAATAAATCATCAGAAAACTTCGGCAACTGGCCAGTCCCTCTCATAGTCTGCTCGTTTACCAAAAACGGCACATATATCTCTTGGTAGGCATGTTCGCTAACGTGGACATCCATCATAAATTGTATTAATGCGCGCTGGAGTCTTGCTATCGGACCAGTCAACACTACAAATCTAGCGCCGGAAAGTTTAGCCGCTGAATTGAAGTCAATCTGTCCCAAACCCTCACCGATTTCGACATGATCTTTTAATTTAAAATTGAAAGAAGGTTTAGTTCCATACGTTCTGATTTGAATGTTCTCTTTTTCTGAATTTCCAGTAGGAACAGAGGGATCTGGAGAATTTGGAATTCGCATAAGGAAGTCATTCAGAGAATCTTGCACCGCATCAAGCTTTTTATTCAAACCTTTCAACGAATCTGAAAGATTTTCTACCGAAGAAAGCATCTCTCCTATATCAACACCCGTCGACTTAGCAACGCCAATTTCTTTGCTCGTCTTATTTCTAGATTCTTGAACTCTCTCTAATTCCACCTGAAGCTCTTTTCGTCGACCTTCTAACTCTTCCCACTTAGCCTCATCAAAAATAAAACCTCGCCGCTCCAATTCGGTGGCAATGGTTTTTAAGTCAGTGCGAAGTTTTCTGATATCTAACATTTTTCCTAAATTTCCCTTATGAGAGCGATCTGAAATCCGCTCTATTGAGGAGTGAGTTCCCTTACAACATCAGTACCCTTGGAGGGAACAAATTCAAACTCCTGCGCTCTAATTTCAGTATTTTTCCTTACCCCTTTTAATCGAATTTTTAAAGTGCGATCTACCCCGGTTATTACATGAACCTCATCTATAATCCTATTTTTAAAGCTCACATATGCCTTCTCGAAAATTGCTGACGCTTCCTCTAGATGAATCAGCAAAAATTTCTCTTCTACTTCGCCCTCCTCCAATAAAGGCTTAATAGAATAAGTTTTTTCTATAACTCTCGGATCCTCGAAAATAAAATCCAACATATTCGGATCTGAGTCAAGAGTGTCTCGCACCACAACCTGTTCCAACTCAGGATCATGAATCCAAATTTTATCTCCGTTGCTAACAATTTCTTGCTCTATAGGAGAAAAATATACCCATTTATACTTGTTCGGTTTTTTAATCTTTAGAGACCCTTGCGATGTCTCCAGCACAACTCCATCTTGGTCGGTGATTTCCTGCAGAAAATTTGCTTCAAGTGATTCAATACCATCTAGGTAGTCAAAAAACTTTGGAGATGCTGAAATTTGATCACAAATAACCAGAGACACTAAAGTAAATATCAAATTCATGAGTCATTGGGCGGGGGAACCAACACCTCACGAGTACCACTAGCTTGCAACTCGCCCACCAAACCTGCCGCCTCCATTGATTCCACCATCCTAGCTGCTCGATTATACCCAATCTTCAAGCGTCGCTGTATTCCCGATACAGATGCTTTTCTGGTTTCCAGGACAATTTGAACAGCTTGATCGTAGAGTTCATCTTGTTCCGAATCTAAATCTAAGTCACCCATCGTCGCTCCCGACAGCTCACTTAGGTCTCCATTTAAGACTGAATCCTCGTACTCTGGTTCGCCAGATTTTTTCAATCTATCGACCACTTTGTGCACCTCATCATCAGAGACAAACGCACCATGAACTCTCGTGGGTATACTCGTCCCAGGCGGAAGATAGAGCATATCGCCGTGACCCAACAAATGCTCAGCCCCCATTTGATCGAGAATTGTCCTAGAATCGACTCTTGACGAAACTTGAAAGGCTATTCGACTTGGTATGTTCGCCTTTATCAATCCAGTAATCACATCTACAGAGGGCCTCTGAGTCGCTAAAATCAGATGAATTCCAGAAGCTCTAGCCTTTTGAGCTAACCTAGCGATCAAGTCTTCCACTTTCTTTCCAACCACCATCATTAAATCTGCAAGTTCGTCTATAATGACTACAACTCTTGGCAGAGCTTGTAATTGTTCACTAAGCCCATCCTCGACGAGAAGTGGATTGTCCAAAGGCTCTCCACTCTTTTCGGCATCTTTTACTTTGCGGTTAAATCCAGAAATATTACGAACCCCAAGGGCGGCCATTAATCGGTAACGCTTCTCCATTTCAGCAACACACCAACGTAAAGCGTTTGCTGCATCTTTCATATCTGTAACCACAGGCGCCAGAAGTGAAGGTATTCCATCATAGACCGATAATTCCAACATTTTTGGATCGATCAAGATAAACCGCACCTCCTTGGGTGTAGATTTATATAGCAAGCTAAGAATGATGGCATTCAAAGCGACTGATTTACCAGAGCCTGTTGTTCCGGCAGCTAATAGGTGTGGCATTTTAGAAAGATCTGCTACCACCGGCTGGCCCGAAATATCCTCTCCGAGAGCCATAGTCAATTTTGATTGCAAGCTCTCGTATACATCAGATTTCAAAATATCGCTTAAAAAAACAGTAGCCCGCTTTTGATTGGGAATTTCCAAACCTATTGTGGTTTTACCAGGGATAACTTCAACTACCCTCACACTTATGGCAGAGAGGGCTCTAGCTAAATCTTTTGATAAGTTGGTTATACGACTCGCCTTAACCCCAGCAGCCGGCTCTAGTTCAAAACGAGTTATTACTGGTCCGGGTTGCACCGAAACGACTTTTACCTCTATACCAAAATCATCGAGTTTCAGTTCTACTTGTCTGGACATGGCAGTAAGCGAATCTTGTGAATAGCCACTATCTCTCCTATCCCTTCGGTCAAGCAGACTCAACTCCGGTAATTGATCATTTTTCTCTTTACCGAAAAGGGATTCTTGATTCTCCAGCTTGGCTCGCTCACTGAACGCAATCTCCGCTGAGGTTATATTTATCTCCGGTGGTTTTTGCCGTTCGCGTTTCAGAGCATCCTGCCTAACAACAGCAACCCTCTCTTTCCTTGCTGCGCGGCCTTTTACGTAATCATAAAAATAATCAAAGGCCACCAAAGATTGATATTTTACATACCGATAAACCGCCAATGTAAGGGTACCGCTTTTATCCATTAGATTGAGCCAGGATAATCCTGTGAGCAATGTCATCCCGGCTAGAAAACCTGCTAACATCAACACAACTCCCCCTACTTCTCCAAATCCGGTTGATACGAGTGCTCCGTACAAATCTCCAAGTATCCCCCCGGAAGACCTAGGCTCAAGCGCTAGAACACCGCCGCCTCGAACCCAAAGAAGGCCGCTTCCATTGAAAACCGCCAAAATTAGACCAACAAACCGAACTAGAGCGTGATACCTATTTAAAAAAAACCCTTCCAAACCTTCTTTAAAAGTGAGCCATCCGAGATAACCAACACTCACGGGAAATAGAAAAGCTAAATGTCCAAAGAAATAAAGACTAAAATCTGAAAACCAGGCTCCCACTGCGCCGCCCAGATTGTGGTAACCAAGATTGTCACCAGCTTGAGACCAAGCATTATCTGCAGGATGGTAGGTTAGAAGACTTACTAATAGAAACATCGCAACACCACCCAAAGTGATCATCACACCTTCTTTGAGTCGATATATCACTCCACCCGTAAACCGGCTGGGCCGCTCACTGCGTTTTCTCACTGCCTGGGACATGGGTGCTTTATATTTAATTCTTTTTCTTTAATTTATCCACTAAGTGCTAGTAAGATAACCGAAAATAGTTTTTTTCTCAAACTAACCATAAATTCTACTAGAACATTAGAAGCTACTGTTTCAAAGGTTTCATGTCAAAAAAATTGAGATGATCTCAGGACGAATTACAACGTAATATTTAGTGTCTACGCTTTTTGGAAATCCATTAGTAGAATATGCAAGCCAAACGAGCATAGTTCTGCTAGTATTTCCCGTGCTTAGCGCTAAATGCAAAACACCGTGTTCACTAATTGACGGAAGATATCCTATTTTAACATGAATGAAACGACCAAAATTTATCGAGTTACGTTCCACAACCAAGGCAAAATATATGAAATATACGCCAAGACAGTGCATCAAAGCGGTCTGTTCGGATTCATAGAAATCGAACAGATTGTTTTCGGGGAAAAAACGAGCGTGGTGGTAGATCCTTCCGAAGAAAACTTGAAATCGGAGTTTGCCGATGTTTCAAGGACCTATATTCCGATGCATTCTGTAGTGCGTATAGATGAGGTAGAAAAAATGGGACAAAGCAAAATTACTAAGGCTGACGGAAGCTCTGGTAGCGTAACTCCTTTTCCGATACTAACACCCAACCATGAATCGGGAAAAACCTAGCGCAAAACAAAACCAGCGATGGACCATCCAAACAGTATCGGGCAAACAAAAGCTACTCTTAAGTTCCATTCCTCGCTTGAAGATGTGACAAAAACCGAATGGAACTCATTAACGAACGGAAACCCTTTTGTAAGCTATAGCTTTCTTCGTAACCTAGAGAGTTATAATTGCTTGAGACCCCAAGGTTGGGAACCAAGACACGTCACCCTGAGAAGCAGTCAAGGACAGCTCTTGGGCGCGATGCCACTGTATCTTAGAAGTAATTCTTACGGAGAGTTTGTTTTTGACTGGGCCTGGGCTGATGCCTATCAAAGAGCCGGAGGACAATATTACCCGAAACTGGTGACAGCTTCACCATTTTCACCCGTGTCTGGCCCTAGATTGTTAGCTAAGGCCTCAGAAGAAGAGACAAATATTGCAGAAAAAACACTGATCTCAGCTACAACTAATCTTTGTATCGAAAATAATATCTCCTCATGGCACAGCCTTTTCCCAGTAGAAAGTGAAATAGAACTTTTCGAAAGCAGTGGACTGCTGATTAGAATTGGATGTCAATATCATTGGTACAACGAAGGCTTTAACTCCTTTGAAAGCTTCCTGTCCACCCTGAAATCTAAGCGACGTAAGGAGATAAGAAGGGAGAGGGCAGCTGCGAAGGAAAACGGCCTTTGTTACGAGATCGCAGTTGGCAGAGATATTAGTGAAGAACAATGGGAAAGCTTCTTTGGATTCTATTGTTCTACTTTTTATAAAAAATGGGGCGAGCCCAGGCTTAATTTAGATTTTTTTACTGCTCTTTCGGATACATCAGATGCGAAACCTGTGCTCTTTTTAGCAAAAAAAGATAAAAAATATGTGGCTGGGGCGTTCGCTATCCTTGGTGAGGACACCTTGTATGGCAGACACTGGGGCTGCGCAGAGCATTACAATATGCTCCACTTTGAGCTTTGCTACTACAGAACCATTGAGTTTTGCATCGACAACCGCCTCGTATGTCTTGATGCTGGTGCTCAAGGGGAGCACAAATTAAAACGTGGCTTTGCTCCCACTAAAACCTATTCCGCCCACTGGATTACAGATAAGAACTTTAGGAGCGCTATAGCTAATTTCTTGGATGAAGAGACGCGGGCAATAGATGCTTATATAACATCCAAGTCATCATAACCCGATTCTCAATTAACATACCAAAGGCAACGCAAGGTGAATGATGCAAAAGAAACCAGAAATAGTTTTTACTGCGTCAGAGAGCAAGCATTCACCTCGTCTTTCCCACCCACCGACAAGGCACTCAGTGAACCCGATGGACTGCTCGCAATAGGTGGGAAACTCGATGTTAAAAACCTGCTAGAAGCCTACAAACTAGGGATTTTCCCCTGGTATTCAGAGGAAAACCCAATAATGTGGTGGAGCCCCAAGGTCAGACCAGTGATAAGGCCTCACGAAATTAGGATAAGTAAAAGCCTCAAAAAAACCATAAATAAAAACACCTTCGACCTCTCTTACGACAAGTGTTTCAAGCTAATCATGCAAAACTGCTCTACTAGCGGGGACAGAGCTGGGAAATCTTGGATTACATCTACTATGATTGACGCGTACACTGAACTGCACACACTTGGGCATGCGCACTCGGTTGAATGCTGGCAAAATGGGGAACTTTGTGGGGGACTCTATGGAGTAAGTGTAGGAAGGGTATTCTACGGGGAATCCATGTTTTCCAAGGAGGCCGATGCGTCTAAGGTCGCTCTGGTCGATTTATGTACCAAATTACATGCCTGGGGATACTTAGTTATTGATTGCCAAATCCCCTCCCCACATTTGAATCGCTTAGGTGCTAAGTTGGTTGAGAGGAAGCAGTTTGAAAAAATAATTTCTCAGAATGTTGATAAACCTCCAGCGCCAGGCGCGTGGAACAGCCATTGAAAATAGTTGTTTATTGAGACGGTCTGGAGTTTTGGTCCTCTTTGCCCGTGAACGAAGTTTCAGGCACAATGTTGGGCTTTAAATAAAACAAGGTTTCTCTAATAATGGCAAAAGAAGAACATATCGAAATGCAAGGTAAAATTGTTGAGACTTTACCCAACACAATGTTCAGGGTAGAACTTGAAAATGGGCATATTATCACTGCACACATATCCGGGAAAATGCGCAAAAACTATATACGCATTCTCACAGGTGACGAGGTGACCGTCGAGCTTACGCCTTACGATCTCTCTAAGGGCAGAATAACTTATCGCGCCAGATGAGATAATACCAACGGAAAAACATTCTGCTAATCATTTTTCAAATTTAGCACAAGCTTCTTGATAGTCTTCCAACGTATCTATTCCAATACCACAAACCTCGACCGCATCGTGAGCTACTACTGGAACCCCAAAATGCAAAAAACGAAGCTGTTCCAGACGCTCGGATTGTTCTGCTAAAGACCTCTTTGAGGCAACAAAATCCTTCAACAAACCTAGCGAATAGCCATAAATACCAATATGCTTTAGAAATCTAATAGGGGCGCTCAGCTGCTCATCCGGGGAAATCCAAGGGATTCTGGAACGACTAAAATATAGGGCTTTTTTTTGACAATCTCGAACAACTTTGACGATGTTGGGATTCAAACTACTAGCGATATCGATGACCTCACACGCTGTATTAACTGACTCTTTTTGATGGCAAACACCAGATGCTATCTGTTCAATCACTTTTGGGGACACAAAAGGCTCGTCTCCTTGCACATTAACTAAAATCGTCTCATCAGGGAGCCCAATCTTTTCCATGGCAGCAGCAACTCTTTCCGAGCCGGAGTTTATTCGAGTTTTAGTCAAGCAGGCTTGGCCTCCGAATGATTCAACTTCCTCTAATATCCTCAAATCATCTGTTGCAACTAGAATTCTCTCCGCTGACGTTTGCATGCATTTTTCGTATACACGATGGATAATTGTTTTTTCCCCGATTTTCAATAGTGGTTTTCCCGGCAAACGTTGTGAACCGTAACGAGCAGGTATGCATATTGTAAAACTCAAGATTTAAACCGCTCTATCTCTTCATCAGTTATTTCTCTCGCTTCCGTTTCAAGCATTATCGGAATTCCATCCCTTATAGGGTATGCCAATTTAGCTGTAGCAGATAACAGCTCTTGGTTATGCTTATCGTAATGAAGCTGCCCTTTTGTTACTGGACATACCAGTAGTTCTAGAAGTTTTTTGTTCATTCCTATACCTCGAGAGTTTTTTTAAAAACTGTACCTCAAATTCGTCTGGGAGAGCCGCCCTAATACTTAGGGACCACCAATCCTCCTTGGCAAAGGCTTTACACTTTACCGCATCTTTCTCGGTCATAATTACTGGTAGGTTATCAGAAAAATCTAAGTCACTTGCAGAGTAAATATAATGGTCTGGAAACTCTCTTGGTATGCACTTTATCCCTCTCTCGAGCAATAGTTTGAAAAAGCTTTCATTATTACCGACCCCGGCAACCGCGTTTACAGCCATCCCTTTAAAGGACTCCAATGTTGCCTGATTACACGGATTTAGGAGATTAGCTAAATTGGCAGGCTCGAAAAGCATTCCTATTTCATTCCCAGAAAAGCAACCTTTAACGACGGTAAAATCTACATTATTTAATCTTTTTTTACTCTCTCTGAGCGGACCTGCAGGCAACAACCTCGTATTTCCAAACCGTCTTGATCCATCGATTACTGCTATTTCAATGTCTCTCTCAAGGGCATAATGCTGCAATCCATCGTCCGACACGACTACATCTACAGAATATTTGTTTACCAGCATCTCTACGCATTCACTGCGCCGAGGACCTGCGACTACTGGACACAAGACTTTCTCAAACAGAAGCAATGCCTCGTCCCCAATAGCTTCCAGCCTTGTCTCCGGCGACACCCGTATCGGCCATTTCTTCGAATACCCTCCGTAGCCACTGCAAACCACCCCTGGACGCCAGCCGTTTTCTTCCAAAAGTTGGGCTAACCAAACTACCAGAGGGGTCTTACCCGTCCCACCGACAGTAATATTACCAACCACCACCACCGGCACAGGCGCATGATAAACCCCGAAAATTCCGAACCTATAACCCAATTTGAGTAACTTAGTTAGTATCCAGAAACAATAACTTATTGGTAGCAAAAGCCAGGACAAAATGCTTTGAGAGTACCAAATCGAGTTAAGCTTTCGGGAAAACCAAATCCAAATTATATTTTTCACAGATAAAGCCAGTTAATCTTGGGCCATCGTTTTAGTAGCTAGTTCAACTTTACGAATACCGGAAAGGCGCGCTACGTCCATTATGTCAACTATCCGCTGATAATCTACTGCACCATCTGCATTTAAACTAATAGCGCAGTCCTCAACTGAAACAAGACAAGCATCCTTTAAGGCTTTCCCTAGATCTTTTTTACTGGAATCTATAACTTTTTTACCATTCAAACTTAACCGTCCTTCAGACGAAACCGAGACCACCAACAAGTTTTGTTGGCTAGAACCATCCCCCTCTACGGCTAAAGGTAAGTCGACATTAAAAGAGTTATCCGAAACAAACTTGGTAGAAACCATAAAAAAGACTAATAGTAGAAAAACGACGTCTATTAATGGTGTGAGGTTTATTTCTGTCTCTTTATTCTTGTTATGTCCGAATCTCAAGTTCCTTCACCATTTCTGCTAGCCCTGCTGTTGTCCCTCTTGTAAAAACTCCAGAAGCCTCATAGTCTCTTTTTCCATAGAGATCACGAGCGTTTCGACTCTACCTTGAAAATAACGGTAAAACATCAATGTGGGTATTGCCACAACCAACCCAGTAGCTGTACTTACTAATGCTTGAGAAATACCTCCGGCCAGTTCACCCGCTTGCCCAATGCCACTAACCGTAATTACAGCAAACACCTCAATCATGCCCAAAACAGTACCTAATAGTCCTAAAAGAGGCGCAACTGAGGCGATAGTACCAAGGATATTTAAATAGCTTGCCAAATTAAAGGCCACATGTCGCCCCACTCCCTCCACAATTTCTTTAACTTCATCTCGCGGACGCTGAGAGTTTGCCATGCAAGAGGCTAAAACCGCGCCAAGGGGCGAACTCACTTCAACCCTTTTGAGAAAAGCTTCATCAACAAGATTCTCTCGTGAAACCACCAGCAGATCATTCAATAAGCTCCTAGGCGCAACTTTGTCCTGCCTCAAAGTCCAAAACCGCTCTAACACAATTGCCGTCGCGATAACTGAGCATAGAAATAAGGGAACCATCATCCATCCGCCCATACTCAAATACTCAAGCACGACGGATTATCCAGCATGATAATTCAAAAAAAGTCGAGAAATCGCCAAACAACTAATGCACTCCTATTTAAATATCCTAGCCTTTATATGATAACGTAGTAGTGTCAATATCGAAATAACTGTTTTATGACGGAGAAAACTCTTTTAATGAGGCTAATCGAGAACTGCTGAATCGCCTCAGAATAGCAATTTAAGTGGTAAGGATTATGCTCTCTCCAAACCGACTTCGTCTCTATCTTAGAGAGTTCGAAGTTTTAGCAAAGAAAAAGTTTGGGTGGCTCGGAAAATGGTTTTTCCTCCAACCTATTTGGGTACTAAACAGAAAACATGTGGCTGGCGGCCTAGGCTTGGGCGTGACACTAGCCTTCGTTCCCCTACCAATACAAATGCTGCTCTGTGTGCCATTGTCAATCATTTTAAGAGTCAATCTTCCGGCCGCGCTGGGAGCGGTCTGGTTAAGCAATCCGCTCACCGCAGCACCCATATTTTTCTTCGCTTTGAGAGTTGGCCAATGGGTAACAAATCGAACTGAAAGTTGGAAGATTATAACCGCCTCCAACAGCATCACCGATTTGGCCAACTTAATGGAAAATATTTGGATACCGTTATTCACTGGATGTGCTATTTGTGGTTCAGCCGCTGGAATCAGCACTTACTTACTAGTTAACTATTTTTGGCGAGTTCAAGTAACCTATTCAAGAAAAAGAAAGAAAGAGCAACAAGGCTTCAAGTCTTAACGGCCAATCTACCATGAGAAAGGGTATATCTTCTATTCATTTTTGCCGACATTGCCATATCGTGAGTAGCTACTACTACGGCTGTATCACTCTCCTCACATAACTCTAAGAGTAATTTACTTATTATGTCTGCATTGAAGGAATCCAAATTACCAGTTGGCTCATCAGCCAAGATGAGTTTTGGCTCTATGATTAATGCACGCGCAATAGCCGCCCTTTGACATTCCCCACCAGAAAGCTGAGACGGCCTATGATTGTATCTATCAGCCAAATTAACGCGACCGAGCACACTCCTAGCGCTCTTCATCGCCTCTCTCTTCTCTACACCACGGATTAATAATGGCATCGCAACATTCTCGACAATTGAAAATTCTGGGAGTAAGTGATGGTGTTGGTAAACCACCCCTATTAGGCGATTGCGGATTCGCAGCATATCCCTAGCCGCTATTTCTTCCCTAACCCGCCCAAATAAAAAAATTTGCCCCTCATTTGGATTGTCCAGTCCCGCCAATAGGAGTAATAGTGTGCTCTTCCCTGAACCCGAGGCTCCCTCTATAGAAACTGTGTCTCCTTTTTTCACAGAAAAATCTATACCGCGCAAAACAGATACTTTTTCTGCCCCAGGAAAATGTCGATGAACATTAACGCATTGAATCAAGTCCTTAACCACGACCTAGGCCTCCTATTTTACTCAAGCGTACCGAGAGTGTAGCCGGTAACAGCGCGGCGAAGAAAACGGAAATCACAGAAATAATACCCACAGCCACAATATCTTGGGTTAACAATTTGGATGGCACCTCACTTACGTAATATATATCTGGAGAAAGGACACGAAAGCCCAAAATACGTTCCATCGTAGTGACGATTATCTCTAAATTAATAGAAAGGAAAATCCCCAATAAGACACCCAGTGTTATTCCAACCAAACCGGTCACAAAACCTTGTATGAAAAAGATCTGAGCCGCTTGCTTTTGAGTGAGCCCGAAACTCACTAAAATAGCAATCTCTTTCCTCTTTGAGGTCACATTGACCAATAGTATTGACGCCATATTGAGGAGCGCGATGAAAACCGCCATCAGTAACATTCCAAACATTACTATTTTCTCGATTCGAAGTGCAGTGAATAAAGCCTGATGTTTCTCTTTCCAGCTCACCACTCCTACATCGTACTGTGATTTCAAAGACGCCGCAAAACCAGACGCCTCCTCTGGCTCTGATAGTCTCACGGAAATAAGATTGTCGCGGGCCTGTTGCGGAAAGAAAGCCCCCACCGTAGCATGGCGCGAAATAGCCAAGCTAGCATCAGGAGCATTCATATCAAACTTAAAAACTCCGGATACATGGAAACGTTTTGTCCTGGTCATGAGTCCTACAGGAGACAAAATAGGTTGCGGCAAAACCAACGTCACTGAGTCTCCAATGCTAGCCCCAAGGTAATCTGCCAATTCATGTCCTATTAAGATGCCATATCCGCTATTCTGAAAAGATTGAATTGAACCACTTTTTAGGTGCTCCGAAAAAATCTGCTTGAGTGACTGTAAATCTGTCTTCATACCTCGGATAGTTACACTCCGGAACTGGCCCTCAAAACTCAGAAGGGCATCTCCCTCCAAAACTAAATCCGCCCGAGCCACCTCTTTATCTTTTCTTAATGCAGATAGAAGACTTTCCCCAAATGATTCTGACTTTTGATTAATAAGAATATCCAAATGTGCACCTGGCCCAAGCATCCTAGATTTTAATTCATCCTCAAAACCATTCATAATGGACAAAATACAGATTAAAATAGCAATCGAGAGGCAGGTTCCAACAATACTGATAATTGACATCGCGCTACTAATATATCCACCTCCGCCTGCGTAGATATATCGGATGCTAATAAATAATAGGCCTGATATTTTCATGTATTCTCTGATTATAAACTCAAACAAGGAAACCCTACAGTTATAATACTTCGAAGAGACCCAAATAATGACGATACTCGCACTGGATACGACAACCGACATCTGCAAGCTCGGAATACGAAAAGACTCAGAAAATTTTTGTTGCTCCGCACCAGCCGAAAAACGTCAACTTGATGTCGTTTTCCCCCTTTTGGACGATTTACTAAATTCAACGGGAGTCAAGAGAAAAGAAATTCAAGGTTTAATTGTACCGATTGGACCAGGTTCCTTTACGGGAGTTAGACTGACCGCCACTATTGGACGAGCGATTGCAACTGCCTTAAAAGTGCGTCTAATCGGAGTTTCATCCTTAGAGGCCTTGGCCACTACGGCAGCAAGGACATCCAGATGCTCCAATATTGCAACAGCGACTGATGCGAAAAGAAAACAAATCTACTTCGCAGCCTATGTTTTTGAAAAAGAAACTCACCAGTCAAAAACTGTCGTAACGGATAGAATCACCTTTCCATCGAAAATCACCCTTCCGTTAGGCAGACCTTGGGTACTGGCCGGAGAAGGTTGGCATCATTACGAAAATCAACTCGAAAGGATATTTCTACCTCTCGAGCACACAGGTGTGAATGAGACGGAAATTTCGGATATTCTGGCTATCGGAGAACGCAAGATTGGGCAGAATAAAATTGAGGAAGATGTAGTAAGCCCAGTTTATCTTAGGCACCCCGTAGACATTTAATGCTCTAAATAACTCAAGTTAGCCGGACTACTTCCGTAGAAAATTCGCCGTTTCCCCACAAAGTAATAAGACGGTAACCGGGGTTGCTATTGCCCAACGCAAAAACATCAGAATATGGCTTAAACTGAACACAAGTCGACGGACTAGTCACCAATTTCACCGTGCCTATTTCAATTTGTGATTCCTGATGTACATGACCAGAAACCACTAGCTTAATTTTCGGATGTTGAATAATCCTTAAAAATTCATCTCTGCCAGATTTGAGCCCTATCTTGTCAATCCATTTGGAACCCACAGAAAACGGAGGATGGTGCATAAATATCACTAAAAATGACGCATCCTCAGCGGTTGTATGAGAACGTAAAAACTTCAAGGACTCAGAACAAACCTGACCATACTCTTCATTTTGTACTTGCGTATTTAGATAGACAAACTTCCAAGGTTCGACCGAAGCGAAAGTTGGAAAATCCGAGCTAACTTCTGAGAAAATTGAACCCCAGGGTTCAATTGAATCATGGTTGCCAGGAAGAATAGAGTAGGTTTGGTTTAGGGATTTCAGTTGTTCGAAAATCCACCTATATGAGGCCTCGCTACCATCCATACTAATATCCCCAGTTAGTACCAAATGGTAAGAACTATGGCTTGAACAAATCAAGTCAAGCACCTCAATGAATGTCTTTCTAGTGTCTGTACCAGCTAATCGGGCAGCAGGGTCACCGTATATATGGGTATCAGTTATTTGTACCAAATTTTGACCAGTCTTTGAAAGCGTCATAGAAGCCTCGTTGAAATAGTAATCCCCAAAGTATCGCCTAACTAGCTTTAGGGGGGAAGTTCTTGATATGTAAATGAATTAAATCGTTTAAATTTCTTACTCGCATATTATCCACAGGTTTTACCCCTTTTTAAACCCTAGATATACACCTAACGCACAGCATATTGTGGTTAAATTGCTATTGACCACTCTCTATAGTGGTGATAAAAAGGTGTTGTCATTTACGAAAGCCTAAGTGACCACAACAAATCTATCAAGAGGAAACACACCATCAACTTTGAAGGGGGAACCTAAGCTAATGGAATCTGAGACCACTATGACTGCTGGAGAGAACACCAATAAGTCCCAGAACCTTGGAAGCAAAGATCGAGAGGAAGAAACTTTTTCGGACGAAAAAATAGCGATATCCGCCACAGCACCAGGCGGATATAAGGTGATCAGGAGAAATGGTAAGGTCACTGGATTTGACTCTAGCAAAATAAAGGTAGCTATTACAAAAGCTTTTATTGCCGTAGAGGGCCAGACTGGAGCCGCTTCTAGCCGGATCCACCGAGAAGTAGAAGGGATAGCTGACCAGGTTGCGAAAGCTGTTACAAGAAATATGCCGAACGGCGGAGCAGTACATATAGAAGATATTCAGGATCAGGTAGAACTAGGTCTAATGAGAGCCGGACAACAAAAGGTGGCACGCGCTTATGTTTTATATAGAGAGCAAAGAGCAGAAAAAAGAGCAGAGGCCCAACCTAATAAGGCAGAGGAACACCAGCAAACAAACAAAATAAAGGTCAAACAAGCAGACGGTTCCCATCTACCATTAGACGAAGAGAGATTACGAACTATTATGGTCGAATCTTGCGAAAACATCGAAGGAACAGATGCCTACGCAGTGTTTGAGGAGATGAAACGCTCTCTGTTCGATGGAGTAGCTGAGGCGGATGTAGCTAGCGCTGCAACCATGAGTGCAAGAACCTTTATAGAGAAGGAGCCCAATTACACCTACGTGGCAGCTAGACTATTACTGGATAATCTCAGAAGGGAAACACTCTCTCTTTTAAACGGAAGGAAAGTCGAAGCAACTCAAAAAGAGATCGTAGATATATATCCAAGTTACTTTGAGCAATATATAAAGCGATCAATCGATTTGGAATTATTAGACCCACGGTTGGGTAACTACGATCTACAAAAGCTAGGTGATGCCATAGTTCCGGAAAGGGATTTCAATTTCAATTACCTCGGGCTACAAACTCTATATGATCGATACTTTCTCAAAGAGGAAGAAACAAGATTAGAACTACCGCAAGCTTTCTTCATGAGAGTTGCTATGGGTTTGGCAATTAACGAAATTGATTCGGAGTATTGGACAATTAAATTTTATAACTTGCTGTCCTCTTTTGATTTTATGAGCTCAACACCTACACTTTTCAACTCCGGAACCCTCAGACCACAATTGTCTTCATGCTACCTAACCACTGTCCCGGATGATTTAGACGGCATTTTCGGAGCAATCAAAGATGATGCACTTCTCTCAAAGTATGCCGGCGGGCTTGGAAACGACTGGACGCCGGTCCGAGCTATGGGCGCCTCTATCAAAGGCACTAATGGGAAGTCTCAAGGAGTAGTACCCTTTCTTAAAGTAGCAAACGATACTGCTGTTGCGGTAAATCAGGGGGGCAAGAGGAAGGGCGCTATGTGTGCTTACTTAGAAACCTGGCATCTAGACGTAGAAGAGTTCGTAGAGCTACGGAAAAACACTGGAGATGACCGAAGACGCACCCACGACATGAACACAGCCAACTGGGTACCAGATCTCTTCATGAAAAGAGTGGCGGAAGAAAGGGATTGGACATTATTTTCACCAGACGATGTGCCAGATCTTCATGACTTAACAGGAAAAGACTTTCAAGAAGCCTATGAAAATTACGAAAAACAAGCAGCAGAGGGTTTGATTCGTAATTTTAAAACGGTGAAGGCCGTCGAGCTTTGGAGAAAGATGCTTGGGATGCTCTTTGAAACAGGACATCCTTGGATAACTTTTAAAGATGCAGCAAATCTAAGGTCTCCACAACAGCATGCTGGTGTTGTCCACAGCTCAAATCTATGCACAGAGATAACTCTTAATACAAAGGCAGAGCAAGAAATAGCAGTTTGTAATCTGGGTTCTATAAATATCTTACAGCATCTTTCAGGGAAAGAGTTGAACAAAGATAAATTGGAAAAAACCATAAACGTCGCGATGCGAATGCTAGATAACGTGATCGACTATAACTACTACAGTGTACCAACAGCGAGAGCGTCTAATCTCAAGCACCGACCCATTGGCATGGGAATAATGGGCTTTCAGGACGCACTCTATAATATGCGCATATCTTATTCATCTGAAGAGGCTGTCGAATTTGCAGATTCATCGATGGAAACCATAAGTTATTTCGCGATAAAGGCCTCCACAGATCTAGCAGAGGAGCGGGGAGCGTATAAGAGTTTTCAGGGTTCACTTTGGAGCAAAGGGATCTTACCCATAGATTCCATAGAACTTTTAAAAACTGATAGAGAAGGCTACCTCGAGATGGACTCTAGCAGCAGTTTGAATTGGGGAGATTTAAGGAGCCGAGTAAAAAACATTGGTATGCGTAACTCCAATTGTTTAGCTATTGCGCCAACGGCAACAATCTCTAATATTTGCGGCGTGAGCCAATCGATAGAACCTACTTATCAGAACTTATTTGTTAAATCCAACCTATCGGGGGACTTTACAGTAGTAAACATGAGTCTAGTCAAAGACCTTAAGGAGAGAAATCTTTGGGACGACGTAATGGTGAACGACTTAAAATACTACGACGGTAGCTTAAGCCAAATAGATAGGATTCCCGAAGATTTAAAGACACTGTATAAAACGGCCTTCGAAATCGATCCCAGATGGCTTGTAGAAGCGGGTTCGAGAAGACAAAAATGGCTCGACCAAGCCCAATCCTTAAACCTTTACATGTCGGAACCAAATGGCTCAAAAATGGATAATCTCTATAAATTAGCGTGGGTCAGAGGTCTAAAAACAACTTATTATCTAAGGACGATAGGCGCAACACATGTCGAAAAAAGCACCCTAGCAGACAACAAATTAAACGCAGTAGCAAAAGAACAAACCGATCAATCGCTATTGTCAGAACCTAATTCATGCTCCATTTTGGATCCAGACTGCGAAGCATGTCAGTAAACTTAAAGAGGCAATCAAATGTTAAATTGGGATGATCCGATAGGACTAAACAAAACCAAAGAAAACCCACAACCAGGGAATTTATTGATCGAAGAAAAAAACCAAATTGTGGTTGAGGGATCAAAACAAAAAAATGTGATAAATGCGCGCACGGGTGCAGATACAAACTCCGAGAAAGGCGCTCACACCCATGAAGAACCTCAAAGCGTTACCGGTCTGGAGGAATTAGAATTCGGCGCAAAACGCTTAGCAGTAGACGACAAAAAGATGATTAATTGCCGAGCAGATTTAAATCAGCTTGTTCCTTTCAAATACAAGTGGGCATGGCAAAAATATCTAGATGCATGTGCTAACCATTGGATGCCACAAGAGATCAATATGAATGCTGATATCAATCTATGGAAGAGTACAGACGGGCTTACCGAGGATGAACGACTAATCATAAAAAGGAATTTAGGGTTTTTCTCAACAGCCGATTCGCTCGTCGCCAATAACTTAGTGCTAGCGGTGTACAGACATATAACTAATCCCGAATGCAGGCAATATCTGTTGCGGCAGGCTTTTGAAGAAGCTTTGCACACGCATGCCTACCAATACTGTATAGAAAGCTTAGGTCTAGACGAGGCAGAAATCTTCAATATGTACCGGGAAGTTCCTTCAGTGCATGAAAAAGCTGCTTGGGCTTTAAAATTCACAGATAGCCTAGGTGACCCAGATTTTTCTACGGGAACCTTAGCGGACGATCAAAGACTGTTGAGGGATTTAATTGCTTTCTATGTGGTGTTTGAAGGTATATTTTTCTACGTAGGATTCGTGCAAGTTCTATCGATGGGAAGAAGGAATAAAATGACAGGAGTAGCAGAACAATTCCAATACATACTTAGAGATGAATCGATGCACATGAACTTCGGAATAGACGTAATCAACCAGATAAAAGTTGAAAATCCTGAGCTTTGGACAAGTGCTTTCCAAGAAGAAATGAAAACTCTAGTCAAAGAAGCTGTAAAGCTAGAGGTCGCCTACGCACACGATACAATGCCAAGAGGTATACTTGGTTTAAACGCCAACATGTTCGAAGACTACCTAGGTTTTATTGCAAACAGAAGATGCGCACAAATAGGACTATCTGAACCTTACCCAGGCGCTACAAACCCTTTCCCTTGGATGAGTGAAGTGATGGATTTGCAGAAAGAAAAGAATTTTTTTGAAACTCGAGTCACTGAGTACCAAACGGGAGGGGCCCTGAGTTGGGATTAAAGGTGACTTTTCGAACTTCACAAAGATACTAGAAGCCACTAACTAAGCGCAACATTTCTAGAGTACTCCTTCCGTAAATCCCTGTTCCCGTTGAAACACAGCTCTGCGGGAACAGGCTATTCCCAAAGCCAGGTTTAGGCTACAACTAAACACCTACCACTGCGCTTTATCATCAAATCCCATCGCTCTTTATAAAGTAATATTTTTCAGTTATATTGAACCATGAACAGGGATAAAAAAGCACCTTCGAAAAGGAGAGGAAGACGTACCGATCTGAAGGTCAGGAAAGAAATTAACGACCTTGTATCCCCTGATCCGAATAGACGCGATCTACTGATTGAATATCTCCACATTATTCAAGATAAATATGGTTGTATCGATAGTAAACAGATAGGCGCCCTGGCCAATCTCATGAAACTCTCCATGAGCGAAGTTTATGAGGTAGCTACTTTCTATCACCATTTTATTGTTGTCCAAGACCGCACTATGGATGCCCCTAAAAGGTCAATAAAAATTTGCGATTCGATTACATGTGATTTGTTTGGCTCTGAGCAATTGATTGAGGCCATCAAAGGTAAAAACGTTCACAAAGATTTAAGCATACAAAGGGTGTCATGTGTCGGGAGATGCGATCGAGCACCTGTTGCAGTTTATGGACAAAATGTTATAGAACATGCGTCAATCGAAAAGATAAATAAAGCCATAGAAGCTAATGTAGTCGCTCCTGATCAGCCGAAATGTTTCTCTTTTCAAGAATACTGTAATGCAAATGGATATTCAATCTATAAGGATTGTTTAAACGGATCACGTTCAGTTGAAGAGATTATAAAAAATTTATCCAGATCAAATCTACGAGGGCTCGGTGGAGCTGGTTTCCCCACGGCAAAAAAATGGGAGATCGTAAGACAGCAGCCAGCGCCAAGAATTTTAGTAGTAAACATTGATGAAGGTGAACCCGGCACATTCAAAGACCGTTTTTTTCTAGAGAAAGATCCCCACAGGTTCCTAGAGGGCATGCTTATAGCGGCTTGGGCTATTTCCGCTGAGACTTGCTACATTTACCTTAGAGACGAATACGCCGGTTGCAGGCTTACTCTGCAGCGCGAGATTAACCTCCTGGTCAAAAGCGACACGTTCTTTGTACCAAAAATAGAATTCCGAAGAGGTGCCGGGGCTTATATCTGTGGAGAAGAATCTGCTCTTTTAGAATCCTTGGAAGGAAAGCGGGGTATGCCTCGTCACAGACCTCCTTACATCGCGGAAAAAGGTCTATTTGGCAAACCCACCCTGGCACACAATATGGAGACTCTGTATTGGATTCGAGAAATTATCGAAAAATCACCCGATTGGTTCACATCTCAAGGACACAAAGGAAGAAAAGGCCTTAGGAGCTACTCGGTAAGCGGTAGAGTAAGGAACCCGGGCGTCTATATTGCTCCAGCAGGCACGACAGCAAAAGAACTCATAGAAAATTACTGCGGTGGAATGCTAGAAGGACATACGTTTTACGGATATTTCCCCGGAGGTGCATCGGGCGGTATTTTGCCAGCCTCAAAAGCAGATCTACCATTAGACTTTGACTCTCTAGAAAACACAGGCTGCTTTATAGGCTCTGCAGCCATGATTGTCCTATCATCAAGTGATAAAGCTAAAGACTCTGCGGTAAATGCAATGAAGTTTTTTGCCAGAGAAAGCTGTGGACAATGCACGCCCTGTAGAGTTGGGACAAATAAAGCCGTTCAATTAATGTCCTCTGAGAATTGGAAAATTGGCGTACTTGAGGACCTCGCAACAGTTATGGAAGACTCCTCCATCTGTGGCCTAGGACAAGCGGCCTCTAACCCGTTACGGTCAGTCTTAAAATATTTTAAGCGGGAGATTCGCGATGCCAGATAGTACTTTCAGATTTGTATTAGATGGACGAACTATTGAGACAAATGGAAAGGAAACAATATTAGAGATCGCGAAAAAAAACACGATTAAAATCCCACACTTATGCTTCAAGGAAGGATACAAACCAGATGGCAATTGCAGGTCCTGTATGGTAGAAATAAAAGGAGAACGTGTGCTGGCTCCTGCCTGTTGCAGATTTCCAATAGATGGTATGGATGTGACTACCTCCTCTCAGCGCGTGAGGCTTAATCAACACCTGGTTCTAGAACTCTTAGAGGCTGACCTAGGCGGTAAAGTTTTGGAAAAAGAAGAAAGACCGTCTGAATTAAAACTTTGGATGAAACACCTTAAAATCACCAAGAACCGATTTCCTCTTCGGGAACATTCTGCGGATGCTATTGACACAACAAATCCTGCGATAAAGGTCGATTTAAATCAGTGTATAAAATGCACCCGATGTTTGCGAGCTTGTCGCGATGAACAAGCTAATGATGTTATCGGTTTAGCTGAGAGAGGATCCTCAACAAAGATAATATTTGATATCCATGATCAATTGGGGGACAGCAGCTGTGTGACATGCGGAGAATGTGTTCAGGCTTGTCCTACAGATGCACTCACTTCCAAAACCGTCCCTGAGAAAATCAACCCTAATAAAACGGTAGATTCCCTTTGCCCCTATTGTGGGGTGGGATGTCTATTGAAATTCAATATTTTCGAAAACAAGATAGCCTCAGTCACAGGACAAAATGGTCCTTCTAACGAGTCGAGGTTATGTGTGAAAGGTAGGTACGGGTTTGACTATATCCATCACAAAGATAGATTGACACGCCCGCTCGTTAGATTAGCCGACGCTCAAAAGACATCGGAGTTACTAGAGCAAAGTGACATTTTAAACTACTTTCGAGAAACAACTTGGGAGGAAGCTTTAGAAATTGCGTCAAAAGGATTTTCTGACATTAAAGAAGAATTTGGTCCGCGTGCTCTAGCTGGATTAGGCTCAGCCAAAGGGTCTAATGAGGAAGCCTATCTATTCCAAAAACTCATCCGGACCGGATTCGGTACGAATAATGTCGACCATTGTACTAGGTTATGTCACGCGTCTTCAGTCGCCGCGATGTTGGAAATTTTGGGATCGGCTGCGGTCTCCAACCAGGTAAGCGACGTCCTCAAAGCCGAAGTCGCAATAATTATAGGAGCTAAGCCCACTGTTAACCATCCGGTCGCCGCGACATTTATGAAAAATGCTGCGAAGAATGGAACAAAGATAGTTGTGATAGATCCCTATCGCTCTGAACTTACGCGTCATGCAGAACACTTTTTCCAACTGACACCCGACACCGATGTGGCCCTCCTAAATTCACTCATGCACGTAATTATTAAAGAGAAACTCTATGATTTTGAATTCATCGACAAAAGAACTATAGACTTCGAAAAATTGCGTAGATGCGTCAAGAGTTATTCTCCCAAAAAGGTTGCTCCGATTTGCGGAGTAACAGCACAAGAGATTGAAGCTGTTGCTAGACTTTACGCTAATGCAAAAAGTGCCATGATCTTTTGGGGCATGGGCATCTCCCAGCACATTCACGGAACCGATAACGCCAGATGTCTGATCTCCTTGGCTCTGTTATGCGGTCAAATTGGACGTTCTGGAACGGGCATTCATCCACTTAGAGGTCAAAATAACGTTCAAGGCGCATCTGATTCCGGGCTGATCCCCATGGTTTACCCGAATTACCTTGCTGTAAACGACAAAACTAATCGAAGCCGATTTGAACACTTATGGAATGTCAGTCTGGATCCTGAGCCTGGGCTTACCGTGACCGAAATGACTCAGGCCGCTCTCAACAAAAATATCAGAGGGATGTATATCATGGGAGAAAACCCTGCTATGTCTGATCCTGATTTAAATCACGCAAGAACAGCTTTCAGTCAGTTGGACCATCTTGTTGTTCAGGATATCTTTTTTACCGAAACTGCAGGATTTGCTGATGTTATCCTCCCCGCTTCAGCTTTCCCCGAAAAAACTGGCTCTTTCACTAATACAGATAGAAGAGTCCAAATAGGGAGACAAGCACTAGATCCCCCAGGTGACGCCAAGCAAGATATTTGGATCATAGAAAATATGGGGAAAAAGCTTGGACTTAACTGGAATTACGCTAACGTTCAAGAAATCTTCGACGAACTTCGCGCCGCCAATGATTCAATCTCCGGAATATCATGGGAAAACCTTAGTAAGCAAAATTCCTTAACCTATCCTTATAATGCCGATGAGCGGAAAAGTGAATCTGTTCTATTCCAAGACAATTTCCCAACCCCATCGGGGAAAGCTCGCTTCAGTCCAGCAGATTATACAAAAGCTGACGAGTTACCCTGCGAATCATTCCCGTTTATACTTATTACTGGAAGGCAATTAGAGCACTGGCATACTGGTTCTATGACAAGTAGAACGCGCGTTTTAAGTACTTTAGAACCCAATCCAGTGATTAGCTTGAACCCGACTGACATAACGGAACTTGGTCTCCTAGAAGATGAAACTGTGATAATTGAATCTCGCAGAGGAAAAATATCTTCTAAAATTCGCGCTGATAGTCGAATCCAGCCTCGTACGGTTTTTATGGCGTTTTGCTACAGAGATGCAGCTGTTAATCTTCTTACTAACTCTGCAACGGACCCAATTGGAAAAATTCCCGAATTTAAGTTTTGTGCTGTCCAAGTTAGACCGGAGGGATCAGAAAATTAACTCGGAGAGTGGGCCAATTTCGATTTTACCGCACGCTCGACCTTAGTGAGGAGTTTTTTAACTGCGTTCTTACCTATTCGTACCTTAGTTAAGTTTTCCGTCACGTTATCAAAATTATTCGGAATGCGTGTTTGTTCTCCCACTACTATAGCCCCAAACATACCGACAGCAACATGAGGATTACATTTGTAAATATACAGACCCTCTTTATCCAAGGTTACTGTAAAACCTTCCTCCCCCATTTTCGACTTCCAATTTTGGGCTCCAGACGGAAGCATGTTCTCAATAGATTCACTATCATGACCAATCATCCCAGTAAATTTTATCCGATCGCCTATTTTGGCAAACGTAACAGAAGGTTTCCATTCCATACCGACCCCTTTAACTACGTGCTCACTAGAGAATGTTTCAGTAGAAAGAAAAAAAAGAAATATCAGCTTAAAAAGAGAATTTTTTAACATGCCTATTAGCCCAAATTTAATATATTTGACAGAAGTTTTATTCGACATTATAACCCTAATTTTATCCTTTTTATCCTACTAAAGAGTTGAAATTGTCAATTTTTAGTTTGTTTTTTGGATACCTCTTTATTAGTATTTAACGAACTCACGTCTTTTGGTATTACGCATAGTAGTTCCATACGTAAAATTTAATTTAGGACACTCTAGATGATAGAAGGAAGAGATTTTCAGTCGAGGAGAAGCTTTATTTTCACTCCGGGAACCAGGCCAGAACTTCTCTCAAAAGCTTTGAAAAGCGGTGCCGATATAGTTTGTCTAGAACTAGAGGACGGAGTAGCCCCTGATGAAAAAAATAAGGCACGCCAAAACGTAGTAAAACTTCTCAAAAGTGCACCCGTAAGAGAATCTTGCGAGCTAGTAGTACGTGTGAATTCTCTCAGGACTAGATTTGGGCTTGATGATCTTATAGCTTTTTTGGATACGCCCCCTCCCCTTACCATTATGCTTCCAAAGGTAGAGTCTGAAGATGAAGTGAAAATAATAGATGATCTTTTTCTAGAAAGTAATCAGCAGATCAATCTGCAGGTAATTATCGAAACCAACAAAGGGCTGGAGGCCTGCTTTGAGATAGCTCAATCAAGTCCTAATATAACTGCGTTATTCTTTGGTGGGGTAGACATGGCGGCAGATCTTCGCTGCAGTGGCACTTGGGACTCTCTGTTATACGCCAGATCAAAATTAGTCCACGCAGCGGCTGCAGCCAACATAGATTCTTTGGACGTACCATTCTTAGACCTTAATGACGAGAATCGTTTACTAGAACAGGCCACCCTAGCAAAAGAGCTAGGGTTTTCAGGGAAGGGTGCTATCCATCCAAAACAAATTCCCGTTATAAACTCTATTTTCACTCCTTCTCCTGAAGAAATAGCGTATGCAGTAAGAGTAATAGAGGAATTTAAAAAAGCTGAGAGTGGACTAGTAGTATTAGACGGCAAACTAATAGAGAAACCAGTCTTACGGGAGATGGAAAGAAAACTAGCTTTTATGAATCAAGAGAGTTAGCTGTCTAACACCACGAAACAGTTAATCACCCCCCAGGAAAAAAACCGAATCCATAGCTTCCTCACGAGTGGGGATGATTGCTTGATACTCCGAAGAATTGTACCATTTTTCAGCATCCTCTTTATTCGGGAACTTTGCTATAACCATCATCGGGTGCTCAGATTCTCCCGCTAAAACTTTCGCCGGACCGCGGACAACGATTTCTCCTCCATTTGCCAATATGCTAGGGCCAGCAACTGCTGCGTATTCATCATATTTTCCATCATTTTTTTTTCTTGCGTGCACAACAACGTATGCTGCCATCCTAATTCTCCTTATTCTATATCGGTTACAAAGACATATTAAATCTACAGGACTAATCATCACCCGTCCAGTTTGATTTAGCTAGGATTTTTTAGAAAAGCCAAGCCTGACAAAGATGAAATATTCAACCTACAATTTTTCTTAACTGGCGTAACTCCTTAGGCTTGAGTAAGGCCAATTTTTTCCAGTCTAGAGAGCTTTTTTATTTGGGCCTCCCGTCTTGCTGCACTGGCTCGATCAATATATTTTTCTGAATACAGAAGTGTCACAGGTAACCTTCCTCTGGTGTACCTCGCCCCAACTCCTTTTCCATGTTGTTCAAGTCTACGCTTAATATCATTAGTTATACCTGTATATAAACTTCCATCGGCACACTCTAAAATATACACACACCATTTCATTACTGACTAGCTAAGTTGCCCTATTTTCCTATCACGCCCACTTTCAGCTCAATCAAGATTGAGGCCCAGACGTCTCAACATTTTCTTTTGGAGATGCCAAAAGTATCTGAATTGTCCAAACGGGATCGCTACTACGATCAATAAGCACTGATAACATAGGAACAATGTAAAGATTCGAGATAACCAGTAAAAAAAAGTTCCCATGGTCACTGAATCGATTCCTAAATATAAAAGAAGATGTCCTGAGCATAGGACTGACAGGGTTCCAGTGACGGCGAACACTAAATTCACCATCAAGAACTGCCTACCACTATTTATTCGCAACTTTCGAAATACTTTTGTTCGTAAAGACACACGACACCTTACATTGGATAAAATTTTAAAAGACCTAGCTTAGACACAGTTACTTGAAGTGATACTTTATTATAGCGCTTTTGAAAGGCTTTGTAGATATAAAACAGCGATGATATTTTGTTTTCCAGTGAATTTCTCTTAACAAAAGAGAGACAAACCACAGCCTTAAATCAGCAGTTGACACCAACGAAGCATGATTACTCTGCATTTTTCTCTCGGTGATTTTTTGTTATTGAACAATGACTAAGACATGAAGTAAGGTGAACTATATATCACCGATAATTTAAAGACTTTGGAGGTCTGTAATGAGAAAAGGAATCGTTTGGATTTTCCTCACTTTATTCACTCTTGAATTAGCAGCGCAAGAGGGGGCCAATATCATTAAGGAATATAGGATGAAAGGAAGAAACAAATTTGTCGGAAAAGAAGTCGTGACCGTCAGAACCTTTTGTGTTGATGGATACAAATTCTTAATAAGCGGATCATCTTTTATCCAATTTTACGAAGACCAAGACGGTCTTCCAATGCCCGCAAAATGTGACGTGAATTAAAACTAATACGTGTTCCCTAGGTTACACCTAATTTATCTTTAATTCTTATACGTACCCCTTGATTAGGCAAACCATCACAAAGAACCTCTATTTTCCCGTTCAAATTTGGACTTTGTTCAATAAAAACCTTCCATCTATACTTTCTTCGAAATATTCTCCAAGCCGAAATCCAGGTGATAAGAAAAGTTACTAAAACTAAATATTCCACTTGTCCACCTCCATCATTTTATATTTTTCCAGCCATCCTAGTCGCTATTTAACAGACTCTCGATTTCCGCAACTTTAACAATCGCAAAAATGAGCAGACCCACAAACATTACGACCAAAGTCAAAATTAATAATAGAATCCCGATATTCATCTATTGTTATGCTTATTCCTATTTCTGTTTAAACCCCACGGACATCCAACCAAGACCCAAGTTCTAGATCCGTAATGGAAGAATAAAATAGTCTTTCCTGTTGTAAATTTCCGTTTGACTCTAACTTTTCTTTTCGAATCACAGACTTTTCCCTCCACCACGCATACCAGTCCTCCCCCGTAGATTTAAGCTCTGCAGGAGTGATCAAGTCAGTTAGAAATTCCTTGTAATTGGAATAGAGCGGCATTAGATATATTTTCCTTTGATGATTATGAAAATACTGTCTAGCGTTTATACCAAGTATTTTAAAAATAGTAGCCAAACTTGATTGTACTGGAGAGGTTTGAGAAACACTTTTCTCATAAAGTTGCCGATAGTTTTGACGATACCAAGTTCTCCAGAATTGCCACTCTTGTCGCAAAGGTTTTATCAACATCCGCCCACTAGAAGAACCCAGCTTTTTCCAATAATTCATTCCATCGTATTGACCTAAACCGTCATGTAGACTAGACGAAACAATTGCTACTATTTTGGTTTTATATTTCTCTTCCCATACGGGAATCAAATGCCTAACGAAAAGAGAAATGAATTTCCCCCCTAAGTAATTGTAACCAAAGGGTTGACTAGGGCAACAAACATTGAGATTCACGACACATTCCCTATTCCGTTCTCTTTGGACTGTGTTCCAACCAATGTGTTCATCTCTCGTTTTCAATTTACAAGAATCACTATTTAGGGATATTAACCCCAAGATCCGAAAGCCTAGTGCATTGGTGAATCCGGCTACAGCGCCAAGACTTCGACCTGGACTTTTATTAAATTCGGCCGAGTGCATTCCCACTCTGCAAATGTTCCATACCGCCTTGGAAAAGCCCCTCTCTCCAACAACTCTCATTTCCACCTTATCAATTGCACTCGAGTGCTTCCAAAATTCATCCAACTCACGCGCTGATGGCAGCATTTTTTCACATACTCCCATCTCTGCCTCAGAATATTTTAGAAAATCTAGTTCATCTTTTTTACGAACTAGCATTAGCTCTTCGCTATCCAGTTGGTTTAGATAATCTAGGTGTTCAATTAATTCTGTTCTTTTTTCTGAACCAATGTTTGTTAATTCCAAACAGTAAGGGAAAGTTTCCTTAATTATTTCTTGTATTTTTGGTAGCTCTAAGTCTGAGTTCCTTAACACTTTTCTAAGGTTTTCGTCTTGTTCCTCCTGATTACTTTTATCACTTTTTTTTCCTAAATGTTTTAACCTGACTATCTCGTACGCTCGTGTGACAGAAATTTGTCCCGCATCTATGCTTTTTATTAGATCTGGCTGATAATTAGATATGGAAAACAACTGTTTTAGTTTGGTTGTGCCAACTCCAAGCCTTTTTGATAATTCAACAACCATGGTGATGCGCTCACCTTTCTTGTATCCCGTTCTTTTAGCCGCAGCATATCGACCTCGGCCTACGTTCTCTCGGAGTTGTTTTTCCAGAATCCTTGCTTCATTTAAAATATCCGAAACAGTTTTCTGACGGTATCGATTATGTTCTATTAGAGATACCACCTCATTTTCTGGATTGACTAGACGGGCCTCACATTCCTCCCATCCTATATTTCGCATTGCTGAATAACGTCTGTGCCCAGATATTATCCTATTAGCGTCTGTGACAGCTAATGGCTCCATCTGACCATGCCGTAATAAGCTCTTTTCTAAATCGGCAAGATCGCTTTGATCGTAAATTCGATCATTTTCAGGATGAACGTTTAATTTTGATATCTTTATTTTCATTAGCAATTAAAACTTCGTAATATCGAAACACCTAAAAGAAGTTTGATTCATACTTAATTGTAGGAAACGTTATGCCACAAAAAGAATAAAATTGCTAGTGTTTTTGAAAAATGAGAATATAGAGACTGTCAAAAGAAAAAATATGGCTTTTCGATGAAAATAACCAATATTTATCAGTACATTAAAATTTATTTAGGCTACAAAAAGCTCTTTCCCTGTATTTTATTCTCCATTTTTCTTGGCCCTCAACAAGCTTTTTCAAATGTAGAAAATCAGTATTTAATTTGTTTTGAACCGTCTGATCCAGGAGGAATCGAATTCATTCCCCTCATGTACTATCTCGAAAATGGGCGAGTGAAGTCATATATCCTTGATAAACAAATAACGAATAAATCTATTATCGCTTCCGATAAAGAGTATCGGGTTAAACGAAAAGTAGATGAAAAATATAATATCTCAGGAAAAAAATATATTTTCTGGCAAGAAGACGACCTCACCTTTTTATACAACAAAGATCTTTCTGTTTTGCGAACAAGAGTGCTTGACGAAGATAAAGATTCCTACAATTGTAGGTCTCATTCCTCAAGGAATAGTTTTATCCGGCAGATAAAAAAGTGGAAGAAATTACAGAACCTCAGAGAACCACTCAAGCCCTACAAAGGTTGATCAGCGTTTGATTTTTTCTGGACGATGGTGTTTCAACCAACTTCTACTTCCTTTTTAGTTGTTTTTTTGGAAGGTCTCTTAATGTTGCAAAAAAAAGGAACCAATAAAGACGCGCTTTAGCGAGAACGCCTCGCTTTGCCTTCAACTTGGAGTATTTATTCAAACCACACTCCGTTTTCACGTATTTATCAATCATCTGAACTCCCCTGTAGAATTGGAGGCTTGCGAAAAACAAACTCATTACAACCCATTTTTCCTGCCACCGTGTTGATGTTCGTCAATTCAAACCCCCTATTATTGAAGAATTGAAAAACATTCTTTACTGTTGAAGTTTCAAAGGGGAAACCACCTAACCAATCAAAAAGATCATACCAAGCAGACATTCCCCGAGGAACATTTTTTCCTCGAATTTTTCTAATAACCCAGCTTGGAAATAAAAGAATCAAAATATGAGTAAGGATGATAAAAGGTCGGCTGATTCGATAATTCACAT
>CACJXQ010000012.1 GCA_902597385.1 uncultured Pseudomonadota bacterium | reverse complement strand
CGGGAGTCGATGAAATTGGTGCTTTGTTGTTGCAGCGGGCAGGGGAAGTCAAGCAAATTTTATCAGGCCATATTATCGAAGTTGTCTAATGCTTTTGATTGACATTGGCAATTCTTGGTTAAAAAGTGCTTATTTTCGAGACGATGAGTTACATCACATCTGTCCCCTGGAGATCTCTAACTTCAAAAATGATCGTAAGATTTGTTGGGCTCTACCTGAAAGGAAAATGTTGATGTCAGAGAACATTTTCGTGTCCAGCGTAGCTAGCCAACAAGTAAATGAAAAATGCTGCAAAATACTACTTTTCGAGCTAGGAATAGAACCGTACTTTGTTCAAGTGCAAAAAACTTTTAAAGGGATGACTACACTCTACGAAACCAGCAAATTGGGGGTGGATCGTTGGTTAGCTGGCTTAGCAGCCTGGTCAAAGTACAAAAAAAACCTAATTGTAGTAGATGCTGGAACCGCCATAACAGTAGACTTTATAAATAGCAGGGGGACTCACTTAGGCGGTTTAATAGCCCCAGGACCCAATATTCTAGCCAGTGCGCTCGCAGGTGGCACAGCGCATCTTCCGGTTGTTTCGCGTGGTGAAAAAAAAATGATAGTCCCTACCGGCACTGAAGAAGCTATCGGTATTGGGCTTGGAACCTTGCTCTTCGGTTTTATGAATCAAGTAAAGGCAGAATGCTCCCATATTTATGATGCGGATCCTTTATGGGTGCTGACAGGGGGAGCTGCAGGCATAATATCAGACGGCATAGAATGGCCGCACGTTACTGAGCAAAATCTAGTTCTAGATGGGCTGAAGATTTTTGCGATCGGTTAAGCAGTGGAGTGCTGTAGGATTGCTTTTATTTATTTAGCTTAATATAAGGCTTCTCATCATAGAGAGCAGTTTTCAGTCCCTCATGCTCGAAAAATACCCAGAAGAGCTCACTGGGTTTTATATTTTTAAATTCGATTAAACATTTGTTCCGGACTGCCGATTTGGGTTATAGTAGCGGCAAGTTTTTGCCGCAAGTGGCAAAAAGCCGGAGGAAACTGCAAGATTTTTGAGCAACGTTTACATAATGCCTACCACTAACACAAATATAGTCTTAAAGGGAACCAACGAAGCTGGAGGGACCACTGTCCAGGGGCCGCCGCGCACGGGTTCTGAAAAGGATTTTGCGGAAGCTTTCGATGGAGCCAGCCTGGCAGGTATTCGAGGTTATTCAGATAAAGTAGACTATACGGATGGTCCTCGGATGGCGGGGATACGGGGATTCTCTGATGAGAGCGACCGAGTTGATGGTCCTCGGATGGCGGGGATACGGGGATTCTCTCAACCTAATGTTCCATCAGGAGGAGCGACATTTGCCAATACATCTGAAATGCTTCGTTTGAGAGGGATGGAAGGCGGCGAGCCAACCTTGCAATTTCGAAATTCTGGAATGAGGGCTTATCAGGACATGCTAGGAATGCCTGCACTAGCGGTAGGTTAAGGGTTCCCGGCGAACTAAAAAATCGGAAGCTTAAAGTTATTGTTATCGAGCTTTCTTGTCATGCCGGCTTAGCTCAGTTGGTAGAGCAGTTGCCTTGTAAGCATCAGGTCGTCCGTTCGAGTCGGACAGCCGGCACCAAAAACAATTTACTGAATTACGCACGACCAAATTAGAAGCCGGTTTTTTTCGGGGGCGCGCCTGTTTTAGTATCAGGAGGTGACAAAGAAAATACCTTGTCGACTCGGGTGTAATCTAAATAGCCCATTCGGGCTATGGGCATAATCTTTAATACATCTACCAATCCGTCAGTTAGAAAGTCATCTTTTATATGGATTCCAGTTACTTCTCCGAAAACGACTGCATGGCTTTGGTTCGGTACATTGCTTTCAAATTCCACGGTTTTTAGGTAACGGCATTCTAGATGAGCAGGAGCTTCAAGCACTCTGGGTGCTTTGACGGTTTTCGATGGAGATGGGCTCAATCCAGCCAAAGCCATTTCGTCGATACCACGTGCAACGTGAGCCGAGGTGCTATTCATAGCATCGGTCAGTTCAGCGGACACAATGTTGCAGACAAATTCGCCGGTTTCCTCAGCGTTTCTTCTCGAATGTTTCTTGGGGTCGTCCACTAAACCACTAGAGGAAAACATGACGATGCATGGATCGTAAGATATGGCATTGAAAAAGCTGTAGGGGGCAAGATTCACATTCCCTTCCCTATCGAGGGTGCTTATCCATCCGATTGGCCTTGGTACAATCAAAGATTTAAAAGGGTCATGAGCGAGCCCATGTTTACTTTCTTTTTTGTTTGGTTCGTAAAACATATTGTTCATTAAAAATATCAAGTTTAGGTTTCTATAGTAATCTAGAACGGTTAATTAAGACATAAAAATCGGATGGTTATCTGTGAATCTTAGTCCGTCTACGTAACTAATTATATGGTGCTTAAGCCGGACAATTTTGGTTCTTGCGGTCAAAAAAACGCCAGAATTTTGTTTTATGACCAGCTTCCATTATGCCTGGAAAATAAAAATGCCAAAAACTTAATTGATAGGTTCGAGTTGACAACCTAGTTCGAGCCACAATATAGTCGCAAGTCGGATGTTGCTCCAAACTGACGAGCTTCAATTCGATTACTTGGCATATTAAAAACAAAGACCATTAGGATATAGGGGGGGTCTATGAAAGGTATTCGCTTTGCTTTAGCAGAATTTTGTATGAACAATCGCGGACTAACCGCAGGCATTATTTTTGGTATCACCGCTTTTTTCGCGATACCTCTGGTGAACACAGGTCTGAGTCAGATTTGTGACACTAACAACACTGGGGAATTCTGCGCTTCGTATAACCAGGATAAGGATGTTTGGTACAAACGGAAAGTTGAGCTGCGAACCATATTCAAGGACTTATTCCCTCGCGGTCACCCTTACGTAGAGACCTACTTAGATCATAGCAACTTCGGCAATCCGTTGACTGTCACACTAATGGTGAAGGTCAAGGAAGGAACCATCTACAACCCAGAAACTTTGGACAAAGTTTTTCGCATGACGCGGGAAATAGATTTAGCTCCAACAGTAGATCATGATCAAATTCTGTCTATAACCACTGAAAAAGCGCGTTTCGCTGAAGCGACTCCTTATGGGATTGATATGCGTCCTTTGATGGAAGATCAGGCACCTCGAACGGAAGAGGAGGTTCAAAAATTTATTCAAGCAGTGGATAAGGCCCCTAACATTCGAACGTTTCTGATATCTCCTGACGAGAGTGCCACAATAATCACGGCGACCTTTATCGATCTGGAATCGAAACCTCTAGATTACAAGGGCGTCTTCGAGCATGTACAAAGGATGGTCGCTGCAGAAACGGATGACAACCATATTATTTATGCGGCTGGGCAACCTATGCTAACGGGATGGGTTTATGAATATCAGGCCCAAATGCTAAGTATTTTTGGAATCACGGCAGCTGCTCTTTTTCTAGCGCTGGTATTTTACATGAATAATGTGCCCGGGGTTGTTACGCCTTTGGCGGTGAGTATCGTTGCTGCTATTTGGGGTTTCGGTTTTGTGGGATGGTTGGGCGATCCGGTAGAACCACTAATCATGGTAGTTCCCTTGCTGTTGGTGGCGCGCTCATTCAGTCATTGTGTCCAATTTATAGAAAGATATTATGAGATATATTACGAGACTGGTGATCGTAAAAAATCGGCTGAATTGGCCCTTGGCGTAATGATGGCACCTGGTGTGCTTGGGATTATTACGGATGCGGCCGGCTTATTTTTGATAGCGGTTGCCCCCATACCAGTTATGGAGAGGTTTGCTATTTTCTGCGGGTTCTGGGCGGCGATATTGGTACCAGCTAATTTGTTTCTTACACCAGTTCTTTTATCTTGGTTCCCGGCTCCCAAGAATGTTGCAACCTTGATAGGAAAATCCGACAAGAAAAGTTGGCATGATTCTATTATCAGTCTTCTGCATGCGATTGGTTCGGTATCACACGGGCCAAGAGCTAAAGTAACAACGACGATAGTTGCAGTTTTGGCAGTGGTTGGAGTTTGGCTGATGCTTCAGATAAAAGTAGGCAACCCTGTTGAAGGGAGTAACTTGCTTAAGGAGTCATCAGAATTCAACACCGCTGTGAGAGCGGTCAATGCCCACTTTCCGGGGTTGATGACTTTAGAAATTGTCTTTGAAGGTAAAGAGAAAAATAATCGTTTTGTAGCGAGCGATCCCGAGGCGCAAGCGACTATGTTTCAGTTACAAAGATTTTTGGAAGTGCAAGACCCTCCGCCAGAGGCCACACTTTCTTTTCCAGATTATCTACCAGAGGTAAACAGGTTATTTTCTGGGGGAAATCCTAAATGGGCTCCCCTCGATCAAAAAACCGAATCCGTGAATGCGGCTACTAACGCGCTGATGGTCGGATCAAGTCCGAAAGCTTACTCGCATGTGACTGATTTTACTTTCTCAAATGGAACCCTTTCGTTGTGGTACAAGGACAATAAACAGGAAACTGTTGATGTCGCCATGCACCAGGCCAAACAGGGTTTGGAGGTTGTGGGTCTTGACCACGAGGAGTATCAAATTAGGCTTGGCACGGGTGCAATAGCGTTACAACAATCGGTTAATGAGACGGTAGATAGTTATCAATGGACGATTCTATTTTGGCTGAACGTGGTTATCTTGGTCACCTGTAGTTTTTCCTACAGGTCAATTGTAGCCGGGATTTTGTTGTTGCTGCCTGTGAACTTTTCCAATGTCCTTCTTGCGTCGGTTATGGTGATGATGGGAATCGGATTAGATGTGAATAGTCTGCCGATCGCCGCTATTGGAATTGGAGTGGGGATTGACTACGGGATTTACTTGTTAAGCCGGATCTGCGAGGAGTTTAGGGAAAATAAAGATCATGGCGAAGCTATTCAACGAGCTGTTACGACGACTGGTAAAGCTATCTTTTTTACAGCGACCATCGTCTTAATAGGCATCATGCCTTGGTATTTCCTGTCAGAGTTGAAGTTCCTGGCAGATATGGGTTTGTTGCTAGTAATGATAATGTTAATAAATATGGTGATAGCGTTAGTCGTGCTCCCTCTTTTGGTTTATCTCGTTAAACCAAAATTTATAGAAAGGGAGCATTTGATTATTTCCGAGAATATTGATCTCTCGGAAGTTATGGGAAAAGCTCAATAAGCGGCTATCTAAATCAACCTTATAATGGAATTTTTAATCATGAAAAATAACTCTTGGAGAAATAAAATCACGTGGTTAGTCGGACTACTTGTACTAGTGTCAATGAATGTCCATTCGGACGATCATGCGGGCGACGGGAACTCGGCTATTCAGGTTCTTCGAACGGGAATTCCTCACGATTCGCTATATGACCTGGAGATGGACGGTAGCTGGGGTATGGCTGTGGGCAATTTTGGGCTTGCTTTACATACAGCGAATGGAGGCGAAACTTGGGAATTACTTCCGCCTATCAAGGATGCAAATGGCGAAGCCTTGAAGGTGGCCTTGTTGGCAATAGCCAAAGATGGAGACAACATCATTTTGACAGGTCAACAAGGACTGGTAGTGACCAAAGAAGGGGAAGGCGAGTGGGAAGTCCAAAATTCTGGGCTTGATGCCCGCCTGCTGAACGTGGACTCCTCGGAGGGATTGACCATGGCTATCGGCGAATTTGGTTTCATCGGACGGTCCAGTGATGGGGGTAAGAGTTGGGAGCAAGTTACAGTCGATTGGGGAAAGTTCAATGATGAAGGATATGAGCCTCATTTATATGATGTGGTTATCCAGTCTGGAGGACGCGTATTAATAGCAGGTGAGTTTGGATTGATCTTAAGATCGACTGACGGCGGGAAAACTTTTAATGCTGCCGCTCGGGGTGAACAATCAGTTTTCGATATTCATCTAGCAAGTGATGGCACGAGCAATGGGTATGCCGTAGGTCAAGAGGGCCTGATTCTAAAAACCTCAGATGGTGGCAAATCGTGGAAGCAGCTTGATAAAATTACAAATGCCAATTTGTTAGGCGTATGGAGTGGTCATGATGAGGTGGTTATTACGGGAATAAGGGAGCTGCTAAGATCGAGTGATGGAGGTAGCAGTTTTACTAGCGGTAAGTCGGATATCCAAATAGGTCGTACCTGGTACCAAGGCGTAGCTTCAGGTTCGTCCCAAAAAAGCACCGGGGTTAGCGGCGTCCTAGCAGAGGAGTCCGTTTATATTGTAGGGCACCAGGGTAGCATTGCCCGTATTACACAGTAGAGTGCATTTTTTTTCTGGACGTTAGCGTTTGCTGGCGTCCAGAATTCCTACCGAGTAAGCTGAGATATATTCGAGGGTCTATTGGAACACCTAGACCGGTGTCACAACCAATCATTTGCTCGTTAAATTACACTCCCGCCATCGTCGCTATGCTGCGACGCCGCAAAAAACTTTCTAATCTTCTCTAAAATTAAAGGAGTCAAAGCGTTGACAAGGGCCGTGAAATGAGCGGTAATACGTCATACGGGGGACCGAATCTTTTTGTATATCACAAGTAGATTTGGATCGAGGGGGGCATCTCTATTTTAGGCGTCCGCTGAAATCCAATTTTTTGGAAACCCCAAGTATAGAAAAATATAAAAATTTTAATGGTCAGAGAGGAGAGCGGGAGTGATAAAACACACAATCGCGCGGAGTTTAATCTCAAGTATCGCTGTAGGGAGTATCCTGTTTGCAGGTGCAGCTGCAGCGGTTGATTGGAACATAACCGGGTTTTTCAGACAGGAGATTGCTTACAGTCTTCATGATGATGGAAACCCTAACAACACAATGGGTAACCCATTCAACAGTCGTATTGTGCCGCAGATAACATCAGCGGCGTTTATGAATGACGCGACACTTCAGAATGGTTTAAATGCGAATGCAAGAGCCGCAACAACGGTTCATAACTCACAAGCAACAGGCGTACTGGGAGGACTTCTTCCCGGTGGATTATTCGCTAGTGGCGAGTTAGGTAAAGACGCGTTCCGCCTTAATGCAAACGGCGGCCACACCAGAGTTTCTGGGGTTTTGCCTGCAGGTTCGTTCACCAGTTCACCGGTATCTTGTAAATTCGGTACATCCGGTGGTAGAGACATTACCAATGGTAGGAACCGAGGTATCCTAGGATTGCCCTCACCCCAGGTTGGTCAAGTGGACGTGCCATTCCCGCTGATGATGTGTCCGAATGGGCAGGGTTCTACCCAGGGTAACTCGGGCTTAGCACAACTCGTTGGTCTGACCTTGAACAACGGAGTGGTTGTTAGAGGACCTGCACCCGCAATTGGTTTGCCAGCAGCTGGTACCGATTTTTCGGCTTCTCACGCTAACCAAAGTGCCGGTGAAGCGGTTTCCTTGCCTGGCGTAGCATTGAGTGATGAAATTGATTTCAATGCTTTTAACTCCAGAGTGGAAGTTGACTTTCAAGGACAATTCACACCTGACCTGGCTATGTTCATGAAGGTTCGTGCGTATTTTGATGCGACTCGAAATTTCGTTGATGGCGGAACAGGTGGTGGCATCGATGATCATTACGCCAACCCTTATTTTGGTAACAGACGTGCCACGCTTTTGGAGTGGAACAGCCCTGATGCCATTATAGATATTCCTTTTCTGTATTTTGATTGGAGTAAGGGACCTCTTTGGGTTCGGGTTGGTAACCAAGTCATCGCATGGGGTGAAGCGTACTTCTTCCGAACCATGGACGTTGCGAATGGTTTGGATCTCAGAAGACGTTTGGCTTTGGGTCCAGGAGCTGAAGAATATCAGGATCAACGTATTGGTTCTCCAGCTATTCGTCTGAGTTACACCTTTAAGAACGGTTGGGAACTAGATGCTTTTGCACAAATGTTTTCTCCAACAATCCTTCCAGGGCAAAACACTCCATATGCTTTAGCACCAACCACTATTTATATGGATGATTCGGATGGTTATGATGACGCAGAAGGCGCAATAAATTTCGGCTTCAAGTTAACTATGCCGCTTACCGATGCTTTCACAGCGATGGTTGCCTATGCGAACCGACGAAATCCTGATGGATATTTCACTGGAGCAGATGCGCCGATCATCCACCAAGGAAGAACAAACCCGTTCTGTCTGAACCAACATAATGCTACTAACAACGTGATGGCAGCATTAGGAAATCCTCACTTGGGTCTTGGTATGCAGGCAATGCCTACCTTAGACACAAGTCAGCGGACCATGAGACGCGGTTGCGGAACCAGTTTCGCGCCTGATGATTTCGCGGCTAGCTCACTTGAGTATTGGTACAGAATCCGAGACGGAAGAATTAATAGCAGTAATTACGCTACAACCCAGATTAACGAATTCCCAGCGTCGCGATGGGCTACTCGTGAAATCTTCGGTTTTGGTGACGAAGGAAACTTTGTAGATACTTTCAGAACGCTTGAAGGGTTCAGAAGCTCCTTTGGTAATATTACTCAGTATGTCGGTCGATACTTCAGAAGAGAAAGGAACTACATGATCGGTGGTAACTATATTATTACTGCTGATGATCCAAACTCCATATTCGACCAGTTGATTATTCGAGGTGAGGTGAATTGGACGCCAAACAAGGCATTTACCAATGATCTGAGCTTCAATTTCACAGAGAAAGATGACATTGTGTCTTCTCTTATTCTAGAAAAATACCACCGATTTAGCATGGACTTCCCTGCGACCTATATGGTCATGCAATGGATGCACCGAACTGAATCAGACATGTTTGGACGTGATCTAGATAAGATGGATACAAGAGGAATTTCAGACTTCATAGATCCAGTCACCGGCGGTTTCACTGCATGTGCTTTTGACAATGCGTGTGATGATCCTAGAGGGGATAGTAGTGCCAACTATGTTGTGTTTGCATTCCAACAACCATTCCCAAATCTAATATGGAGAGCTGATTTCGCGATACTAGTGGACGTTGCAGGTGGTTACCTAGTGCAACCAGGCGTTCGCTATCGACCATCAGCTAAGTACCAATGGGATCTGTATGCAACTATCATTAATTCTCCAGGAGGAGATATGGATACTGTTACAGAGACTCTAGACTGGGCAGACGAAATATTCGTCAGATTTACTTACTTCTTCTAACTCTAGAAGCTAAGTATAGTGAACATTTAGAGCCGGCCTAGTGCCGGCTCTTTTTTTTTACCCCTTACCCCGATTTATTCTATTGATCTGTCGCTAGTTGTCGGACGTACAAAACTTGGGGTTATTCTTCTTGTCGACGGAATGCCAATCATCGCGTGCTTCTATGATAAGCTCGCTAGGTTACGAAATTAACATTTTAGATACATGAGTAAATTATGATGAAAAAGCTGACATGTTCTTTAGGATTTCTAATAGGAGTCTGCATAAGCATTATGGCGTCCGCGCAGCAGGTGGAAGGGGACCCTGTTGTCTCCGAGCCTAATGTTCAGATTAATGGTGCCTCTTCGGTTACTAATGAAGAAGTCTCTAGTGGTCAGGAGCCCCAAAACGGTGATTTAGGAAGTTTACAGGAATCAGCCAATATTGAGCCGGCTCCAGAAGAAGGATTTTTCATAAGCTTCTTTTTAGGTATAAAAACCCTTTTAGTGCTAGGCGGACCAGTGGTTTGGATACTGTTACTTGTTTCGATTTTCGGCCTGACTTTAGCATTCACCAAATTTCTCCAGTTTTCGAGAACTAATCCTTTGGCGATCGGGGTAATAGATGATGCGATTACTATGTGGTTGGAAGGTAATACAGCCAAAGCGAGTGGTAATTTAGAACGTTCAGCTGTTGGGATTGCTAAGGATATCCAGTTCGGATTGGAGATGAGGGGAACGCTTGATAATGAGTCATTGCAGGACGAAATGATTAGGCGATCTTCCGCCTTTTTAAGAGATTTCTCGAATAATTTAAAGCCTTTGGAGTTAATCTACTACCTAGCTCCAGTGATGGGTTTATTGGGAACCGTGCTCGGAATGATCGATGCTTTCCGAGGATTAGCAGTTAGTGCGGGCGCCGCGGGGGAGTCATCTGCACTAGCCGGTGGAATATGGGAAGCTTTGTTGACAACTGCGGTTGGTCTGTCCATTGCGATTCCGTTTGCGGTGATGCATGCAGTCCTGGAGACCAAATTAGATAACTTGACTGACCAGGTTGGAGATATGATAACTAGAGTTTGTTCGAAAAACGAGGTTAGCTAACATTGAATATGCAGGCTAGACTGCAGGGAGATAACAGGTCGGGGAAGCGGTCAGGAAGATTATCGCTCACTCCCTTGATTGACTGTGTATTTATTTTGCTAGTTTTTTTCATGCTCCAGACCAATTTTTTGAGGCCGCGTGCAATTGAATTCTCACAGTCCGCCTCTTCGTCTCAAATTAATACCGAGACGCCATTAATTGCAATAGAGCTTCGTTTGGATGGTAGTTTGTGGCTTAACGGTGCCGGTAGCAGTTTAGTGGGATTAAAAACCTATGCGGAGAGCCTTTCTGATCCCAGTCAAAGTCGTGTGATGCTGGCTGTCGATCCGAAAGTAAAATTACAAGCTGCAGTCGATATCATGGATCTGCTCAACGAGAGTCAAATCTTTAACATATCACTTGCTGCGACTCGGCGGTTTGAAGATGACTAATTGTGAAGGAAATGTGACTTGAAATCTCTTAAGGGACGACAGACAAAAAGTATGTTGATGAATAAATTGGGCAGAAAAAGAGCCTCTCGAGAGGAGAATGTTATTCCAATGATAAACATCATATTTTTATTACTTTTATACTTTATGGTGGTAGGAAATCTCTCTCCAGACTACAATGTGAATCCGCCTTTTGCATCCCAAGAAAAGGAGTCATCGTCGTTAATTCCTACAATCAGCGTCACAAAAGAAGGGCAACTCAGGTTTGAAAACGTCCCTGTGTCTTGGGAAGAGCTGGGCGCTCGTTTAAGAAATGTCAGTGATTTGGATAAGATAAAAATATATGCCGACGCAGAATCTGATGCCCTGACGATATCTGAAATTATGAAAGGTGCAGCAAATGTTGGGATAGTCCAGTTTGTATTAGTGACTCAGAAGAAAATGTCGGAGTCAATCGAGTGACTTATTCGACGCGAAGAGTTTATATTTTGGTTGGGCTTTTACTCGCTTCCAGTTTAATACACGCTATTGTCTCTTGGCAGGTCGGTCGTAAGATCGATGGTCCTGAGAGAGTGCTTCCGCCAGAAGAAGAAGTAGTGCAAATTGTGATGGAAAAACCTCCTGAGCCGGAATTAGAGAAGACACCTCCACCTGAAGAACAATTAGAATTTGAGGAAGAGCTAGAGTTCGATCCCCCAGAAATTTTGTTGGCACCTAAATCCGTTGCGCCTCCCCCTCCAGATGTAACCGTAGCGTTAAAAGCACAGTCGGGGGGATTCCAAGGCATAGATGTTCCCACCGGCATAGCAGCGGTTCCCCTTAGCGAAGGCTCGGGGGTGGGAGGATTCAAAACAGGTATTGGTAATGGGCTCGGTGATGGAACTGCGCGCTTCGCTGCTTATATAGCAGGATTGAGAGAGGCGGGTTTAGATGTGGTTTTCGCCATTGATGCTACTGGTTCAATGGATTGGGTAATAGACGAAGTTAGGGATAGGATACAAGATATAGCACAGACTGTTCGATCTCTGGTGCCGATTGCTCGATTCGGGGTGGTTGCATACAGAGATTATGACGACCCAGAATTTACCACGAAGGTACACGAGCTAACTTATAGTACAGCAAAAATAAGACGTTTTATGAGCCAATTAGAGGCGAAGGGTGGCGGAGATTGGTTTGAGGCAATAGATGCAGGTATTAGAGATGCAATAGAAAGGTCTGGCTGGCGAATCGGCGCAAGACGACTCATTATTGTGGTAGGTGATGCTCCCTTGAAACAAGGACAACTGGATAAAGTGATTCGTTTGGCGGCGCAGTTCGGTCGTTCGGGAGGTACGATTTCAACTCTGGATGTTTCTGATCAAGCCAATCCTTCCTTGTTGGAAGCAAAAGTGGGTAGAAAGGTAGCAAGGCCTCTCTATCGAAGTGCTCCAATGCACTCATTTTTGGTTATCGGAGAGGCTGGTGGAGGGGATGCGGCTACTCTTGATGGTGAGCTCAAATTAACAAAGCGCTTGGTAAAGCTGATAATGGGCGATCAGTTTGCTAACGAGATGCAAGCCTTGTTGGACGCCCTCTAATTAGGTAGGACTGATGTTAATGGATTTTTCAAATGCGTGAGAAAAGTTTCATTTTGACTTTTTTACTGATTCTTTTCGTAGGGTTTCAACCAAAGGGAGTTCTAGCGTCATCTAAAAGAGCAATTAATGGCGTAACCGAGCTTTCCGCCCGGCTAGACGGTGATGTGGGTGCTACTGAACTGTTTGCTATAGCAAATGAAGTAGGTCCATTTATTGATCAGATTAGAAAGGCGAATCCTTCGCCTAATGCCTTGAAAAAAATGAAAGCCTTACTGAATGAGATGAGACAAAAGACCTCTGGTAAGGTAGCTCAAATTGAGGCGTCTATGGGAGAGAGTGAAGGTCAGTTGGAGAGACTATATCGCTCTCAAGAATGGGATGATATGAGTTTCGCATTGGCTGCCTTTCCGTATTGGAGGGCTTGGATTGATCTAGAGCTAGCTTACAGGGAACAGAATGTAGGAATCATGGGGGCTGAGAAAACGACTGCCTTACTTCCAGCGGAGAAAGGGTTCAGAGGGGCCAGTTTACAATTTTATCGCCCCGGTTTGGTCTATGGAGGTTGGTTGGGCCTAGGTTACGTTGAGCTTGCTAAAGGAAGATTTGATAGGGCCAGGCAAATTTTTGAAAGTCTAGAGAATGCTCTGGAAGATGATGAATCGCCAATTTTAGAAGTCGTTCAAGCGGAGCTCGAATTGCTCGATGCTCGTAGCGGTAAAGTGTCAAAGATTACCGATTTAGGGGAACTAGATGATGAAAAGGCCAGGATAATTCGTCTTGAGGCTTTCGGTTTGTTGAAAGAAAGCAGAGCGTCAGGGGGCAGGCCGTTGGAGGCTGCCAAACGTTTAAATGCTTTAATCAAGGGCGGTTATCTAGATCAATCCTTGGTCAACGACATGATGATTTATGCCCAAGAAATATCAGGAGTAAAGGTAGGATACTATACTGATCTAGCCGGAGCAGAATTTGCTTTAAATAATGGGCATTTTTACAATGCGATGCAAAAATACCAATATTTCTTTAGTAATGTCATCGCACCAAGGAAAGTAGATTTTAGTAATTACCGTTATCGGTGGGCTTTGAGTGCCTACAAAGCTAAGATTTTTCAGCCTGCAATAGATATCTTAGAGAAACTTCAACGGAAGAAAAATCTTAATCCGGAGCTTGACGTGGCTTCTGTTAAACTACTGTACGCAGTGTATTCTGCAAAAGAAGATAGTGGAAGCGGGTCGGCTCAAAATAGAAAGAAACTACGGATAGCTGCTAAACGTTTTGTCAGGAAGAGTCCTGCCGACCCTGATGCCGATAGTGCGCGGCTTTTGATTGCGCAGACCACAAGTAATGCGAAGTCAGCTTTAAAATCTTTAAACCAAATATCATCAAAGAAATTAAAAAGTGATGTGGGAAGAACTGCGTTCACTATAATAGCAAAGGAATTCAGTCGTCACGTGAGGCGTTCGAAAATTAGTAAAGCCAAAGCGTTAGCTAATGAAGGTATTGCAGCTTTTAAGGACTTGCCGAAGACTGATAAGTCCGATCCGTTCTATTTCTCGGTGGTTCTCCAGATGCGTGCGCTAGTTGATCCTAAACCAGAGGATGTAATTGCAGCGATTTCGCAGATTGAAGCTAAAGGCCCCCAAAACTTGGATATAAGAAGAGCTTTGGTTTGGTCTAGGTTGCAAATTTATGATCGACTGGGTGGTGGCAATGTTGAAAATTACATACGGAAGTTAGCTAGTTCTCCAATTCCAGGTTGGCAAATGGAGTTTCTTTACCCGTTTGTGGCTAATATAAGCAACCCAGAGACACGGCAAAGTCTTGCAAAGCTATTGCACCCTTCTGCTAAGTCGCAACCCGATATGGATAAAAGAATATGGTCTACTGTCATAGACAGTATGCTTGCATCTGATCAGCATGAAAGTGCTTACAGTGAGTCGATAAAATTTACGAAGGATTATCCATCATCAGGAGATGCTTGGAGACTCTTAGGTCGAAGTGCTGAGAAGGTAGACAAGCCGTTTGAGGCAGATAAAGCGTGGGGAGTAATTACGAAAAAGGCGATACCTACGCAAGAAGTATGGTGGGAGGGAATGATAAGCAAAGCAAGAATCCGTAGCACTAGAAGGCTAGATCAGGCCTGTAATTTAATGAGAAAAATGGAGAGGAGTGAAGAGTACTTACCCAAAAAATTGAAAAATGATTATGGTAAGCTAATAGCGAATTTAGATTGTTCCGCAAAGTCTAGTTAAAAGATAAAAGAATTGGCACTGCGCAATAAAAAAAAATAATCTTATGGAGAGGGAAGCATAATGGCTTACGTTAAAAAGTATGACGTTGATTTTAGTAAGAGAAAATTTATAGAGAATACTGCGGCAGGCTTTTTAGGGGCTGGGGTCTTGTGCCCAGTTTGGAGTGCTTTGGCTGAAAACGGTGACTTTTCTGCGGCCTATCCAGACGAGCTCTTGTCTATAGAAAATTATACAAAAGGTGCGCTCAAAACAGGAGACACAATTGATTCCAGCAACGTAGACATGTTGCAGGATCTTCTAGATGGTGTGCGGTACACACAGATAAAGCAAATGGGTAGAAAGCTTGAAATCGTACCTGTGACTACCGACATCATGAAGTTGAGTCCAGTGGAATATACTGAGGCGACTCTTCGCAATAAAGGGCTGGCAAAGTTCGATACGAAAGGGAATGTTGTGGTTGGTGACGGGAAGCCTTGGATAGGTGGGACGCCGTTTCCCGAACCCAAAAGTGGAGTTGAATTATTTGCTAACATTACCCTTACTTGGGGTAGACATGATGTTTCTTTTTACCCTATTAAAAGCTACGAACAAGATAAGAATGGTCGAATAGGGTATAAATATGAGCTTGGTTGGATAGAATTTGCTCCAGTGGGGCGCGTCAAAGTTGAGCCGACCCCCTATTGGCCTGGACACGAGGATAAGTTACGTTATCAATCTGTCTTTTTTACGGTACCCCAGGATTATAAAGGATCAGCATTTCTCAATTCTTGGCCGTACGATCAAACAAAATTTCCTGAGTTACTTGGCTATTTACCTCAGTTTAAAAGGGTCAGAAATTTCCCAACAAGTCAGAGATTTGAACCCTTATTGCCGGGCTCTCATTTATATTTTTCAGATGCCTGGGCTGCTGGAGATCCTTTTCTTACTTGGGGTAATTTTAAGATCATAGGTCGAGGACCTTTTCTAGCAGGACTGACCGAAAATTGGGATTCGAGCGATGAAAATTGGGAAGGAAAAACTCACGGAGGAGCAAAAGGGAACACCTTTTGGGATACTAAAGTTGAACTTATACCAGAAGCAATCGTAGCCGAGGCTGAACCGGTTGGTTATGCCAGAGCGCCTGTGAGTAAAAAGAGGGTGTGGTTTGATGCTAGAACGGGCCTTCCCTTGATGATGCTGACGTTTGATAGGAAAGGGGAAATGTGGAAAACTTTTGATGGCGCTTACTCGGTTTACGATAACCAAGGTAAGCAAGTGATGGATGGAGCTTATCCGTACTGGTCGTGGACACATGTTCATGCTTTCGACATTCAAACAAGTCATATGTCGCGGTTAAAGCAGGTTAAGAAGATTGCCGGAGGGCACAGGTGGTGGGTCAATAAAGGCACCGATATTTACAACAAATTTCTAACAAAATCTGCACTTCGACGCATGGGAACTTAAATTATGTGGATGAAGAAATAGCTTCTAATTCTGTCCAGCGTGCTATTGCTTCATCTAATTGACTGGTTAAGGTATTAAGCTCACTAAGAACCGGTTCTTGCTCCTTGTAGGGTTTTTCATGGAAACTCGGGTTCTCCATCTCAGTGTTTAGCCGAGCAATTTTTAATTCGAGTGAAGAAATTCGATCTGGAAGCATTTCCAATTCTCTATGGAGTTTGTAGCTCAACTTTTTCTTTCGAGAGTTTTCTTCGCTTTGGTGTGTCTTCATAACCTGAGTTTCCCTAATTATCAACTCTTTGGTTGATAGTTTGCGTCCTTTTTTGAGCCAATCTGAATATCCGCCGGGATAGCCTTCAATATTTCCGCTGGATTCGAAGACCAGCGTGCTAGTTGCCACATTATCTAAAAATTCACGATCATGGCTTACGATTAGTAGGGTGCCAGTATATTCTTGCAATTGCTTTTCTAATACCTCGAGTGTCTCTACATCGAGATCGTTTGTCGGCTCATCTAAGACCAAGAGATTTGCTGGCTTTGTAAGAAGCTTGGCGAGAATAACCCTATTCTGCTCTCCACCTGATAAAATTTTGATTGGAGTCATTGATCTACTAGGAGAGAACAGGAAGCCTTTCAGATAGCCAATTACATGCCTGGGTCTGCCGTTTATCTCAATATAGTCTTGGCCATCACCTACTATTTCAGCCACAGTTTTTTGAGGATCTAAATATTCCCGTCTCTGATCGAAGTAACCTATATTTAAATTTTCAGCAAACTTGATACTTCCATCGTTGGGCTGAAGTCGGCCAATTAGTAATTTGAGAAGAGTGCTTTTACCAACACCATTGTTGCCGATTAAGGCAACTCTATCTCCTTTCATGATTTTTACAGAAATATCCCTTATTAGTATTTTTTTGCTATTGAAAGAGAAGCTTATTTTCCTAGCTTCGATAATCTTCTTGCTTGATAGGGTTGCCTTTTGGATCACAATACTCGCACTATTGTCTGGTTTTATACGGCTTGCACGTTCATCTCTGAGTTTCTCTAGAGAGCGCACTCTTCCCTCGTTTCGAGTTCTTCTAGCTTTTATACCTTTTCGAATCCACTCCTCTTCTTTATTTAGGTTTTTATCGAATAATGCGTTGCTCTTCTTTTCTTCTGATAAGGCCTTTTGTTTTAGGATAATGTATTTTTTATAGTTCCCAGGCCAGCTCCTTAGGCTCCCTCTATCTATATCGACGATTCGAGTTGCTAGCTGTTGTAGAAATTTTCGATCATGGGTAATAAAAATGACACTGCCTTTAAAGGATTTGACGCGGTTCTCCAGCCACTCTACCGCTTCTAAATCAAGATGGTTGGTAGGTTCATCTAACAGGAGAACATCTGGGCAACTCACGAGTGCCTTGGCTAGTGAGACTCTTCTTTGCCACCCACCAGAGAGATCGCCCAGTTTAGTTGCCTCTGGTAAATTGAGGCTACTGATTATCTGAGAGATCTGAGTCTCTATATCCCATCCACCAAGCGCCTCTATACGGCCTTGTAGTTTTTCTAATTCTACTAAATTATCCTTTTCTTTATTGTTTGCGCTCAGAATTTTATAGCGTTCAATCAAAGCCTCTTGTTTCGCCAAACCTGTCTTGACGAAATCTCGTACTGATAGGCCATTATTCGTTGGGAGCGCCTGGTCTAATTTCGCAAAATTAACAACCGTTTGGAATAGCAACTCTCCCTCGTCGGGTTCGATTTCTTGGAGTATCAGGCGGAATAATGTGGATTTCCCGGACCCATTTCTTCCTATCAGGCTTACTTTCTCTCCCTCGTCTAAAGAGAAGTTCGCTTCGCGAAAAATAACTTGATCGCCGAAAGATAGCGATACCTTATTGAGCGAAAATAAACCCAACGTTTTCTTGTCGCTACTCAGTATTGCCGGATAGGAGCGAAACGTTGTTTATAGTTATGGGTGTATTGGGGACGTCTTGCATTCCGTTAAAAGAGGTGGTGGGAATACTTGCAATACGATCTATTACCTCTATTCCAGAAGTGATTTTGGCAAATACCGCATAACCCCAACCGGCTGCGTCTTTGCCCTTGTGGTCTAAGAAATCATTATTGACGAGGTTAATGAAAAATTGAGAGGTTGCGCTATTAGGATCCGAGGTTCTTGCCATGGAGAGCGTTCCGCGTGAGTTTTTAAGGCCATTATCTGCCTCATTTTCAATCGGCGGCAAAGTTTCTTTTCTATTCATGGGGTGTTCAAATCCACCACCTTGTATCACAAACTCTGGAATAACTCTGTGAAATATCGTGTTGTTAAAGAAACCAGATTCAACATACTTAATAAAATTGGCCGAAGTAATAGGAGCCTTATCGAAATCTAATTTTATGGTGATATTTCCCTCACTTGTTTCAATTAAAACGAGATTTTCAGACGCTTGTCCATTGGCTGCCAGACATAATAAAATAGTGCTTACTGTTAAGTTTTTCAACATGTTGAGTCCTTAATTGCTGTTATAAAAGTGTATTCGTTAAATATTATTAAGATTGGTCTTCTCGAAGAAAAACAGGAGCGTGGGGGTCGGAGTTGGTAGAATCAAAAAAGTACCCCTGCTCGTTAAATTCGGTTAAATCTGCAGGATTTGTGATTCGATTTTTTATTGCGAACCTTGCCATCATGCCTCGGGCTTTCTTTGCGTAAAAAGAAATAATCTTATACTTCCCATTTTTCTTATCTTTGAATATTGGGGAAATCAAGTCTAGATTCAATTCTTGTTTTTTTATAACTTTGAAGTATTCCTCGGAAGCAAGATTTAGTAAATAGGTCGAACCGCTGATTTTTGCATGTTTGTTCAGCATCAACGTCACCTGTTTGTCCCAAAAGTCATAGAGGGAGTTTCCTTTCTCGGTCGTGATCCTTGTACCCATTTCTAATCTGTAGGCTTGCATTTTGTCTAGAGGCCTTAACATGCCATATAAGCCAGAGAGAATCCGCAGATGGGTTTGAGCAAATTTGATATCCTCAGCGCTGAACGAGGCAGCATCTAGGCCGGCATAGACGTCACCCATAAATGCGTAAATGGCTTGTTTGCCCTGCGACTTGTTGTTCTCTATTGACCAATCTCGATAACGCTCTATATTTAGGGAGGCAATTTTCTCGCTTACCTTCATTAATTGTCTGATTTCCTTTACGTCTTTTCTTCGCATAACGCGTATTAATTCCTCTGCTTTGGTCAACATGGGAGGTTTTGTACTTTTTACGGTGTGAGAGGTTGTATCGAAGTCTAATGTTTTAGCGGGGGAGAGGATAATTAGCATTTTTTAAACCTGGAAACTTTAAATATTCTCCTATTTTCGTTATTTGTGAAGATAAAGGGAAGTGTTTTAAGGTGATAGTGCAATATTTTTTTTGTTAATCTATCCAGACTAAGATTGTAATATAATTATTCAATCTTAATAACCGTTTTTGCGTTCTTACGCATGTTGGTATAGAAATGGACAAAAAAAGGGGATCTTAATGAACCTACAAGCCGCCCAAAAGTTTTTAAAAGAAAATAACGTAAAATTCATACTAGCGCAGTTCGTCGATATTCACGGAGTGGCAAAAACGAAATCTGTTCCAATAGCGCATTTTAGGACTGTCTTGAAAGAGGGGGCAGGGTTTGCAGGTTTTGCCGCTTGGGGTTTGGGAATGGAACCTCACGATCCTGACTTCATGGCTGTCGGGGATTTAAGTAGTCTGTCTTTGGTTCCGTGGCAAAAAGGGTATGCTCGTATTGTTTGCGATGGGAACGTAGAGGGAAAACCTTACCCCCTAGATACTAGGGTGATTTTAAAAAACCAGATTGCAGCTGGAAAAAGTATGGGACTTACCTTCAATGTGGGTATAGAACCTGAATTTATGTTGTTAAAACGTTCAGAGTCTGGAGAAATAAGTGTCGCGGACCCCTCCGACCAGTTAGAAAAACCCTGCTATGACTATAAAGGCCTTTCCAGAAGTAGGGTCTTTTTAGAGCAACTCATTGCTTGCTTACAAGAAGTCGATTTCGATGTGTACCAAATAGACCATGAAGATGCGAACGGACAGTTTGAGATAAACTATACCTATTCAGATGCTCTAAACGCTGCAGATAAATATGTTTTTTTTCGAATGGCTGCAGGTGAGATTGCGCAAGAGTTTGATCTAATCGCGAGTTTCATGCCCAAGCTTTTCAGAAATAAAACCGGTAACGGTATGCACATGCATGTGTCGGCACAGAAAGGTAATAAGAAAAATGCTTTCGAAGATAAATCTGATCGGCAGGGGTTAGGTTTATCCAAATTGGGTTACCATTTCTTGGCGGGCATTTTAAAGCACGCTAGAGCGTTAACTGCTTTTTCTGCTCCCTCTGTCAACTCATATAAACGTTTAGTGGTGGGTGAGAGCATGTCTGGCGCCACTTGGGCCCCAGCTTATGTCACGTATGGAGATAACAATAGGAGTGCAATGGTGAGGGTGCCTTTTGGTAGGTTGGAGTATCGATTAGCTGATTCCAGTTGTAATCCTTACCTAGCAATGGCCGCTATGCTTGCTGCTGGGATGGATGGGATTACAAAGGCATTGAATCCTGGGCCTGCTATGAATGTAAATTTGTATGAGATGTCTGAATCGCAGAAGAAAAAGAATAAAATAGAAGTATTGCCTCAAAATCTAGGCCAAGCGCTCGATGAACTGGAGAAAGATAGATTTTTTCGCAATGCGCTTGGGGGATCTATTGTCGATGAATTTTTAAAAATTAAACGAATGGAGTGGGTTGACTATTGTCGACATGTATCAGACTGGGAGAAGGATCGATACGTCGAGTTTTATTGATTACTCGCTAAAGTTGGGCGGGAATAAGAAACATCGCTATTGAACAGACGCAAAAACAAATTGCAGCAACCATGAAAGTGTAACCCACTACATCTCCAAATCTAAGCCTAGTTACGGCTAGGATGGGAATAGCAAAAAAGGGTTGGATAAGATTAGTAGTTGAATCTCCGTAGGAATATGCCAACAGTGTAGTTACTACAGAGACATCGAGTTTCTCTGCAGCTGGAAGAAGGAAAGGAGCCTCTATCATCCATTTGGAACCCGCGGAAGGGACGAACAGATTCATGAGACCTGAGTAAGCATAAACTACCCAAGGATAGGTAGCAGTAGTGGCTATTTCAGCGAAGAAGTTTCCCAACCAGTCTCCTAAGTCGGTTTTTTGAAGTAGGCCAAATATTCCAGCGTAGAAAGGGAATTGGACAATAATTCCCCAAGCGGAGTCGACCCCGTTTCTGCAGGCCGTTAAAAATGATGGCGCTCTACCGTGAAGCAATAGAGCTAACACTAAAAAACTAATGTTGTAAGCATTTATTGTCCAGCTTGTTCCGAATCCCTCAGTTACAATCGAATGCCCTAGCGGGTAAATGAGAAGAACCACCGCCAACAGGATCCAGCCCCGAAATTGATCGATATAGTCAGCCGGAGTCTTGGCCTTTTTTGTTTCTAATGGGAGCTCTGGTATGATTTTTTCTATCTCTTCGGGTGACAGAGTCCGAATATTTTCTTTAGGATGTAGTAAGCAAGTGGCGACTAAACCGACTAGTCCAATTACTACTAAAAAAGCCAAATTAAATGGATTGAATAGGGTTTCTGTTACTGGATAGAGCCTATCTACTACCGCGGTCGCTCCTCCAGTCGCAACTAATAACGGGTTATCGGGAGTGGCTAGAATGAGAGGCGCGGATCCAGAGAGGCCTCCGTGCCAAACGGTGCCGAGTCCTATATAGGACGCACATATGAGAACCCGTACATCCACCTTAGGATTTTTCTGAAGGATGAAAGGCGTAAATAAAGCGCAAGAGACTAAACAAAGTGCCCAATTAAGATAGCCTGTTATGAGCGAGAAAATTCCTGCTAGCAAAAGAGCTTGAGTTGGTTTTTCCGGATTCGGTAGGGAGGAAAGCCAACTAAAGAGCCTATGTACTGGGCGAGAAGATACGCACGCAGATGCGGCTACCATGGCAATTGTGAACTGCATGGCTAGTCCCAGCAGATTCCAAACTCCGTCGCCCCATGCGAGAACCGCCTCTTCAACGGTAGCTCCTGCTCCAAAAATACTAAGAAGAACTGCTACAGCAGTCAGAATCATGCAGATGACCCACGCATCTGGAACCCATCGCTCAGTGAAAAGGGATAGTTTTGCACCCATATTTCTAAAACTTGATAGCATTTGTGACTTTGATCCTTATTTAAAGTTACGCTACATTTTCCTAGTGTTCTGATTCTTATTCAACCTGTTTAGGTGTTTAGTGTAATGGAAATATCAAAAAATAATTTGTTCCGCGTGTTGGATGAAATTGGTGTTGCTAGGCTGGCGTTGGAAACGATAACCGGGAGTGTGGATGCTATGCCTATAGTATTTGCGCGTGTTAACGATCGAATTGTGTCGCCGATAGATGAGAAGCCAAAAAAGAAAGCAACCATTTCTCGTCTTTCAAATATCAGTGTAAATCCTGACGTTATGGTATTAGTAGATAATTACTCCTCGGATTGGAGCCTACTGTGGTGGATCCGTATGAATTGTTTCGCTCGAGTGGTGACTGAAAATGATGAAATCTGGGAAAGTGGAGTCAAGTCTTTGCTCCAAAAATATCCACAGTACCAGGATGTTGGCCTTTTCAAAGGCGCAGTTCCCACTATGATTGAATTTAAGTGGCACAAAGTGCGGGCTTGGGCTTACTCAGGAGAAAAAGGAATCGACCAATGGTTGGAGCGGGACAAAAACTGCTAATTTGTAGAATTTTTGACTACCTGCGCTTTCAGGCTTGCTATCTCCTCGAACACGTCGCCAATATTATTTGCTCTTTCTTGAGGGACAAGGAAGATAAAACCATGATAGCCCTCAGATGCTAGAGTGGCTAAAAGCCCATGATCGTATGGTGCGCCGAAAAGTAGAACGGTCATTTCTCTATAGTCTCTGCCGACTTCTCTGCAACTCTGTTTCAGATCTGAGATCGGATCGTTTTCTCCTTCGTAACGATCGTATATAGGCATCCATCCATCGGCGTAATCCGCTACTCTACTAGGAACCTTTTTATGGTTCGAGCCAATATAAATTGGAGGGCCGCCTCTTGTATAAGGTTTCGGAAATTGCTGGATGGTACCCTTTAGCCGAGAAAATTCTCCGTTAAATGCTATGGTTTCCTCTTTCCACAGAGAACGGATTAACATCGCGTTTTCCTTAACTATACTCCATCTTTTCTTAAAATCAGCCCCATGATTTTCCATTGCTTCTCTAATCCATCCTCCGGCTATACCGAAGACCACTCGGCCTTTAGATAAATGATCTAAGCTAGCTATCGATTTGGCGGTGATAATAGGATCTCTTTCGGTTAGTAAACATACGCCTGTGCCAAGGAGCAGCTTTTGTGTAACCGCCGCGCAGGCGCTGAGTGCGGTGATTGAATCGTACATCCGGGCGAAGGGTTGAACTATATCATCAGAGTGATACTTGTTTTTACTATGTACAATTGGCACATGGCTATTCTCAGCAAAAAAAAGAGAATCAAGCCCAAATTCTTCAGCCATAATGGCTATGTCCGTGGGAGGAATCATCAGGTCTGTCGGCATAACGCAGGCGCCAAAAGATAGAGGTTTTTTATCCTTCATATGCATAGAAAAATGTTAATTTACTTATATTAATAAGACTTAGAGTAGCATATGGTTATCGATTATGAATTGATAAATTGAGAAATCAACGAAATAAACGATGTTTAGTTAGCTACGACTACTTTTGGGGAGAGGTATGTCAATACATTTTAAGTTATTGATCGCGACGTTTGTTTGGGGCCTGACTCCTACTTTAGGGAAGATTTTGTCCACCCTAGAAGCGCCTTTTATTATCACGTTTGGACGTTTCTTCTTTGCATGTGCGTGGCTTTTTGCGATTCTGCTGTTAAGCCGGAAAGGACAATTAGTGGGAAGGAAATTCCTCGGCACTTTTTTATTATTGGGTTTAACTGGAATCTTTTTGCATAACGTTTTGATGTATGAGGGTCTAGAGTATATCAGCGCGAGTATGGCCTCCTTGATTTTTGCTTTTATCGTGGTTCAAGTTGCGATCATCGATTCTATTATTAATAGAAAAATCCCGGAGAAAAAAAGTATCTTAGGTATGATTTTCAGCGTAGTTGGTATTCTTATTGTTGTAACTGATGGGCAAATAGTCACTTTGCCTAGGGAAGAGTTGGGTTGGGGTGCTGTTTTGATTTTTGGTTCGGCTTTTTCATGGGCCGTTTACACCGTCGTAAGCAGGAAAGCTTTGAGAACATACAGTCCGCTTATCGTTACTACTTATGCATCAGGGGTGGGCCTAATGTTGGTGGCACCTTTCCCTCTTGCTTCTATAGAGGAGAGCATTCAAATTTTCACTGATGCTCAGTCGCTACTGTTTTTAATCTTCTTGGGGGTTGTAAGTTCTGCTATCACTTTCATTTGGCACCAACAAGCTCTCGAAAAAATCGGAGCTTTATCAACTTCTATTTATCTTAACTTAGTGCCAATTTTTGGCATTCTTAGTGCCGCGATTATTCTAGGAGAGAATCTTAACGAATTCATAATAGTGGGAGGAATACTTGTATTTTTGGGGATAATTTTGGTTAACACTGCGTCTAGCGTTGATAGGTAGTGTAGTGATTTTCCCTGGCACTTGTAGTTAGGACGCACAGGGTAGCTAGGGTTAAACATATTAAAGTATTCCAACCTTTGTTTTCAAAAACCAATATTGCCAAAAGCGCACCGGCGAAGGCACCTAAATAATACCAGATCATGTATAGAGAGTTTGCTTCCCCTAACCCGGTTTTGACAATACTGTTTAGTCTTGCGGCGGCATTTATATGAACTATGAAAAAACCGACACAGACACAGCTCAAGCCTATTATGACTAGGTAAAGCTCTCTGCCTAAAAGGATTAAAAGGCCAACTGCTAATATAATGGCGCCTAAAAACAGAGTCTTTTGGTATCCAGCTTTTGTAGTCACCTTGCTAGTAAGTGGGCCAGTAAAAAGCCCAACAATATAAACCATATAGAGCAAACTTATTAAATCAGCTGAAAGGTTAAATGGATAAGAATCTAGTCTGAAAGGAATTGTATTGAAAACCGCTGAGAAAATTCCTTGGCCTAAAAATGCACAAAAATAGGAAGGCCATATATTTTTATTTCTGATTACTGCTGAATAGGAAGTTTGTTTTAGAACCTTTGAGGGTTTTTGTGGTAAAGGGGACAGTTTAGGAACAAAAAAACACGATAAAAAAACTAGAAATGCAGACAATATAAACGAAAACTTCCAATGATAGAAAATAGTCGTTAGTCCCCCGAGTAATCGCCCACTCATACCACCAAGAATTGTCGCGGTGACATACCAAGCAATTCCTCGGGAAATATTCGCCCTTGAGACTGACCGGGATAAAGAGGAGGCAACCGAAGAAGTTAAAAAAGGTATGCAAAATCCCTGGCAGAATCTCAAACTAATCAAGACACTAATATTAGAGGTTTTAGCACAAGCTAGGTGCAATACGATTAGAAGAATGGCTGCCGTAAGACACGCGCTGGTCAAGCTTATCCTTTCATCTAGAACGCCTGAGGGGATGCATCCTAAAGTAATACCCGCCAATACTAAAGACACTGATAAAGAGGACTGAAAGGAAGAGACGTCTAAATCTTGCTCTATTATTGGCAACAATGGTTGGGTGATATAGATGCTCGTGAAAGCGCAGAATGCTACTATAAAAGATGATAATATGATTTTATCATCATTGCTGATGGCCATCTTGCTAATCGTCGAAACAGGAAAAGTACTGTTTTCTGGCGACAGCTGTTATCCACCTTATCAATTCAGAAAACACATTTTGCTCTTTTGTGATCTCGACCTTGTCCGCCCATTTTTCAGATAAAGGCAAGGCTTTTGCGCGAGCGAACAGAGCCGCACAGCCACTATATTCGCCGTTTTGGAACTCGACGATATTGTCGAAAATTTGAGAATATCTTTTCACGAGTTGATCATTAGCACACCAAGTGTACCGATTATCCCTATTAATTAATTCTATATCACTCATTCCGTCCCAAATCATAGAGGCGGAATTTGAGGAGCAGGCACTGGCTAATGAAATGAAGGAAGTGAGGCTGCCGTTACCCAATCTAAAGATGAGCTCTCTGGTATCTCTCCAAATATTCTCCATGGTTTGACGTGATGGTTGTTCATCAAAAGCCTCTGAATATGCTGAGTCAGATCTCATGAGGAGGTTCCAACAAAGATATATTGCCGTCATTGTTCCGCCAGTTACCAAAGTCGGGGCTTCAGAACTGGGAGCTTTATCCGCTTTATGCTTTTCAGGAAAGAGCATCCGAAGTGAGACAAACTCCTTATGTCTTAAAGTGAAGGGTAATGTATATCTGGGATTTAATTTCATAGAATGAGCCCACTTTTCGCTAGCCTGGGCGATACTTTTTTCCATCAAGGCGATGGAGGATAGTATGGAACCAAGTTTCAGATTGGAAGATTCCTCGCCAATCCCGCTATTATCCTTAATAAAGCCTGTTTTCAGATCTTCGGCCTTTAGCAATCTTTCTTCAGAATTAATATTTAGCTTAACTGTTAAGCCTAACTTTTGAGGATCCTGATAGATAACCTCACACAAATAAGGCCAGAAGTCTTCAATGTAGGAAATGCTTTTTATTTCTGTGGTAGCTTTTTCTGACTCGCTTAATTTTTGGTTTGACGGTCTTCTGTGATGAATATCACTTTGGCTCTTGGAAGTAAATTCCTCTATAACAGACAGCATATTTAGTGGATTCCGATAGTTTAAATAGACAGAACTAGGCTATTTTCTCAAAAGCATTAGCTAGCCTCAAGATGGTTTTATCGTCGTGATTTTTTCCGATAAGCATCATTCCAACGGGCATGCCATCAGATAGACCACAAGGTATTGTAATTGCCGGATGTCCGGTGACATCAAATGGACAAGTATTATTGATCATTTCAAGGGCCCGCGTGATGTATTCTTCTCTGGAGCAGTTTGGATTTGGAATTTTAGTTGCTATTATGGGCATAGTAGGCATTAATAAAGCATCGTAATTTTGTAATTGCTCATTATAAGCCTTGCTCAGCATTCTCGATAAATTCTGTGCTATGGAGTAGAACCTACCTTGATAATGATCTGTCATGTACTGACCGGTTAACATTACAAGTTTGGTGGTCTCTGACAGATCGTTTGGTCTTGTCAGCCTGCCTTTGGAAAAAGCATCTAGCAATCCAGTATTATATTTCCCTTTCCAATTTGTACCCATGCCATTGCCCTTGATCATGAGGGAGGTCGCACCTTCGATAGCGATCGCATTCCAAATGTGAATCCCATCTCTATGCATAGGAACGGACATGTTTTCAATCTGGACCCCTAATTTCGAGAATTTAGTGCTCGCTTGTAGGACAGTCTCATCTACACCTTCTTCTGATAGTCCTTCCCAGCCGAATCCCTCTTTTACGACTCCTATTTTCATTCCTTCACAGGTTTCGTTTAGGGTTGAAAGGTATGATTTTTTTTTGATTTGAGATTGTTGTCGAGGGTCAGATCCATCCGGGCCTGATATAACTTCTAACAATAACGCGCAATCAGCAACATTTTTGGTAATGGGACCAAGATGATCCAAGGTAATCTCTATAGGAAAGGCTCCGGTGTATGGTACTAGGCCAAAGGTGGGTTTATGTCCCACCACGCCACACCAGCTAGCGGGCATACGAATAGAACCCCCTTGGTCTCCGCCTAGGGCCATGTCCACTTCACCGGCAGAAACAAGAGCTGCACTCCCGCTTGAGGAACCCCCGCTGGACCGAGAGTGATCGTGCGGGTTTTTTACCGGTCCTGTATCATTAGTATGGCTACCCCCAGAAAAACATAAATTTTCACAGACCGATTTTCCAACAATAGTGGCTCCAGCATCCAAGACTCGATTAATGACCGATGCGTCGACATCGGGAATATATCCCTCGAGTACAGAAGAACCATTCATCATGGGGACTCCAGCAACACAGATGTTGTCCTTTACGACAACAGTCTTATCCTTTAATTTGCCGTTGTTTTTCTCTCGTATCTCGCATTTCTGATACCAAGCATTCAAACTATTTTCTTGGCGCGAGGGTCGATAGTAATTAGGTTTACGACCTATTTGGTCTTGATCAGTCTGTAATTCACTGAGTCTATCGTAAGATCCTAGAGTCCCAGCCATAAGGTCACGAAAAGATTGGATATCGTTATCATCGAGGTCTAGGCCAAAATTTTGAGCAATTCGTTCGACTTCAGATAGTGAAGGTCTGTGAATTTTCATGCTATTTTACTCCCCTTAAGTATGAGAATAATGTACACCTCTTTGGATGAGCGGTATAGTTAATTTTAGTTGTATCGCTAACCCAAAAAATGCGAAAACGAGGATATATGGAGGAAAAAGAAAGAGTACTCATCTGGGATATTGCTATTCGGTCATTCCATTTTTTACTCGTATTGCTAATGGCATTTTCCGTTTGGACAGGCATTCAAGGTGGGATTTATTTGGAGTATCATTTCCTATCAGGGTACTGCATCTTGTGTTTGGTCTTATTCAGGGTTCTTTGGGGGGTTTTGGGGAGCACTACAGCTCTGTTTAAGTCTTTTGTTAAAACACCTGGAACTGTAGCTAAGTTTTTGCTCGAGATAGTCCGAGGAACTGCTCCACCATTTGCTGGCCACAATCCTGCTGGCGGTTATATGGTGGTAACGTTACTCATCACTATTTTCTGCCAAACTATTACTGGCTTATTTTCTGACGATCAAATATTTAACGCGGGGCCGCTACGAAGTTTCATTCAAGCGGATACGGCGGGAATGCTTACCAATTGGCATCATATAACCTTCGATATTCTAGTAGTGCTGTCTGCCATTCACGTTTTTGCGATTTTCTGGCATGAGTGGATTTTGGATGAACGATTGATTATCTCTATGATTACCGGGAAAAAAGAGAAAGGTAAAGAAAGTGAGCGAATTATTTTTGCTTCCCATCGTCGGTTGCTGATTGCCCTAACCATCTCGATTGTTATAGTCTGGGGATTGGTTAACTATTAATTAAAGGAGCTAATTATGGTTAGAAAATGGATTTTCTTTTTTTCGTTTTTCGTGCCTTTTCAGTTTTCACATTTGGCAATGGCAGTCTCTCCAGAAGACATTGTGAAGTATCGACAAGGAATTTTATTTGGTATGGGTTGGAATGTTAGTGCCATGGGCTCAATGGTTAAAGGTGATGTTCCCTTCGACAGAGATAAATTCATTTTTTTCGCAGAACGTACGGCAGTCTTGACACCAATGGTCCTCGAAGGGTTTCAGCCAGAAACAAAAGATGTTGATTCTTATACTAAGCAGAAGACTTGGGAAAATTTAAAAGACTTCGAAAAAAGGATGTCACAGCTGTTGGAAGAAACTGAGAAACTAGTCGAAGTGGCTAAAACTGGCGAAGAATCTGAGGTCAGGAAACAGTTTGGCAAGACTGCCCAACAATGCAAAGGTTGTCACGATAACTACAAAAAGAAAAGCTAACTACTGTACTTTACGAGGGCAGGTTTTATATCCCAGAGTATAGGTTCTGACGATAAGGCGATTTCGTTATCGAAGAGCGCGCCGCAACCAGGACAACAAAAAGATCTATATTCGACAGAATCGTCTATAAATATTTCTGGTTGACCGATCAAAGGGTTCACTTCATTGAAAGTTCTTTTTTCTTGTACGCATTGTTCTTTGTAGTTCTTCTCTGTACTAGCAATGTCCATTCCGCAATTAGAACAGGCGAAAAAAGAACCCTCAGAATCTGAGCAGATTTGCAAGGACTCAGAGATGTCCACAATCAGAGTACCCTTGCGTGTGATTTTTCTGGTTCTATCTATCCTTTTGTCCCTTCGGGATTGTCTCAATGATTCTGTTTCAACGGTGTTAAGCTGTCCCGTTTCATCGAGAACAACCCCGTAAATATCGAATGCAGCTGATTGACTAACCGCAAAGTTATCTACATCCTCCAAAACTTTTTTTGGATCTCTTTGGAGAGGATCGCCGAAACCGCCGCCGCCGCTCCAACGAACTGCATAAACATCATCTGGTTTTTGTTCGAAATTTTCTTGACGAAGTTGAAGTTCGACTGTTTTGCCACTTAACTGACTAAAATCATCAGGCATATCGCTTTCAGTAAGGTGCTTTTTTACATCACTATCCGTCATGAACTTATAAGCATTAGTGGTGGATGGGTATCCTCCCATCAAACCTGAGGAAGTTGGTATAGCATTGCCCGAGGAAAGCGTATCCTGGGTAATGAGCGCGGTGTTGTTAGGTATGAAACAAGATTCGGCAGATAATCCTCCTCGAAATTTTCCGGCACCACCCGAGTCGGTTAGTTCCTTACGATATAAAAATAAGATGGGGAAGTTTTGTTCCGTATGCTCAACGTTTGGAAGCTGGCAAATTGGCGTTCTGGACTGTCCTCCAGTGTTAATTCCATCGGCCGAAGAAAAAGCTCCTATGGCTCCTCCAATCGGGTCTATTAAAAGGTATCCATATTGCTCTCCCCACTGGTCGATTCCGCGAAAAAGTGTCGCGGGCCATTGGCTTGTTCCACCAATACACATAATGTCCTTTCTCAAGTTGGGGTTAGGGTAGATCATTTTTGATAGCACGTTGTAGGCTGGATAGAGAGAGATCTCCATCGATTGTATAGGGGCTGTTGATACAGAAGCGGGATAATTCGCACAATTAAGTGTCCCCGGAGTTGGATCGAAAGTAATGTGTCGAAGGGCACCACCAACCGCAAAATACTGATCCCAGCAGAGCAGCTCGTTCAGCGCAACCATGATCGACCCCCTCCATCCAGAGTAAGTTGCATTCATTGCTCCTTCTTGAGCAGCCGATCCATCGTTATAAAAAGTGAGATGGTTTCCTTCCTTTCGTAGTCCAATAACAACTCGATGAGTTCTTCGATCGCCTGGTCTACAGGCCTCTATATAAGTACGATCAATCCACTCACCGTCAGGCAGAGAATCCATTTTGGCTAGGTAAGATTTCTCCGAGTTGTCAATTATCTTTCTCATGACGCCTTTTACAACACTCGGTCCATATCGGTCTAAAAGTTCTTTAATTCTATCTCTTGCTGTTGTATTTCCTGCAATTTGCGCCCGAAAATCTAATGCTACTAAATTGGGTTTTCTCGAAGATCTTAGGTAAACTGCTTCGATGTCTCGTCGAACCTCATAGTTTTCGATTATCTTCAAAGGAGGAAGCATTAATCCTTCGTCGAAAACGGATTCGGCGGAAGGGCAAAAGCTTCCAGGCGTTATGCCACCTATATCATATTGATGCAAACAATTTGCGATCCAGCAAAATAACTTGCCCTCGTAAAAAATAGGACAGAGTAGCATCACATCCTGTTGATGGGCGGCTCCTACCCAAGGGTCGTTTGCGATAAACATATCGCCTTCGTTAATGCCTGGGTTTTCGCTCCTGTATTCCATTGTCCATTTTATTTGGGTATCAGTAACTCCAGACATGTATTGCATATAAGGGCCAAAGTAAACAAATTCAGCCTCCTCCGTTAGAATCGAAGGATTTAGGTCTAACGCATACATCGCCACTGGAGAACCCGAAAGCCGCTGGATGGTAGACCCATGTTCCTCATTAATCTGCCATAGGTTATGTCGTATTACTTCATATGTTACAGGATCGACGTTTGTGTCAAACTCTTTATGGAGGGAAAGCTTCTTTGAAATCTTTAGATTTTCAGGAGGTATATACGGATTTTCAATTCCATCGAAATTAATATCTTTTAACTCGCTGATCCTAGGCATCACGAAATCCTTTAATTTTCAATAATAAAGTTACCAACGTCATCCATTCTTATTAACTGGTCCGGATGGACCACGATAGAGGTCGTATCCGTCTCAACAACACAAGGGCCATCAAGTACGTTTCCAGTTCTAAATCTATATCCGTCAAAGATAGGTGTTGGTACTATTTTTTCTTGCTCAACCCAATAGATATTTCTGGTATCCCTCAAGACATCTTTAGCCAACGGTTTATCGGTAATAGGTTGTTTTATTAATTTGGGTTTTTGAGTGACAGCTGCTGCTCGAGATCTGAATGTTACTATTTCCAATTGTGAACCAGGTAGTGAGGATCCTTTCCCATACAGTTGCTCATATTTTTCAGTGAATTTGCTATGCAAAGTTTCTATCGATTCTTTGGTTAGATGACCTTCCTCCAGTGAAATTTCAACCTCGTTGATTTGGCCCTTATGCCGCATATCGATAGAATTGCCAAAAATGCGGGAGGTGTTTGGTACAAAATCCTCTTCAAGTTGACTATTTCCTTTTTCTTCCAGTTCCTCGATAGTGTTATTTAAATCGTCTTTGTCGAATGGTGAGGATGTGATTTTTACTTTCTCATTGACGTGACTAATGTCGGCAGAAGCTGCGCCAAAAGCACACCAAACCGCAGCAGCATCTCCAAAAGGGATATAGACTTTTTTTATGCCAAGTTCTCTTGCAGTTACGCCCATATGGACAGGACCCGCTCCTCCAAAAGCAAAGACAACAAAATCTCGAGGATCGAGTCCTTTTTGTACTGTCACCTTTCTAATGAGATCAGCCATTTGAAACTCAGCAATAGTAGTTACACCGCCGGCAAATTCATATTCATCCATTTTTAGTTGTTTGGCCAAACGTCGTATGGATTCAACCGATTTTTCACGATTGAGTCGGATACTTCCTCCTGCAAAATTATCTTCGCTGAGATAACCTAAAACAAGGTCGGCGTCTGTTAGGGTAGGTTCTTTTCCTCCCTTGTCGTAGCAAACTGGGCCTGGAGATGCTCCAGCGCTGTCAGGGCCAACGGAAAGCCTTTTCGTGATTCCGTCAACTTTTATCTTACTGCCTCCTCCGGTTCCTAAAGTTTGCACATCGACCTTGGGTAGGAAATACTCATATTGACGAACTAAGCTCTTATAGGAGACTGTCGGATTTAACCCGTGAATCACGCCTACGTCGAATGAAGTACCTCCGAGATCAGTGGTTATTATATTAGCAGTGTCGAGTTCGGTGCCTAGTCTTACAGATCCGGTTACACCAGATACAGGACCAGAGTCTAATGTTAATAAGGGCGCATCATTTGCCTTAGCAACGGATATTGTGCCTCCGGCGCATTGTGATATTTGGAGCGGTTTTTTGTAACCCAACTCTTTTAACTTACGGTTTAATCTATTTATGTAACCAACTGTAGTAGGTCCTATATAAGCGTTCAAGGCGACTGCAGTGGTGCGCTCATATTCCCCCCATTTGGGAACAAGTTCGGAAGAGCATGTGACAAAAGCATGCGGGTTTGCAAGGGTTACCATCTCTTTGATTTTTTTTTCGTGTGATGGATTGAGAAACGACCATAAACAACATATTGCAATAGATTCACAGCCGAGGCTAAATAATTCTTCTATGCTATTATAGGTTTCGTCCGTATTCAGTTTTACAACAGTTTTTCCCATGCAGTCGACTCTCTCAGACACTCCTCTTATGAGTTTTTTCGGTACAATAGGATCCGGCTTCGTGCTTTCGGGAATATGAACTATCAACTTGATATCTTGAGCTGATAGGCCTCTTGAGCCTCGCATAATGTGGATTACGTCATTGTGCCCCTTTGTAGTGATTAAGCCTACCTTGGCTCCCTTCCTTTGGATAATTGCATTGGTACCTACGGTCGTTCCATGAATAAGTCCATCGATGGAACCTAAAAGAACTTCAAGCGATAAGTCGAGTTTTTTTGCCGCTCCTGATATTGCATTTACGACGCCTATCGAAAAATCCTCTGGGGTAGAGGACGATTTCGATATCGTTATTTTTCCCGAGCTGTCAATTAATACGCAATCAGTGAAGGTTCCACCTATGTCTAGACCGCATAAAAATCCTGATGTAGTCGCCACTGTGATACTGTCCCCTTTTTTTCCTATATTTTATCAGAATTGCGCTACAGTATAACTTCTAAAAATTTAGAAGCTGTACAAGTGTGAAACTGGTCACTTCTAGTCAGTATTTCTAGTGTATTTTTTGGGAGGAGCCCGATGCAGTATGAATTGATTAACGTAACCACAGATAGACGAGGAATAGTCAGGTTAGAGTTGAATAGGGTAAGTAAAGGAAATGCCTATAATGATACCCTTTTGCACGAACTCAACCTAGAATTTGACCGAATCTCCGAAGATTCAAGCCTTAGAGCGTTAGTTTTAGTGGGAGCAGGCAAAAACTTTCAATGTGGTGCTGACCTTCGTTGGCTCGAAGAGCTTAGCCACAATGGGGATATAGAAAATGAAAAAGCCTCTGGAAAAACGTATGGGGTAATTCAGAAGTTGAATCTACTTCAACTCCCCACAGTTGCCTTGGTTCAAGGCTTGTGTGCTGGTGGAGGAACAGGTCTTATTGCCGCCTGCGATATTGTTTTATCTGAGAAAACAGCATTTTTTTCCATAAGTGAAGTTAGGTGGGGATTGAATGCCTCTATAATTCTCCCGGTACTAAACGCAGCTATTGGAACTCGAAACGTTAGGCGTTATGGACTAACAGGTGAAAGATTTGATGCTTTTAAAGCCATGTCACTAGGCCTAGTACATGAGTTGGTCGAGCCAGGTGAACTAGAATCTAGGGTAGAAGATGTCATTCTAGAGCTTCTAAAATCTTCACCATCTGCAATCAGAGCGACGAAAGCAGGGATTTTGAAATCGGCTTGGGCACCGGACTCTGATGTACTGGATTACCTTATTAAGGAGCATGCTTCTATTCGACAGAGTGCTAGTGCTGTCGAGGGTTTTGCCAGTTTCTTCGAGGGCAGGGAGGCGTGCTGGTGGAAAGGTTTAGGCTCAGATAACTAATGACTGACCGAACGATTTTGTGTTTCATTCATGAGTCACTAAAACTTTCAGAGTGGCTTTTAAAGTAAATCGAGTCTCTATGATTTTTAGGTTGTGACGTTTAAGTAGATTTTGCAGATTTCTTTTGTTGAAATAGTAGAGGTGTTCAGACGGCTTAATTTCTTTCCATCTTTTTAAATCATTTGGCACCGTCCAATGACTGAGGTTAGGCGTAATTAAATCAATTAGGCCGCTCGGGGCTAAAAGTGCTTTTATCTGCGCTGTGAAAGTATGTAGATTTTCAACATGCTCTATAACGTCATAGGCGGAAATAATATCGAATGATGCGTGGTCGAATCCAGCATTCTCTATTGTTGTTTGACTGACATTTTTCAGATTGAGCTTATTTTTAGCGTAGTCGAGTCCGTTGGGGTCTATGTCAATTCCGTGGCTTTCAAAACCCGCGTCCTGGCTAGCTTTTACTACGAAGCCTGCAGAGCATCCTACATCTAACCACCTTCCAGTGTTTTTTATTTTTTTGCTTAAACGCTTTACGTAACGGGTAGCTCTTTTTATTTTTTTTTCTGCTTTTTTCTCATAAGAATGACTATAACCGCTCTGATAGGTCGACAGTACTACTTTGCTATCTGGTTTCGGATTAATATGGACTAGACCGCAATCTTCACAGCGAACGAATTGTTCTTTCTTTAACGTAAAGAGTTTAATGAGGTGATGAGATCGGCAAAGTGGGCAGTTGTCCATTGTTTGGTCACTTTTATCACTCATAAATGAAGTACCCACTGTTAGACAATTGATTTTTTATCCATGCAATAGTATATCTAATATTTCTTACTAACGGGAAAGAACGAATATGCCCTTTAAGCCTAGTGGACTGATAACTCTCACAACAGACTTTGGACACATTGGACCGTTTATAGGGGTGATGAAAGGAGTAATTCTAGGACATTGTCCAAACGCTACTATTGTAGATCTAACCCACGAGTGCTTAGTTCATTGGCCAGTAGAAGCGGGCTTTTGGATTGCAAGGTCATACTCGTTCTTTCCGGAAGGCACTATTCATTTGGCGGTGGTTGATCCTGGAGTTGGAACGCAGAGAGGGCTTCTTATTATTCATTTTCGAGGGCATCTGTTCCTAGGGCCAAACAACGGACTGTTTTCTGAAATTGCTGCTCAGGATGATGCGTTAGTGAGGCTAGTTTCTCCCTCTGTAATTAGTACCTTTAAGCTTGATAATGACAGTAATACGTTTCACGGAAGGGATATTCTATCTCCAATTGCTGCGGCTCTAGCCGCTGAAAGATTGCTTTTTGAAGATTGTGGCCCCATGTACGACGATTGGGTAGGCGATATTATAGAGACGCCAGAAATTCTTTCAAGAGTTGTGACAGGACAGGTGGTAACCATAGATAATTTTGGGAACCTAATCACTAATATCGCCAGAGACGATTTTAGTCACATTAAGGAACCCCAAGTCCTGGCGGGGGGTGAATACATGAGTCTGAAAAGCACCTATGGTAATGTCGAACCTGGCAGGTTTCTAGCCTTGATAAACTCGATTGAAATGTTAGAAATAGCTTGTTCAGAGCGAAATGCTACCGAAGCACTTGGCATAGGGCGAGGATCTCCGATAAAAGTTATCGGAAAAAACATTGGGTAAGGAATGTCATTTCTTCAAATCTCTTAGGTCGATGTAATCTCCAGATGGAAGATTTTTAATTTGGGGAAGGTGTTGGACCAGGCTTTTCGCTGTCTCGAAAGGTGAGGGTAAAGCATTCCTTTCATAGGCCTCATGGAGCCTGCGCAGTGAAGGAAAGCGCATTGAATCCTCCAAACGGAGTGCTTGTTGCATTCGCGTGTCTATCAAACCTGGTGCTACTGCGCTAATGTGGGAATTTGGGAATTCGTAAGCATAGAGTTTCGCGATAGTGTTTAAGCAGGCTTTTGAGATGGAGTAGGCGCTCCAACCAAAATGGGCGTTCAAAGCGGCCCCAGACGATATCATGATGATCTGTTCTGGATGTTTATTTTTCCCAATTAACCAGTCTAGAATAAACTTATTGGACCAAACATTAAGATCCAATGTTTTTTGCAGACTACGGAGTTTGGTTTCACTGAGGGGCTTTATTTCTCCTAACTCGGCAGCGTTAAGAATTGCTAAATTTAGGTTTTGTCTTTCAAGTCCTAAAGAATCCAAGGCAGGCACTACTCCTTTAGGGGAGCTTAAATCAACTTTTCGTTCAGATAGTCTAGGGTGTTTTGATTCAGAGAAACTGCGTGACAAGCCAAAAACGGTCGCGTTATTATCTAAATAGTATTCAGCGATAGCTAGACCTAGACCACTCGTATGGCCAGTTATCAGAATGTTCATGTTTCTAACGTTATCATGATTTCTATTAAATGAGTTTAAAAAATATAAAAATATCGGATCTGCAAGCAAGAAAAGGTGTCAAGTGGAATAACTACAATGAACCTGTCATACCTGCTTGGGTAGCGGATATGGATTTTCCTGTTGCACCCGAAATTCAAGAAGTGCTCCTAGAGCGAGTGCAGTCTTCCGACCTTGGATATCCTATAGCATTCGAAAAAAGCAATCTCCCTGGTTTGTTAACCGAACGTTTGAAAGAGCGTTTCTCTTGGGGGATAAAACCTTCTGAGGTGCTATCACTTACTGACGTGGTACAAGGTTTGTATTATGCAGTTAAGCTTTTTTCTTGTAAAAAAGATGGCGTGATAATTCAGACGCCTATTTATCCTCCTTTTCTACAGTGTGTACGTGAATTAGATCGGAAGGTAATCATTAACCCTTTGAGACAAGCCTCAAAAAAATACGAGATAGATTTTGAGCACCTGGAGCATTGTCTAAAAGGCAAGCCTAAGATTCTTATGCTTTGCAATCCGCATAATCCAACAGGACGTGTTTATAGTAGAGAAGAGTTAGAGAAATTAGCGACATTTGCATGTAGGAATGATCTGATTATTCTTTCAGATGAAATTCACTCGGATTTGGTACTTGATCCTGTTCCTCACATTCCCATAGCGTCAATAAGCAAGGAAGTCGAGGCTAGAACCATAACCTTTTTGTCGGCAAGTAAGTCCTTTAATATTGCTGGTTTATGTCTAGCTTTTGTTCATGTTAGTGATAGAACTCTTTTCAAGATTTTTGATGAATTACCAAGACATTTGATCGGAAGTCACAATTCCTTGAGTCTAGCAGCGGTTGAGGTGGCATGGACTAAAGGAGGTGGATGGCTCGATGATACTTTAGCGATTTTGAAGGAAAATAGAAGTTATTTGAAAAACATGGTTGATAAAAATTGGCCGCAAGTAGGTTTTTATCCTGGTGAAGCAACGTACCTTGCTTGGATGGACATGCGTTCTATTGGTAGAGGAGAGAAAATGGCGGAATTTTTTCACGAACGATCGCAGGTCGTGTTATCGGAGGGTGAGACTTTTGGTTCTGAAGGCAAGGGGTTTGTACGTTTAAATTTCGCCACTTCGCCAATGATTTTGTTAGACATCCTTCATCGCATGGATCGAGCCATACAAGATTCTTGATTTTCGAACCGTTCGGGTTATAGTCGGGTAATCCACTCCACCAATGCCTCTTGAAGCTTTGGACCCAATACACGCTCCACCTTAGGATAATTTGTTATGAGCGCGAATGAAAAAACCTCACCGGATTGCCCAAAAACGTAGCCACCTGCAGAAGATACGTCATTTAAAGTCCCGGTTTTTATTCTTACTTTATTTTCAATTGTCGGATTCAAGAATCTCCTGCGGGTGGTTCCATCTTTTCCGGCTATTGAGAGCGAAGAGGCAAATTCTGGCATCAGAGGGCTTCCCCAGGCTCTATTTAAAATCCCGTTTAATAAATTTGTTGAGATGCGCGAAGATCGAGATAGCCCGGATCCATTGTCTATATGCATGCCCGATATATCCAACCCTTGTTCCGTTAAATATTGCTTGATTGCTTTGACGCCTTTTTCCTTACTGCCCGGCGCACCCATGAGTTCGGCGCCAATTGAAAATACAAGTGAGCGGGCCATGAGGTTATTGCTCCATTTGTTGAGTTTTGTAACTATTTCAACTAAAGGCTTAGAATTCCATGTATAAAACAATTTACTTTCCGAAGTTTGTAGAGGTGTGGCTTTTAAGTGAGCGCCAGTGATGTCTCCCCGGTTATCGGATAGTAACTTTTTAAATAGCCCATATAAGTAGGCATCCGAACTTAAAGCAGTTCGAGAAAGAGTATAGTTTCGGCAGGCTCTCGGTAGTTTGCCAGAAATCGTAATCGTTTCTAAGTTGTCAGATGATTCAAGTTGAATACGAGGATGGCTTCCTCGGCAAGGCTTATTGCTTATCTTTAATTTATTCACCAAATTTAAATTAGCTAAGTCGGGATAAATGTCAACTCGAGCCTTCGTCCCACCTGAGGTGGGGTTGACTATCAAATCAATCCATTTGAAGTTGACCATCGTTGCACTTGGGGAAACGTTGTACAAACGGAGAGGGTCCCCATCTATTGGTGTTGGGTTAACGGGAGAGAAATAACTTGAATCGATTAAAAAATTTCCGTCGATGTGGCGGAGACCCTTACGGGACAAAGCTTGAACTATATGCCACAAGTCTTCGATTACAAAGAAGGGGTCGCCTAGACCCTTTAATAACAAATCCCCATTTAAAACACCATTTTCTATGTTACCTAACGTTCGAATCTCAGTTTTCCACGAATAAGAAGGCCCAAGCGTTTCTAATGCTACCCAAGTTGGAATAATTTTGACTAAGGAGGCGGGAATTCGGTTAGTTGCGGGATTGAGCGCGGCAATTTGTTTTTGGTTATCAATAGAATAAACGACTAAGCTAATGGCATCTTTAGGGATATTTGATTTATCAATTATTTCAGATAAGGATTTCGGTAAATTAGGTTTGTCCGCGAACGATGGGTTGGAAAATACGTTTAGCGCGATTGCTAGGAAAATAGATAGATAGAGCATAGGGAAGGTCGTCGTTGGCTTCCATTACTTACTTTTATTTTCCCGATTCATGAAATGGTATTCGTCATTAGGTTGCATATCTACAGCGGACGCCATTCTGTTGGTCATGTTATAGAAGGATGCTACCGAAGCAATATCCCAAATTTCTTTTTCTGTGAATTCTGCATCTCTCAATATCTTACGGTCAGTATCATCTATATTTGAGGGATCAGTGGTTAGCTTGCTCGCGAAATCAAGCATAGCTCTATGTCTTTTACTTAGGTCGGCGCTTTTGTAGTTCATGACTAGTAGTTCACCTAGTATAGGATCCGCGGAATATTCTCTAACTGAATTCCCATGGGCTGTCAGGCAGTAAAAGCAATGATTTTTTGATGACACTACAACAGCAATCATTTCTCTCTCTAATGGGGTAAGTCCCGTTTCTGCGAACATGATGGCATTATACAGTTGACTAAAGGCATTAAATTGTTGCATTTCATGGGTGTATGTCTTCAATACATTAGGCACTAAACCCAATTTTTCTTGACAGATATTGAGGTACTTTTGAGTTTCTTCGGGTAACAGATCTGGTTGTGGGATGTCAATATTTAATGCAATGATTTCTTTTTTCTTCATTATTAGTACCTAGTTTCAGAACGGTGGTTCAAAAAATATTAGTCTATAAGAGGTTGATTGTAGGGATTTTTAAATCCTTCCTGATTACTAAATGATACCTTTTTCTGCCAATAAATGTAGAGCCTCTTCCTCCATCCCTAATACAGATTGGTAGATTTCTTCGTTGTGACAACCCAATTCAGAACCTGCAAACTCTGTTTGTCCGGGAGAGCGTGATAGGTGAGGGACAATAGCTGGAATCTGGATCTCTTTACCATTGATAGTAACATTTTGGAATAGGTTTCTCGCCTTAAATTGAGGATCTTCCATCATGTCACGCGCATCATAAATAGGACCGGCGGCAACACTATACTCATCTAGTTTTGCTAGTGCCTCTTGAGCCGACAAGCTTTTTGTCCAGTTCTCTATGATATCGTCAAGCTCTTGCTGCACCTCCACACGACCAGCATTATCAGACATTCGCTGATCTAGACCAATTTCCGGTTTTCCCATCGCTTCAGCTAGCCTTTTGAACATAGAGTCAGTATTCGCTCCTATTACGACATACTTTCCATCTTTGCAGATATAGGTGTTAGTGGGGGCGATTCCAGTGATAGTAGAACCGGAGGGTTGTCTGATTAGTCCAGAGCCGCTATATTCTGGAATGACTGCTTCGAGTAGATTGAAAATCGCCTCAAATATAGCTACGTCAACAATTTGTCCTTTCCCGTCTTTTTCTCGCTGAATCAAGGCTAGTAGGACTCCCATAGCCGCATGAATTCCTGCCAGAGTATCGCCTATGCTTAGGTTCGGTCGGACCGGCTTTTCTCCTGGAAATCCGTTTACATAACGAAACCCACCAAAAGCTTCACAGACGGAGGCGAAGCCAGCTTTCTTGGCATAGGGCCCAGTTTGTCCGTATCCAGAGATCCGAGCATAAATTAGTTTCGCATTAGTTTTCTCTAAGGAAGCCGGATCAACACCCCATTTCTCCATTGTCCCAGGTTTGAAATTTTCTACCAAGACATCGCTTTGATCAGCTAATTGTCTGAAAATTTTCCTACCCTCTTCCTTTGAGAGATCAAGGGTAATACATTTTTTATTCCTAGCCAGACTAGCCCACCAATATGATGTTCCTTCGAAGACCTCTCTCCACCCTCGAATTGGATCTCCTTTATTAGGAGACTCAACTTTTATTACTTCAGCTCCAAAATAGCCCAGTATTGTACCGGTGAAAGGACCTGCCAGGAGTTGACCAATCTCGAGGACACGTACGCCCTCCAAAGGTCGATTGGAGTGTTTTGAATTCATTATATTTCAGTACTCTATTCTACCTGCGTAGGGATCGACCAAGGTGCCGAAAGAAACACCTTGGTCAATTACCTTAGAACGGTAGTCCTCTTACAGAAGCGTGCATAAAAAGTAACATGGGAATAGATAAGACCGTGTTTGTACGAGAAGCTAAAAATGCCACCCTTTTTGCGGTCGCCTTTTCCTCATCGGTAGCTTCGACTAGGCCTAGTACTCTCTTTTGGTTAGGCCAAATTAAGCCCCAAACATTGAAAAGCATAATGGTTCCCAACCAGGCTCCAATTCCTATAGACGTTAGAGCAATATTGTTTTCGCCTATACCAAGAGTGAATGCCCCATGAATGGAATAGTACTCAGCCGCATGCAGGTAATAAGCTCCCGTCAACCAAGTCACCAAAGCTGCCCACCTGAACCAAAGTAAAGCTCTAGGTGCTACATATTTTCCAATGGCTGCTGGTCCAGGGCCATCGGCGTCGGCAGTAGCAGCCGCCATAGCAGGGACTTGTACGAAATTAAAGTAATAAAGCAATCCAATCCACATCACTCCAGCTACCAAATGCAGCCAGCGATCAAGCATCATAAGTGTCATATCCATAGTTTATTCCTCAGATGATTAAGTTAAAATTCAAACGCCGGCCACCAGCCACTTAGCGACATATACCAGTATTACACTCAAAACAACGCCTGAAATTATAGTTCCCAGAATACTATCTAACGGATTCATGATTTGTTCCTCCACTGTTCGATTATCACATATAACTTTGTTACGTCGACAAGGACATATGATAACTCATTGTGATTCCGACGAAAATAATAGCACCAACGAAATTATTATTCTCGAACGCTTTCATACACTTAGCTGGATCTCGAGATGTAATGAGTCGGTGCTGATAGATGAAACAGAGCGATGACAGCCCTAAAGCTAAATAATAAGGGAAGAAAAACCCCTCTTTTTTCCCTATGATGATTAAAAAAATTAGAAACATAATTTGTAGGATAGTTATGATTTTAGACTGTTCTCGTCCAAATAGGATGGCTAAAGATTTTATTCCGGCATCTAAATCATCTTGCTGATCCACCATGGCATAAAAAGTATCGTAGGACATAGTCCAAATGATGGTCGAGAGATAAAGAGACCAAGCGACAATCGGCACTTCTCCGGTGACTGCCGAAAAGGCCATGGGAATGCCCCAGCTAAACGCTAGACCAAGATGAAACTGGGGCAAGTACCATAATCTTTTAGCCAACGGGTAAGTGGTGGCAAGCAATAGTCCAACGCCTGATAGAATGATGGTAGTTTTATTAAGCGTGAGGACTAGAAGCGCGGAAAAAGTAATTAAAACCCCAAAGATAACTAGACCTTCTCTCCGCGTGACTAACCCTGTCGCCATGGGACGACCTTTCGTTCTAGATACAAATTGATCGAGGTTACGGTCTAGATAGTCGTTAATAAGGCAGCCGGCAGACCGCATCAAGATTGTTCCTAGGATGAATATGGCAAGGATTTTAAGTTCTGGTGGACCCTTGTCAGCAATCCATAAAGCCCACAATGTCGGCCACAGCAATAAATAAATACCTATCGGCCGGTTTAGTCGGAGTAGAAAAACGTAAGCTCTAATTTTATTTGGTGATGACGCCATGCTTAATCCGTCTCATTAGATTTTTGGCTGAGTGATTTCAAATGCGGCATCATCATCCATCTGTTAATGAGGAGCTCTTTTGTACGCTCGTGTAGACCTTGTAATTGACTAGCTGCATCATTTATTTCGGGTATTAAATGTGAATCTCTCATCAAATTAGCGATTTTAAACTGTATTATTCCTGATTGTCGTTTTCCAAGAAACTCCCCAGGTCCACGTAGTTTAAGATCTAGTTCCGCAATTTTAAAACCATCATTTGTGTTTCTGATGATTTCAAGCCTTTCTTTTGCTATCTCGGAAAGTGGATTTTGATATAATAAAATACAGTTTGCTTCCCTCTCACCTCTACCTACTCGGCCTCTTAATTGATGCAGTTGAGATAACCCTAGATGCTCAGCATTTTCTATGACAATTAAAGTGGCATCTGGAACGTCTACCCCGACTTCAATAACAGTAGTCGCAACTAAAAGGTTTATTCGGGAATTGACAAATGATTCCATCACATCATATTTTTCTAGTTCCGATAGCTTGCCGTGAATCAATCCAACGTTCATTTCGGGAAGCACCTTTGAAAGCTTGGCTGCAATAGATGTTGCAGCTTCTTTCTCTAGCTTTTTTGATTTCTCGATGAGAGGGCATACCCAGTATATTTGACCACCATCTCGAAAAACATCACCGATTCTCCTTACTATCTCGTCTCTTCGAGTATCCGCTATTACATGTGTGGCCACTCTTTTTCTTCCCTTTGGTAAATGCCGAAGTGTAGAAATATCCAATTGTGAGTAAGCTGTCATTGCCAATGTTCTTGGAATTGGAGTGGCTGTCATTAGTAATTGATGAGCATGTATGTTTCCACTTCGGCTCTTATTTAGTAAAGCTTCACGCTGTTCTACGCCGAATCGATGTTGTTCATCAATGATAATGAGACCGAGTTTGTTAAATTTTGCCTGCTTCTGAAATAAGGCATGCGTACCTACAATAATGAGAGGCCTATCTGAATTAATTTTTTTGTAGATAGCTTCTTTTTCAACGCTGTTGAGTTTTCCAGTGAGTAACATAGTGTCTATTTTGAGAGGGTCGAACCAAGTCGATAATGTTTTATGATGCTGTTCTGCGAGTAGCTCAGTGGGCGCCATTAGGGCGGCTTTATATCCATTCCCAACAACGCTTGCGCAAATAGAGGCGGCTACGACAGTCTTTCCTGAACCGACATCTCCCTGCAATAATCTATTCATAGGAATCACATGATTCAAATCGTGATCTATTTCAGATACAACTTTGAGCTGATCAGAAGTCAAACTAAAGTTTAATTGACCCAGAAAATCCCCCCTTAAATCCGTGTAAGGAATTCGATAAGCGTGCCAATGCGAATTATTTTTTCGTTCCTGATTTAAATAAATTTTTTGCGTGAGAAGTTCTTCGAAAGCTAGCCTACGAAGATGAGGGAGTATGAATTGTTCAATATCCGAAGTAGCTTCGCGTGGCGGTGAATGAATAACTCGCAAGGAATCTACAATGTTTGCTAACTTAAAACTTTCTCGTATTGGCGTCGGTAATAGCTCAAAAGATTCGAGCTTAGAATTGTCTAATAAGTTTAATGCGGCGGTAATCAAACCGTTTATCTTTCTTTGGTGAATTCCTTCAGTTAGTGGATAGACAGGTGTTAGAGTTTCTACTTTAGGAAAAACCGAAAAAGCAGTTCCTATCTTATACTCCGGGTGTATAAATTCGAAATTATTCTTCCGTTTTCTTGGCGTCCCGAAGCATTGTAATTTGTATCCAAGCTTTAAAGCTTCAAATTGTTGCTTGGAAAAATGAAAAAAACGCAACTGTGCGGTTCCGCTTGTATCGCTTAGTCGGCACGTAAGGTTTCTTCTACCACCATAGGAGATACTCTTCGATTCAATTAAGCCTTCGATAAGAGTTTCCCTTCCTTCTTGAAGTTGGCCTATTCTGGTGGTTTGGGTTCTGTTCTGGTACCTGACTGGTAGGTGAAATAATAAGTCGCCTATACTATATATACCCAATTGCTGGAGCTTTCTTTCGGTAGTCGGTCCCACGCCAGTTAGCCCTAGAACTGGACTATCTAAATTAAAGTTAGCCTTATCCGGCATAAAATGCCAGCTTACTTACTTCCGCGATAAGGCGAGTATCGCGTCAACTTCCAAGGGCACTGACTTAGGTAGGGATTTAACCTCCACTACCGACCGAGCTGGGTAAGGCTCTGAAAAAAAATCCTTCATTATTGTATTAATTATATCGAAGTCTTCTAAATCTAGGAGGAAGATAGTTAGTTTCAGACAATTATCTAAAGAGCTTCCTGATGATTCGGCTACATTTGCTAGATTTTGAAAAGTTCGATGTACTTGAGCGACTCTATCTCCTTCCACCTTTTCGTTATTTTGAGGGTCGAAAGGGATTTGCCCCGATATAAAAACCAACTCTCCGCTTACTATAGCCTGAGAATAGGTCCCTATTGCACTCGGTGCATTATTTGTGTTTATCGCTATTTTTGACATTATTACTTGCTGCTATGTTGACTTGTTTTTTTTAGGTTGGTTTCTACTGACTTTGGAAACAGTTTTTATTTGTCTTAATACCCTTAGGATATCCGCAAGATGTTTTCTGTCCTTTACTCCCAAGGTCAATTTCATTTCAGAGTATTCCTCTCCTCGTTCACTCAATTCGACCCCTTCTATACTCGCTAATCGATCAGCACAGCTAGCTGCTACGGTCGCAAGCACTCCCTTTTCATCCAAAACATCGAGAGTTATTTCGCAGCTAAATTCTCTATCTATGGAGGGAGCCCAGTGTACATCTATCCATTTATCGGGCGCGTTGCGAAATTCAACCGTATTGTGACACGAAAGGCGGTGGATCACGATTCCTCGGCCAGAGGTAATAGTACCCATTATTTGGTCGCCTGGTATGGGGTAACAGCATTTAGGGATTGAGACTACCATTCCCTCTGTTCCATGAATAATTAATGGGCTGGTGAGTTTGTTTTTAACAAATTCACCAGGTTGCTGCGCTTTAGCAAGTTCTGATTTGACGACCTCCGCTGCCAAGATTGGTGGTCGATTGCCTAGTCCTATATCTGCAAGAAGATCATCAAAAGAGGGCAGTTTTAAGTTTTGAACAATATTCATTTGCTGCTCTTCGTTTAGAGAAAGTAGAGAGCGGGATGACTTGATTAGTTCGTTATCTAGCAGTCTTCTGCCTAATTCTATAGCTTTGTCACGTTGTAAATTTTTGAGGTAATGACGTATATTGGCCCTTGCTTTTCCAGTGGTTACGAAGTTCAACCACATCGGGTTGGGTGTCGCTCCTGGTGCGGTAACTATTTCTACTTGATCGCCTGTTTCTAGCTGTGTTCTGAGGGGGGCAATTCTCTTATTGATTCTGCAGCCTACACATCTTTTTCCAACATCTGTGTGTATTGCATAGGCAACATCAACGGCCGATGCACCTTTAGGCATCTCTAATACATCCCCATTTGGTGTTAACACGTAGACTGCGTCGGGGAAAAGATCTACCTTCACATGTTCCAGAAACTCTATTGAATTCCCTGCCTGACGTTGAATGTCTAACATACCTCGCAACCACTCGTGAGCTCTTTTCCTAGCTGTTTTTACAGCCTTTTCACCCGTTTTATAAAGCCAATGAGCTGCGATCCCTGCTTCTGCCATTTGATCCATCTCATTTGTTCTTATTTGTATTTCTACAGGTACGCCGAATGGACCAAATAGAACAGTATGGAGGGATTGGTACCCGTTCGCTTTGGATATGGCAATGTAGTCTTTAAAGGTACCCGGAACAGGTTTGTATAAGCCGTGAATTAGTCCGAGCGTTCGGTAACAGGTATCAACGGTATCGACAATAATTCTAAAAGCATAAACATCATGGACTTCACTGAAATGTAGATTCTTCTCTTTCATTTTCTTGTAAATACTGTACAAATGTTTTTCACGGCCTACCACGTGTGAGACCAAATTTTCTTGTCTTAAGCAACGCTTCAATCTATTTCCTATTTTTTTTATAACTTCTTTTCTGTTACCTCTGATTTTTTGAATAACTCGTCCAAGCACTCCATGCCTTAGAGGATATAGGGTTTGAAAGCCTAATTCTTCGAGTTCCAATCTTATCGCGTTCATACCTAGCCGTTGAGCAATGGGAGCATAGATCTCTAATGTCTCTTTAGCGATGAGCTTTTGTTTTTGTAGTTCGAGATGCTTGATCGTTCGCATGTTATGTAAACGATCAGCTAACTTAACGAGAATTACTCTAATGTCATTAGCCATGGCCATCAGCATCTTCTGAAAATTACTGGCCTGCGCTTCCGCATGCGTTTCAAATTCTATTTGGGTTAATTTACTCAAGCCATCTACTATTTGCGCCACACCGCCCCCAAACTCTTTCTTTATGTGACTTTTCGCAATTTGAGTGTCTTCGATTACATCATGAAGCATCGCTGCCATGAGAGTCTCATGATCCATCCTCATTTCTATCAAAATATGTGCCACTGCTAGCGGATGTTGTATATAGGGTTCTCCGCTTTTTCTAAACTGCCCTAGGTGGGCTTTTGCGCTAAATTCATAGGCTCTTTTTATGTTTCGGATCTCTTCTTGACCTAGATATGATTTGGCTTTTCTGCAGAGGCGCTCTATTCGAGGGACAGAGAGGGATACTTCGTTAGGTCTCGCGCTCATTTCTTCTATATTTCAGATAAAGAGGGTGGGGTCGGGCAAGTTAGAAAACCCTTTTAATAAGTGATAACGATGGCATTTTCGTTATTTTTCCTCCGGAAGGAATTCAGCCGAGGGATTTTGCTGATCGGCTTGTCTCTCCGCGTATTCTACCGCAGCTTCGTACTCTTCAGCCGCTCGTTGTTTCGCTTCAATTTCGTCCAGGATCTCTTGATTCATTAATCCCGCAGCGATTTCTCTGAGTGCAATTACCGTAGGCTTGTCTTTTTCTGCGTCTACGAGTGGTTCGGCTCCTAATTCGAGTTGTCGGGCTCGCCGGCTAGCGACAAGGACAATATCAAACCGGTTTCCTATTAAGGGAAGGCAATCCTCCACTGTCAATCGTGCCATAGTTCGTTCCTTATTTAACTCATCATCTTAATGCAGCCTCCTATTCTAACAAACTCTAACTTAGGCTTCTATTAATTCTCTGATTTCCTCTTGGTGGGTGATCTTTTGTCTGGGGGTTCTCAACTTAGAGGCTGTTACGATAGCTTGTAGCTGAGCAAGTGTGTGTTCAAAGTCATCGTTAAAGACAAGATAATCATACTCTTCAAAGTGCTGGATTTCGCTTATCGCCTTTTCCATCCTGCTATCAATCTGATGTTCTAAATCCCCCCGCACTACTAGTCTTTTTTTCAGAATTTTCATGGTAGGAGGAAGAATAAAGATCGAAATACAATCATTAATTGTCTCTTTTATTTTCCTGGCGCCTTGCCAGTCAATGTCTAAGGCAACGTCCCTGCCAGCCAACAATTGTTCTTTGACTGTTTTCTTTCTCGTACCGTACTTTGCGCCGAAAACACTTGCATGTTCTATGAAGTCGTCATTTGCTACCATCTTGTCAAAATTTTTGGTGGAGACGAAAAAATAGTCAACTCCTTCCCGCTCGCCTTTCCTAACGTTGCGCGTTGTGTGAGAAATTGAGCGATGTAGGTTTTTGTTCGACTTCACCAGTTCCTTTACAAGGCTAGTCTTCCCGGCCCCTGATGGTGCGGAAAAAACGAAAGCATATCCATTTTTGCTCAAGATATTTTTATTACTCAATATTTTGGACCTGTTCTCTTAATTGTTCGAGAAGAACCTTCATCTCAATAGTAGCAGCTGATATATCCATATTATTAGATTTTGCACCTAAAGTATTAGTTTCACGAGCTAACTCTTGGAGAATAAAGTCTAATCTTCTTCCAATAGGCTCTTTCCTAAAGAGCACTTTTTTCATTTCCTTTACATGAGACTCTATGCGGTCAAGTTCTTCCGATATATCTAGTTTTTGGATTAAAATTATTACCTCTTGTTCTACACGTGTATGGTCGATATTTTCGTTGAGTTGCTTTAGGCGAGAATGTAGGCGATTCGTAGCCTCATCTAAATTTTTAGGAGTTAGGTCAGCGATCAAAGAGAAGCTTTTTTCGAGGGACTTTAGTTTTTCCTCCATTGCTTTTTTTATGCTTTGTCCCTCACTTTTCCTTGCAGATAACAGCTCTTCGAGAGTACTGTTAAAGAGCTCAGTCAATACTTCCTCATTACCTTCAAAAGAAATATCTCTTGCAGAGATAATACCCGGCCATTTCATTAAGTCTATGAGGTTGATTTCCAAGTCTTTCTTGAATTCTCGGTTTAGTTGAGTATTAATTGCAACTAAATTACGTAAAATAGCGCCATCTATTTCTAGGCTCTCTTCAGCTCTTTTTTTTGTTTCAAAATTTAGGTAACAGTCAATTTTTCCCCGATTTATTCTCGCTTTGATTAATTCTCTCGCTGTTTTCTCAAAGGGACGTAGGGTCTCAGGTAGTTTTACCGAAATGTCCAAATGACGATGATTTAGAGACCTCATTTCTAAAAAGCCTGTCACAGAGTCCTTTTCGAAATCGGTTCTTCCAAAACCAGTCATGCTTAGGACCATATTTTTCTCCTTTAATACAAGGTCGTTGTAAGTGTCTATTCTCTTAAGTACAGAATATTACTAGAAAACCATTCACCATAGCAGTTTTTCTAGTTGGACCCGTCCTTTAGGGGATTTGCAGGTATAATGTTCCCTCTTATCAAGCATTCTAAAGGTAGACAAAATTATGAAGCGACCAGACGGAAGGAACCCCGATGAGTTAAGAGAGTTTAAGATAACAAAGAATTTTGTAGAAAGTTCTGAGGGCTCGGTTCTTATAGAATGCGGAAGAACTAGGGTTATATGTAACGCTAGCGTGGAGGGTAGGGTTCCAGGTTTTTTGAAAGGTTCAGGAACTGGGTGGGTAACCGCAGAATATGGAATGTTACCGGCTGCCACCGGAAGTAGAAATCGAAGAGAGGCCGCATCTGGTGGGCAGTCTGGGAGAACAAAGGAAATTCAAAGGCTTATTGGTCGGTCGATCCGGTCTGTTATAGATCTTCAGTCTTTAGGAGAGATTACAATAACTTTGGATTGTGATGTCATCGAGGCCGATGGTGGAACCCGAACGGCCTCAATAACAGGAGCTTACGTAGCGTTGGTTTTGGCAGTAGAGAGGTTAATAACAGAAAAAAAATTGTCAAGTAGTCCGGTTCATGGTGCTATTGCCGCTATCTCTGTCGGTATCTTCGAGGGTGTGCCCATTCTGGACTTAAATTATCATGAGGATTCCAGTGCCGAGACCGATATGAATGTAGTGATGAATGAAGCGAGCCACTTTGTGGAAATACAAGGAACTGCAGAGGGTCATGCTTTTCGTAGAGACGAGTTGAATAGCATGTTAGACCTAGCGCAGCTAGGCATAAAGCAACTCTTACAACTTCAGGCTTCAGTGTTATCTGAATAATTAATTATAATATGAGAATATTGGTTGCCACAGAAAATATTGGTAAGTTTTTAGAGATAAGTCAGTACCTAAAATGGGAAGGGATAGATTTTATCTCTCAAAAAGACTTGGGGTTTAAATCACAACCCGAAGTTGGCCAGTCTTTCGTTGAAAATGCTATTGCGAAAGCTAGATTTGCTTGCCGTTCGACAGGGTTAATTTCATTGGCTGAGGATTCGGGTTTGGTAGTACCGGCGCTTAATGGTGATCCTGGGATATATTCGGCAAGGTTTGCAGGAGCAAATGCCACTGATAGCGATAACTTGGAGAAATTATTACAGCGGATGGAAAACCTCAAAAATCTTGAGCGTCGAGCTTTTTTTGTTTGTGCTATGACCCTAGTAAGACACGAATTCGACCCTTTGCCCATTATTGCTATTGGGAAATGGGAAGGGAGGATAGCCCGCATTCCGTTGGGAGAGAACGGCTTTGGGTATGACCCAATTTTTTTTGATGAATTTACCTCTAAAACTGCCGGCCAGATGTTGAGAGAAGAAAAATTAGTCCTAAGTCATAGAGGTAAAGCGTTAAAATTAATGTTGGAAAATTTTAAAAGTCTTTGAATTATGTTGCCTTGGCAAGAGAATATATCGGTGTATGTGCATCTCCCTTGGTGCACTAGCAAATGCCCCTATTGCGACTTCAATAGCTTTCTTCGAACCCCATCTGTTCGAGAGGATCTTTATATAAATTGCCTATTAGAAGATTTAGAGGAGGATATTAAACTTGCTCCCGGTCGTGTTGTTTCTAGCATTTATCTTGGAGGAGGTACTCCGAGCTTATTTAGTAGTGAACTGATAGCTAGGTTGCTTGCAGGCATATCTGAAAAACTACCAGTAAAAGAGGGCGCAGAGGTCACCCTGGAAATAAACCCTGAGAGCACTAGTTTTCGTAAACTTGAGGTATATAAAAGATCCGGAGTGAATAGGATTTCCATAGGCGTACAGAGTTTCTCGGACGATGTGTTGACGGCCTTATCGAGACCACATAATGCTATTGAGGCGAGAGATGCCATTCTTCTGGTTGAGGAGGTTGGCTTTGAAAATATTAATATTGATCTCATGTTCGGTGTACCGTCAGGAACTTATAACAGTGATATGTTTGATTTAAAGGAGGCGATTTCATTTCAACCAGGACACATATCGCGATATCAACTGACAATCGAAGAGGGTACAAAATTTCATGTTTCGCCTCCGAAAGTTCCGCTCGAAGATGCTATTTATCGTTCTTATTCGGATGGACTTGAGCTTCTAAGAGATTCTGGTTTCAATCGATATGAGGTTTCTGCGTATTCGCTACCCGGGAGGGCCTCTAGTCACAATCTCAATTATTGGCGTTACGGCGACTATATCGGTATAGGTGCTGGTGCACATGGAAAAATTACTATTGGTACAGACATTTATAGGACCAAAAAAACCGACTCACCTACGTTGTACATGAAAAAATTTAAAGAAAAGCGAGCGGACTCGGAGAAGAAATTGGTCTCTGAAAAAGACGCTCTAATCGAATATGCTATAAATATAACTCGTTTGACGGATGGCTTTGAATTGTCTGACTTGTACGATAAAACTGGAATAGAGCCAGGGTCTCATGAAGTGGACGAAAAAATTATTAGAGCTGAAAAGGCCGGTTTTTTTGACAGAAGAGGAGATGTAATAAAGCCGACAAAAAAAGGCCAACTTTTTCTCAACGACCTGCAGCTCATATTTTTGAACTAAGGATTTTAGATAAGCCCTAAAGAGGTCAAAACATCTTCTTTCCGTAATCTTCCTCCCAGCACATATCCTCAATGGGTTTCCTGTTGAGTCTCTTAGGAAAGTCCTTCAAAGGATAACCAAGTGTTATCATTGCTGCGGTCGACACCTCTTCGGGAATCTGAAGTAATTTTTTAACTTCTGGCTCCACTGCGCAGAGTAGGGTTGTCAGAGCAGATCCTAAATTTTCGCTTCTAGCAGCAAGTAGAATGTTCTGAACTGCAGGGTAGACGGAGGCCCCTCCCACGATACTAAGTCGATCTAGGTCTGTGTCCGTCGGGTGTACATCCCCTAGGCGAGCACATACTTTTATGAGAACCGGGATTTTAGCAATATTTCGAGCAAAGTGATCCGCATCGCGAAGCATGTTTGAATCTCGCGCGCTTATTTTGATATCACCTTCTTCGACGCCTTTCACATAGGGTTCCCAAAGAGGTAGGTATAGTTCTTGCAAGGCCAACTTCTTTTTTTGATCGCGGATGACCACAAGGCTCACTGGTTGTCGATTGCCCCCACTTGGTCCCCATCTGGCAGCATCAAGCACTCTTTTTAACTTGGGTTCCTCTATTGCTTCATCTCTATAATACCGACAGGTGTAGGTGCTCTGCAAAACTGTATTAAGATCCATTATTGTTAACGTCCTTTAAGGCAACCAATCTTCTAAAGTAAATAAATGACGGCTAATAACCCCGCTGTGGACATTGTTATAGTGTAGGGAAGAGCCATCCAAACCATTTGCATATAAGAAAGCCTAATCAGGGGAGCTAAGGCAGAAGTTAGTAGAAACAAGAAAGCAGCCTGACCATTCGGTGTGGCGACACTGGGAATATTCGTTCCGGTGTTTATCGCTACTGCTAACAAGTCGAAAACCTCTCTGCTTATCCTTCCCTCGTCCAGCGCTTGCTTGACTTCTGAAATATAGACCGTAGCTACAAAGACATTGTCGCTGATCATTGAAAGGATCCCGTTGGCCAGGTAGAAGGAAGAGACCTGGAGGGTGCCTTCTAAACTTAGAACCCAAGTAATTACTGGGCTGAATAAATGCTGGTCGTGAATTACGGCAACAATGGCAAAAAATACCACCAAAAGCGAGGTGAAGGGTAAAGCCTCCTCAAAGGCATGGCCTATTTTGTGTTCTTCTATTACTCCATTGAAAGCTGTTGCGAGTACAATTATTGTCAGACCAATGACGCCCACCTCTGCCACATGAAACCCAAGAGCCAAGCACAGGATTAGAGCTGTAATTCCTTGCACCCAAAGCTTCGCAATGTCCTTGGGAGTTCTCTGATCACTTTCATATTTGTCATAGCCTTCTAGAATTGACCGAACCGCTGGTGGTAGTTCGCCGCCAAAGTCAAAGGTTTTTGTTTTTTCAAGTAAGATACATGTGATTAAGCCGACAACTAGGACGGGCATAGACACCGGTGCTACTCTCAGGAAAAACTCGACAAACTCCCAATCCGCCAATTTCGCGATC
>CACJXQ010000011.1 GCA_902597385.1 uncultured Pseudomonadota bacterium | reverse complement strand
TGAGCGAAGCTAGTTTCGCTTTGCATGATAAACATCCTTTTACTGTGGTGGGAGTTCTAGAGCCAACCGCTACGCCCGTTGATCGAACTGTTTACATAAGCCTTGCGGGGATGGAAGCAATACATAGTGACTGGCCAAACAAATCGACAAGGGCAACCGATAGCTCTCCTAACCAGGAAAAGTCGGCGCAAGCTAAAGTTGAGCAGATAACTGCATTTATGTTGAGGTTGAAAAGCCGACTCTCGACGTTTAAGTTCCAAAATGAGGTAAAAAATTATCACGAGGAACCTTTAACAGCAATACTTCCTGGTGTGGCGCTCTCTGAATTATGGGGTTTCACCGCTCTCCTAGAAAATAGCTTTCTTTTAGTATCTATTTTTGTATTTACGTCGGCTTGCGTCGGGATGAGTGCGATGCTTTTTTCTTCGATTAGAGACCGAGCTCGAGAAATGAAATTGTTGAGGATAGTGGGCGCTTCCCCTTCGGTTTTATTCTTTTTAATAGAGTTAGAGGCCTTGTTAATTGCGTTGATAGGAATCTTTCTTGGCATAGGTCTTGTTTTTATTTTAATATTATTTTTTCAGGACTATCTGTTAATCGAATATGGAATAAGTGTCGGTAAAAATATATTGTCTCAGAGTGTATGGAAAATGTTATTTGCGATTCTTATGACGTCATTCTTATCTGCATTGGTACCGTCTTTTTATGTATATAGAGAAAATATAAGTCTTCAGCAGACAGAGTAAATTTCTTTAGATGATTGCGAGAGCACCTTGCTAACTATAAAGTGAGCGAATTTGTTCCTCTCTGTTGACAAGGAATTACTGCTTTGAAACGCTAAGATCCAATATCAATTTCGGTGCAAAGAAAAAACCAAAGAGATACTAAATCAATATATAAGAGGGGAATTAATATGACTCAAGATATCGGCACGATTCAAAATCTTTTAAGCTCTTACTGTCATAAGGTCGATCGAGGAACCGCGCGTGAAGTCGCGGAGCTTTTCATGGAAGATGGAATACTGCGTCCTTACTATGATGGAGAGTATGAGTGCATAGGTCGGGTTGAAGTGGAACGTTGGTATGCTTTTTATCATGAGAAAATGTTAACCAAAGTTAGGAACCTTAAGCACATTATAAGTTCTACCGAAATTTCAGTAAATGGAAGCTCTGGAACGGCGGTCACTTACCTCACCGCATACTTTGTAGGGATTGAAGATGGCGTTGCCTACCAAGTGCTAGGTACTTACTTTGATGAGGTGGCAAAAGATGCGGATCGGTGGCTTTTTAAAGATAGGAGAATAGAAGTAGAATATATGACGCCCCTTAACACCATGATAGCATCAATGGAACCTTTGGGTTTTGAGCCAAATTAAAGGCTATGGAGGTACGTAACGAGGATGCTCAGTTCAGCTTCATATTAGGTTTTTAAAATGGTAGAGCCGTGGATTGTTATTACCATTCTAGGGGCGTTTTTCCAAAATTTACGCTCGGCATTGCAAAAGAGAAGTACATCAAATTTGTCGATTCTAGGGGCATCTTATATACGTTTTCTTTTTGCTTTCCCCTTTGCAATTCTTTATCTATTAGTCATAGATATCGCAACCAATTACACTTTGCCTAGCGCAAATCAGAAATTTTTTATTTATTGTTTTGCTGGTGGGGTAGCCCAAATCCTGTTTACAGTTTTCCTGATTTCATTATTTGGAAGTAGAAATTTTGCTGTGGGGACTGTGTATTCTAAAACAGAGATAGTTCAAGTCGCATTGCTAGCGTACTTGATACTTGGTGAGCCTTTGAGTAGTCCAGCAATTTTAGCGATCAGTCTAACCTTATTGGGAGTGCTACTTTTGACCTTAAGTGATCAAACTATTTCTTTGAAGAGGTTTCTTAGGGAGGCAAATGGCCGCTCCACTTTGGTAGGTTTGTCGAGCGGTGCGGCGCTTGGCGCTTCGGTTGTTTTTTATCGGGGCGCAGCTTTATCGTTGGAGTATGCAGGGCCTATTTTCGTCGCTGCTGCGTTTACCCTGCTAGTGGCGCTAGCGTTTCAGACATTTGTGATGGGTGTTTGGATTTTTTCTAAGGAGTCAGGCACATTTGGCCATATTAGAAACTACTGGGTTGGTTCCCTGTCAGTTGGGGTGACAGGGATATTGGCTTCCATTTGTTGGTTTACTGCTTTTACCTTACATAACGCTGCTGAGGTAAGAGCCTTAGGTCAAATAGAACTAGTCTTTACTTTCCTATTTTCTCTCTTATTATTTAAGGAAAAAACTTCGGTGAGGGAAATATTTGGCATTATCTTGGTGATGCTAGGAGTTCTCGTTTTGGTGTTAGGAGCGTGAATTATAGAGTTGCGCTATATCTATTAGAAAAAAGAGTGTCGTTGTTAACTTATAGAGATACATGAGGAGGATTGAAGTGAAAATAGGGTTTTGCTTGCTGGTATGGAGCCTGGTCCTTTTAAATACTGCTCATTCTGCCAGCTTTGAAGAGGTCGATCATTGGGTAAATTCTGAAATTCTTTTGGATCCTCCAACTCCTGGTTCTGTGATAAGTCAGAGCGATCTAAAGACTTTGACCGCTTGGTTACCTCCGGGAGTTCTACACGAGTTCGATTTTCCCGAGCTTAAGCTTGAGATACAGGCTTATTCAGAAAAAAAGCCTCATATAGATTTTTTAGATGCTAGCAAAAAGTATCTTGATACCGCTTCTATAGGGTCTGATGGGAGTCTATTGAACTATCGGGCTGGTCAACCTTTTACACATCAACAAATTGTAGATGCAAACCCTAAGATCGCAGGTTACATGATTGCGTGGAATAATATACATCGGTGGCAGCATTACGGCATCAGGATAAAAGAAATGTTTTTTGCATATGTTGGTCCTCAAAGTGGGCCTTCACCCTTGGCTCCTGAGAAAAATCTGCTGGGGGGAGGCAGTATTGATAGGGTACTGACTATGACTTGGAAAAGGGTTTACCTCAATAAGCTGGCTATGCTTCCAGAGAAAAACTATAAGATGGACGTAAAAGACAGCGATACTAGATTATACAAAGAGTATATGGAGTTCCTAAGTCCCTTTAATGTGAAGGGGACTAAGTTCGTTGTAGAGAGGATGAATGACCCCCACGAGGACGATTTAGTAAATACCTATCTACCTACAGAAAGGCGAGTGAGACGTTTTTCGGCAAAGGAGCGTTCAGATGCTTTTATGGGTTCCAATGGCACCTTTGATGACATTGAAGGTTTTTCTGGACGAGTTTTGGATTACGATTGGGAATATCTGGGGCAGAAAAAGGTCTTGGCCACTACTAACTCTAGACACACCACTAATGTCGCATTCTATGGTCCTCACAGTAGGTTGCCCGATGATTTTTATCAATTAAGGGATGTGTATGTAGTTAAGGCAAGTCCTGTGTGGGTAGGCAACCCCGTAAAAATGAGGGTGATGTTGATAGACAAAGAAACTTTTAATGTTTCTTGGGGGTTAATTTATAATAGGGAAAATGAATTGTGGAAAACCATGCAGACTGTACATAAAAACTTCGATGGCGATAGTTCTAACAATAGTAAAGTTGCAGGTTTTGTCGGGATGACCATGATAGATCAGTTGGCTAATACAGCCACCATCTGTAGCAAGCTTACACCGACCGAATTTCCTGTAACTACTCCTCGTCAGGTAAAACGGGTGTTTAGTGTTTCCACACTATCTAAAGGTCAATAATTAGCAGGTTAATTAAAAAGAAGAGAATAAATGTTTATTGCAATGAATAGATTTAAGGTTAAATCCGGTTGCGAAGCGGAGTTTGAAGAGGTTTGGAAGACTAGAGATAGCTTTCTGGGTGAAGTACCGGGGTTTCTGGGGTTTCATCTTTTGAAAGGGGCAAGTGCCGACGAACACACTTTATATTCGTCTCATTCTACTTGGGATGATCAGACAAGTTTTGAAAATTGGACACGATCAGAATCCTTCCGAAAAGCTCATTCAGGTGCATCGAGCCGAAAAAGCCTTTATCTAGACCACCCCCAGTTTGAGGGTTTTGAAGTTGTTATATGAACCTTCCCAAGCGCCACCGCGGAAAATATAATCCCGCCCATCCAGCTCCCTACGAGCTTAGTAGAAGCCGAATAGAAAACTTCGTAAAGTGCGAGGCATGTTTCTATCTGCAGCAAGTCGAAGGAGTTAATTTCCCCTCCATTCCAGGCTTTAATATCAATGAAGCCACAGACGTGCTTCTGAAAAAAGATTTTGACGAATGCCGAGAGAAAGGCATATCACATCCCTTTTTGAATAGACTTGGAAAAGGTCATCTCATTCCTTATAGCCACGAAAACTTTACTCTATGGACTCAAAGTTTGCATTTTGGTGCGGAAGGTAGACTCAATACGGTTCACGAGGCCAGTAATTTAAAAATTGGTGGTGGACTAGATGATGTTTGGTTTAACAAAGAAACAAAAGAGCTTCATGTTGTTGATTACAAGAGCACTTCTACTAAAGCAAAAGGAAAATCTGTTTCCCTAAGTGGTTGGTGGAAAAACGCCTACAAGCGCCAAATGGACCTGTATGTTTGGGTTCTGAGGAGGCTGGGTCTTGAAGTAAGTAATATCGGCTACTTTCTGTATTGTGATGCCGATAGATTTACCTCAGCACCATTCCTTAGAGAAGGTGCGGCGCTAATGGATTTCAAGGTTTCTCTGTTAGATTACTCTGTGGATTGTAGTTGGATTGAACCGACTTTGATGGCGATTCGCAAATTACTTGATTCTCGCTTAAGTTGCCCAAAGCATGACGAGAAATGTGAATATGGTAAGTTCCTGAGAGAGTGTGAGGCCTCTGTGTCGAGGCCTCTATAAATCTCTTAAAGCGTACGCTTAGCTTTACAGTTCCCTTTTTATGTAATCCGCGATCAAGTCCAGTCCTTCCTGCGCGGAAGTTAGTGCCGCAGGGAAAAGAGTGAAACCATGAATAGTACCCTCAAAGCATTTGTACTCAGATTTCACTCCTGCTTCCTTAAGTTTGTCAGCATAAGCTTTTCCCTCATCGACCAGAGGGTCATAACCGGCGGTGATTGTTAACGCTGGGGCAAGACCGGAGAGATCAGCTTGCGTGATTGGAGAGGCTTTTGGTCCTGCTAACTCCTCTGGATTATTGGAGTAGTGACCGCCAAAATACTCCATATCCGCCATTGATAATAAATACTCGCCCCCTCCAAATTTACCTCTTGACGCATAATCAGTACCTGTCAAGTCTGTCACTGGATAGATTAAGACCTGTAGAGCAATTTTTCCTTTCAGCTGTTGAGCCACTACTGCGGCCATATTGCCGCCCGCGCTATCGCCAGTGACCACGACTTTCCCCGTGTCTCCTCCTAAATCGGCACCGTGCTTGCAGACCCAATCTGTTGCAGCTATGCAGTCATCGACCCCCGAGGGAAATTTATTCTCAGGTGCTAATCTGTAATCAACAGCTACGAGAATTGCTTCAGACGCCTTTGCAATGTATCTGCACATGTTGTCATGAGATTCTAAATCGCCGATGACCCATCCTCCTCCGTGAAATAAGACTATCAAAGGAAGTTTTTCTTGAGTTTTTTTCGGGTGATATATCCTGATAGGAATGTCTCCATTAGGCCCATCAATGGTCTGATTTGCTACCGAATCCATTGACACTACGTCGCCTTGGAGGCTGACGCATAGGCCGGTAAACAATTCTCGGCATTTTTCAGGTGGAAGTTCGTGGAAAGCAGGTCCTTCTTGCTCTGCTAAACCTTTTAAAAAAGCTTCTGTGGTTTGGTCAAGTGCCATAGGTATCTCCAGTGTGATTTTTTTCTTGCATTGCCACCTAGGGTGGTTCAGTCTTGGTTTCGTGTAAGTAAGCCGTTCAATACTAATATATTTCGAGTCTTATGAGAACAAACGAGCGTTGGGTATATCGAAAATTGCTTATACATGGACTATAGGAGGGAAAATGGGTTTGGGTAAAACATACGACTTTGTGGTTTTGGGGAGTGGCCCGTCAGGAAGACGTTCGGCCATTCAGGCAGCCAAACTGGGGAAAAAAGTGTTGGTTGTAGAGAATCAAAAACCTGGTGGTGTATCCGTTCATACTGGTACGATTCCCAGTAAAACGATTAGGGAAACTGTACTGAATCTTACCGGCTTCAGGGAAAGGAATTTCTACTCGAATGTCGTTTATCCAGCAGCAGAAGAAGATCTTTATGGAAGAGTGAAAGCGACCCAAGAAAGAGAGATGGAGGTATTAAAAGATCAATTTGCGAGAAATAATGTCGAGTTAGTCAGTGGCAGCGCTAAGTTTCTTGATCCGAATATGGTGGAAATTACTACAGAGGAGGGTGTGAAGGAAACGATTGAAGCTCAAAAATTTGTTATCGCAGTGGGAACAAATTGTTATCGCCCGAAGGAGTTACAATTTGATGGCCGATTCGTTTGCGATAGTGATCAGTTTTTATCTTTAAGCCACATTCCAGAGAGTGTTGTCGTGATCGGTGCTGGCGTTATTGGTGTAGAGTATGCTTCTATTTTGAACGTTTTAGGGCGAGAGGTCACACTAGTTGATCCTCGCGAGAACTATTTGGAATTCATTGACCGTGAAATCATTGCAGAATTTACAAGCATACTACGAACACGAGGTGTTTCTTTTAGGCTTGGTAGGAAACTCACGGATATTATCTCTGCAAGCGAGGACGGCGTAAGGGTCGCTCTAGATAATGGGGAGATTCTCAAAACTGGCATGGTTTTATATGCGGCAGGAAGAGTCGGGGCTACTTCTGATTTAGGTCTAAAAAACTGTGGCTTATCCGCCGATTCGCGAGGCAGAATTACAGTAAATAGGGATACTTTTCAAACTAAGAAAACGAACATCTATGCGGTTGGAGATGTGGTTGGTTTTCCTGCTTTAGCTTCTACTTCGATGGCTCAGGGACGTATTGCAGCTTGTCATGCTTTCGGAGAGGAAATTTTCAAACCTTCTGAATTTTATCCTTATGGAATTTATTCAGTTCCTGAAATATCTACTTGTGGAATGTCTCAAACGGATGTAGAAGAATTAGGAATAGATTTTGTAGTAGGTTCTGCAAAATTTGCTGAAACATCGAGAGGTCAAATTATGGGCACGGATTGTGGGTTCCTGAAACTCATTTTCAGTCAGGAAAAGCGTGAGTTGCTTGGAGCACATATCATTGGAGAAGGCGCGTCGGAACTAATTCATATTGGGCAAGCGGTTTTGCGTTTCGGAGGCGGTGTGGATTATTTTGTGGAAAATATATTTAATTTTCCGACTTTAGCAGAAGCTTACAAAGTGGCCGCCTTAAACGCGTGGAATAAGCTTAGGACAACGTGATCCTACGCTTGTACGGTGGGTTCGTGCTACGGGTTAGGAATGATGAGATGTTGCATGGCCCTCTTCACACAGGCTATGCGTTCGCCGCCACCAGCTTCATATATTTGATCGCAAGCGTCGATTTCCAGTCTCGTCATTTCCAATCGTAACCTTTTTTCTTCCAACTCAAGACGCTTTTGTTCGATTTTTAGCATCTCCCACTTTATCCTGCCTTTCGCTTCTATTGTCTCGGAAAACACCATGCTAGTGGGAAGCGCGAGGGTTATTAGAGCAAATAGGATAATGTTTTTATTTAGTTGAAATTGCATGAATTTGGACAAGCCATTTATTTTTCTACAAACTTACGTTAATTCCTTGAAGGTGGCAAGATTTTACCGGTATAGGTCCTCCCTAGTCTTTTTTGGCAAAAGATGTTGTTTTTTTAAGTTAAAAAAAATGGCACAGAAGTTGCTTACTTTTAGGTCATGAATATTAAAAATATCACAAGCGATGTCTCAGTTAGAGAGCCAGAGAAAGCAGAATCTGAGCGCTTTTCTGCTAAAAGTAGTCTTTTTGGGAAAGACGGTTTAAATTTTAGAGACATTATCGACCTGATCAATCCTCTGCAACACATCCCGATAGTCGGGAGAATTTACCGCGCAATAACTAACGATGATATTGCTCCAGGAATTCGGGTGGCTGGAGGAAGCCTCTTTGGTGGCCCTATGGGTGCTGCTTTTGCAGCGGCGGGCTTGGCAATAGATAAAGCAGGTGGTGTTTTATCCGACAAAATCGCGCCCGGAAAAATTTCATCACAAGACAGCAAAAAGGAGTCAATTCCTTATTCATTGGATAGGGTGATTGCAAGCAGGAGAAAGCCGTTGAACCTTCAGGTTCTTAACCCAACATCTAAATTTTCTCATCCGAATCAGGGATCGAAAGTAGGTTCGGACAGCAAAAATGATTGGCCTTACGCCTTGAGACAAAGCCATATGCCTTTTATTAAGATTAGCCAATTAATCGAGGAAAACTACAGGTTCCTTGAGGACGAATCTAAGATTAAGGATTCGAGAAAGAACGTATATGGACGAATAGATAGAAGACTCTAAAATTGGGAAACGAATTAAAAGTTATCGCTCAAATTCTATAGCTTTCGCGTTTCCCATCTCTGACACAACCTGATCTCCGTCAAAGGCTTGCACACCATTAACGAAGGTAGAGCATATTTTCGATCGAAACTGATGTCCCTCAAAGGGTGACCAGCCACATTTATAAAGAAGATTGGTCTTTGATACTGATGTGGGTTGCATGAGATCAAACAAAACTATGTCGGCAAAATAGCCTTCACGAATAAAACCTCTATCTTTGACACAATATCGCACTGCTGGGTTGTGGCAAATCATTTCCACTATTTTCTCTAGGCTGAAGGTGCCGTTATGGTAATGATCGAGAAGAGAGAGAAGAGCGTGTTGAACTAATGGGATCCCTGCCGGGCTTTCAGAGTAATCTTTCTCTTTTTCCTCGATAGTGTGTGGCGCATGGTCCGTAGCGATTATATCTATTTTTCCGGCGTTGACAGCATTTAGCAAAGCCTGCCGATCAGTCGTCTTTTTTATTGCTGGATTACATTTAATGAGGCTCCCTTTGTCGAGATAACTCTCCTCAGAAAACCATAAATGATGCACGCAAGCTTCCGCGGTAATTCTCTTGGAAGTGATTGGGTTATCGGAAAATAACTCTAATTCTTTTTCTGTGGTCAAATGGAGAACATGTAGATTAGTATTATTCTTTTTCGCTAGCTCTACTGCAAAGGAAGAGGATAGATAGCACGCTTCCTCACTTCTGATTATCGGGTGCTCAGTAACAGGTATATCTTTACCATAGCGTTTTCGTGCTTCAGAAAAGTTTTGAGTGATAGTTTGGTTATCTTCGCAATGTGTGGCAACTAGAATGGGAGCTTGGTTAAATATTTTTTCAAGTGATTTTATGTTATCTACAAGCAGGTTCCCGGTTGAGGCTCCCATAAACACTTTTATTCCACAACACAAATTTGTGTCTACTGAAAGAATCTCGTCGAGATTGTCATTAGTAGCTCCTAAGTAAAAAGAAAAATTGGCGTGCGATTTTTTCTTGGCGATTTCAAACTTTTTTTCCAGTGCAGCGGAATCGGTAGTCGGCGGTGAGACGTTCGGCATCTCCATAAAACTGGTTGTTCCTCCTGCTACAGCCGCTGCAGACTCGGTACCTATATCGGCTTTGTGGGTTAATCCCGGTTCTCTAAAATGTACCTGATCATCTATCATGCCTGGCATTAGATGTAGGTTAGACGCATCAATTACAGTGTTTGCTGCAATGTGTTGCAGATTTTTGTCGATCCGCGCTATTTTTCCCTTCTCAATTAAAACGTCATATTCTTTCTGTTCTCCTTCGTTCACGACAGTTGCGTTAAGGATTAGTATAGATTTCATAATTGTCGACTTTGCTTGGTTCAGTGATTATTAGACTACTTTTGCAATCCAAATCTATCATGTTTAGGTAAAATGTGGTTAAAATTTTATGTTGATTCATTTTAATTTGTTGTTAGGAGCCTCAAATGACAGTTGAAGTTAGTATGTTTTCCTGTTTGTCGGACAATTACGGCTTTCTTTTGCATGACGTGTCGTCTGGTTTCACTGCTGCCATAGACACTCCAGAAGTGACGGCAATTAATAAAGCGTTGTCGAATAAGGGTTGGAAACTGACGCATATATTTAATACTCACCACCACTTTGATCATGCTGGAGGAAACGCTGAGTTAAAAGAACAATGGGGCTGTGAGGTTGTTGGAGCCGCAAAAGATGCCTCCCGGATTCCTGGTTTGGATAAAGGTGTCCATGATCAGGAAAAGTTTTCTTTTGGAGGGCAAGAGATCGAGGTGTTTAGTGTTCCTGGCCACACAAGTGGGCATATCGCTTACTACCTTGCCGACGCCAGTATCTTATTCGTTGGAGATACCATTTTTTCTTTGGGGTGTGGAAGGCTTTTTGAAGGCACTGCCTCTCAAATGTGGTCTAGTCTACAAAAGCTTATGAAACTTCCTGATGAGACGGTTATCTATTGTGCACATGAATATACCGAGGCGAACGCGGACTTTGCCATCACGATAGAACCGGATAATGATGCACTTCAAAAAAGGATCGAGAAAGTTCGTGGGTTACGATCTGAGCTAAGGCCTACTGTTCCTACGACCTTAGGCCTTGAAAAATCCACCAATCCGTTTCTCCGGGCAGAAGAAAACTCGATTCAAAGACGGCTAGGGATGTTGGGCGGAGAGCCAGAGAGCGTGTTTGCTAAAATTCGGCAGATGAAGGATTCGTTTTGAGGAAATTTCCAAGTGAGGTTTCAGAGTTGCGTTGGGTTTGGAGCATCTCCATATACTTCGTTGGGATCGAAGGTTTTCTCGCTTTCTGTATAGACTAAGTCATTTGCTACGTTGCCTAAAGGAAGACTTCTATAAAAGCAAGAGTGATAACCAACGTGGCAGCTAGCTCCCGATCCGCCCACCTTAACCCGCAGCCAAAGCGCGTCCTGATCGTCGTCAACTTTAAGTTCCTCTACGCGTTGAATTAGGCCGCTTGTTTGGCCTTTTTTCCAAAGTATATTACGGCTTCGACTCCAATAGTGTGCTTCCTTTGTCTCTATAGTCAGCCCGAGAGCCTCCTCATTCATAAAGCCTAGCATGAGCAAGGTTCCAGTATCGGCCTCAGTGGTGACTACCGGAATCAAACCATCTTTGTCGAATTTTGGTGAAAAAGTTGTTCCTTCCTCTACCTCTTCCACACTGCTTCTTTTTCCGAAAAAAAATCTTTTTTGTGTCATGACTAAATATCCTCACCATAAAATCGCGTAAAACTCATAAGCTACGTTTTTTGATAGCTTTTATCAATGGCGGCGCGCAGCAAAAAATCTTTATATTGGAACTATTTTATGTCATTTTTTCTAAGCTTTATATCAATATTTTGAATTTTGTGTGAGATAATATCGCTCAGAAATTTATTGGTTATTATAAAAAATAGAAAAAGAGCAGGTGCTTTCTACTCTTTTTTTATCGGATAGAAATAGAAGCGATGGTCCTGAAATTTACGAATACATTAAGTGGCGAATTGGAAGAATTCACACCAAGAAACCCGCTAGAGGTCCGCATGTATGTCTGTGGACCTACAGTGTACAACTATGCGCACATAGGAAACGCTCGTCCGGCAGTAATTTTTGATGTTTTGTATCGGTTGCTTAAAGAGGAATATAAGTCTGTTATATATGCGCGAAACTACACGGATGTAGACGATAAAATAAATGCTAAAGCTTCTGCTGATGGCGTAGCGATAGAACTTATAACCAATAAATACATCGATGCATATCGGGCTGATACTATGGCCCTAGGAGTACTTACACCAGACTTTGAGCCTCGTGTCACTGATAATATAGGTCCCATAAAACAAATGATATCCCAACTAGTAGATCTCGGGTTCGCATATGTGGTTGACGGACACGTTCTGTTCGAAGTCGAAAAATATCGGGATTATGGAAATTTGGCAGGGAGAAATGTAGAAGATATGATCGCTGGTGCAAGGGTAGAAGTCGCTCCCTACAAAAGAAACCCAGCGGACTTCGTGCTTTGGAAACCTTCGAGGGATAACGAGCCTGGTTGGGAAACAGATTGGGGATATGGGCGTCCCGGCTGGCATATTGAGTGTTCGGCCATGATTAATGATCTCTTTGGTGATTATGTGGATATTCATGGAGGTGGCGCAGATTTAATTTTCCCTCATCATGAAAATGAAATAGCTCAGAGCACATGCTACAACCATGGTCGCTCATTTTGCGCACATTGGATGCACAATGGTCACCTGACTGTCGAGGGGAGAAAGATGTCGAAATCCCTCGGTAATGTGATTTTGATAAAAGATTTATTGGTTAAATATCCCGGAGAAGCAGTAAGATATGCTCTCTTGGCCGCTCACTATAGACAGCCATTAGATTGGAGTGAAAAAAGTTTGAAGAGTGCAAGTAAAAGTCTAAAGAGGCTTTACCGTGTTTGGGACTCCGTAGCGCATATCGAATCAGAATCCAGTAATCAGATGCCGAATAGAGTAAAGAAAGCTTTAGCAAACGATCTTAATACCTCCGATGCCATAGCATCACTACATGATATTGCAAAGGAGATTCGTGCAGAAAAGTCAAACGAAAAGTTGTCGAGTTTAAAATCTGAACTAGAGGCCGGCGGAGAGTTGCTGGGGTTGTTTCAAGGAACAAAAGATGAGGCGGAAGTTGTCGAAGACAATAGAGAACTGGTTGAACTTATCGAATTGAAAATCAAACAAAGAGAAAAGGCTAGAAGAGATAGAGATTTTGAAACAGCGGATAATATTAGGGATGAACTTTTACGTGAAGGGGTATCGTTGAAGGATGGAATGAATGGTACTGAGTGGTTTAAAAATGAACCTTGATTCTGCCGCAAATAGCAAAGCGAGGGTAGCTAATGTGCGTCTGGGCTTTTTCGCTAAATCTTTGTTAATTGTTATCGCCTTATATCGAAAATTGCTCTCTCCCTTTCTGGTTTCTAGGTGTCGTTTCCTACCCACGTGCTCTGAGTACACAGCTGAGGCAATAGTCAAATATGGAGCAATCCGAGGGATGGTTATGGGGCTCAAAAGAATCCTAAGATGTCATCCCTTCGGTGGGTGCGGGCACGATCCTGTTCCCTAATCTGAAAAGTCCACGGAGCCGGCGTGGATAATACTGAGAAATTCTCTTCTGGTGGTTGGATCGCTTCTGAAAGACCCTAGCATGCGGCTGGTTACCGTTGCAGTACCAGGTTTATGCACCCCTCTAGTTGTCATACACTGATGGAAAGCTTCTATTACAACCGCTACCCCTCTAGGTTTGAGGGCAGCATCCAATGTATCTGCAATCTGAGCGGTGAGTTTTTCTTGAATTTGAAGACGTTTGGCATATAAATCTACTAATCTGGCAAGTTTGCTAATTCCAACTACCTTTCCGGAGGGAAGATACCCTACATGCGCTTTGCCGATAATGGGTACCATATGGTGTTCGCAATGAGACTCAAAACGCATGTTTTTCAATACAACCATTTCGTCATAGTCATCGGTTTCTTCAAAAGTCTTTGCTAAAATATCTGTAGGATTTTGGTCATAACCTATAAAAAATTCATCATAGCTTTTGACCACCCTATGGGGTGTTTCGAGTAAACCCTCGCGGTTGGGGTTATCACCAGCCCATCGAATTAATGTCCGCACGGCTTCTTCGGCCTCAGAGCGAGTGGGTTTCCTACGGGTGACGCTGTCTATCTTCGACGAAATTGCCATCAAAATACCTCGTTGCTACAAAATAGCTCTGTTATAGTAGCCCCTGAATTTAAAAACCACTAAAAAAACAAATACGTTTGAAACTTACGGCTGGTTCACGTTCTATAGTCATTTAAAATATGAACGTAAAGGATTTGAATGTTAATCTATGAACAAATGCAGCAAAAACATTCATCGGCAATATGATAATGCTCGGCGCTCAACGTTGCAAATTTTCTTGAACCTTCATCTCGCGGTAGTAACTTAAATAGAGCGATTCCGAGAGAATATAGTTTTTTGGGAACAAATGGATGGATAAAGTTAATGAAAGTCAATCGATAGGTATTGTGGGTGGCGGCCAGCTGGCGCTGATGATGCTACCGGCAGCGAGAAATCTCGGTTACCGAATAGTGGTCCTAGACCCAGACCAACATTGTGCCTCTGCAGAGGAGGTGGATGAATTGATCATAGGTGATTTTAGTTCCTTAGACGCTTTAAAGGAGTTGGGGGCAAGAAGTGATTACGTCACCTTTGAAATTGAGAGAGCCAGTGTTGAGAATCTAAAAATGTTAGAATGCCAAGGTAAAATAGTGCGGCCGTCCAGTAGTGTTTTAAGCAAAATCCAGGATAAATTTGTTCAAAAAGAAGAACTAGAAAAATTAGGTGTGCCCGTTGGGGAATTTATGGACCTAAAGAGTAAGGAAGATTTAGCAGAAAGAATTCCTTGTGTCTGGAAGGCTAGGACTTCGGGTTATGATGGCAATGGAGTTATTGTATTGCGAAGTATTGAGGATATTGATAACGTCCCGAATTGCTCAGGTTATACCGAAAGCTTAGTTGATTTGGATTATGAGCTAGCAATTTTGGTAGCTAGAGGAGCCGATGGTGCAGTTGTTGTCTATCCTGTTTCTGAAATAATAATGGATTCGACTAGAAATATTCTAGATATCGTATTTGCTCCAGCTTCTGCACCACTTGAGATACGAAAAAGATGTAAAGAAATTGCGGTGAAAATTGCTGAGTCGTTTGATTACGTCGGTATTATGGCAATTGAGTTTTTTGTATGTAAAAACGGAGTGTTAAGGGTTAATGAGGTTTCTCCTCGACCTCATAATAGTGGTCATTACACCATTGAGGCATCGGCGACGTCTCAGTTTGAGCAACATATACGAGCTGTGACGGGGCAAAAGCTAGGTCCTTCAGACTTGAAGTCCTCAGCCGCCACACTGAATTTATTAGGCTCGGATCGGTCTTCAGGCGAGCCGATTTTTCAGGGAGTGGAAAAGTTCTCCCTTGATAAGAAAATTCATATCCATAATTACCATAAGCCCATTGTTCGTCCTGGACGCAAAATGGGGCATGTCACGATATTGGGAGATGACAGAGTGGATATTTTAGAAAAGGCTATCGAAATCAAGAGTGAGGTAAAAGTGGAGGGAACCAATGGATGAAGAGATAAGTGGGCCTTTGGTCTCAATAGTGATGGGAAGCAAGTCGGATCTACCCTTAATGCAAGCGTCAATGGATATTCTGTCTATATTAAAAGTGCCTTATGAGATGGACATAGTATCTGCCCATCGAACTCCAAAAAAAATGTACTCTTACGCTCAGGAGGTTGAATCCAGGGGCGTCAGAGTTGTAATTGCTGGGGCGGGAGGAGCTGCACATTTACCAGGAATGATCGCCGCCATGACAATCCTGCCAGTAGTAGGAGTGCCCATCCCCTCTACTAAATTTGAAGGTCTAGATTCTTTGTTATCTATTGTCCAGATGCCTGCTGGGGTGCCGGTGGCCACTGTTGCAATTGGCAACGCTGAGAACGCAGGGTTGTTAGCGGCCCAAATTTTAGCAACATCTCATCCTAGGTTTGCGGCTGCCATTAGAGCCCATAGAGAAAAGCTTGAGTCTAAGGTTGAGGCATCCTCGCTAGCAAATAAAACGGTTTATTTGCCCTGAAACACAATGTCTGTTGGTAAGTTGAAAATTGGAAAGTCACGAAGTTAAAAGTTTGCAGGTTTTGCGAGGGGGGCTAGATACCCTGCAGGTAAATCTTGGCTACAAATGTAATCAAGCTTGCTCTCATTGCCATGTAAACGCAGGTCCGAATAGGACAGAGGAAATGACTTGTGAGACGATTGACTTGATATTAAAGATATTGAAGAAAGAGAGAATCAGATCCTTAGATCTAACAGGGGGTGCACCAGAGCTTAATCCGAACTTCAGACATTTTGTCGCTGAAGCTACAGAGTTAGGGGTTTCCGTAACAGATAGATGTAATCTGACTGTTCTTCTAGAGCCGAGTCAAGCTGATCTCCCGCTTTTCCTTGCAAATAAAAAAGTAAAGGTTGTCGCCTCTCTGCCATGCTACTCAGAAGAGAATGTGAATAAACAGAGAGGGCGTGGTGTTTTTGAAAAGAGCATTGAAGCTTTGAGAAAACTCAATGAGGTAGGTTATGGCGATGTGTCTTCAGGCTTGATCTTAGACCTGGCGTACAATCCCGTAGGTCCTAAGCTACCCCCGAATCCCAAAGAATTAGAATCGGGCTATCGAGACAGTTTTCAGCATTTGGGAATCAACTTTAATAATTTGTTAACGATAACGAATATGCCCATAAGCCGTTTTAAAAAAGAGCTAGACCGTGATGGGACTCTAGAAAATTATGAGAAGCTACTGAGAGACAATTTCGAAGCAGAAAATCTGAATAAAGTAATGTGTCGATCAACGCTAAGCGTTGATTGGAGAGGTTATGTTTATGATTGCGATTTTAATCAGATGCTAGGCCTTCCTGCCGGAGGTCAGATTAGTCGGCATTTATCACAAGTAAAAGTTGAGCATTTGGTGGGTAAGAAAGTACGAATCGAGAGGCATTGTTTTGGTTGCTTTGCGGGCAGAGGGAGTAGTTGCGGTGGTGCGCTTACCACTTAGATTATGACAAAGTTATCTGTAATCATTCCTATTCTAAACGAGGAACAGTCAATTTCCTTTTTGTTAAAAGAATTAGCCGGGTGGTGCAGAGAAGATGACGAAGTGATATTGGTTGATGGGGGTAGCCGGGATGGAGGTGTGTCTATAGCAGAAAAAATGGGCTTCCACGTGGTCGTCTCTGAAAGAGGGCGTGGCAGACAGATGAATAGGGGGGCGAGTTTGGCAGAGGGAGCCGTTTTCTGGTTTTTACACGCAGACAGTCGGATAAGCAACATAGCTCGGAGCGAGTTGGATTTAATACAAAACAATGGAGCATGTTGGGGTCATTTCAAGATAACCATAGCTGGAGCAAAGACGGTCTACAGGCTAATAGAATCTTTTATGAACCTTCGAACCCGTATCTCCCGTATAGCGACTGGGGATATGGGAATATTCGTTAAAGCAGATGTTTTTAGAAGTATCAGAGGGTTTCCTGAAATTGCTTTAATGGAGGATATTGAATTATGCAAACGTTTAAAATTTGGCAAACCATTTGTGTCCAGTAAACGATTATTGGTTAGTGAGAGGAGATGGGAGGCTGATGGGATTTACAAGACCATATGCTTGATGTGGTTGCTACGTCTTGCTTGGTTTTTCGGGGTTTCTGATCAAACTCTATCTAGAATCTATAATCGAGAGAAATGAGCGCCCAAAAAAAACACCTGTTGCTTTTTGCAAAGAGACCTGTTCCAGGTGAGGTAAAATCGCGATTGGCAAACTCTATTGGTGAATATGCAGCCGCTCAAATTTATAGCCAACTTTTGTTTAGAAATATTGGAGAGATCAGTAATCTAAGAAAGATTGATCGCTGGGTACTATCATCTAAAAAGTCTGATGAGCCTTGGTTTTACAATAAGATAAAAACCTTGGGTTGGCAGACTTCCTATCAGAGCGAGGGTGATATAGGTGACAGAATGCTTGAAGCGCTCACAAGGTTTTCTAAGCAGGGGGCGTCTACCATAGTCGTTGGGTCAGATATAGCTGATCTCTCCTTCAAAGACATCGAACATGCTTTCGATTTTTTAGAGGGGAGAAATACTTGCGTACTAGGACCGTCGGATGATGGAGGTTACTGGCTTATAGGTTTTAATTCTGTCGTCCCATCTGTTTTTGATGACATTCCATGGTCAACTATGTTTGTTTTGAAACACACCTTGGAAAAAATAAAAGAAACTAAGCTGAAATTAAAAATGCTTCCTGTCCGGACAGATATCGATGATATCCACGACTTGACTAACTTTCTTTTGAGCGGATAGCTGATTTTTGGAGGGCCAATTAACGTATGATATAGGCATATTAGGCGATTTTTCTTTTGAAGTTGGATAAAATACTGCCTGTGTACGTTTTTAGATTCTGTTGGAGAGGTGGCCGAGTGGTTGAAGGCGCACGCCTGGAAAGTGTGTATGCGGTAACCCCGTATCGAGGGTTCGAATCCCTCTCTCTCCGCCATTTATTGTAGCTAGAGGTAAATTATGGAATGGGAGATTTATTTGTCAGGGGAAATTCACACGAAATGGCGCCACGAAATAATAGAAGGGTCTGACAAAAAAAACTTACCCATAATTTTTTCTAGTGCGGTGACCGAACATGAGGCGAGCGATTCTGCGGGCGATATGTTAGGACGAATAGATTCTAATTTTTGGCGGGATCATCAGTCATCCAAAATCAATTCGATCAGGACACGAACAATGATTGATAGGTGCGACTTAGCGGTGATTAAGTTTGGGGAAAAGTATAAGCAGTGGAACGCCGCTTTCGATGCTGGTATCTGCGCCGCCTTAGATAAACCTTATATTACTCTTCATAATCAAGAAATAATCCATCCGTTGAAAGAAGTAGACGGCGCTGCTATGGCTTGGGCAGAGACTACCGAGCAAGTAGTGGAGATACTGGATTATATCACTACTAAAGAGTAAGGAAGCGTATCTCCTATAAAGATTTACTGGTAATGGTAAAACCTAGTTTCCTAGTGCTTGGTCTAAGTCCGCAATGATATCGTCTATATGTTCGATTCCTATAGATAATCTAACGAACCCAGGCGTTACTCCTGCCTTTAATAATTCTTCGTTATTGAGCTGGGCGTGGGTGGTGGTCGCAGGATGAATTGCTAAACTCTTAGAGTCTCCAATATTGGCTACGTGGTAAAACATTTTTAGTTTATTTATGAATGCCTGGCCCGCTTCTTTACCTCCTTTTAGCTCCACTCCCATTAATCCTCCGTAGTTTCCTCCTAGATAGGTGTCAGCCCGTCTCTTTATCTCTCCTTCCTGAGCACTTGGATGAATTACCTTTTCTACCTTAGGGTGAGAATTTAGGTATGCAGCGACGGCCATTGCGTTTTCACAGTGGCGTTCCATTCTTAGTGCGACTGTCTCGACGCCCTGCAGAAATAGAAAGGCGTTGAATGGGGACATGGCTGCTCCTGCGTCCCGAAGAAGGGTAACTCTAGCTTTTAAAATGTATGCAATTGGACCAAGAGGTTTTGCAGCTTCAATCCAAACTGCTCCGTGATATCCGCTATCAGGTTCACGTAATGATGGGAACCTTTTTTGGTGTGCCTCCCAATCAAATTTACCGCTATCGATTATAATTCCTCCAATAGAATTGCCGTGACCTCCAAGGTATTTGGTTGTTGAGTACATGGTTATGGCGGCGCCATGGTCAAAGGGTTTGCAAATTACTGGAGCAGCAGTATTGTCCATAATTAGTGGGACTCCGTACTCAAGCCCTATAGATGCCACTTCGCCTATGGGGAAAACCTCAAAGCTAGGGTTTGGGTAGGTCTCAGCATAGTATGCCCGCGTATTGTCGTCAGTTGCTTTACGAAAATTTTCCGGATCTCTTGGATCTACGAATCTAGCCTCAATTCCCATGTCCTTAAAAGTATTTTTGAATAGATTGAAGGTGCCGCCGTAAATATGGCTGGAACATACAAAGTTGTCTCCGGCTCTGGCAATATTTTGGATGCTATACAATGAAGCGGCTTGGCCGGACGCTACCGCTAGGGCTGCTACACCTCCTTCCATGTCTGCCAGCCGTTTTTCTAACACGTCATTGGTAGGATTCATGATTCTTGTATAGATATTGCCCAACTCAGACAATTCAAAAAGTCTTGCCGCATGGTCGGTATCTTGAAATTGGTAACTGGTGGTTTGATAAATCGGAACTGCCACGGAACCTGTGGAAGGATCTGCTCTATAGCCCGAGTGTAATGCCTTCGTCTCTGTTTTTTGGTTTGTCATAAATCCTCCCAGGGATTGGTTGTTTCTCTAAGCTATTTTTGCTTTATTCCTGCAGTTTAAGTTCGACACTACGCTTGGGCCTAATAACGTCATGACTGGTGTCTTTTGCAAAAAAAAACCTGCTCAGCGCCAACTGCAACAGGAATCGACCCGCTTTAGCCTTTTTTAATGCGCTCGCAAGCTGAGTTTCAAATTAGCGCTTCAAATTTTAATATAAAATAATCGGTGTTTTTTGACAAGGCTTTTCATTTTTTGGATTTATATCTACCTTATTAGTCTTTATAAAATAGCTTTTAAATTTTCAATAAGTTCGTCACAATAATGTGTCGTTCAGTGATTATTTACGTTTGAGCGATACCGCTGGCCTAATACACACGCAAAAGGATGATTGTTCCTCATGAAATTAGAGAACGTTAGAGTTTTAGACTTATCTTTGTTTCTTCCCGGACCTCTTCTAACTCAAATGATGGCTGACCATGGAGCCGAAGTAATCAAGCTAGAATCGATCGGCGCTGGAGAGCCCAATAGAGAAATCGGACCTAAAAGAGGTGAGGTAAGTGTTTACTTTGCGAATACTCACAGAAATAAAAAAAGTATACAGTTGAATTTGAAAACTGAAGGAGGCAAAGAGGCTATTCTCAAACTAGCTAAGACGTGTGATGTGTTTGTAGAGGCTTTTCGTCCAGGCGTCGCCCGCAGGCTAGGAGTCAGCTATGAGGTTTTGAAGGAGGTCAACCCTGGAATTGTTTATTTGTCTCTATCAGCTTGGGGTCAAGATGGCCCTTACGTAAATAGACCAGCCCATGATCTGGCAACGGAAGCAATTGCCGGAGTGTTGAGTATTAATCTCGGAAGAGACGGCAAGCCCGCAATTCCTGGGATAGCAAATGCAGACATGCTCTCTTCAATGATGGGTTTGAGTGGAGTGTTGATGGCCTTACTCAGACGGACAAAAACTGGAACTGGGGATTATATTGACATAGCAATGGCAGATAGCTTACTAGCAGCAATGCCGAATAATATGGGCACCGCTTTCGCCGAGAAAGAACCCCCTCGTGTGTCTGAAGAGCGAGCCTTGGGTGGTTACGCGATGTATCAAATTTACGAAACGAAGGATGAAAAATATGTTGTTTTGGGTGCTTCGGAAATGCATTTTGCAGAAGCGGTTTTGGAAAAGCTGGGAAGACCGGATTTGATAGAGTTTTGCGAGCCGCCTCCGGGACCTACACAAGGGCCCGTCAAAAAATTTCTAACGGAAAAGTTCAAGTCCGAAAATCAGGCCTACTGGGTTGACTATTTTGAAGGTATTAATGCAGCGTTTGCCCCAGTGAATGATCTAAGACAAGCCCTGGATGATCAGCAAATTCGGCATAGAGAAATGGTGTTGGAAAATGATCGTGGAGAAGAGCATCTGGGCATCCCGATTAAATTTCGGAATGAGCCTGGGGTTGTAAATTTTGTGTCGCCTGCGCTCGGTCAACACACGACTTCCATTCTGTCAGAGTTAGGCTATAGTCAGGAAGAAGTTAAAAAAATGCACGCGGACGGGGTTTTTTAAAACCAAAAGAAATACCTATATAATCGAAAAGACGACTCTAGAGTTGCAGTTAGCTTTTGCTTGGGGTACAACGAGCGTTGTTAGATTTAGCGTAGTATAATTCATATAACGTATTTTACTTTTGAGGATGGGAAGATGGCAGAATTTGATAAAGTTATAAAAGGGGGTATGGTTATCGATGGTAGTCGCGGACCACGCTACCTTTCTGATGTGGCAATTAAAGATGGTAAGATAGCCGAGATAGGGCATATCGATGAAAATCGAGCTGCTGAGGTTCTTGATGCTGACGGAATGATAGTTGCCCCCGGCTTCGTCGATCTGCATACTCATTATGATGCTCAGCTTTTTTGGGATCCTTATTGTTCTATATCTTCCTGGCATGGAATTACCACGGTTGTGATCGGGAACTGTGGGTTTGGATTTGCACCAGTAGCGCCGGAGGCACGTGAAAGAGCTATGCTTAGCATGACCCGAGTTGAAGCTATACCTTTGGCGTCAATGAAAGAGGGAATGCCATGGGATTGGGAAACATTTCCTGAATATCTAGACAGTGTTGACCGAACACCAAAAGCGATGAATATAGTGCCCTATGTTCCAATTGGACCCATTCTGATTTCGGTTATGGGATTAGAAGACGCTAAATCAGGCAGAATGCCAACTGATGAAGAGCATAAAGAAATGTGCCGAATTTTGGAAGAGTCTCTCGACGCAGGGGGGTGTGGTTGGTCTGCGCAAAGGCTTCCTCCAACAGGACCGGGGGGCGCTCAACTGGATTATGATGGAACAGCTATGCCGACAGATGTGATGAGTAACGAAACAGCGCTGGAATTTGCGAAAGTTCTCAGAAATAGAAATGCCGGGCATATGCAAACTACGATGGTCACCGGAGATCCAAAGGCAGATCAAGCTCACATGGAGGATTTAGCAAAAGTCAGTGGTAGACCTATAGTATTTAATGTGGTTCAAGCTACTGACACCAAACCACACATACATAGGAAAGTTCTGGCTTGGCTGGAGCGCTGTCGAGAAGCAGGTACTAGAGTTTACGGCCAAGGCCTGACTACTGATGCTGGTTTTGCATTTACTTTTGTGGATTGGAATTTGTTCGATGAATGTCCTGCATGGCGTGAGGCCACGGTAGGTAGCCCTGAGGAACGGCTAGAGAAACTAGCTGATCCTGAAAGAAGGCCTGCGTTGAGAGAACAGATACCTGAATTTGTTTTAGGACCGTTTGAGAACATCGTGCTGACTGGGCCTGCCTCTGCAGATTCTCAAAAATGGTTGGACCATACCATTGGCCAAATTGCCGAGCAAACGGGTAAACATCCCGTCGATGCAATGCTAGACATCGTGGTGAGCGAGAATTTAGAAACGGAGTTTTTTTCCATGCCACCGAATGGGAAACTGGAGTATTTGAAGGAAATTGTTGATAACCCTTATGTTCTATTTGGCGTTTCCGACGGAGGAGCACACACTAAATTCTTAACGGCTGGTAGGTATCCGACTGAGACTTTAGTCAAAATTGTCAGGGAGAATAAAATGATAAGTCTTGAGGATGCTCATTGGAGGTTGGCGTCCTTGCCAGCGCAGCTAGCGGGTTGCCCTGAAAGAGGAGTTTTGAGAGTGGGTGCACCGGCTGATGTTATAGTCTACGACTATGAGAACTTGGAAGTTCTACCTTCAGAGGTGGTACATGATTTGCCCGGTGGAGAATGGAGAAGGGTACAGCGAGCTAAGGGTTACAAGTATGTTCTGATAAACGGTGAAGTAACGATAGTCGATGACGAACAAACAAACAAATACTCGGGTCAGCTACTGCGCCATGGTCGGGGTTCCAAGGCTATAAAGCGAGCAGTCGCTGCTTAGAAATATCAAGTTCTCGTATATTTACTAGGTGGGTGATTTATACTCAAATCAATCAACTGGTAGGGATATTTCCCTACCAGTTACCTTTATCTCAGTTGTAAGACAACCTCCGCATTGAGGGCAAAAATGAGAATGTAGCATTACTGGCTCAGTCACTCTTTCTCGAATTTCTGTGTCTGACTCCTGAAACATTTTAGCCAGCGGAGTTGTGATCTTCTTTGTAACTAAACGCCAATCTTTTTCTTTGGAACCCAATGGAGTTTTACACATGCCACAAAAATACTTCTCCTTCTCTAGAACGAGACTTTTTCCAACATAATGTTTAACTACTTCCCTCAGGGCGAGTGTTTTGTCAGGGACTAGTGACTTACGCTGGGCTTCACGATTTTTCCAAGTCTCCTCAAAGTTTACACATAATTCTCCATTTTCGTAGATGATTGCCCCGTAAAGGTTATGTGCAGCTGAGACACTTATCTTATTGTCCCTTAGATCTCTCTCTATTAACTCTGGGTCTCTCAAAAAAGGATCTCCCAAACCCCCTCCGCCTGAGGAGCTAGCCCAGTAGACATCACCGGTATGAAGGGACACATTACTTACCTTTCCCGGTAGAACTTCTACTCTTCCCTCAATGGATTCCGGAGTGTGCGGTAAGGAACCTGCAGCTATGACCTCCCAAACGTTTGATTTTCTGATAATGGCAGTGCGTGATGCACCTCCGGGTAGGCCTCCTCCGAAGCCTCTAGCCGGTAGTTCGGTAGCTGCCATAAAAACAGAACCTATGAATTTCTCAGAACCATGCATTGTATAGGCTTGGTCGAGTCCTAACCCTCCTCTCATGAAGCCAGCTCCTCCCGAATTGATTCTGAAGCGGCGCCAAAGTATCAGGAAGGGATCTGCTAGTTCGTGAACTTCAACGTCTGGAAATGATACACCTAAAGTTAGCTGGTACCCGTAAAGATCTTGGCCGTCCGATGTTGATTGTGCTCCTCCGCCTATGGCTACTAAATTATCTAACGGGAAAAAAATCGTTAGGGTGCCATCCGATCTAGTTCCAAACCACGCCGCGCCGCATCCAGCACTGGGTGCTTGTCCAGCTATGCGGCTAGAGACTTCATCCGAATTACTTAATAGACAGCTTTTTGAAAATATTTCCGCCACCATTCTTCCCAGTCTTACTCCTGTTTCCATATGGGCATTTGTAACTGGGGCCGGTACTCTAGGATTTACTAAAGTGCCCGATTTTCCGACATCTATCTCTACGCATTCCCATATGCCTTCATTAAAAGGGATATCGTACGCAAGCATACATAGCAATGGTGTAATAACTCCCACACCTGCAACTGCACTAGGACCGGCGTTTATGAATGCAGTCACTTGCTCTGCACCCGAGAATTTGAAAATCAACTTTCCTCGAGAGGGGGTCATTTCGCAAGAAACATCGTACAGTTCGGGTGTTCCTCTACCGTCATATTCAACCCAGTCATAGGAATGGAAGGTTCTCTTTGGAAGTTTTTCTATTCGTTCAGATAGCGCCGATTTGGATAGCCGGATATTATGGTCTATGTATTTTAGAAGTTCTTTTTGTCCGTACTCCTCAAACATCTCTATCACGCGTTTAGAACCCGCGTGACAAGCGGCTATTAAACTTCTAACATCATTAACAAAGGAGGCTGGTACTCTGACGTTCGCAGATACGAACTCGATCCATTCCTTATCTAAAATTCCTGATGTCCCTATTCTGACCCCCGGAAAGCGTATGGCCTCCTCGAAACAATCATGAGCCTCGGGAGCTATTCCGCTAATCGAGGAACCACCAACATCTATCAAATGAGCGTTGGTGAAAGTCCATCCGATAACTTCCTTGTTCTCATGAATCGGCATGACTATTCCCACATCTCCTTGATGCAGGGCACCTACGGTATATGGATCATTGCAAATAAAGATGTCTCCCTTTTCTAGATCATCTGGGAGCCGCTTTTTTATGATTTCTTTGACAGCGATTCTGGAGCTGGCTAAGTGGGCAAGTACATAGCCAGCAGCGCCTATTTGCCGACCACTAGCATCGAAGACAACTGCAGAAAAGTCTTTGGCCTCAGTTAAAACGGGTGAACCAGAGGTTCTTAATAGAACTACGGACATTTCGTCCGCTATGTTTTCGAATCCACTTCGAATGACTTCGGCCGTTATAGGGTCAATCTTAAAATTATTGGCGTTTGATTTGTGGATAGACATCTTCCTTAATCCAATTTTCTCTTTTCGGCTAGTTTTATTCTGTAGTTTATGTATTGATCCTTACTCAAAACAGTGTCTGTAGGGAGATAAATGGTTGTATCTTTAACCTCTATCACAGCAGGCCCGTGTATAATGCCCCCTGGTTTGATTTTTTCAGATTCGAAAATTGGTACCTCTTTTTCTAAGTTCAAGTCTGGTAAGAATATTGTTCTATCTCCTATATATGCGTTTTCGGCCGAGTGAGGCTCGTGCGGGTGTTTGCGGAGCTGAGTTTTTTCTCGGCTAGCGACTCCTATAACTACACAGTTTATAAGCATTAAACGCGAGTCTCTCCAAGCTGTTTCAGGACCGAATTCATTTTCGTACTCAAAATCAAATTTTCTTCTAAGATTTTCCAATTCGCTAGGTAGGAAATCGGATTCAGAAAGGGACATGTACATCTCGTTTAACTGCCCCTCGTATCGCATATCAGCTCCATAGTTAAAGGTAATCTGAGAACGATCGAAGCCCGCATCTTCTAAATCCACCAAAACCTCTTGTACCAATTTATTTCTGATTTTTTCGAGTTGAAGAATTTTAGTTTCTTCATCTAAGGGAATGCCTAATGTCGCGGACTTGCGCCTGATATAATCTGCTTCGAGTAATCCATACGCCGAAAAAGCAGAACTTTGGTTTGGAATAATCATATCTTTTATAGAAAGACTTCTGCAAATTGCCGCAGCAAAAATCGGTAATGCTCCACCGTATGCTAGGAAGGTGCATTTTCTAGGATCATGGCCTCTTCTGACGGATACCCCTCGTAGAGCGTTTGCCATGTTGGCAACCACAAGGTTATAAGCACCCGCCGCTGCTTGCATAGCATTCCAACCCATTCCTTTAGCAATATTAGCCTCAATTGCTTCCTTAGCTGCGTTTACGTTGAGTCGGTGTTTTCCGCCTAGGTAATTATCGGGCCTAAGGATTCCCAGAGAAACTATACAGTCAGTGATGGTTGGTGCTTTTCCTCCTTTCCCATAGCAAACAGGTCCAGGTTCAGATCCAGCACTTTCCGGTCCGATCTTAGGCACTCCACGTGGATCTAGACTTACGATACTACCCCCACCTGCCCCAACTGAAACTATATCCAAAAGGCTTATAGCGGTATTGAAGGAGCCTATTTTACATCTTTGGGCAACAATCGGCTTTCCTTGTTTTATCAGGGTCGTGTCAAAACTAGTCCCTCCCATATCGCCGCAAAGTAGATTTGCGATGTCATATCTTTTTCCTAGAGCACTGGCTCCAATGGCTCCGCCAGCAGGACCTGAGCTGTACATCTGTATGGGCAAACGTTTAACTTCTTCCTCAGCTAATATGCCTCCTAATCCATTGAAAAATTCGACTTTACGTTGGTAGCCTAAATCCCGTAAACCAGAGGAGACGGCATGGGCAAAGCGACTCACTGATGGCTGTACAAAACAATTAAGAATTGCTGTCATCCAACGTTCAAACTCTCTAAATATAGATGCTGTATCTACAGAACAGGTAACAAAAATATCATTATCTAAACTCTGGAGAATTTTTTGCGCTGCTTTCTCATGTTGTTCGTTGCTTGTAGACCAGAGAAAACAAATAGCAATGGCTTCTACACCGTTTTTTAAGAGTTGCTCAGTTTTTTCTCTGATTTCTTCTTCTCTCAAAGCCACCAATATCTTCCCATCTTTATCAATACGTTCCGAAACTTCAGCTATACAATTTTGTGAAACTATTTGAGGTAGGTTGCGTTGCAGCTGATCGTCGTTGAAGTTTCCTCTATTACCTCGTCCAAATCTGCAAATATCGCCGAATCCTGCAGAGGTGAGAACTCCGACCTTAGAGCCTTTTAATTCAGTGATCGCATTAGTTACTATTGTGTTACCGTTGACAAACGCTCGGGTCCGTTTCGACATCATTTCTTCTAGGCTAAGGGATAGTTGCCCAGCCGCGGAGGTTAAGGCATCAAAAATACCTCTGCTATAGTCTTCGTGGGTAGTTAGTGCTTTTGCCCGAACTGTTTCTAGACCTGAGATCGCCGTTAAGTCGGTATGAGTCCCACCCACGTCAATTCCAATGTTTATTTCTTCCATGTTTAATTCGTCGAAACCTCCACCCTGATTGTGTTTAATCTACAGTATTTTCGTTTAGAAAGGTGTTTTATTTCTGGCTATCTTTTATGGAATATGAGGTTGGTGAAATGTTATATGTTATCTGGGCTTTATAGTCAGGATGTAATAGATTAATGTATTAAGGCGTTATTTTCCTAGTTGGAGGGTCTGTAATGGAAATAAGATGTAAGCTAATGCTAATAGCAGTTATGGTTTTTGGAGTGATATTGTCCACAGCATCCGCAGCAAAGTTTGATGCTTCGGAATTAGATGACGAGACAAAGGGAGAGAACTGGTTAGCCTATGGTAGAACCCATAGTGAACAGAGGTATTCTCCTTTGAACGAAATCAATACTCAAACTGTTTCGAATTTAGGGCTAGCTTGGTCTCTTGATTTGCCCGATGCTCGGCAAATTGTTTCCACCACGCTTGCGGTCGATGGCATCCTATACATAACTAGCAGCTGGAGTGTGGTAACTGCGGTTGATGCCCGCACAAAAAGAGTTTTGTGGAAATATGACCCGGATGTAGTACACAAGGCGGGTAATACGCTTAGAGTCTTATGGGGTACAAGTAGAGGTGCAGCCTATTGGGACGGAAAATTATTTGTTGCTACTGGTGATGGTCGGCTAATTGCGGTCGACGCTAAGACTGGCAGAGAGGTATGGAGTCAAATGACAGTTGAACCAGGTAGTTATTATTACATCACAGGTGCTCCTAGAGCGTTTAATGGTAAAGTTATCATCGGTAACGGGGGCGCTGAAATGGGCGCTACACGAGGTTATGTCACAGCATATGATGCGCATACAGGGGAACAGGCTTGGCGCTTTCATATAGTGCCCGGAAATCCGGCTGATGGCTTTGAAAATAATGCGATGAAAATGGCGGCGAAGACTTGGACTGGTGAATGGTGGAAATATGGTGGTGGGGGCAATGTCTGGAATGCGATAACATATGACCCTGATTTTAATCATATTTATTTGGGAACTGGTAATGGTTCTCCTTGGAATCAAAAAATAAGAAGTCCAGGCGGGGGTGATAATTTATTCCTGTGCTCTATTCTTGCTTTAGATGCTGATACTGGTGCGTATAAATGGCACTATCAAACTGTACCTGGGGAAACTTGGGATTTTAATTCTGCGATGGATATCGTCTCCGTTGATCTTAAAGTACACGATAGGGTGGTAAAAGCTCTTATGCATGCTCCAAAAAACGGTTTTTTCTATATCATCAATCGAGAAAATGGAAAACTACTGTCAGCAGAACCATTTGCTAAGGTAACTTGGGCTACTGAAGTAGATATGAAGACCGGCCGCCCCGTCGAAGTTGCGGGGTCACGATATGAGGATGGAGAGGTTTTAATGTGGCCGGGTCCTTTGGGCGCTCATAATTGGCAACCCATGTCTTGGAATCCAGAGTTACAGTTAATGTTTTTTCCTTACCATGATTTACCTGGCTATTATAATGATAAAAAAATTAGACCTGCTAAATTTAAAGCCGAAGGTTACAAGTTTGAAGTCGGAGTGATCTTGGCTGCTGAAGATAACCCAGCCGATATCGCTGATAGTGGCCTTATGGGGTGGGATCCAATAACGCAAACTCCGGCCTGGAAGTCGCCTAATCCGGGGATGTGGCATGGTGGAACAATGGCTACTGGAGGAAACTTAGTCTTTCAGGGCAGGGGTGATGGAAAGTTCATAGCCTATCAGGCGAAGGATGGTAAGAAACTCTGGGAGTTTGATGCTAAACACGGAATATCAGCTCCCCCGATTACCTATAGCCTTGATGGCAAACAGTTTATTGCTCTCCCCGTAGGTTGGGGGGGAGGCGCAGCTATGCTTGGAGGTACGATGGCAGGTCAACATGGTTGGGCATATGGAGCTCACCCTCGAAGGTTATTGGTTTTCGCACTGGGGGGAGAAGCTGAGTTACCGGAAACGCCTGGACCTATTTTTGCGAAACCGCTTGATGATGCGAGTTTCGAGATTGATGCCGGTTTAGCCGAGCAAGGCGAAGATTTGTGGGGGAGGACTTGTTTTTGGTGTCATGGTCCTGCGGCGGTAGCTTCGGGTGGGGCACCAGATTTGAGGTCTTCTGGAGTAATGTTCGATATCGAAGCTTTGAAAAAAGTGGTCCTTGGTGGGCAGAGGATTTCTAGGGGAATGCCTAGCTATGACGGCCAGTTGGACGAGAACGATGTCTTGACCCTGCAACATTATGTGAGATTAAAGGCTCGTAATTCGCTATCTAAAGTTGCCGCGAATTGAACTTAAAACGAGGATTAAACGCGGAGATAAGTAATGTTAATAGATAAGGAATGGGTAGAAGGCTGGGTGGATGCTATTAATGGTGATGACAGTTGTCAAAATAATGGTCGGCAATTTAGTGATTCCATCACCTTAGCCATAGGTGATTCGCGCTACACTTTTAAGGTATTAACTGGGAAGATAGATCATATCATTATGGATGGGGGACCCTTGGTTGATAGCGTTTTTACGCTTGCGGCTGATACAGAAGTCTGGGGAAAACTTTTTCTGCCGAGTCCGCCGGCGATGTATCACGACATTTTTAGTCTTATAGCGATTGGGGAGATGAAATTCGAAGGGAATATACAGTTGGTCTTTCAGCAACTGTCGACTCTTGCGGAATGGGTTCGGGTTGGGCGTGAGCTCAACGGTGAGATTGAGATTCCACCAGATCCTAAGTACTTAGAGGAGTGGCAAGCTGTTGGTCGCTACACAAACGTAGTGGTAGACGAGTGTCGGCATAAAGTTTTTTATTTCGAGGCAGGCGAAGGAATACCGGTTATTTGTCAACATACTGCTGGCAACGAGAATAGACAATGGCGTTATCTCCTCGAGGATCGAGAATTAACGAAAAAATATAAGTTCTATGCATATGACTTACCTTCTCATGGTAAATCAGACCCTCCTTTTGAAAAGAATTTTTTTGGTGAAGACCATCTTCTAAGGTCTGCTTGGGCGACAGATTTCGTGGTTAATTTTGCGAAATCTTTGAAATTAGAGAGACCAATTTTTATTGGTTGCAGCATAGGTGGTGTGATAGCTCTTCATTTAGCAGAGAGATTTCCAGAATTATTTAGAGGTTTTATAGCTTTGGCGGGAGCTACTCCCACTTATGGATTTTATCATGACTGGTGGATAGATCCGAAAGTGAACACCATTATGACAAATGCTGGCTTGGTTGACTCTGTTATGCCTCCTAAAATTTCTAGATGGGATCGGCAAATCAATAGAATGTGCCAAACTGCTCATCCTCGAAGTTTAAGAAATGACCTGCATTTGTGGGGAGTCGAAAATAGTGACGAGAAAAGGGCAGAGAGGATAGACGCGTCTAAAGTTCCTATTTACATGTACTCAGGTGAATTTGATTTTACTTGCCCTCCCGAGCATGTTGAGAAATCTGCCGAGGCGATAGGGGAAGTAAATTATGAAATGCTAGAAGGCTTGGGTCATTTTCCTATGAGTGAAAACTACGATATTTTTCGGCCAACATTAGTACGGACTCTTGAAGATATTGTAGATATTACGGGCTGATCTGAATTAGCAGGAGAAGTAGGTATGGAGTATGAAGATATCAAATGCGATCTCAAGGATAGTATTCTTACTATTAGATTGAATCGACCCGAATTCTTGAATGCTTGGACTCACAAGATGGAAAGTGAACTAAAGGATGCTATGAATTGCGCTTCTAGTTCTTCTGAGGTGCGAGTGATTATATTGACTGGAGAAGGACGAGGTTTTTGTGCTGGAGCCGATATGTCACTTCTAAACGATGTTCAAGAGTCTCAATCCTCTTCGGATTCCAGTCGTCAAAACGACAGTTTTTCTCGGATTGAGAATTCGTTGGAGTTACCGCCCGATTTTGCCAACCGATACTCCTACTTCCCATCAGTGACCAAGCCTATAATTGCGGCCATTAACGGACCCTGTGCCGGCTTGGGAATGATTATGGCTATGTACTCCGATGTTCGCTTTTCATCAGAGTCTGCAAAATTTACTACAGCGTTTTCGCGAAGAGGTCTTATTGCCGAGCATGGAATAAGTTGGATGCTACCAAAAGTAGTTGGTTTTGCAGCTGCCTTAGAGCTACTTATATCTGCTCGAAAATTTGATTCAAAAGAGGGTCTGCGGTTAGGCTTCGTATCGGAAGTTTTTCCGGACGATACATTCATGCAAAAGGTTAATGAGTATGCCGTCGATTTGGCAAGAAACGTCTCCCCTAGATCTATTCGCGTTATAAAGAGCCAATTATATGCTGCCCAATTCCAAAGTCTGACTGGTGCGATAGAGACAGGAAATTCAGAGATGTTGAAGAGTTTTGAATCAGAGGACTTTGCGGAAGGTGTAGCCCACTTTATAGAAAAGAGGTCTGCTAAATTTTCTGGCCAGTAGAAACACTATATTTTTTTCGCTGCAAAACTCTAACGACAATTCTTGTTTTGAGTTCCTGATTTGATAATCGTGTTGCATAATGTGGCTCCCTCCAATCTTTCCAAACTTACATCCAGAGTAGAGAGGTTCGCCTCCCTAAGATCAGCTCTCAGGAAGTTCACATTGTCGAAATCAGCTCCTGTAGCGTCCACACCACGGAGTACAGCTCCATTCAGATCCGCCTCAGAAAGGTTGGCATCTTTTAAATTAGCGCCAGTAAGATCCGCGCCGCTTAGGTCTGCAGCATGTAAGTTAGCGCCTTCTAGATTAGTGTTCTTGAGAACAGCATTTTTTAGGTCGCCGTATTTTAAGTTTGCTTCAGATAAGTCACAATTTTCACATATCTTGAGTAGCTCGAAATTCTCTAAATCTTGAGAATCAAAGGCCCAAGCGGGACCTGTTATGTGATTGCATACAAGAAATAAAAAAAATGCTGTGAAGATTGCTTTCATCCATTTATGATGACAGACCTTAGATGAATAAGAAAGCCTTTCTTTGGTTTTACTCTATTCCTGGTTTTGTTTTCAAAGGCAAGATCACCTTTGACGCTAGATATTGTAGGGGAACTAGATGTCTGATATTGAAATTGCTTATGCGGCCAAAAAGAAACCTATTATTGAACTCTGCGAAGATCTTTTTGGCATTTCCAAGGAAAGATTAGAACCTTATGGGCACTACAAGGCGAAATATGTAATTGATGAAGAGTCTCTGAAATCTGACTTTGAGGGAAATTTAATATTGGTTTCAGCTATTAGTCCTACTCCTGCTGGGGAGGGGAAAACTACCACTACTGTAGGGCTTGGTGACGCCCTAAATAGGATTGGTAAAAAAACTATTATCTGTCTAAGAGAGCCATCGCTTGGACCTTGTTTTGGTATAAAAGGCGGAGCTGCAGGTGGAGGGTACGCCCAAGTTGTTCCGATGGAGGACATTAATTTACACTTCACTGGAGATTTTCATGCGATAACGGCTGCGCATAATTTGTTAGCAGCCATGATAGATAATCATATTCATCACGGTAATGCCCTTGATATAGATTCCAGGGCAATAGTTCATAAGCGAGTGCTGGATATGAATGATCGGAGTCTCAGAAGTGTGGTGGTAGGAATGGGCGGAGCGGCGAATGGATTCTTGAGAGAAGATGGCTTCGATATAACCGTCGCATCTGAGGTAATGGCAATTTTTTGTCTTGCTGAGTCAATTGTTGACCTAAAGAATCGCTTAGGGATGATCATAGTTGCCTATACTAAAGGTAAAAGACGCCCAGTATTGGCCTCTGAGCTTAATGCACATGGGGCAATGACTGCTCTATTGAAAGATGCTTTGAATCCCAATATCGTCCAGACTTTAGAGAATAATTTAGCTTTTATTCATGGAGGTCCTTTTGCAAATATTGCGCACGGATGTAATTCTATAATTGCTACTAAGACTGCGTTGGGTCTGGCAGATTATGTGGTTACGGAGGCAGGCTTCGGCGCAGATTTGGGAGCGGAAAAATTTGTTGATATTAAGTGTAGAATCGGAAAGCTGAAGCCAGCCATAGTTGTGCTGGTAGCGACAATCAGAGCCTTAAAATACCACGGCGGTTTAGAAATAAAGGATTTAGCGCAAGAAAACCTATCGGCATTGGAAAAAGGATTCGTAAATTTAGAACGCCATATTGATAATGTGAAAAATAAACTTGGTCTCGATTGCATAGTGGCAATAAATCATTTTTCGGCAGACTCTGAAGCGGAAATTAATCTGTTAAAGGACAAGGTGCTATCAATGGGGGTAGAGGTTTCCGTAGCGCACCACTGGGCTGATGGCGGTTTAGGAGCTGAAGACCTGGCAACAAAGGTTGTTGAATCGATTGCTTCCTCTTCTTCAAAACACCGTTATTTGTACACAGATGATGTGCCCATATGGGATAAAATCGAAGCGGTAGCTAAAAACATTTATCGTGCATCAGGGATCACTGCAGATAGGAAGGTGAGAGACAAGATAGAGGCCTTACAAAAAGATCACGGCCAGATGCCTATTTGCATTGCTAAGACTCAAATGTCTTTTTCGACAGATCCTACTCTCAGAGGGGCGCCTTCTGGCCACGTTTTAGATGTCAGAGAGGTTAAAGTTGCCGCTGGGGCGGGATTTATAATTGTAATCGCAGGTAATATAATGACTATGCCTGGATTGCCGAAAATACCCTCGGCGGAACGAATTGATGTCTCCGCTAACGGAAAAATATCTGGTCTATTTTAATTAATTATCAGCTCATAAGATGACAGAGCAATCGAGTTTATTCATAATATTTATCTGTGTTTTTGCATTTTTTTTATGGGGTAAATTTCGGTACGATTTGGTTTCCTTCTGTGGCCTTTTAGTAGCGTGGGCCTTGGGTATAGTTGATGACCAGCAAGCCTTAAGTGGTTTCGGTCATCCTGCCACAGTAGTAGTGGCTTTAGTTCTCATAATTTCGGCTGGTCTGTTTAACTCTGGGTTTGTTAATCTCGTAAGTAAGGTTTTAGAGCAAAAAGCTCGAAGTATAACTATTCATATTTCGATATTTGGTTTAACTGGGGCGATGTTGTCCGCAGTTATGAATAATATAGCAGCGATGGCATTGCTTCTTCCGATAAATAAAGAGGTTGGTGAAAAAGCTGGGTTCAAAGTGTCAGATACTCTAATGCCTCTTTCTTTTGCGACTATTTTAGGAGGCATGACTACTATGATAGGCACGCCTCCTAACATTATCATTTCGCTATATCGTGAGGAACAGTTAGGTGAAGCCTTTGAAATGTTTGATTATCTTCCTGTAGGAGGCATGTGTGCTGTCGCTGGTCTGATCGTCATCGCATCAATCGGATGGAGGCTCATTCCTAATCGAGGTTCGCGCGAAAAGCATAGAGGCTTCATTGATCCTGCTGAGTATGTCGTGGAGTTATCAGTTCCAGAAGGTTGTGATTACATTAACGAAAAGGTTGGCGCTCTTCAAATAGTGGCTGAAAAGGCAGATATAGAGGTTATTGGTTTGGTCCGCAATGGTGCGCGATTGCCTGGATATTCTTATTCTCAAATTTTAAGAGAAAATGATTTGATATTAGTAGAGGGGTTGCCTCGAGACGTTGATACTTTCAAAGGAGAGATCGGCGTGGATTATTTTGGGGAGCAGCCGGGTCTTAATATCTTATTAGGTGATTTAAAAATCTCCGAAGTAGTTGTCCCGGTAGGTGCTCGAATTGAGGGTCGTACCGCATTGTCGCTCAGACTCAGAGCAAAGAAAGGTATTACTTTGCTAGGAATTTCTCGTTCGGGAAAGCGGCGAATAAAAAACAGGGTGAGGCATGAGCCCATCCGTGCGGGAGACACCTTACTCTTGCTAGGGGAACCTGATGCTGTTTCAGACGTTATTCAGTGGCTTGGGGTTTTGCCACTTGTAGAAAGGGGTATTGTAGTCACACGGTATGAGCATGCAGGAATTGTAGGCACCATTTTTTTGTTTTTTATAGGGATGGCAATCTTTAAAGTTATTAGTTTGGTGCTAGCCTTAGCTATGATTTCAGCAATATTTGTTTTGCTCGGAATCGTTCCACTAAGAACACTTTACAAGCAAGTGAATTGGCCTGTCATTGTATTGTTAGGGAGCATGCTTCCTCTAGGTGTCGCCTTGGAAGACGCAGGCGGTACCTTGACGCTAGCGAATACGCTTCTTGCTGTTTGCGATGGGATGGATGCTTGGATAGTGCTTTTAGTTTTCATGATGGCGATTATGACTCTGTCAGACATATTGAATAATACGGCAATTGCAGTAATAGGGGCTCCGGTCGCATTTCATATTGCTGGTAAGCTTGATTTATCTCCCGATCCATTCCTCATGGGTGTGGCGATTGCAGCCTCATGTGCTTTTCTTACGCCGATTGGTCATCAAAATAATACGTTAATAATGGGGCCTGGGGGCTATAAATTTGGAGACTACTGGAGGATGGGATTGCTAGTTGAGATCTTAGTTTTAGCTATATCGGTTCCACTTATACTGATCGTGTTTCCTTTATAAGATGTTTTTATTTGACAAAACTAGCGCAAGCAATTGGAATAAACTCGAATTAGGATTTATTCTTTATTGCAAAGACTATGAGGTAAATACAAATGTTGAAATTACATCACGCGCCAAATTCTAGATCCGGAAGAATAGTATGGTTACTTGAAGAACTATCTTTACCTTACGATTTGAATGCTATGGAATTTCATCCAAAATTTTTAAAATCCGATGAACACAGGGGAAGGCACCCCCTAGGTAGGGTGCCTGTGCTCGAGGATGGTGAGATTACTATTTATGAATCTGGAGCAATCATCGAATATATCCTGTCGCGATACGGCAAAGGTCGATTGAAGCCTGCGGTAGAAAGTCCAAATTATCCAGCTTATTTACAGTGGTTTCATTATTGTGAGGGAATGGTTATGCCACCAATCAATACAATTGTTGTGCAGACTATTTTACTGCCGCCTGAGAGACGGGATGAAGGTGTTTTAGCTCAAGCTAAGAAACTGTTATCGAAGTCGGTCGCCCCGATAAACGAATCTCTGATAGGAGAGAGTTTTCTTGCTGGTGAATTTTCTGGGGCGGATATAATGTTGGGACATGCACTGTATATGGCTAACCGCTTGGGTTGTGTGTCAGATGAACTTGAAAATCTGAAAAGATATATCGAAAGAATTGCAGCTCGAGACGCTTTTGATAAAGCGATTAATACTTAAGGATGTTGTGAAGTGGATTCATTGGTTACAATGAAACAGTTAATGGGTATGAGTGGTTTGAGCCGCCCTGAAATAATAAAAGCCATAGAATCGAAGTCATTGCCAAAACCCTTGCCGCTCGGTCCGTGGAATTTTGGCTGGGACGAGAAAGTAATAAAAAAATGGTTGCTGAATAGAGGTTAATTAGTGAAACAGTTCAGAAAGAAAGGACTTAACTTTAGGAGATTTTAAATGCCAGCGTATGTCATAGCCGAAGTCAGTATTAATGATCCTGAGCAGTATAAAAAATATACGGCGGTTACCCCGGGCATCATAGAACAATACGGGGGTAAGTTTGTGGTAAGGGGTGGTGACGTTCAGACACTAGAGGGTGAGCACGCAGATTCGCGGTGGGTGGTGTTGGAATTTTCAGATGAAAAGGCGGCTAGAAGTTTTTATGATTCTCCTGAATATACGAACGCGAGAGCTATAAGACAGAGCGCTTCCGACGCCAAATTTGTTTTGTTGAAAGGTTACGATCCTAGCTGACTTGAGAGCTTATTCTTTATTTAACCTTGATTCTTGGTAGGCCGGGGAGTCTGTTTTATTAATTGATCCGGTTGCGAGTCCCGAGCTAAGACCTCCGTCGATTATTATATCTCGACCGTTTACATAAGAAGCTTTATCGCTTGCAAGAAAATGTATGACGTTGGCTATTTCTTCGGGTTCTGCAGGCCTTCCGATTTCAGAGATCAGCCAATCGATTTGTCCTGCTGCTGTCTGAGCTTTAAATTCGGGAAGCAGAGGGGTGGCCACTGGACCTGGGCTAACGCTGTTGCAGCGAATACCTCTTGCCTGGAGAACTCCCGCAAGGTGCATTGTATAGAAGACTACGCATTCTTTGCTAAAAGCATAGGCAGTATCGCCATTCATGTTTAAGGAATCGCACAGCGCAACTTTCTCGGAATGAACCTTCAGGCTAATCAATTCTTTAATCCGAGATATATTTTTCATCCAATTAAATCCGGCGATTGATGCCACATTGACGATGGCTCCTCCTTCGGAAATTCTTCCTTCCATAGTGTCCGTTAAACTTTGCAAGCCTAAGAAATTGACTTCCATAACTTTTGATGGGTCAAGGGTGCCTGGAACTCCAGCAATATTAAGTAGGACATCTATGCGTTCTTCGGGTAAGGATTCTAAAGCTTCGGCGATAGAATTTGGCTCGGCTAAATCACATGCGATATGAGAGGTAACCTCTCCGAGTGGATCCTTCACATCTAAAGAAATCACCTTATTTCCGTCGTCAAGAAACAGTTTACTCGTGGCCGCACCAATACCAGAGGATCCACCAGTCATCACAATAGTTTTTATCGACATATTAAATCCTTCCCATAGCCCTTTTTATTTTAGTAAATCGCTAACTGCGTCGATGGCAGTTTTTGCACATTCTTCATCTTGATCAGCGGTTGCTCCACTCACCCCAATTCCCCCAATGTGGACATTTGATTGAGTCATTATAGGGAGACCGCCTGCAAAGACAACCAGTCCTGATACTTGTTCAATGCCGTGAGGCCGCTTAGGATCTTGATATGCTAGATTACCCAGGGCTCTAGTAGACATAGGCAGCCCAGCCGAGGTTTTGGCTTTGAGGTGTGCTATTTCTATGCTATGAAGAAAGGAGTTGTCTTGTCGGCGAAATAATTTAAGGTTAGCTCCATCGTCGTATATTGCTATGTTTACTGATCTCCAGTTACTCTCTTTTGCAATATTTTCACAGGCATCAGCCATTTTCTCAGCCATTTCAAGCGTAAGATAGGGTTTTGATCCTAATGAAAAACTGGGTGAACACCATAGAAAAATAAAAGCTAAGGTAAATATTCTCATGTTTTTCTCCTTAAATTTTGGTCGTTATCGCTTATTATAGCGGCACAAGCTAAGTTTCTCATGTAACATTTTGACATATTTATGGTGATGTTTTGATATTCCTGAAATTTTTAATTCTTCTACTTTATGTGGTCTTCACTGGGTGTATGGGCAATAAGGAGGATCCTTATGACTTGAATGAGGGCCTCGAGCGCTATAGTGATTATGGGGAAACAATGGAAAGTTTGGAGGATGATTATGAGAGACAAATGTCAAAAATGACGGCACCGGGAGAAGAGGATTTATCCAAGACCCAGCGATAGAATAAAAGTGGTCTCTAAGATTAACTTATCTTACTTGCTATATTTATAAAGATCTTTCCAGTAGTATTCGAGGACCGCATCATCTGCTTCGGATTCGGATTCGAGTTCGGGTTCGCTCACCGATATTATCCCTTTTTTTATGAGCGTTTGTGCATATGCCCCCCTATCAATGAGTTTGATCGGGCCTCTTTCAGCTGCGATTTTCTCTCGTAAAGTTTTGGTTTTTTTATGGTCTATAACTAAGTCAGCACCGTTTAGAACAACACCATAGTCACTTTCTGCAGATTCTGAGGAAACCAATTTGCGTAAGACGTCTAGTCTGACAGCGTCAACTGGTCGCTCAAGTGGGTCTCCCCATCCTCCACCTCCCGGTGTTACAAGTCTTATTAACTCGCCAGCTTTGACGGGCACGGCATCGCGACTAAAGAAGACGTTTTCTTCGTTTGGGTCTCCGGGGTTTTTTATTGAGCCTCCCGGCGCGCCAGCCTTTCCCCCTTTGATGCCTATTGGTGAAAAAGCGGTTCTTTCAGTGACAGTAGTATAGTGCGCATCAACCGACGACCTTATTTCTTTCACGTAGCCAAGACCTCCTCTGTATTTTCCAGGGCCTCCAGAGTCTATAGCTAATCCAACTTTTTCTACAGTCACTGGAAACCTTTGCTCGATGAATTCAGCTGGTAGATTCTTCGAATAAGGAACTAGATCGACAGCATCAGTACCGTCAGCGTAGGGTCGGGCACCAGAACCCGCTCCAAATATTTCTCGCATTAGGAATAATTCTCCCTCTAAATCTTTTCCGTACAGCCCGTAAATCTGAATGTTTTGCATATCAGCAACTACTTCTCCGTCAAAAGCTTTTGCGAGGGCTACAGTGTACGCGCTTATCATTCGAAGCATGCTTGCCATCCGCGATACTACCGGAGCCGGAAACTCTGAACTCAGAATGGTTCTCTTAGGGATATAACAACGGAATACATCTGTAACTCCTTCGTTGATTATCATGCCGGGTACTTGAGCTTTGAAAAAAGCGCCTAGCCATTTAGAGTAGTGTCTGCCATCTAAAGGCCAGTTGATAGGACCTTTGGCCTCAGGACTAGTGCCCTCGAAATCTAAAATCATTTTTTTCGGATATTTTCTGATCGTGATTTGCATTTTTACGGGCTCTTCTAGGGTTATCCCATCGTTTTCTATGAAATCCTCGCCAACAAACTCACCCTCGGGAAAAAAAGGTAGCCCTTTTTCTCTCACCACTTCTGCACAACGGTCGATTATTTCGAAGAACGCGCCCTCGACTTCGTCAGTTCCGAATCTTTCACATAGCTCAACAATTCGCCTTCTAATAATTTCGTTTGCCCCAACGAATGAATCGATGTCGCCCCGTAAATCTTCAGGAAATCTAGAGTTTCTCAGTATAATGTCATACAGGTCGCTGTTAAGCTCTCCTGAAGTGTATAGTTTTACTGGTGGGCACATGGTGCCTTCCTCAAAAATACTCTCCGATGTGTTTGGCCATGAACCTGCCATCCTACCTCCAACATCGCTGACATGACCAAATATTTGTGCAAATCCAATTAACCTGGCTTTCGAAAAAACAGGCGTAACTACACAATAATCTGGCAGATGACCAATGGTTCCCGCGGATTCATACACATCATTGTAAATAAACACATCTCCTGGGAATATTTTTTCTAGGGGATATTTCATTCGGATTGGATCGGCTGTAGCTGCCCAAGAAACACGAGAAACGGAGAGACAATCAATGGTGTTCAGTGATGCCCGATAATCATGCTGTTCACGAATGATAGTGGATCGAGCTGTCCTCTCAACTGCAGCTTCAGCCTCCATCACTGCAGCTTCAATTCCTCCGTCTACGATATCCACTAAAATGGGGTCCAGATTTTCTCTTGTTTTTCTTATGCGCCTTTCGTCGGTTGGATCAATTTCTACCTCACCGTATCTATAGGGAGCATAGTCAGAAAAAGCTTTTCTCTCATTTTCCTTAGCGTAGTAAGTTTCTGAGAAAGTTTTTTTATTACTCATTTTTTTTGTGCTTCCAGAATCTATTCATAGTAACCAATCTTTAGATTACCCCAATTATCCACTGTGGCGGTCCAGTTGGGATGAACAACTGTAGTAGAGTCATATTGCTCGATAACAGCAGGCCCCTTAATCTGTGCGCCTGAACCGAGATTTTCCCTTTGGTAGGTAAAACATTTTTGTTTGCCGGCCATCGTTGGGAAGTAGATTTCTACTTCGGACCTTCGAGCTTCTTCTGTCGATAGTACTTGTTTTTCAAGAGTCGGTACTTTTGGCCTTGTTAAGAGACCCATCCCAGTGACACCCAGATTAACAATTTCGATAGCTTCTCTATCTTTGTAAGAGTAGCCGTATAAGTCTTGGTGATGCTCGTGAAATTGCTCTAAGGATTCGCGAAATTTAGATTCGTTTTTGAGAGTGTTTGCGTTTATGTGGCATCTTATTTCGTAGGCTTGGCCAGCATATCTAACATCGACGAAGTATTCCATGATTGAAGTATTTTTATCAAAACCCTCACCTTTGAGTCTGGTTGTAACTTTTTTTTGCAATTGTTGGTAATTCGCTTGTACTCGGGGCATGTTAATTTTATCGTCCCTTTGTACATCTGTGTGTACCTGGTCAATCCTAACATCGGTCAGCAAAAGGCCATACGCGGAGGTCACCCCTGGGCTAGGGGGTATTAAAATTCTTTCCATTCCTAACCATTCGGCCAAGTAACAAGCATGCAAAGGTCCGGCACCTCCAAAAGCCAGCAAAGCGTAATCCCGCGGATCTCTTCCTCTTTTTACCGATACATTGCGGATTCCAGCCGCCATGTTTTCTATAGCGATTCTGAGAATTCCATCAGCCGCCTTTAAAAGATCTAGGCCAAGGGGTTCCGCTATTTTCTTTACCGCAGCCTCCGCCAAACTAGAGTCTAGGGCAAGGTCGCCACCAGCCAAGCCGCTCGTAAGTCGACCCAGCACCATATTCGCATCCGTCACAGTTGGCTCAGTTCCTCCTTTTCCGTAACAGGCTGGGCCGGGGTTTGAACCAGCACTATCCGGACCGACTTTTAAACTTCTGCCACCAGCAAGCCAGGCAATAGAACCACCCCCAGCCCCGACTGCATGGATATCGATCATTGGGGTCTTTACGTCATAAATATCTACTCTTCCTTCGGTCAGCATTCGAGGTTTGCCTTGCTCAACTAAACAGATATCGGCAGACGTGCCTCCAACGTCGAAGCAAATTAAATTAGGCATCTCAGCTAGAACCCCAAAATGAGTGGCCGCTATAACTCCGGCTGCTGGACCAGAGAGGGCCGCAGTGATGGGTTGTTTAGAAATTTCTTCAGCTTGGGCAAGGCCGCCCGAGGACCGCATTATGTAGAAAGGAGAGGAGATTTTTAAAGATTTGAGGTTGGTTGCTAGTTTTTCGTGATAGTCAGTCAGCAATGGCATCAAAGCTGTATTTAGGCAGGTTGTGTTTGTTCTTTCGTACTCTCGATATTCGCGAAGAATATCTGATGAGATGGAGATATGACAGTCTTTGAAGGATTGCTCAACAATGTCACGAACCTCGCGCTCATGTTGCGGATTTCGATAGGAATGAAGTAAGGAAATGGCAATTGCTTCTACACCTAATGTTTTAAATTCCTCTATAACCCTTTTAATTTGTTCTTCGCTGATGGTGTCTGTTTCTATTCCGTTTACATCGATTCTCCCCTCGACTTCTCTTACAAATTCAAGGGGTACAACACGGTCAGGTTTTATCCACCAGGTGATATCTCCAAAATCTCCAGGAACTGTTTGCCGCGCTACTTCAAGTGATTCTCGATAACCATCTGTGACGATGAGTCCGATTTTTGAATATTTTCTTTCAATTATCGCGTTAGTAGCTACTGTGGTACCGTGGAAAACAGAGTTGATGCTTCGCGGTTCTATATTATGATCTGATGTGATTTTTTTTACACTATTGATGAATGCGACTGAAGGATCTTCTGTGGAGCTCGGAACTTTTGCGAGGTGTAGTTGGCCGGATTTTTCTTCTAGTGCGACCACATCCGTGAAGGTTCCTCCAATATCGACTGCGATACGCCAAGCCATCTCCGCTCCTCCTTTGAAGACAATGCCCTCTGTACTTTACAAAAAAGGTTTCGATTTGAAAAGTGGATTCGCCTTTAGTTGATGCAAATAAAAAAATGTTACTCATTCTCGAGAATTAAATTTAAAAAATTATCTACGTAAACACTCCATCCGGGCGGAACGAGCGTGGTTGAGTCCGGTTCCTCGATAACACAAGGGGCGTCAAAAGAATCGCCTGTTTTTAGAGAAAATCTTTGGATTACTTTGCTTTTTATCCTTTTTTTATGTCCCAGGAAACTAATTTCCCTAAATTGATTATTCGATAATGTATCAGTTTGCATCGGATACCCCGACTCGCGAATTGACTTTAGAACCTTGCCAACAAGGGACACTCTTAAATTGATGATTTCTACCTGTTCTCTCTCTTTCCAGTTCTGGCCGGTGCGTTTTTCGAAGTCTTGATGAAAGTAGCGGATGGTTTCGAGTAAAAATTTGCCTTTGCCTGTATTTGAAGGGCATACAATAGTTGATTTGTGGCGCATTCCTTTGTAGCGCAAATCAATTTTCCGAACCAGAGTTGATTCTACGAGGGGAGCGCCTTGTCTGGTTAACCAATCCTCAGCGGTTTGTTCCATCGAGCCAAAAATACTATCCACTTCGCCGTCAGAAATTTTGTCACTGGGAAAGGGGCTGACAAAGTCTTTCAATATATTTGCTTCTAATGCTCCAAGGGCTGAAGCTGTTCCTGGATGCTGGGGAACGACGACTGTTCGGATGCCAACTAAGCTCGCTATTTCTGCCGCATGGAGAGGTCCTGCACCTCCTATTCCGATCAATTTATAATCTTCAATGGGTATTGTTCTTTGAGCAGTTAATTGTCGGATGGCTCCACACATGTCATTGTTTGCTATCTCTAGAATACTTCTAGCGGTTTTTTCGACGCTATATTTTCTGCCAGATCCAAAATGTTCTAATGCGGTTTTGGACTTTTCTGGATTCAATACCACCTTGCCTTCGGCTAGCTTTATGGGAAGTCTGCCTAAATAGAGATGGGCGTCAGTCAAGGTTGGAGATTCACCTCCTCGACCATAGCAGGCGGGTCCAGGATTGGCACCCGCACTTTCTGGTCCAACTAGCCACCTTTCGCTTGGAGCACGTTTTGCAATTGAGCCACCGCCCGAACCGACTGATTGCACATTTACCGCATTAATTCTAATTGGGAAATTTGCTATCGTTATTTCATTTGAAATATCTAAAACGCCGGATGTTATGAGGCTTAGGTCTGTAGAGGTACCCCCAATATCTAAGCTGATAGCATTTTGAAGATTTATCTTCTGAGCAATGATTCTAGCTCTAGTGGCCGCGGCAGCCGGTCCGCTTAAAAGGGTTTCGATCGGTATTTGAGGGTCCTCAGATATTTTTGCTATCCCGCCGTTCGATCGCATTACGAAGGTTTTAGATGGAGGACGGGGTAGATTTTTAATTAGCTCATCTACGTCTTTTTTGAAGAAGATAGTCAAGCATCCGCTGATTATCGCTGCAAGTGTTCGCTCATATTCGCTTCGCTCGGATACTATCTGCGAGGAAGGTATGATTGGTATTCCTAGTTCTTGAGACTTGATTTGATGGAGTACTGCCAATTCATGTTTAGGCTCTATTGAACTATTTAGTAGGGCGATAACAACTACATCCACATTTTGCTTGCAAATTTTTTCGATTACCTTCGAGATCTCTTCGGGCTGTAATTTTTCTACTTCTCGACCTCTGTGATCGATTCTTCCCGTTATCTCTTGCACATACTCCAAAGGAACCAGGCTGGTTTTAGATCCCATAGCTACCTCATTGGGTAACCGAGCAGTTTCCATAAACGAATGGAAACCCTTATTAACAATTAAGGCAACTCTGGGGATTTTTCCTTCTAAAAATCGATTAAGCGTTAAGGAGGTGCTGTAGTGTAGAGTGTACTCTTTTTCATTTCCTAGAAGGTTCTGGATAGACTTACATTCTTCTGTCAGCCATTCTTTGGGGAGCTTTGTATGGCTTATTCCACCCTGAGAGTCTAGAAGGGTGGCATCAGCGAAAGTACCCCCTACATCTATCGCTAGCACACTTTGGTTTGAGACGCCCATTCAAAACGATTCCTGTAGGGACTCAACTCAGTTTGAATCCCTCATAACCGTTCTCAACAATCTCTTCGCATTTCGCTCTGTAGGTTGGACTGCCTCCAGCGTACATGAGAAAATTTCTTTTCTTGCCGGGTATGTTAGCACCAACGAACCATGAGTCAGTTTTCATCAACAATGAAGGTTCTGCGACTTCATAAACATGTTGTGTCCACTCTTCTTCTGCTTTTTTCTCAGTTTCTATCTTAGAAAAGCCATTGTCAGACATGTACTTTACACATTCGGAAACCCATTCAACATTTTGTTCTATGCATCGTGGAATGTTACAGAAAGTACTGCCGTTATGTGGTCCGACCAAGGTAAAGAAATTGGGAAAACCTTGAGTCTGGAGTCCTAGATAAGTGCTTGGCCCGTCTTTCCATTTCTCTTCCAAGCTTTGGCCTTCCTCCCCGGTAATTTCGATATTTTTAAAGGCTCCGGTAATGGCATCGAATCCTGTGGCGTAAATTATTAGGTCTAGATCTATGTTGGACTCTTTAGTTTGGATTCCGCTTGGAGTTATATTTTCTATTGGATTTTCGGTAATGTCGATGAGATGAACATTAGGGCGATTGTAAGCTTTGTAATAACCGCTTTCTAGAGGTACTCGTCTCGTTCCAAAACCATGATCTTTTGGACACAATTTCTCAGCAATTACAGGATCGTCGACTTGTTCTTTGATTTTTTTTCTAACGAACTCAGAGACCGTATCATTAGCTTCTTGATTTGTAAGAATGTCATGGAAATTGCCCAGCCACAGGCCAAACCCAGGTTGCCCCCAGAGTTCCTCGTAAAAGCGTTCTCTCTCTTCAGGCGGAACATCTAGTGCGGAACGTTCATCGAAATCGTGGAGGAACGATCCGAATGAATTCTTACACTTTTTAAAAATTTCAGGATATCTCTTTTTTATATCCTTTTGAGTATCTGCGTCAATTTTTCTGTTTCCTAAAGGCACGCAGTACTCTGGTTTGAGTTGAAATACATAAAGTTCACCCACATCTTTCGAAATTTCGGTTATCATTTGGACCGCTGTAGCTCCAGTGCCGATTACACCTACGCGTTTTGTACTCAGGTCAACTGATTCTTTTGGCCATTGAGAGGTGTGCCAGGATTTGCCTCGGAAGGAATCTTTACCTTTGAATTCTGGTACATAGGGTGAGGACAAAGCTCCAATAGCCGTAATTAAAAAAGTCGACTCGAATGTGTCACCTTCCTCAGTTCGGACAACCCATCTCGTTTTTTTGGAGTCATAATTAGCGGTCTTCACCTTAGCATTAAATTGAATGTCTTTTTTAAGATCAAATTTTTTCGCAACATATTGTAAGTATTTTAGGGTTTCAGGCTGTGGAGAAAAATGCTCAGTCCAGTCCCACTCTTCTAGTAAATCTTTAGAGAAAGAATACGCATAGCTATAGCTCTCCGAATCAAAACGACAGCCTGGGTATCGATTCCAATACCACGTTCCGCCGACGTCGCTACCTGCTTCAACGACTTTGACTGATTTTCCAAGTTTACGGAGTGAGTATAGTTGGTACATTCCTGATATACCTGCACCTATCACTATTGCGTCAAAAATCTGATTGGAATTCTCTTTTGCTTTCGACATCTCTAATCTCCAATAATTTTATTTGTATAAGATCTATTCTAGACAAACTTTCCTTTTTCGACTAGATGTAAATACTTAAGATTTCGCATATTTATCTTGAATTCTTTGGTAGTGTGCTTTCCAAGGTGTGGCGGACTCCAATTGTGAGGATAGCTGATAAAGAGTTGCTTCATCCCCATATTTTCCCAATATTTGAATTCCCACCGGAAAGCCGTCTTTTGTCCAATGCATTGGCAAGGAAATCGCTGGTTGCCCCGTTACGTTAGCTATTGCCGTAAATTTTGGGATGTCCTCCATTCGTGTCGTTGCCTGACGAGGTTTTTCAGGATTAAAGTCAAAGTATCCTAGAGGGCACTTTGCTCGAGTGCTGGTAGGAGTAAGCAATACGTCATAATCGTCAAAAAAAGGTGCAATCTTTCTGCTGAAAGCTTGCATCTTGTGAACTGCCATTAAAAATTGCGCAGGATTAAGATTGGACTGTGCTTGATACATTTTCCAGGTATGAGTCTCAAAAAATTTAGCTTGAGGTTCTAACTTAAGTTTGTGCGACCAGTCATCTATCATCCAACCCACCATCGAGATCCAGACGGTAGTAAAAAAATTACTAAATTCAGAGGCATCTACGCTCGGAGAATCTATAGAAATTGTGTGTCCAAGATTCTCTAGAACCTCAGCAGTTTTTTGAACAGCAAGTTTACATTCTTCGTCTACTTCTGTAGGTGAGAGGGTGTCCGTTGAGACCGCTATTTTATATTTTTTGTCAGAAGGGTGAGTCGCATTTAACAGATAAGATTTGTGAGGTTGCGGTGAATAAGGGCATCCGGCATCTGGTCCTGAACTTATATCTAACAATAAGGCATTATCGGCTACAGTTCTGGTTACTACATGCTCGCAAAGAATTCCTGCACCTCCTATATCTCCATATTGAGGCCCCATCGGGTTCCTTCCTCTAGTGGGCTTGAGCCCTACAAGCCCGCATGAAGCAGCTGGAATTCTAATCGAACCTCCGCCATCATTTGCATGTGCAACTGCTACCATGCCAGAGGCTACAGCTGCTGCGGACCCCCCAGAAGAGCCGCCAGAGGAGTATTCAATGTTCCACGGATTTTTAGTGGGGCCATAAAGTTGTGGTTCGGTCGTTGGCATCGAGGCGAATTCTGGGGAGTTTGTTCTTCCCATCGGAATTAATCCTGCCCTCAAATATCTACTTACCAATTCACTGGTTTGGTCAGATCGATAACCTTCAAGAAATTTAGAACCTTCACTTATCGGCCAATCTTTTATTTCTGCCAGAACATCTTTTAAGAGGATCGGGACACCTAAACAATCGCTGTTTTTTTCTATTTTTTTTGCTTGTTCCCTAGCGAAATCGAACATTGGGGTAACAACCGCATTGATCTTCGGATTAATCTGTTCGATCTGTCGAATCGACTCTTTGACCAATTCGATCGGGGAGATTTCTCGGTTTTTTACAAGCTTTGCCTGTTCCAAAACACTTAATTGCATTAAGTTCGACATGTTGTTCTCCTGGAAATGAAGGCTATTTCAAAATTACAGTGGGCTCGGCTAATTCTAGAATTTTCATGTTTTTAGAGGAATAAACTAGCGTCTACTTTGCTGCCTCAACTTTCACTGGCAGAGTCTTGAGGCCAACTAGTCTATTATTTGGTACCCACTCTGGTTCACCATCTAGTGTAAACCTGATCTTTCGGGATGTTAATTTTTCAAAAATTATTTTAAGTTCGAGTCTGGCTAGAGAAGCGCCCAAGCAAAAATGCGATCCGGCTCCAAAACCCAAGTGTTTGTTGGGGTCGCGAAAGATGTCAAAGATAAAGGGCTTATCAAACTGACGTTCATCTCTGTTAGCAGACATTTCCCAAAATGTTATCTTCTGGCCAGCTTGAACTAGTTTACCTCCTATTTCTGTATCGCACGATGCTGTTCTTCTTTTGTAGCACGATGGGGTCGTCCAACGCACAATTTCCTCAACCATACTTTTAGTAAACCCTGATTGAGCACAGGCTAGGTTCCATTGCCTGGGATTTTGAATAAAGGCGAGCATGCCACCGCTTACGGAACGAGTGGTAGTTTCGACTCCAGCTGGGAATAAGAGAGAAAAGAAAGATCTCAATTCATAGTCAGATAACGTTGTCCCATCCTCATCGAGTTTAGCGTGGGTGATCGAGGAAAAAATATCGTCAGTCGGCATTTCTCTTTTCATCTGTACAAGTTTTTGCCCGTATTTTCGAATTTTATTTGCATACTCAGACGCTATGATAGATTCGGACTGAGTTTCGATTCCTTTGTTCACCCAATCACATAGTTGCAATCTGTCTTTCGTGGGTACTCCTAACACTAGGCAAATTGCCTGCGTCGGGATTTCTTGGGAGATCTTTTGAACAAAATCAATGCTTTGGCCTATTTCTAGAGAGTTGACTAAGTTCTCTGCTATTGTATTAAGGGCGTGATGAAGTTTTTGAACAGCTTTGACGGTAAAACCTTTGTTGACCAGTGTTCTAAGCCGACGATGGTGGGGGGCATCTGTTTGATTTAAAACTTTTCCGGCAGTGGCCTCATCCTTAATCGCGGTTCCCCCTCCTTCTCGAATTCCGCCGCGATCAGAAGAAAAAACCTCTGGATTCGTCGCTATTTTGATAATATCTTTATATCTGGAGACTACCCAAAAACCTTCACCGTCTGGTGTTTTGTCAGTAGCCTCATGCCAAAATACCGGGTTTTCTTTTCTCAACCATATGAAATATTCATGGGGGAATCCGCCCGCAAAGGTGTTATTGTCTGAAAGATCTCGATATTTTTTATTTGCTAGCATTTCCAAACCATTGATTGAGGGGGCAAATTTTTGTCAGATAGATTGTATTACACGATGAAAATTATAGAAGCACCTTACCGATAGCTCAACTCTCTGTTTTTTTCCGCTTTTTTGGCTTTTCGCCAATCTCGCTACGGATTCCCATACCCCTAGGCCAGAGTATTAAGCAAGAATCTTTCAATAATTAAGTGCCTAAGTTGAGGCGAACTTTCTACTTTCGGGTTAAACTTAGCCTTCGAGATGAATTCTTGCACGGGGAACTATATGCGAGCCAATGATTGTCTCACCGCTTCTATGATAGAAGTTGGTATGAAGTATGAGAAAAAGATTTCTTTTAGCCACGAAGATGTGGAGACGTATTGCCGGCTAGCAGATGATCAAAATTCCATACACAGCTGCTTAGAGGCCGCCAGGGTAAGGTTCCCTGACATCGATGATATAGTGGTCCCCGGAGGGCTATTGCAAATAGCAATAGCCGGTCTTTTCGGTAGTTATTTTCCCGGTGACGGTAGTCTCGGGCTTACTTTCGAGCCTGATAGGGTTAGGAAACCCATTCGTCCTGGGGATGAGCTTTTAATATCTCTGGAAGTGATGCGGATGCGAAGAGAAATGGCAGAATTCAAGATTACCATCACAGATGCCAAAGGTGACCAGATAAGCGGAGCTAAGTCTCGGGTGATGTTACCGGACAAAGCGTACAGAAGCTGGTGGGAGCAAGAAGAGTAAATAAACGTATAAAATAGTAACTTATGAGTTCCTGTTTACTGAATTAAGCGCTAAAAAGAGGGGAATTGTGGGAAATAGATTGAAAGGAAAACGGGTTGTAGTGACCCAAGCGGAAAGTTTTATGGGGCCAGAGACAGTGTCACTGTTTGAAGAAGAAGGGGCTTTTGTTTTTCCGGACAACAGAGACTTAAGAGAGCGTGGGGCCTGCGAGGCTCTTATTAAAGAGACTGGCGATGTTGATGTATTGATCGGTAATTTTGCCTCTCCGAGTTTTTCGGGAATCCAAGTAACGGATTTATCCGATGAACAATTAGAGTTACCGTTTGAAGTGATGGTATATCCGTTACATAGATTGACTCGTGCTGTTTTGCCGCAAATGATAAAGAGAAAGAGAGGGAAGATAGTTGTGTATGGTAGCGCAAGCGCCAAAAGAGGAATGAAAACTTTGGCGGCCTATAGTGCCGCTCGGGCTGCTCAACTAGGTTACGTGCAATCCGTTGGAGTAGAGGTCGCGGCGCAAAATATACAAATCAATCTTATAGCTCAGAATTATGTTGAGAGTGAGGACTATTACCCTGAAGACCTTTTGAAGAAAGAATCTTTTGTACAGTCTCTAAAGCGCCAGGTGCCAGCCGGTAGACTGGGTACTAAGCGAGAGGACGCCCTTTTTGCGCTATTTTTGGCAAGCGAAGAAAGCGGCTTTTTTGCGGGGCAAGGCATTCCTTTTTCCGGTGGATGGGCACAATAGTGAGAATTTTTAAGTGATAGATAAATAATAGGAGGTGTAATAAAGTGGATATAGGAGTAATAATTTTTCCAACAGATAAGGCAATCCAACCCATGGATTTGGCCAAGGAGTGCGAGGATCGAGGATTTGAATCGCTCTGGTTCCCTGAACACAGTCATATACCAACCAGTCGGGAAACACCTTGGGGAGGAAATCCGAATCTTGGACCTCTGCCTGAGATGTATTGGAGAACCCATGATCAGTTCGTTGCTTTAGCCGCTGCTGCTGCTGTCACTAAAAAATTACGATTAGGGACAGGAATCACATTGGTTGCTCAAAGAGATCCCATTTGGCTTGCAAAGGAAGTGGCTAGCTTGGATATGTTATCTGGTGGCCGTTTAGAATTTGGTATTGGATATGGATGGTGCGTAGAAGAGATGCGTAATCACGGACTGGACTATAAGAAAAGAAGAGGTATTTTGAGGGATAACATTTTATTGATGAAAGAGTTGTGGACTCAAGATGAAGCTAGTTACAGCGGAGGCAACATAGAGTTTGAAAAAAGCTGGGCTTGGCCAAAACCAACTCAAAGGCCTCACCCTCCTATCATGATGGGAGGTGCTGCAGGTCCAAAAACCGCGGCTCATGTCGCAGAATTCTGTGATGGATGGATGCCGTTAGGCGGGCTCTATGATTTTGAGGGCGGCATGGTGCACATCAGTGATGCCTGTAAACAAGTAGGGAGAGACCCGGAAAGCTTAGCAATTAGTATGTTTTTTGCGATGCCCCCAGAAAATAGCGACCAGCTCAAGGCGCTACCTGATATGGGTTGTACTAGGGCTATATTGCCATTGCCAGCCGAAGGTGCTGATGTGGTCTTACCCGTTTTGGATCAATATGCTTCTATGATGTAGCGTCTAGTTATAGGCTATCAAATGAGACCGCCGTTATGCTTGGATAGCGGCGGTCACTCACTCGGAAATTTTGCTCAACAATCTAAGTATGGTCATTGCGTATCGTTTTTCAGATTTTTAAGATTGGCGTCATGAGACGCTTTTGAGATGTTGTAAAAAAATAGCGAAGATATCGCGCCAATAAGAATAATTCCTAGAGACCCGATCGTTACGTAAGCCAGATGATTCATGGTTTCCATTGGTACATCCCCCGGCTTAGCGCCTTCAGGGAACTGAACTAAAGCGAGCATTTGTCCCGCAGCTAGAACGCCTAAGCTATTTAATGCTTTTTGGGTGAAACTGCTAGCGGAATAATATAACCCTTCCGATCGTCTTTTAGTATTGATTTGATTCTCTTCGACCAGATCGGCAAACATGGCGGCAAAGAAAATTCCCGACATTATCGCTAGGGAGGTTTCTAGGAATGCAAAAAACATAAGTAATGGGAGTAGTAGGCTGCTACTATTTTCCGGGAAAACACCCGCTAGTCGGAGAAAAATAGGCATCGGAGCCACAGTAACCCAAAATAAAGTAGTTATGATAGCTGCGGATTTTTTTCCAAGTCGCTTCGAGATCATTGGGGCTATTAAGAGGCCCGCTAAAGCAGACGCGAACAGGGGGAGTTGGAGGAATCCAAGCTGTTCAGTGGTAAGCTGCCAAAAGTGACGAGCATAGTAAACGCTGAGGCTCAATGAGATACCAGCGGCCATAGAGAAAAAAGAAGCAGAGGTGAACAAGGCAACAAATTGTCGATTAGATAAAGCTTGCCGAATTTCTCTTACAGATTCAGTTAATGAGGGAGTTTTTGACTCTCTGAGTGTTAGCTTCGGGATATGACGGTGAAGCCCTAAGGCGCAAATATATATTGATAGAATTATAATTAATGAAGCCGCAAGCCCATAGTCTGACCAGCCCTCCACATTTTCCATACCCCCCTTAGCTTCTGGAAGAAAAACGAAATAAACGAGCAAGGCCATAGATAGACCACCCCACCAACCAAAAAAATATCGTGCAGCTGCAAACTTGGTCCTTTCATCATAGTCCAAGGTAAGCTCTGGCCCAATTGCAACTGAGGGTATTTCATATAGCGTCATCAAAGTCCTAGCTAAAATGGTCAAAGAGATAAAGTAAATAAACAAATGTTCCGGAGGTAAATCTGGCGGAGTCCACAGGAAATAGTAGGCGGCTGCAGCGGGTATTCCAAACCAATACATGAACGGATGTCTTCGTCCCCATCTTGATCGGCAGTTATCTGAGATATAGCCGATCAAAGGATCAGAGATAGCGTCCAGTATTAAGGCGACAAAAATACCAAAGGACACCCACTGCGCTGGCAAGCCTAGAACTTGGCTATAAAAATATAGCAAAAGATAATTAAGACCGTTACTTTTTACTCCGAATGCGATTGCACCAATACCATAAAAAAGCCTTGCGCTTGCAACATTATTTTTGGGATTAGAGGTCGTCATCGTTCAACAGATATTATTTTGTGGTGTTCTCTAGATAGGGGCGTAATCACTGGGTTTAATTAATATTCTTTCAAACAATGGGAGAGCTTGGTTAAAATAACCCGAAGCCAAAGAAAAATAAAGTAGAAGATATTTGCAAGATAAGCAGTTGCGAACACTTATAAATATGTTAAGGCTTAATCCTTTAATGGTTGAGGGGGTTTCCATTGACCGTTTAAGGGATTCTGTAGATAACATGGGCGATAAAGCGCCAAGCCTATCCGGTATTTCCTCTGAAAAAACTGTAGTGGGCGGGGTCAATGTTTGTCATTTTTTTCCAGAGCAAGCTCATTCATCTCAAAAACTGATGGTTTATTTGCACGGAGGAGGCTATGTGATGGGTTCGAGTCGGTCGCATCGCCCTCTGTTGGAGCACTTGTGTTTAGCTTTTGAAGGAAGTGTGTATTCCATTGATTATAGCTTGGCGCCAGAGGCACCTTTTCCCATAGCGCTGAATGAGGTTCTAAGTGTATACGGGCAGATTCTTGCGGCTGGGAAAAGTGCAAAAAAAATCGCAATAGCAGGGGATTCAGCTGGTGGCGGCTTGGCACTTGCTTCGCTTGTGAATTTTCGTGAGGAAGGTTTGGAAATGCCAGCTTGTGGGGTATTAATTTCGCCATGGACCGATTTGGCAATGACTGGAGAGTCTGTATTATCCTGCGCACCCTTTGATCCAATCGTTAAGAGGGAGGCTCTTTCTGAGTTTGGTTCAATGTATTTAGGAGGAGCTTTGCCAACTACTCCTCTAGCCTCCCCACTTTACGCAAATTTCCATGGATTGTGCCCGATACTAGTACAAGTGGGAGGAACAGAAGTGTTGCTTGATGATTCGCTTCGTTTGCGAAAAAAGCTTGAAAGCGCAGCAGTCACTACGGAATTGCAAGTATGGGATGATGTGGTGCATGTGTGGCATCTTTTTGCTCCAATACTGGAAAAGGGAAAAGAGGCAATAAATGATATCGCCAAATATGCAAATGCGCACGTAGCATAGGTTTGAGGCTTGGTCTTAATTTAAAACGGTGGATCCTCGCCGTCGCCAACACCCAAATTCGAGCTTGTCTTATCTTCAGAGCCTAGTTCCTCGACAGGGATCTCTATTTTCCAAATATCCAGGCTGTTAAAATATTTTGTAGTACCATCGGGGCTAGACCATTTATTACCCCTTAAGTTAAACGATATTTTCAATTCGTCCCCAATATTAAAGGAGTCAACTAGGCCACATCGATCGCCGGAAAGTTGAAAGGTGACAAATTGTGGGTAGGCCGGATTTTCTGCTACTTCTAGAATGATGTCTCTTTTTTGAAATCTTTCGTTGATTTTTTTTATATCGAAGATTTCTGTTAATTTTCCTCGTGTTTGATGGGCCATCAAATATTTCCTTCAAAAATAGATTTTAAATGCTATGGTTGACGCGCACTAATTTCCGCTATCCCTCTTAGGGTGGCCTGGTTACGATCCT
>CACJXQ010000010.1 GCA_902597385.1 uncultured Pseudomonadota bacterium | reverse complement strand
CGACATAGACAACTTTTCTGTAGTTCATGTAGATTTAGATCCACCTAAAGAGGGAGAAGTTCTCGTTCGGATGAAAGCAACAGGCATTTGCCATTCGGATTTATCGATCATAAATGGGACGATTCCCTGGAAACTACCCTCTGTTCTAGGTCATGAGGGAGCTGGGATTGTGGAAAAAATAGGCGAGGGTGTCACACAAGTAAAGGAAGGCGATCATGTTGTTCTCTCTTTCATCCCTAATTGTGGCGATTGTTATAACTGTGACAGAGCAGAACCTTTCCTATGCCGAAAAAACAAGCCGCACGGTGGTCTTATTGATGGAACTAGCCGAGTGAAGTTAGACGGCCAAGAAATAAGTGTCATGTCCTTTCTAGGCAATATGGCCGAAGCTTGTGTAGTACCTGAATCTTGTGTGGTCGCTGTGGACAAAGAATTTGATTTTAAGGCGGCAGCTTTAGTGGGATGCGGAGTAACAACTGGTGTTGGAGCAGCCTTAAAGACCGCCGAAGTGAAGCCTGGTTCCACAGTGGCGGTTTTCGGATGTGGTGGGGTAGGTTTGAATGTAATCCAAGGAGCCAGGATAGCTGGCGCCGCTAAAATTATAGCGGTAGATTTATCCAAGGAAAAAATGGAGATGGCTCGCGCTTATGGCGCAACTGATATAGTTGATCCGAAAAAGGAGGCATTCAAGGAAATACTCGGAATGACGAATGGCATTGGAGTAGATTATGCTTTCGAAGTGGTCGGTAGTGGAAAGCTTGTCGAGGCCTGTTTTAAATCGGTCCGAATGAACGGAATGGCAGTGCTGGTGGGAGTTGGTCGAGCAGATGACAGATTTTCCTTAAGAGCTAATATAATGCCTTTCACCTCCAAAACTATAAAAGGCAGCATGTACGGTAACGCAAATTTCAAAGTCGACTTCCCAATGTATTTAGATCTGTACAAACAAGGCAAACTGAACTTGGATGGCTTGGTGACTCGAACATACTCGATCGACGAAGCTCCTGAAGCGTTCAGTGATCTCGAAGAGGGAAAAAACGCTCGTGGGGTGATAGTTTATTAAAAAACAGTCTCAAATCATTGGGGATTGCGCCCAAAGGCAGTGGAAGATTCGTCGATGCGTGCTCTAAACAGATGACAATATTACTAATACGACATGGAGAAACAGATGGGAATGCATCTCGGATCATACAGCACCCTGAGACTCCCCTTAACGCGAGAGGAAAAGCCCAAGCGACAAAGGTTGCTATAAAAATATCCGAAGAGAGAAACGTCGAAGCAGTCATCTCTAGTGACTACAGGAGGGCTCAAGAAACCGCCCTGGAAATTTCCGAAAAAATAAAGATCCCTCCAACTTTCAGTGATTCCCTCCGAGAGAGAAACTTTGGTGCTCTGAGGGGAAAATCTTATGATGAAATTGGGGGTGTCGACCTTTTTGCCGAAGATTTTGTGCCGCCGGGAGGAGAGAGTTGGGCCAAATTTCGAGAGAGGGTAGAATTAGCTTGGCATAACATAACCGAGAGAAAAAAAGATTTACGCGGCACTCTTGTCATCGTGACTCACGGCCTTTTCATTCGTTCGCTTATAGAACGGACATTACATATTGGGAAAGGACTGATATGTGACGAGTTAATCGTGGAAAATACCTCTATAACCTGCGTAACTGGAACCCCACCCTGGGAGGTCACAGTATTGGCGAATACCGATCATTTGGATCAAAAAACAGGCGAAGGCGGCATTGTTTAAGCTAAATTAATTTCGGCCTCATATAATTAAGCAACCTCGCAGAACCGCGCCGCACCTTCCGGGTGCTGGCACAGATTTCAAGTTCATAAATAGCACCGGTTGGAAAAACTTTTTGATAGCTTGACAACATTTGGGTGTCTTCTAAACACCATAGCAAGAATTGTTCGAGAGAAGGATTATGCCCAATTATCATCAGGTCACCATAGGACTCGTGTTCTTCAATAATCTGAATTAAAGAATCGAAAGAGCATCCATAAAGGGCATCCAATACGAGAGTTATAGAACGCAAGTCGCGCTCCGCTCCAATTTCTAGGAAATCCAGAGTCTCACTAGCTCTAGTAGCAGAAGAACACAAAATTCTATCTGGAGGCAACTTACCAGAAAACCATTTCCCCATTTTTACAGCATCCTTAACACCCCTCCTAGCTAGGGATCTAGACACGTCATACTCGTCGCTGACCCAGTCAGATTTCGCGTGCCTCATCAAGATTAATCGTTTGCTTTTACCAGTTGCATCCATTACCAGTTGTCTACCTGTTTAATGCCAAATTCCTGTGTATTGCAGTTTAGGCTTTGTTAGAACCCGTTGTCTTCAACTGGCCCATCAAAGATTGATTATCTCACGTTTTTACGGGATTATAACAACGAGCAAATTTTTGGTGAAAAGAATGACATTAAATAACGACACCGTCATCAGAAAAGAGATCCTCGACGTGCAGGATCGACAAAAGCAATCTATAAGAAGCTCAGGAACTTGGTGGGACGGCAAAGAGCGCTTATTTTTCGCCTACCAGGCTAGAGCCTTTCTCACTGGAGAAACCACCCACCTCCAGAAAAGTAAAATAAATGGCCAGGAATCTTCCCGCCTCAGTGCAGCAAAACCGGTAATAGTTTCACTCGCAGGTAATGGAAAACACATCACTAAGAAAACAATGGACGACGCTCTTAACTCAGGATTATCTGAAGCGGAGTACGTAGAACTGATTGGAGTTACTACCAGGTCAATCTGTCTTGATCTCTTTAATAAAGGCCTCGGTCTACCCTATACCACTTACGAGAAACCAGAAAGTTCTCCACCGAGCCAGCAATTACCTAGATCTCTAAAAAAAGAAGGTGCTTGGGTTCAAACGGTACCTGCCGGTCAGGCCGGAGACATTGATGGAAAGGAACTCTATGGAGAGAGTCAGGCACCTTTTATTTTTAGAGCACTAAGTCTAGTACCAGAAGAGGCCAAAGAGGTGATGGCCATAACTACTAATCAGTATGTGCCCTCCGAGAAGCTGATGCGCCTCGATTTTTCGCACACAAAAGAGTTCGAAAGATCCCAAATTGAGCTTGTGGCCGGACGTACATCGCTCTTGAACGAATGCTTTTACTGAACTACCTCACATCTCACACTGCTTCGTGAAAGCAGCAAAATATCAGGACAAGAGATCCCTTTAGCTTCGGTTATGGAAGAAAGCGAATTAAACTCAAGAGATGCGAATTCCAAATTATTAATAGAGTTTACTGACCATCTCGTTGGCCTGGACAGCAACAAACTATCAGATTCGCGACAAAAAATAGTTGATACTTTGGGATACACCGTTTTGGTAGAAGCTGCCGCAACTGTAGCTACCTTTTCTATGTTGGATAGAATAGCTAATGCTACGGGCATACCCCTGGAGACGGAAATGGTTAAAATGAGTGCCGATTTCAGAGAGAGTTTAGGAATAAATAATTATTACTCTGCAGGCAACACTCTAAAAAGCTAAATCCTGCAAACCTAATACCCTTCCTTATCTTTAAGCTACCAGCAAGCCTTCTCTTGAGACATAATCGAGCGTTTCATCCAACGCCTTACCGTAACGCGCAAATATTTCGCCCACTTCGTCATCGGAAGAGATAAGTGGCGGACAGAGACACATAGCGTCACCGAGCGCTCTCGCTATGAGGCCATTAGCTTTCATCCTTTCTAAACAATACTTTCCTACACCATGATCGGCTTCAAAGGCCTGTCCAGTATCTTTGTTAGCAACCAATTCACAGGCTCCAATTAGCCCTTTCCCTCTTACTTCTCCCACTAGCGGGTGTGTTTCAAAAGATTTTAGTTTTGCCTGAAATTGCTCTCCCAAACGAGATGCTTTAGCAAATACATCGTCGCGGGCATAAATTTCGAGCACCTTTGACCCCACCGCAACAGAAACTGGATGACCGGTATAAGTGAACCCATGTCCGAATATACCCCAGTCTTTACTAGCCTCGAAAATTGCTTGGTAAATAAAATCTGGGATCATAACCGCGGAAAGGGGCATATATGCAGACGTCAATGATTTCGCCAGCGTCATAGTATCCGGTTTCAAATTAAATGTGTCGGAACCAAAAGGGTTCCCAGTTCTACCAAAACCGGTGACCACTTCATCCGCAATGAAGAGAACATCATATCTCTTAAGAACCGATTGAATTTTAGGGAAATACGAATCCGGAGGAACGATGACACCCCCAGCCCCCATTATGGGCTCGGCAATAAAAGCAGCCACAGTATCTGGACCTTCTTTGACTATTAAGTCTTCTAGATTGTTAGCCAGACGAGTGGTAAATTCCTCTTCACTTTCACCTTCCATAGCATTTCTATAGAAATGCGGACAATCTGTGTGAAAAAAGCCCTCCAATGGCAAATCGAATCCTTTGTGATACGCCTCATGACCAGTTGCACTAGCCGCAGTTCCCGCGATGCCGTGGTATCCTTTATGCCGCCCTATTATCTTTTTTTTATTTGGTCGACCAATAACATTGTTATAATAACGAATGAGTTTTATCTGAGTATCGTTAGCATCAGACCCCGACAGGCCAAAAAACACCTTCGAAAAACCACCAGGTACCATTTCCTTTAATTGTTCGGCGAGCTTAACTGCAATATCAGAACTTTTATCAAGGAACAAATGTGCGTAGGAAAGAGTTTTCATTTGATTGTATGCGGTCTCGGCAATCTCTTTATTTGCATAGCCTAGTGACGTGCACCAAAGACCAGCAAGCCCATCTATATATTGATTCTCGTTCTCATCATAAACGTATATACCTTCCCCTCTCACAACCATTAAGGGACCGTCATTGCTAAGTCGAGACATATCTGTCATCGGGTGAAAGACCGCCTCTAAATCTCTAGTTTGCATTGCTGTCTTTTGCTTCATATCATATACCTCCATCAATAAACTAAGCCTAATCCCAGTATTGCATAGCCCTTTCTTTCAGCAACTTTCGAAATTCAGCGGTGGTGTCTTCGAATAGCTCTCCAGTACCCCAATCGCATATAACACCATATTGCCGAATCAAATCGTACATATCTAGTTTCTTTTCTCGATATTTCTTAGCTATTTCTAACGGCTCTTCGTTCAGCCAGTCTTTACGATTTTTGGCGATCCGTTGTCGCTCAACCTTTGTAGCTTTTTCATTTATCTTATAAGTCGCTTTATCCTTATCGACCAACTCAAGCACAACGCCATAATCTTTCGCCGCTCTTTCTAGAGACACATATTCATCTTCTACGTCTTCCATAACCGCTATTGGATCACGTTTCAGAGGATCACCATAACCTCCGCCGCCAGAAGTACCTCTTCTGAAGCTTTCTCCATTAGATACGGGTACGTCAGAAAAAGCAGCGCCTAAGAAATCCTCCTCGGAACTACCGTTTCGCTGAAGCCAAAGACCATGTGGCTTTGCAGGCAAACCGCCCTCTATTCCCCAAACCACTGCCCTCTCTCGATCACAAAGGTAAGATAAAACACATTGCTCGACTTCTATGAAGGTGCCAGATTTTTCTAGGCCCAAACCACCTCGCCACTTTCCCGGACCTGCGCTATCTGTCGAAATTTCAAAACTATCCGTTCTTACAGGATAAAGACGATCTTGGCCCTCAATTGGCTGAGCCATTAACCCTACTCCAAAAGGGGAAGCAGTCACGCTCAGACCATCCTTTCCATTTCGACCCCCCCAACCTCCAGCCAACCAGTCATAGTACATAAAAAATGGTTTCGCTTGTCTTGAGATATCATAGCCACCCGTTTGAAGATATTCTATGTTGAAGGCACAAGCGAGGGCCTTTTCCGGCATAATTTTAGAAAACAATGCAAAGGTGGCATTCATTATTTTCTCAAAAGGCATTACAAAACCGGACACCGCTACCGGCCATCTCGCACTCACAATCGTATCGTCCGGTACCACAATACTTAGAGTTCGATAAACACCTGCGTTCAAGGGGACTTCAGGAAAGAAGGTTTTCATTCCTGATATAACACCAGAAAAAGTCGCGCCATAGGCGCTATTATAGATAGTTTTAATGGTGGAATGAGACCCTGTAAGGTCAAAGATAGCTCGATCATCTTCAATAGTTAATTTTATTTTGATAGGTATCAAACCCTCCTTTTCGGAGGGATCTCGATCGAGATAATCTGTCGTCGACCAACTTCCATTGGGTAGCTCCCGAAGTCTATGTCGTATCGCGCGCTCGACGTAATCTTGCACCTCTTGAAACGCACGCTTCACCGTGCTGACAGAATATTTAGCACATAATCGTAGGAGTTCTCTTTCGGCTATCCGAGCAGCTTGAGTCTGTGCTTCCATATCTCCAAGAATCGCATTCGGATCTCTAGTATTATTAGCAATAAGCTTTGCTACATCACTGCAGTATTCTCCCCTCCTCCAAATTTTTACAGGAGTTACACGCAAGCCCTCCTTAAACATGTCAGCTGCGCTCACATCAAAAGAGCCCGGTACACTACCTCCCATATCAGCCCAATGACCATTTGCCTGGCTCCAAGCGATCAATTCCTCATCGAAAAAGATTGGCAACAAAATGCTGTTATCACTAAAGTGAGTTCCGCCTGCGTAGGGATCGTTAATTAAAAATACATCACCGGGCTCAATATCTTCGCCAAATTCTTTCATAACAGCCTTACACTTATAGTGTAAGGTCCCAACGTGTGCTGACAAATCCTGCTTTCCCTGTGCCAAGGTATTTCCTTCGGCATCTAACAAGGAATTTGAAAAATCACGATTATAGACTACGAAGGAGTAGCAGGTCCTTCGGACTTGCTCTGCCATTTGGTCCACAATAGAAACAAAGGCATTTCTCAAGACCTCAAACGTAACTGGGTCTAACCCCTTTTCTCCTCTCACACTCATCCTCTATCCTGCCTTTGAATATTGATCACTATGTTTTCAAATTTATCAATACTAGCAACGGCATCAGGAGGAATCACGGTTGTGGAATCTAGTTGATGCACTACTGCTGGCCCATTAATCTGTGCACCACTAGATAAATTTTGGCGTTTAAAAATAGAAGTCGGGTATGTTTTTCCTGCAAAAATAACGTCCCGGAAAGCATCCGGCTTTGGCGTAATAGGGTTAGGCGCGCTCTGGGGCAATTCAGCTTTGGGAGTAATGCCCACCGCACTCAAGTTTAAACGAAATATCTCCACACTAGCCTCGTCCCTCACATATTTATATTCGCGCATATGCTGAGCAAGAAACCCATTTACCGCATCATCAATGGAAGTAAAAGGTTGTGACACTGAAACATTTAAAGAACGCCACTGACCTGCGTAACGCATATCAATGGACCTTTTTAACACCATGTCTATTCTTTCAACGCCCTCAGTGCTTAGTCTGCTGATAGCCTCTTTCTCAAGCTTCACAAATTCTTCTTCAATCATTTTAGGATCCGCCTTTGAAGTCTCTACCACTAAAGTGGTTAAAAGATCATGTCGGATATCCACCAAGAGGCATCCTAGAGCCGATGTCACTCCAGGATGAGGTGGAACTATTACCGTTGGAACGGAGAGCTCTTGAGCTAGAGCCACTCCATGAAGAGCCCCCGCACCCCCAAAGGCAACCAAGGCAAAGTCTCGCGGGTCATAGCCCTTAGATATTGATACCAATCGAATCGCATCAGCCATATTAGCATTGGCAACATTAATAATAGCCTCAGCGGCAGTTTGTACATCCATACCCAGTGGCTCCGCTATTTTGCTCTCAATCGCCCTAACAGCCAAACTAACATCCAGTGCCAAACCACCACCAACCAAATCATTTCCCAGACGCCCTAAAACAAGGTTAGCGTCAGTATTAGTAGGTTCATCTCCTCCTAACCCATAACACGCTGGACCCGGATTCGAACCAGCGGAGTGAGGGCCATTTCTCAACGCCCCACCCTCATCAAGCCATGCAATTGAACCACCTCCAGCTCCTATTGTCTTGATGTCGATACTCGGGAAACTAATAGGCTGGCCGTATTCGATATACCAATCTCTCGTGGTCGTCATAGTTGATTCAAATGTCATGGACACATCAGTACTCGTGCCCCCCATATCAACACCCAAAACATTCGGATAGCCGCAAATCTCCCCTATATATTTGTTAGCAATTGCGCCAGCAGCTATTCCTGAGCTAGCTAGGCGAGCTGCCTGAAAATCAATCGTCTTTGGCGTCATGACTCCTCCACCGCTATGAAGCAAAAGCACATCACTTTGGTAACCTCGGCTCTTTAGGTTACTTTGTAACCGCACAGCATAGTGTCCGACAACCGGACGCAAAACAGCGTTTACCACTGCGGTCGAGAATCTCTCATGCTCAAAAATCTCGGGCAATACCTCGGCTGATGTGGAAATTGCTACTGAAGGTAGTAAATTCTGCAGATACTCTTTCAACCATAGTTCGTTCGCCGGATTTGCGTAGGAATTCATAAAACATATCGCAATCGCTTTATAATCACGCTTCTTTAATACCCTGGCTAATTCCTGAGCCTGACTTTCATTGACAGGTTTCTCAAGTTTTCCATCGGCGAGAACACACTCTGAGATTGTTAGACGATCTCTCCGTCGAATATAGGCTGAAGGATTATCCTTATAGGCATCCCATAAATCTTCTTTAGTGGCATTACCTATCTCAATGATGTCTCTAAATCCCTCTGTTGTAACAAGAGCCGTGTGAGGCAAATTACGTTCTATTAAGGCGTTTGTAGCAACGGTAGTACCATGGGAGAACAGAGAAACATCCTCAAGCTTTACTCCTGCTTTATCCAACCCCTCCAAGACAGCGTCTATAGGGTCGGTCGTAGAGGGAATCTTAGTAATTTCCAAACTACCATCTCTATCATCTAATATACAGATGTCAGTAAAAGTCCCTCCAATGTCAACAGCAACGCGAAGATGAGTCACTATCTAAACCTCCACTCCCTTAATAAAAAAACCAACATAAGTTACCTAACGGACCCTAACTCCCTAAGCGTTTTTTTACATTTCATCAATTATGTGAGACAAGAGACACATTATCACCTTTTTTCCAGATTGTAATTGCTTTGATCCAATAAAGAAATCAAACCGACAGTTTTGAAGAATCAAGAATGAGGAGGTTAAGAAAAAAATGAAAAATGAAGAAAAAAGCTTGTGCAACAGAACCCACATCCAAAATACAAGTTCCTACCGAAAATGGGCGCCAAAGCAATTAATCGCATTCTCGGATTTTGCTAAAACCACATTTTCAGAAGGAAAATTGTCTAGCAAAGACAAAGAGCTAATTGCGATCGGCTGTGCACATTCGCTGCGATGCCCCTACTGCATTGACTATCACGTCGATCTAGCAATTAAAGCAAAAGCTAAAGACGAAGAAATAGCTGAAGCTTCCTGGATAGGAATTTTCATAGCCGCGCATTGCAGCCATGACGTTCTTTCCAGGGAAATCCCATTTTTGGACATGAAGAAGTGTGAAAATCGGCGACTCCGAATTTACGAGGAAAAATTTCAACAGCTAAGTGAAGCTTGCTTAAGCGAAGGAGTCCTAACATCATCCACTAAGCTATTAATTGCCATTGGCTGCGCACATAGTTGCCAAGCAATTGATTCGACGAAACAATTTGTGGAATCAGCATTGCAAATGTCTTTAGAAGAGGAAGCTATCGCAGAGGCTATTTGGGTTTCAATCGAAATGGCGGCCGGGGCATCATTCGGCTACAGTGGACTAACAGCGGAACTACTTGATGAAAATCGCTAATTTTAATAATTATTTGTTAAGCTACAAGAGGTGTACGCATGTTCAAACAAACGATCTTTCTTTTTTTACTCGGATGCAGTGGGTTAGCTTCCTCTGAAATTAATCTTATAGAGTCTTCTAGCATAAAAAGTGGTTTGAAAACTTTTGTATCTACGGTTTGCATAGACGGTTATAAATTTGTCATTGCAGATGGTACAGTTCAGTTCTTCATCAAAGAAAAGGGCGAAATCGTACCAGCCAAATGTGAAACGAAATAAATACGGCGCGACCTACCGGCTTTATAGTGCTCAAACCTTCCCCACTTAAAAGATGATTAAAAGAACCAAAATTGTTGCAACCCTTGGCCCTGCTACTGACGATACTCGGACTCTAGAAAAACTGCTGAACGCCGGACTAGATGTAGCGAGGCTAAACTACTCCCATGGAAATCAAGATGAGCAGAGCAAAAGAATACAGGATATAAGAAGACTAGCTCGTGGTCTCGGGAAAGAAATTACGGTGATAGCTGACCTACAGGGGCCTAAAATTAGGATTTGTCAATTTAAAGAGTCTTCTGTAACACTTAAAGAAAACGCTCATTTTGTTATAGATACCAAATTAGGGGTCCGTAAGGGTACTGCCGCTTCTGTTGGGGTAACCTATAAAAATCTTGCTGCAGAGGTGACCTCCAAGGACATATTAGTCCTCGACGACGGCAGAATAGTTTTAAAAGTTCTGAAAGTCTCCGGCAGCCAAATTGTAACCAAAGTTTTAACGGGTGGAATACTTTCCAACAACAAAGGTATCAACAAACTAGGAGGAGGGTTGTCTGCAGCGTCGCTGACATCCAAAGATAAAAAAGATTTGAAACACGCCGTACTGAACGAGGTAGATTACGTAGCCATTTCTTTTCCTCGTTGTGCTGACGATATTCTCTATGCAAAAAAACTCATAAAAAAAGCCGGTGGGAACACTGGAGTTATCGCAAAAATTGAAAGGGCTGAGGCTTTAGATAGAGCAGAGGAAATTATCGAAGTATCCGACTGCATTATGGTCGCTAGAGGAGATTTAGGAGTCGAAATAGGTGATGAAAGATTACCACCCGCGCAAAAAATGCTAATAAAAAAGTCTATCGAACAGCACAAAGCAGTAATCACGGCAACACAAATGATGGAATCGATGATTAAAAACCCAATACCCACTCGAGCTGAAGTTTCGGATGTTGCTAATGCCATTCTAGATGGCACTGATGCGGTAATGTTATCCGGAGAAACGAGTATTGGAGCCAACCCTATAAAGGCGGTTGAAGCAATGGCAAGGGCTTGCAAAGGAGCAGAAGATTATTTAGAAAAACCAAAAAGACTTAGCAGTTGGATTCAACCCAGTTTTAAAAGAATAGACCAAGCCGTAGCGATGTCGGCCATCTACTGTAGTAACCGGATTGATGTAAAAGCTATTGCAGCACTCACTGAATCAGGCCTTACTGCCCTTTGGATGTCAAGGGTAAACACCACTATTCCCATTTTTGCGATTTCACGACACCGCTCAACACTACGAAAAGTCACATTATTTAGAAATGTTTATCCTATTGCGTTTGACGTCGGGTCAGTACCCTATGACGAGGTCACTAGCGCTGTCCTAAATCTAATCATGAAACATGCAAAACTAAACAAAGGAGACAAGGTTATGATTACCAAAGGGGATTTTCATGGGTCTTCTGGAGGGACAAATGGATTAAAAATTGTTCAAGTGGGAGACTTTATAGGAAAAGACGATTAGCCTAAAACAGTTCTCGTAAAAGCAAACGCAGCTAGCTTATACTTTTTGCTTTTCTCCCCTAAAGAGTAATTGAAAATGCCAAAATTTGTCCATTTGACTAACATATAAATTAGAATCCAAGCAAAATATTTCCTATTACAAATTTAAATGAAACTAATAGAACGAGAGGTAAGTAAAAATGACTGCAGACAAGCGACAAAAAGAACTACATATGATGTGTATGCAATTTTTGGAGGCATTCAATAAAAATGACATAGATCTAGTAATGTCTTTTTTCACAGAAGACGCTGTCTATGAAGAGTTTCACGGGAAAAAAACCGAGGGCAAGAAAGCGATTCGTCAATCCTTTGAGAAATTATTTAGCGGCGAATTCGGTAAAGTATTTTTCGATGAAGATGATACTTTTATATCGAGCTCAGACAACAAGGTAATGTCCAGTTGGACACTTCATCTAAAGATAGATAATGCTAAGAAAACAATGCGAGGTCTCGACCTTCTTCATTTCGATGGCAATCTCATAAAATTCAAGGGCACCTATGCCAAAGCCACGGCTGCACTCTATCAAGACCAGTAACTTTTAAAGAGGTTTATCGTATCATTGAAATATTTTAAGTTTTATTTCAATATTTAAACGATCTCTAGAGGAGTGATACCATTGGAAATAATTATCAAAATAAAGGGAAGAGGAAATGGACCTAACGCCCTACAACAGTTTAGTTGATACCGACTGGCTTGAGAAACATCTCGATGCAGATTCCCTCCGAATCGTTGAATCGACTTCCTTAATCCCCAACTACTTTGAGGAATCGGAGGAAAACAAAACCAAAAAGGTAAGTGGTAGAGAGATGTGGGAGGAACAGCATATCCCCGGGAGTATTTTCATAGATATCTTGACCGAGGTTTCCGATGACAAAAACGGTCGGTTAATGTATGGGATGCCCTCAGCGGAAACATTTTCCAAGGTGATGTCAAAAAAAGGTATAGGCAACGATAATGCTATTATAATTTATGATCGCAATACTAATATGTGGGCCGCAAGATTTTGGTGGATGCTTAGAGCTTTCGGATTTAAAAACACAGCGGTCCTAGACGGCGGCTATTCAAAATGGATCGCTGAAAACAAAAAAGTGGATAACCTAGTAAAAAATTATCCTCCGAGCGAGTTTAAGGCAACTGCGGACCCGGAGTTGATAGCGGATCGTGACAGAGTCTTGAGAGCTATCGAAGGACAAAGCGAAACCTGCCTAATCAATGCGCTAGATCCGGATGAATTCCAAGGAAAGCCTCCTATTAGGTATGGCCGAGCTGGGAGGATTCCAGGCAGCAAAAATGTGCCTTTTATGCAAACAGTAGACTTAGATACCCAATTATATGTTGACCAAAAAATATCAGCAAAAATTTTCAATGAAGTTGGAGTGGGGCCTGATAAAGAGGTCATATGCTACTGCGGAGGCGGTATTGCCGCATGCAGTACTGCGCTATTGCTAACAAGACTTGGGCACACCAAAGTCTCTGTTTATGATGGATCCCTAAAAGAGTGGGCAGCTGACCCAAGTCTTCCACTGGAAACTGGCAAAGAATAATGGAGAAGTAATGACGCGATACGTAGATATTAATGAAGCAATAAAGATGACAGGTTTGCGGATAGTCATAGTCAAGGCTATGCCAAGTGCCTGGGGAATTGCAGCCAAAGCCATGATCGAATTTAAAGAGCTCGATTTTGTCGTGTCTCACCAAATTCCAATGGCTGATAATCCTGAATTATTGGCATGGTCCGGTACAAATAGTGGTCCCGTAGTAGCATGGAATGAAGAGACTCCGGTAAATCGCTGGAATGATATTTTGTTCTTGCTAGAGCGACTCAATTCTAAGAAAAGGCTTGTACCCGAGATACCAAGTGATCGGATTAAAGTCATGGGTTTGAGTCATGAAATTTGCGGAGAGCTAGGTTTCGGGTGGAATCGACGGTTAGATTTTATGCGACCAGCGGATGATGGAGTTGTCTCCGAATTTGGAAAGAAATATGGTTATAGAAATACAGATGCCGCGGCAGCTAATCAAAGAGTTATAAATTTGTTAGATGAGATGAGCTCAATACTTGAATCTCAAAAGGAAAAAGGCTCAGAATACCTAATAGGCAATTCAGTCTCTGCGGTAGATTTCTACTGGGCAGCTTTCAGTAATTTTGTATTGATACAACCACCAGAAACTTGCCCAATGAAAACAGATGCCAGACCCATGTTCGAGAATACTCCCTCAGAAATTAAGGAGGCCTTGGACCCAATCCTAATAGAGCATCGAGACCGAATCATGGAAAAGTACTTTAAACTGCCCTTGGAACTATAAAGATTCTTGAGGTTGAAACCCCCATTCTTCTTTACGAGATCCACAATTTGACGATACTAGCGGATGGGACGTATTTATTTACCTATCACTTCATGTGCATCCCAGCACTCACTTTCAAGAACTTCTGCCCTCAATAGCTTCTCAATACCAAATATTCATGGTGCCATGAAGTATCACTCTAAAAACTGGGGTCTTCCTATTAATATAAATAATAATGCTTCTTATTCTTGTTTATGTCTTTATTATTAGTATAGTATTAAAAATTAAGCATATTTTTTAATTAGTCCCAGCTTTGGCGACTTATCTACTTCGGAGTAACAACTAATTGAATAGTGAAAATAATGATTTTGAAGTAACCATAACATCTGTAGTTCGAATGCTAACTTTAGCAATACACGATGATGAGCCTAATCATCTCCTAACTGCTCGAAGATTATTGAACTCAATTTCGATTGAAAAGTTGAGTAATAGGGCCTCGATAAGAGCAGTTAACCACGCCCAACAGCTTATCGACAACTACGTTAGTAGTTGCCTAGGTGCGTGTGCGGATAGCTGCGGCAAAAATATTGTTCACTAAAAAATAATGTCCTAGAAGGTAATTTCTACGTTTTAAAGGGGAGAAGACAATGGATCAAGAAGTTAAATTGACGACCGATATTGCAATCGACCAGCTGAAAGGCACCCTAAATTTTAGGGAAAGATACGATAATTTTATTGGGGGCGACTGGGTTCCGCCAGCGGACGGGCAGTATTTCGAAAACACCACTCCCATTACGGGAAAGAAATTAGGCGAAGTAGCACGTTCAAATAAATTAGATATTGATAGAGCTATATCAGAGGCCCACAAGGCAGAAAAATCTTGGGGAAAAACCTCCCCTGCTGAAAGGGCTGGTTTACTTTTGAAAATAGCAGATAGATTAGAGACACATTTAGAAGATATAGCCATAGCAGAAACCTTAGACAACGGAAAACCGCTCCGAGAAACAATGGCCGCCGATATCCCATTAGCAGTTGACCAAATACGGTATTTTGCCGCCTGTATCAGAACCCAAGAGGGAAGCATATCTGAGATTGATAATGATACAGTTGCGTATCATTTTCATGAGCCTTTGGGGGTAGTTGGTCAAATTATTCCTTGGAATTTCCCCATTCTAATGGCGATATGGAAAATTGCACCTGCTTTAGCGACAGGTAATTGTATTGTCCTCAAACCAGCCGAGCAGACACCCACAAGCATTATGCTTGTAATAGAACTAATCGCAGACCTTTTACCACCTGGGGTCTTAAATGTCGTGAACGGCTTTGGGGTAGAGGCCGGGAAGCCTCTAGCTCAGCATTCCGGCATATCAAAAGTCGCTTTCACAGGCGAAACAACGACCGGCAGACTCATAATGCAATATGCCTCCGAAAATATTATTCCGGTAACCCTTGAACTAGGCGGGAAATCTCCTAACATTTTCTTCGCTGACGTGATGAATGAAGATGATGATTTTTTCGACAAGGCTCTTGAAGGACTGACAATGTTTGCATTGAATTCCGGGGAAGTCTGCACGTGCCCATCGCGCGCTTTAATTGAGGAGTCTATCTACGATTCCTTCATGGAAAGAGCTATAGAGAGGATTAAAAAAATAAAGACAGGAAGCCCTTTAGATTTGAGTACGATGATTGGAGCACAAGCTTCGAATGACCAATATGAAAAAATCTTGAGCTACATTTCTATAGGAAAAGAAGAAGGAGCGAAAGCTCTGATAGGGGGCGAAGCATTAAAACATTCCGGCGAATTAAGCGGAGGATACTATATTGCTCCTACTGTACTGGAAGGGAAAAACAATATGAGGTGTTTCCAAGAGGAAATATTTGGACCCGTTTTAGCAGCTACTACATTTAAAAATGAGGAGGAAGCCTTAACTTTAGCTAACGACACACTTTACGGTTTAGGTGCAGGTGTTTGGTCCAGAGACGGGACGCGATGCTACAGAATGGGAAGAGGAATTAAAGCAGGTAGAGTTTGGACAAATTGCTATCATCATTATCCTGCTCACGCAGCCTTTGGAGGCTACAAGCAGTCGGGAATAGGCAGAGAAAACCACAAAATGATGCTAGAACATTATCAGCAAACAAAAAACTTACTGGTAAGTTACAGTCCTAAAGCGTTAGGCTTTTTTTAAGAAACTGCTAATGGCGAAAATTGGAGAGAAAGTAAGCGTAACGAAAAAGGCTGAGAATATGATTCGCAGCCTACAGGCTGATCACGGTGACCTAATGTTTCACCAATCGGGGGGATGCTGTGACGGCAGTGCGCCGATGTGTTATCCCAAAGGAGAATTTAAAGTGGGAAGCAGTGATATCCTTCTTGGAGAAATAGAAGGTTGTGAGTTTTATATGAGCTGTTCTCAATACGAGCACTGGAAACACACGCACTTAACCGTAGACCTTGTAAAGGGCAGAGGCGCAGGATTTTCTTTGGAAAGCCCTCGAGGTTACCGATTTTTAATCAGATCGAAAGTGCTTTAAAACTCTCCAATTCACTTCCTATTATAAGAAGTGCGTGCCTCCATCAACCATAATAGTTTGACCAGAAACAAACTTACTTGCATCACTAGCTAGAAAAAGTACTGTCCCAACTAAGTCGTCCGTCTCTAGGTTGCGACGTAAACTTTGACCGGAGGCTATTGCTTCTTTCGCCTTCTCTAGGCGGTCTCCCATAAACTCACTGGTACCTTCAGTCATAACAGCAGAAGGGGCCACGGAATTTACCCGGATCCAGTATCGGCCGAGTTCGCGTGCTAAGGTTCTACTTAGACCGACTACTGCGGCTTTACTGGTAGCATAGTGAGCACCGTTTGCTAATCCGTGCATAGCAGCTAAGGATGCGATATTCACAATACTTCCCCCACCTGCTTCCTTCATGGGTCCTATAACCACCTTTGCACACCGCCATACACCGGTAACATTCACATTCATTACCCGTTGCCATTCCTCTTCTTCCAACTCATTGGCTTTGGCGCTTGCCAAACCGCCGTAGAGAGCCGCATTATTGATTAAGGCATCAATCCGTCCATACTTGTCTACCGCCGCGCTTGCCATAGCTTCGCACGAGGAAGTATCACCAACATCTAAATTTAGACTTATAGCATCGCCTCCCGCTTGAGTGATTTCGCTTACCGTCTCGTCACAGTCTCTCACATCCCCTGCCACTACCTGAGCCCCATGCTTCGCCAAATGGACAGCATACGCTCTGCCCAACCCTCGAGCAGCCCCGGTGACTACCGCGACCTTTCCTTTCATGTCTATCATAAATCTGTCCTTTTAATAAAAATCAAATGTTGGTGAAATCAAGTGAAAACAACAAACGTTTCTCGCCATCAAACAATTGTGGTGATCGGTGAACCAAACCAGATCCTTCGTTACCTATCCAATTCTCACCTTTTAATAATGCTACGTCGCCTGGATTTAATTGTCGAATATCCTCTACAGATCTGAATAATCCGGAGCGCTCATCGGGTAGACCTCCACTTCCAGGACCTAGTTTTCTGCGGTCGACCGAGTCATGAGGAAGCCATTGAGTTCCCCCACCGTCATAGGTGGTTAGTAATCGGCAAGGCACCCAATCTACGTGAAAACGCGGGCACATCGCATGATCTATGGCGGATAATTTTAATCTAGCCTCCTTAAGATCAAATAAACCACAAAACATGTCGACCAACCTGGACATATCTTGAACAAGAACCTGTGCTGTTACTGCGCTCCCAAAAAGGTCACTCACGACAGACCCAGAGTTTTCTGGAGTCACTACTTGGGACTCCTGTAGAGATGGTTTAGCTTCCAAGACCTCTCTTGCTTCTTCAATCAATCTCTTAGAAAGGTTACGCTGATAAATTGAAATATTTATCTCAGGTTTATAAATAGTCGCGAAAACTGAAGGCATCCTACCATTGGATTCCTCAAACGAAGCAATTTGCGCTGATCTAGTAGCAGTTTTCATGCCCCCTCCTCCCAAGGAGGAAACGGATCCACTAGCTTCTTCCAGAAACCTTTCCCCTTAAGCAATTCCTCTTCCGACAGTAAGCAATTGTCCAGAGCGCGGGTCATTTTCGCCTGATTTAAACCCTGACCAATGAATACCAACTCCTGCCGCATATCGCCAAAAGGTTCAACCCAGTTTCTTTTAATGGACTCTAAGTAATCTGGGTCAGTAGGCCAGTTTTTTTCGGGAACAGACTTCCAGAACATTCCACCAAAACCATAGTGTGCTATTCCGCCGGCTTGGCTCCATTGACCCGCAAACTCAGGGCGAGATGCCAACCAAAAATATCCCTTTGAACGAATTAGCTTACCAAATGTTTCAAGTTCTTCATGAACAAAACGATAAAACTTTTCAGGATGAAATGGCCTTCTGGCACTGTAGGAAAAACTACCGATGCCATATTCTTCTGTTTCAGGTACGTGTTCACCCCGCATTTCTTTCAACCAGCCAGGTGCTTGTTGGGCACGCTCAAAATCAAACAGTCCAGTGTTAAGAGTTGCATCCAAATCTACCTCGCCATTGGTTATTGGAATGATTCGTGCGTGCGTATTGAGAGTTTTTAGGATTGCTTCTAACCTTAAGATTTCAGATTTTTCTACCAGATCTGTTTTACTCACAAGGATTACGTCTGCAAATTCAACTTGGTCAACGAGTAAATCTGCCACGTTACGAAGATCATCTTCCCCCAAAGACTCACCTGATTCCTGCAAGGATTTTGCTTCCTCATAATCCTTCAAGAAATTTACAGCATCAACGACAGTTACCATAGTATCTAAATTTGCAACGTCTGATAGAGAAACCCCATTTTCGTCAGCAAAAGTAAAAGTTTCTGCAACAGGAAGAGGCTCAGATATTCCCGTGGATTCTACCACCAGATAGTCGAAACGACCGTCCTTCGCTAAGGCGCTTACTTCCTCGAGAAGGTCTTCTCGCAATGTGCAACAGATACACCCGTTGCTCATCTCTACGAGTTTTTCTTCGCTTCGATTAAAGGAAACTTCATTTTGTAAAATTGTGGAATCGATATTGATTTCACTCATATCGTTTACAATAACCGCTACCTTTTTACCTTGGCGGTTATTTAGGATGTGGCTAAGAACTGTAGTTTTACCTGCTCCCAGAAAGCCAGACAAAACCGTGACGGGTAATTGATTCATTATATAAAACGTCCTTCGTGAGGCATAAATGTAAGCCTAAATAGTTATGTTATAACATAACTATTTAGGGATTGAAAATTAGAGAAGCCTAGCCAAAAACTTCGGGGGCGGGATTTATTTTCTCTTGTTACCCAAGTGCTATTTGAAAAAGTTTTTCGTATTCTTCTAGGGAACAAGCGCGAGGATTAGTGTAAGTACATATATCCTTCACTGCATGATCTGCGAGCGATGGAATAGAATCACTGTTTACACCCATCTCTGACAAATTAGCAGGCAGACCTATTCTGTTATTTAAACTCCGGATGAAATCTGCTGAATCATCGTTTTGAGCTATTCCCAAAGCGGTATTCAATCTTTGATACTTATCTCCAACATGTTCTCTATTAAAATCAAGGATAGTGGGCAAAATAACCGCATTAAGAGTGCCGTGATGAAGGCGCAGGCTTTGATCAGCTCCACAAGCGTGGCTCATCGAATGAACAGCGCCTAACCCCTTGCTAAATGCCATCGCACCTTCTGTGGCTGCCATCATCATTTGCCATCTCGCTTCCTCATTACTACCATCTAAAACCGCTTGTTCCAGGTGTCCATCTCGAATGCCCCGAACTATTCCATCACACCCTACCGCTTCTGCGGGGGGATTGATTTGAGGTGACAACAAAGCCTCGATGCAATGAGTCATCGCATCCATTCCAGTAGCAGCCGTTAAAAGAGGAGGTAATCCTAGGGTCAAAGACGGATCACAAATCGCTACGCGTGGGATCAACTCTCTACTAGCCAGAATGAGTTTATCGCCATTTTTCATAATGATAACGGCACCCGTTGATATCTCACTGCCCGTTCCAGAAGTCGTCGGGACCGCGACAAGAGGAGCTACCTGTCCAATTTTCGCCGCACCTTTCTGACCAGCAGTATAGTTTATAAGATCCTCCTCGTGAGTAACGGCTAGTGCCACAGCTTTGGCCAAATCCATGGAAGAGCCTCCACCAAAAGCGACTACACCATCGCAAGCTGCTTCTGTGTACATACTAGCAGCTTCTTCTACAGCTAGTTCAGTAGGATTCTCTGGAGTTCCATCAAACACCGTAAGAACAACTTTAGAATCGAGATTGCTCGCTAGTGCATCCACCATGCCAAGTTCCACCAGGCCTTTATCCGTACAAAGCAAAGGTCTTGATATTCCGATTTGGGTAAGCACCTTACCTATTTTGGAACTTGCCCCTTGATCGAAAATAGTGTGATTCATAAAAGAAAGTATGGCCATAAAAGCTCCTGTGATTTTTTTAAAACCAGATCCTACACCGGTCATTGCGAAAAAAATTGCGGTAATGGGGAAAGCATGAGACTAAAGTTTCTTCACTAAGTCAAATTTTAATAACGAATACCGAATTTAAGGGAAAGGGTTTAAACAGTCTAGACTAGATTAGTCTATCTTCAATCCTCTTCTTTGAAACCCTCTCTTTCTTTTTTACAGCACTTTCTCTATTCCAGATTTATGACTACCTTATCTCAGAAAGAATTTCTCCAAAGCGCTCTATAACCTCTAACGATTCTGTGCGTGAAGGATAATAGTGACCCTCATTAACAGGGTTACGTGTTCTAATGCATAGCCATTCAGGATTTATTGTCTCCTTCATTTCTCCCATTCTGTCAATCCACTTATTTTTATTTCCGAGACATAAAAACATATTTTCAATATCGTCTAGCATTGTGTCCCCATCGACACCTGGAGATAGACCTTCTTTGGCGTAAAAACTCCACTCGCGAACCCAACGGTGTCCGTGCTTTTCACGTAAGTCAGGCTCATCCCCTAACCACCCCTCAAAACCGAGAGTTATCTGAAAATCTTTTTTACCGTTTTCCTCTGCTTCCTCTCTCATTTTTTTCACGGCAGGAGCTAATTCCTCGGTGTGGGGAGGGAACCAATTACACCAACCTTCATATTTTAAGGCACGCCGCATAGCCTTTGGTGCAAACGCTCCGATCCACACCGGCGGCCGAGGTCTTTGAAATGGCTTCGGCGTTAATTTCACCCCCTCAAACTGAAAATATTTACCTTGAAAATTAAATTCATCCTCGGTCCAGGCACCAATTATGCAGTCCATCACTTCCTCAAAACGTGCCCCTCTCTCCTCAAATGGAACACCGAAGCACCTGAAGTAATCTTCATGGTAGCCAACGCCTGCGCCAAAAACCAAGCGCCCTCGAGACAGATTGTCTACAGCAGCTAGAGTCTCGGCTAAATGTACTGGGTGATGAAATGTCGGCTGCATCACGGTACAGGCGATTTGTACCTTATCCGTGCAAGTAGCTAGTGCAGCCAATAAAGAAGTGGTATTGGGCCACCAGGTTTCTTTTCTTTGATGCCGCTCAGGAACCCAAATTCCATCAAAACCGACCCTCTCAGCGAGCACGGCTTCATCCAGGCAGTGCTGCATAGCGTCAGCCACCTCGCTGGATTTTGGCTCTATCGCTTGATCGTAGGTACCGAAGTGCGTGTCTGGCATGTAAGCTATTTTCATATTACCCCCCTCAAACTATTCAAATGTGCAATATCCCGTCCCATCAAGAATTCTTGCAACTACCAATGACCTATATCCCTCTGAGATGATTAGGATCCGATATTTTTACCTTCTCAACTACATGATCCAAAATATGCCTAAGCGTTTCTGGCCAATTATCATCATATTTTCCTTCACGAATACCCAGACAAAGTTTCTTAATATCATCAGCTGTCTGTAGAGAGCCATCAGGGGCCCCTTCAATTTCTCTAGCAATAATATTTAACACATGCTTTGCACATTGCAAACCATACTTATCAGACCCATGCAGTTTCCCCTCGATACTCTCCAGAAAATCGTTGACTGTTCGTATCAACTCGAAGCAATCAGGTTGGTCATGTTGAGTCATTAAAACTTCTCCCCTTTTAAGGCCATTAAAAGATCATATTCGATCAAACAAATATTTCTTCCACAAATGGCAAACGGTAGTGATTTTCGTGACGAATTCATATGGCCATGAATCTGCATCATATTTAAGACAGCCCAACGTAGATATCCAAATATCTTCCACCATCTAATCCGCTCTTGTGAGATTTCATAACCCCCATTATCAAGATAAGATCTATAAAGGATCTCACGATCACCGAAACCACCTACTTTTTTTTCCACCTTTCCAAAGCGCCACGATTTTAAGCATAACCATGCCAACTCCTCCATTGGATCACCAAGATGACAACAATCCCAATCAAGCAAATATTTAAAACCTTCATGGCCAACTACAATATTTCCCAACCTAAAATCTCCGTGTAACAACCTCTTAACGGGATACTCTCTTCTGTTTTTTTGAAGCCATCTTATTGCCAACTCAAGGGCCGGTTGACGCCCTCCATACTTTTCATAACGCTCTATTTGGGCCTGGAGCGCATCCTTGGAATCGGCGGAACCCCCTAAAAAGTTAAACTCCTCAGTGGAAAGACTGTGAATTTGGGCCAATGTTCTACCACATTGCTCAGTTAGTTTCCTTCTAGCTACATCCAAAGAATCATTGGCTAGGATTTTTCGAGGTATCGTTTCTCCCTCAACAAAGCGCATAACGAACCCTTTTCCTAAACAGTCAGTTGATTCCAGCTCAAACAGGGGTTCAGGCGTCGCAACCTTGTTCCTAAATACCTTTTGTAAGATAGTATATTGGTGGCTCATAGCCAAGAAAGGCGAATTATTTTCAAAATAAGTTTGTCGCCTTAAAACCAGTCTTTGACTTTTTGAGCGCTGCTCAACGTCGAAAATAAAGGTTTCGTTTGCCCCCCCAAGCATAGGTGGTCTTTTGAGGTTTTTAACAATACAAGAGGAGCCAAAATGTTTTTCGGCCAATCTCTGTAGCGACCCCGATATTTCCCCTAAATCTGCAGAATTATCTACCATTTTCAGTGCGTCTTACCTTACTAATTGGGATAGCCGACCGGTTTCCCGTTTTTCAAACGCTCTATATACTCTGAAATCCCAATTCCTTTTTCCCCTTCCCAAGTCCATTCCGTTAGACCTTCTGCGATACGGGAAATTAAATAACTTTCTCCCACTTTTCTTCTATTTCTTAAAGGCGCAAGTGTTAGAACCCTTCCTTTTAATTGGGCCTCTCGAAACTCTGTTCTTACCTCGACTGTTATTTGAAGTGGATCAAATTCTTTATTCCAATTAGTGGTGATTTCTAAATCTTTTATAGATTCGTATTGATTATCGACCAACAACACTCCGCTGGTTCTTATTTCACCATTTTCTTGCATCAGTTTTAATAGTGTGAAGCCCCGATCAGCCCCAAAATTAGCAATCAAAAGTCTATAACAAAAGATATTGGTCCAGTATCTCGGGCCCCAAGAATGATCACGCCATCCATAACCATCTAGATTCAAATGATCCTTCCCTATCTTCACTACTCCTCGAGTAATTGTATGCTGAAAGAAATGCCCTAAAGAAAAATCACGACCGTACATGGTTTCAAGTTTTTCATCGATAGGTTCTCCCCCGTATACAGGTGAATTGCCGTAAAGCTCGAAGGTAATATCTGCCTCAACCGATTCCGAATCTCGGAAAAACCTTTTCGGTTCTCTTAGTTTATCTGGGTCATCGACAATGAACATCGGGCCATTGTAGTTCATGCAGACATGCTTAAAGGGCTTTATAACTTCGTATTCTAAGCCATTCGCTTTAAACTTTTCATTTGAAAAAATCGGTGGCTTTAAAAATTGACAGGCAATAATTCCATTTGGCAAATAGAAGCACAGCTGCATCTCGGCATGGCCCTCATTCACTCGATTTCCTATTCGCATCCATCCACCGTATTGTCTTTCTGCGTCCCAACCGTTTACATATACACTTTCATTGAAGTTAGTTTCAGTTGTCGGACTATGCGGCAATTCGTCAATCGTATCTAATCGATATTCAGCCATATTTCGGAGACTCCATAAACGAAGATTTAGGGTTGAATTATAAGTAGAATTTTACAATTTTAAAGGCGCGTCACTTAATCGATCGCCTTTATGACGTGAAACTTTAGAATCTCGAGTTAACATAGATGGCGTCCCCTAGGGGATTCGAACCCCTGTTGCCGCCGTGAAAGGGCGGTGTCCTAGGCCTCTAGACGAAGGGGACGTTACCTTCTGAAATACTTTTGGTGGAGCTAGGCGGGATCGAACCGCCGACCTCTACAATGCCATTGTAGCGCTCTCCCAGCTGAGCTATAGCCCCAGAGGCCATAGAGTATAAACCTTAATCACACGTTTAGCTAAAACGATTATAGCACGCTAGGCAACCGATAAGTAAGTGGTTTCTAGGTTTCGTTGTGGTTGTTATCTATAAATTTCATAGCGGCAGCCAACCGCTTCAGCACCTCATTACGACCTATCAAAAACATTGTTTCTCCAATTCCTGGGGAAGAAGTCGAACCTGTTAGAGCAACTCTAAGGGGCTGAGCAACTTTTCCCATTCCCAGACCACGTTCTTGACAAACTTTTTCAATTATTTCGTCCAGCAACGCGATCTGCCAATCTGTCAAAAGTTCAAGTTCGTCCTGTAACTGTTTAAGAATTGGCCTCGTCATCTCAGTCAGAAACTTCTTAGAGTGTTTCGGTTGATACTGCTGTGGGGCCTCGAAAAAATAGTCCGACGATTTCGCTAGATCCACTAAATTCTTGGCCCTCTCTCTCTGTAATTCTACAACTCGCATTGACCGGGAGTCGCATGTAACAGGGTCTGAATGCAGATAGGGCTTGACCAGGGTCACCAAGCGATCCAAGCTTGAAGCTATCATGTGTTGATGATTAACCCAATTCAATTTTTCGATATCAAACTTAGCAGCTGCTTTATTGACATCGGTTAAGTTAAAAGCCGTTAAAAGCTCCTCTAACTCAAATATTTCTTTGTCACCCCATGACCAACCCAACCTCGAAAGATAGTTAATAACCGCTTCCGCCAAGAAACCTGCCTTTTGGTACTCCAGAATACTCAAAGCACCGTGGCGTTTTGATAATTTTTTTCCATCCTGACCATGAATCATAGGTATGTGCGCATAGTGAGGATAGGGTTCTCCCAGCGCTCTGTAGATATGCATCTGTCTGGGAGTATTATTCAGGTGATCATCGCCTCTGATAACGTGCGTAATGCCCATATCGATATCATCTACTACTGCCGCGAGATGATAAGTAGGGGAACCATCTCCACGAGCTATTATCATATCGTCAAGTTCAGAGTTATCGTAGACAACGTCTCCTTGAACAATATCACTTAAACCCACCTTCCCCTCCTTCGGCGTTTTCAAGCGTACCACGAACTGTTCAGTTCTGATAATCGTTGGATCTAAGTCTCTACACAAGCCGTCGTAACGAGGCTTCTCTTTTTTTGCGATTTGAGCTTCCCGCAGCCCATCTAGTCGTTCTTTTGTGCAGTAACATCGATACGCAGAGCCGTCTTCCAACAACTTTTCAATTACTTCTGCGTATCTGTCTAGGCGTTCAGTTTGAAAGATGGGACCTTCATCAAAATCCAAGCCTAGCCAGTCCAACCCTTTAATTATTCCCTCTATTGCCTCATCGGTTGACCGATTTTTATCGGTATCTTCAATACGCAAAATGAACCGCCCGCCTTGGGAGCGGGCGAATAGCCAATTGAATAGCGCCGTTCTAACTCCGCCTATGTGAAGGTCGCCCGTTGGGCTCGGAGGAAATCTCGTGGTTACAGACACCTTCAACCCATCTTCAGATAACAAATTTCCCTTTCATAATCGCGTAGTGACCTGGAAAGCTGCAAAAGAAAGTGTAGCTAGCACCCTTTTCAAACTTCGACAGATCGAGCGCAATTTCGGATACCTCTCCGCCACCAATCATGGCAGTCTTAGCTAGCACATCTTCACTCTCAGCTAAGTATCCATTGTCTAACCCAGCGTCCATGCTGATAGAGGCTATCACGCTATCGAATTTTTCTGTCGCGACGATGACAACGTTGTGACCCATGATATTTTTTGCCAATGCCCCAGTATGCTTTAGCGTCAGATTAGCACTCGTGCATCCAGAGTCTAGTTCCAGAATCGTCTTGTCGAATTGCATCATGTCTGTTCCACTAATATCGAGATTACATTCTTTGGCTGAAATTGAGGATACAAAAACAAGCAAGATGCCGGCAAAAATACTTTTGAACAACATATTTCTTTCCTTCTTTTATAGTTGAAATGAGATAAATGTACTCACAAACGATTCCACTCTGCTCTAGAACGCAATTCTCTTTTATTTAGATATCTATGTCTAGCAGGAGTATGAGCTATTCGTCTAGCACATCGAGAATACGTTTAATACAGATTAAATGCTCACTTCAATCTTTAACAACTTATTCCAGTTCAGATTTCGGAAGAGGTAGGAGTCGAACCCACCAAACACGTTCTACCGCGTTTCACCGGTTTTGAAGACCGGGCGCCCCACCGGGAGACGATGCTCTTCCGCCTTCAATGCTATCAGAAAATGGTGCTAAGCGTGCGGTGAGAGGCAAATTATTCCCAATAACCCGAGTCAGTTGTTGATAGCCCAAGCGACTGATAGGTAGCATCCACGAGGCACTGCCCTCGCTGATTCAACATGAGCCCGACCCCCATCTTATTCATTACATAACCAAAACTCATCCTGCAATCTGGGTCTGCAAAACCAATAGATCCACCAGCCCCAACATGCCCGAACGCTCGCCGCCCCAAGATCGCACTTGAGTTGGGCGCTTTTTCAAGGTTTCGATTATCAGTTGACAGCATGAAGCCTGGTCCAAATCTTGTCGGAATCAAAAGAGTATAATCCTCAGCTGAAATAGTGGATAGGGTAGACATTTCAGCTACAGCAGACTTAGAGATAAATTGGCTACCATTATGTTTACCACCATTAGCCAAAGGTGAGTATATTGTGGCTAAACCTCTAGCATTACTCAGACCGTTTGCAGAACCCACTTCAGATTGATGACAGATGGTTTTGTTTACTTCCAATAGCCCAAAGTCTCTCATGAACAAGCTCGTAGGCGAGAGATCTTTTTTTCCTGCTGCTTTCATGAACTTACTCGAAAGCCAAGCATCCTCAGCATCTGCCAAGGCGACTGGCGATACACGACCTGTAGTACGCTCAGCATCACCAATAGAGAAGTCCGCCTCTAAAAAATCCGCAACCTCCTCATTAAATAGCTTGCCTAGCCTCTTGGAACCCGCTCTGTTAACGATCTCACCAACTATCCAAGCCATGCTTATTGCATGATACCCATTCCTTGTGCCTGGCTCCCAAAAGGCCTCCTCATCCTCCGTGCGACGTACCATATATTCATAATCGTAGAATCCACCCTTAGGAACGGGTTCTCGATAGTGTGGCACGCCAATGCTGTGGTCAAGCGCCATTTTGACTAGAGCGGTTTCTTTTCCGTTCTTGGCAAACTCTGGCCAGTACTTTTTTACAGGAGCCTCAAAATCTAACAGATTCCTATCCTTAAGCAGATGAGCACAAATAGCAGTTGCGCCTTTCGTTGAGGAGAATACTGTGCAAACAGTATCTTTCAGCCATGGCTCCTTTGAACCCGGACATACCCCTCCCCAGACATCTAAAACAATCTCACCTTCTACCATCACTACACAGCTGGCACCCATTTCGTGCCGTCGTATAAAATTTTGTTTAAACTCCTCTACCACACTTTCAAAGCGTGCGTCATATTGACCCTCTAAAAGCCAGTCTCCAAGATTTTCCTTTAAATAACGCAAACTGTTTACCTCCTCAGTACTCGGTGATTCCCTTGACGCAACGTGAACCGTTCACGATCAAAATATTCAAGGATTTCTACTACAGCGTTCCGTCCAATCCCGCTCTTATCTCTAAAATCTCTAACCGTAAATCGGCCGTTAATGCACGATTCGGCGATGGAAACGCACTGTTCACGAAGATCTTGTACTGCCTCCGGCAAAAAATATCTTTTCTCGCTAATTTTGACGACAGTTCTCAAGGCCACTGCCTCCTTTAAACACTTCTCCAGTTCTACCTTTGACATACCAAGAGCCTCTGACAGATCTTGCACAACTGGCACGTTAGCTGCCGGCCTAGAAAGAATCTCAAATATAGCTGGCCAATTTCTTTCTAAATTCCCTGATGCCTTTGTGGAGAATTTTTTTAACTTATAAAGGCCTCCTATTAATGAGAGAAGATCTCGGCGAATTAATTCCCTCAACAATTCGCCCATCAATTTTTGTTCAATAGCCTTCCTTAGTTTAGGATCAAACTCATAAATTTGTTCAAATGTAATACCGAGGAGATTAGGTTTTGCATCGTGGAATCTTTTTATTAGATTGAGGGTACTATTCAAAGTTTCTTCCCAACGAATGCTCGACACCAAAAAAGATGTCGAGTCAGACTTTATCTCAAGAACAGCCGTCGATTTTAAAATATCCTTTAAAGCCGAATCCGTCAGATTACAGACCCTTCTGAATCGATCAGCATCGAGACCTAAACATCCTTCGTTTAGGAGGTTTTTTAAGACTTCATCGTGATTAGCGCTTTGCATTTGTTTTATTAAATTAAAACGTTGAACCCGGGTTAAATTTTTCGCGGGCGAGGGATCGCAAACAACACCACCGCCAATCGTCTTTTCGGCGGCCTGATCCCTGAGCACAAATCGATCTCCTTTAACAGAATGAATGTCCTTATTAAGAACAAGAAAAGCGGTTCTCTCTTGCGCGGACTGATCCTTATCGCACAAAAAAAGTCGCCCGGTAGTGTCAGAGGCGCCTAGATGAAAATGGATTGGCATTCCATCCTTAAAGGTCTCTCTTTTTAAAGAAAATACATTAGCGTGAAGACGCTCACTCGTCCCGCTTTGGAACTCGGACACCAACCAATCCCCGCGCTTTATCTCAATTTTACCTAGCTCCGAACCAGAAATATTCACAGCGCACCTTTGACCAACACAGGCTGAACTACTCTCCTGCCCTTGTGCATGTAACTTCCGAACCCTCAAACGAGCTCCGGACGGCAAATGCCTCACGAATTGTTCCACTTCTACTTCTCCAGAAAAAATAGACCCAGTGACAACTTTACCAACTCCTTTCAAAGCAAAAGATCTGTCAACTGCCAACCGAAAAAGCCCATCTACAGTTGGCCTGGAAAGGCTTTGATTGCTGTCGATGAAGCTTTTAAGCTCCCCCATTCCTTCACCGGTTTTAGTCGAGACAAAAAACTCCCTACAATTAGCCAAAAAAGAATAAGAAACCAATTCTTGGACCCTTCTTCTAACTTCGGCTTTCCGAATCTCGGTCACCCGATCTGACTTGGTATAGATTATGAACCCCTTGGTGACTCCCATTAGCTCGAGAATATGCAAATGCTCTAAAGTTTGAGGCATCGGGCCATCGTCCAAGGCCACAACAAATAAAACAGCATCTATACTTCCTACACCCGACACCATTGTCCGAATAAAACGCTCATGGCCGGGAACATCAACAAAACCCACTCTCCCACCATCTGCAAGATCGGAATAAGCAAAACCTAATTCTATGCTTAATCCTCTCAATTTCTCCTCGGGCAACCGATCTGTCTCTACCGAAGTTAGAGATTTAATCAGTGACGTTTTCCCATGGTCAACGTGCCCAGCTGTAGCATATATCATGCAGTTGCCTCACCAATCGACCTGATTTGCTCTAAAAATAATTCCGGCTCATCTAAGCATCGAAAATCTAATATAAGCCTTCCGCTAGATACTCTTCCTATGATAGGGACAGCTAATTTGCGAAACTTTTTATTTAGTGTCTGTAGACGGCTATCGCTAGGGACCAAAGGAACAACGCTAACACCCCAACTCGGCAACAAATCGATTGGAAGCGCACCACTTCCTATTTGACTTTTACACTCCACAATCTGGACTCGCGCCATACCATCTAACTCGCCACTCATGACTGGTACTATTTCTCTTACCAAACGATGCACATCTTCGGGAGGACGTGTCAAAAACCTGAGGGTGGGCAGTTTGCCGGACAAACTATCGGGACTTTCGTATAATTTTAACGTGGAATGAAGAGCCGCCAGGGTCATTTTGTCAACCCTAACCATCCTTTTTAAGGAATTCTTTTTTACTTTTTTTATTAATTCTCGTCGTCCTGCCAATATTCCACATTGGGGCCCACCCAATAACTTATCACCACTAAAAGTCACAATGTCTGAGCCATTTTGCAGGGTTTGACTCACCGTGATTTCCCTAGGCAAACCATACCTCTCTAAATCAATGAGTGTGCCGCTTCCCAAATCGACGATAAAAGGTACCCCAACCTCTCTCGCCAATTTCGATAATTCAGATTCCTCTGGGGCCGACGTGAAGCCTTCGATTTGGTAGTTGCTTGTATGAACTTTCATAATGGCGCCGGTTTTTTTAGTGATAGCGGAACGGAAATCGGACAAGTGAGTACGATTAGTGGTCCCAACCTCAACCAGCTTAGCTCCAGCACGCTTCATGATATCCGGTATTCGAAATTCGCCGCCTATTTCGACTAATTCACCCCTTGAAACTAGCACTTCCTTGCGAAACCCAAAGGTACTTAAAGCCAGGAAAACTGCGGCAGCATTGTTATTGACCACTGTGATACCTTCAGCACCTGTAAGCCGAACAAGCGAAGACTCTACTAGCTCGTCCCGATCCCCTCTTTTCCCGCGCTCCAAATCATATTCCAAATTAGTCGCACCGCGCATTACATCGGCAACTTTCTTAATTGCCTCTTCGGGTAACACCGCTCTACCCAGGTTAGTATGTAGCACTGTTCCCGTAAGGTTAAAAACTCGACACATTTTTGAAGAGTCTTTGGATTTCATCATGGATTCTAAACTAGGAAGAATCTCATCAATTTTCTTTTGCGTCAGACTTCGCGGATCTTTTTTTAATTTATCCAAAAACTCACGAGCCGAAGCAACAAAAAAGTTCCGACCGTACTGATTTATGAGCCGAGAACCTATGTCCGAGCGGCATAGCTTATCAACCGAGGGAATATCTCGGAGTAACCCTTTCCCATTTTTATTTTCTTGTGGTTTCACCTAAGGCTCTAGCATTATGTTCCGGTAAATCGGGGGGCTCTCTTTTCCACAAAGGCCTGCATAGCTTCCCGAGAATCATTAGTTTCAGATAATTTTCCGGTCATACTTTGTTCAAATCGATATCCGTCTCTAAGAGTCATGTGCTCTATTTGATTCAGCGAATGCTTCGCCAACTTGGTTGCAAGCGGGCTTTTTGACGCGACCTCTGCTGCTAACTCTAGGGCCGCATCCATCAACTCACCATCATTATAACAGCCCTCGACGATACCTAATCGATACAATTCTTGCCCAGTAACTCGGTAGCCTGTGAGCATCATACGTCTAAGGGTGGAATGCGAAAATAGCCTTTGGGCATGTTTCCCTCCGCCAAGTAATCCCACATTAATTTCAGGAAGCCCTAAACAACCGCTTTCTGCAGTTAATAAAATATCGCAAGAGGCAGCTAACGCTAATCCCCCTCCTAATGCTGGCCCATTTATCGCACAAATCACCGGCTTTTGGCACTCCAAAATACTATGATAGGCCTCTCGAGCCCTACGACTATTCTGCCAATGATCTCCAAGTTGCTTCGTGGCGCCTACCCTCTCCTTAATGTCGGCACCGGCACAAAAGCAATTCCCCTCTCCGGTGAGCACCACAGCCCGAACGTCATCTTTATCGCTTAACCAATCAAATACGAGACTAGTTTCGCTTAAAAGGTGCTGACTGTGCGCGTTCACCGGAGGATTCGAAAATTTCACCACAGCAACATGTTTAATTGGATACTCTATTTTTAGTAACTGAACTTCCATTTGACTCCTCCGCTTCGCATCAAATTATCATCTAATCGTTAAAATATAGGAAATAAAAATATAAACGAACCTATTTTCGTTTTATGATCAGACCTTAGCACGATATCTAAAGGAGAGTTTTTCGCAATGACTGAAGTCGGTTTGCATGAAAAAGAAGAAACTCGCAGTATGCTCATCGATAGCGTGAGCGAATACTGTAACCAAGAGCTGCCAGTCGGCAGAATTCGAGAATTAAATAGAAATCAGTCCTCTTTTTCGCGTGAATCTTGGAGAGAAATGTGTAGCCTTGGCTGGGCAGCTATTCTTGCTGACGAGAAAGATAATGGACTCGATTTAGGTTTTGAGGCTGCAGCAAGTTTATGCAAGCAATTGGGTAGAGTAGTAGCTCCCGAACCAATGCTCGAGTGTGGAATTGCAACCTGTGCATTGGCCTCCAAGATAAAATCCCCGATTCCTTGGATAAATCAAATGCTTGAAGGGGAAAAAATTATAGTCAGTCATTTTGATACGGTTGCAGAAAATTATCGCATAAAAGCAAAGGGCTCTTTAAATGCTGAAAAGCAGAATAACCAATTTCTTCTCAATGGACTAGTCAATCACATCCCCTTGGCGGACGTTGCAGATAATTTTATCGTGGCTGCAGAGATAAAGAGAGAAACCGGGCTTTTTCTTATTGAAAAAGGTGCTCCAAATTTAACCTTAGATTTAGAGACAATGGCTGACGGAACCTTTTCAGGCAGACTAAGGTTCAGTCAACTCCACCTTCCTGAGAGCTGTTTGATCGCGGTCGGTGCCGAAGCAGATGATGCTATTTCGCACAGTTACCGAGCCTCTTCATTGTGCACAGGAGCATACCTCAATGGGTTATCCGAGAGACTTCTTGAAATAACACTGGACTACCTGAAGACCCGCGAGCAGTTTGGCAAGCAAATAGGTACCTTTCAAGCTCTACAACACAGAGCGGTTGACCTGTATATACAGCAAGGACTAACGGAAGCCGTAACTGAAGAGTCGGCAAAAACTCTGGATGGGTCTAAAAGTGGAATCACACGAGATTTAGCTGTTACTCGAGCCAAATACCGAAGCAACGAAGCGTCAATAGCCATATCCCGCCAAGCCGTCCAACTGCACGGAGGAATGGGATATACAGAAGAGTGTGATGTCGGCTTGTATTTAAATCGAGCGCTCGTTTTGGTTGCTCGTTTTGGTAATAGCGCGATGCTCAAACGAAAAATCGGTTCGCTCTGGAGCATGCTTAATTCAGTCCATGACAGCGCATCGAAATGTTTAAATTCTAATTCAACGGAAAAGAAAGGTTGGCTAAGCCCTCCTGATGCTGGTTGGGCCTCAATGTCCGATGATGAATTTAGAGAAATATCGAGAAGCTTCTTGGAAAGCGAATATCCCGATGATTTGAGGTATTCGTCAAAACGACTAAGGTGGAAACAAATCGAGAATTGGTATAAACGACTGTCTAAGATTGGTTGGATCGCTCCAGCTTGGCCTGCCGAATTTGGTGGTATGGGTCTGACTCCGAGTCAACAAATGATTTATATAGATGAACAAGAAAGATGGGGTGTAGGAAGAGCCCCTGATATGGGAATCGTGATGGTGGGCCCGCTTCTAATACAACACGGCACTGAAGAACAAAGAGAGACTTATCTACCCAAAATCCTCTCTGGGGAACACATATGGTGCCAAGGGTATTCTGAACCAAACTCTGGCTCCGATTTGGCTAGTTTAAGCACTCGAGCTGAACCTGATGGTGACGAATTCATAATCAACGGTCAAAAAACTTGGACAACCTTGGCACAAGACGCTACTCACATGTTCTGCTTAGCAAGAACCTCTACTGAGGGGAAGGCACAGGAAGGAATCACCTTTTTCCTGATTGACCTTAATCAACCTGGAATCACAATAAGACCAATTCGTAACATTGCTGGCCACGAGGAGTTCTGTGAAGTCTTCCTGAACTCTGTTAGAGTTCCAGCCGATTGTATGGTTGGAGGAATGAATAAGGGTTGGGGCATTGCGAAAGCATTGCTAAGCTTTGAGCGGATCTTTCTGGGAAGTCCCCGACAATCCCAGTTCGTTGTCAAACGCTTGGAGGATGTAGCGCTAAAATTAAATCTAGCAAGTGACAAAGGTTTTAATGATCGGTTTACTGCTCTTAAACTGGATGTGGTGGATTTAGAGTCGAATTTCCAAAAATTTGCAGATACTGTGAGGAGAGGTGAAACACTAGGGCCCGAAGTGTCGGTTCTAAAGATATGGGCCACTGAAACCTTCGCTAAACTCTCGGAACTGCTAATTGAGGTTTCTTGCGAAAAGGGAGGCGTCGTAGGACTCGTGGATTTTGCTGACGCCAAAATTGACATCCTAAGTCAATTTTATAATGCCAGGCCAGCAACCATATACGGCGGTTCCAATGAGATTCAGAGAAACATTATTTCGAAAATGGTTTTAGGGCTTCCAAATTAGAAATTTTTGGTGGTTGGACCAAGCAAACTTAAAATTGTTCTTGTCCACTATCGGCGTCTTCGCTAAAGTAACAGTAAGATCAGGGTAGATTGAATGTTCGTATTCTAACGGGGAATATAGGAAATTAAATACATTTAGGAGGTCCAGTGGCAGAATTACAATTTGCGGCACCAGAAACCGTCAATCAGGCAATAAAAATACTCGGAGGAGCTAAGGGAAAAGGTAGAATTCTTGCCGGCGGAACGGATTTGTTGGTTCAAATGCGCTCTGGGAGAATCGATCCAGGCTTTATCGTAGATATAAAAAACATTCCGGAACTAACAGAAATAAAAAAAGAAAAAAACGGGTTCCGTGTGGGAGCTGCTGTATCTGGAGCCAGACTCGGAGAGCACAAATCAGTTAAGAAAAAATGGCCTGGAGTGGTCGAAGCGTTGGAATTAATTGGCTCCACTCAAATACAAGGAAGGGCCTCACTCGGGGGAAACCTCTGTAACGGTTCGCCGGCTGCAGACAGTGTGCCCGCCATGATAGCCGCTGGAGCAATCTGTAAAATAGCGGGGCCCAAAGGGCGTCGCACCGCAAAGGTTGAAGACATAGTTACCGGACCAGGAAAAACCTCACTAAAGAAGGGCGAATTCATAATCAGCTTCCTATTACCAGAAAAGCCTAAGAAATCGTCAGAGGCTTATTTAAGATTAATACCTCGAACAGAAATGGATATAGCAGTAGTCGGGGCCGGCGTGAGTCTGACACTTGATAGCCAGGGGATTTGTACAAAAGCGCGAGTGGCTTTAGGGGCGGTCGCGCCTAAGCCAGTTCTGGTAGAAGAGGCGGGTTTAATTCTCGTAGGTTCCAAACTAGACCCGGACACACTGGAAAAAATGGCGAGCGCTTGTCGTGCAGCGTGTAATCCGATAGACGACATGAGGGGAACCGTTGAATATCGGACAAAGGTAGCTGGAGTGCTAGCAACAAGGGCAACCAAAATAGCAGCAGAGCGAGTAAGGAGTGGCAGATGAGCAAACAACACGTAACAATGACAGTCAACGGAGATCCCGTTGAAGTGTTATGTCGGGCGGATCAGACCTTACTGGATTGTTTGAGAGACGAAATGGGTTTAACTGGTACAAAAGAAGGGTGCTCAACTGGTGATTGTGGAGCCTGCAGCGTCACTGTCGATGGTCGCCTTATTTGTGCTTGCTTAATGTTGGGCGTTGAGGCGGAAGGGAGAAAAATAGAAACCATAGAAGGGATTGGTGAATCTGAAGAATTACACCCGGTTCAACGACACTTCCTTGAGGAGGCAGCCCTTCAGTGTGGAATTTGTACTCCCGGATTTATCGTCGCCGCGAAAAATCTGCTGGAGAAAAACCCAAATCCTACGGAAGAAGAAGCAAGGTATTGGCTAGCTGGGAACCTATGTCGTTGTACTGGTTATGACAAAATAATCAAAGCTGTGTTAAAAGCTGCTGAAGAAATGAGAGGTTAAAAGATATGACTTTGCAAAATGGTAACGGACATAATGGTAATGGACACAATGGCAATGGAGCCTCCAACGGATATAAATACGTAGGCACTAGGCCTGTTAGACCAGACGGTGTTGACAAGGTTACAGGTAGAGCCAACTTCGGGGCTGATATTAGTCTGAATGGCATGATATATGGCAGCGTTGTCAGGAGCCCCCATGCCCATGCCAAAATTAAGAAGATAAACTTTGATAAGGCCCTCAAATTAAAAGGAGTAAAAGCTGTAATTTCAGGCAAAGATTTCCCGACTCTCAAACCTTCAGACAAACTCCCTGGAGTAGCGCCGCTGAGTTTTTATGATATGTCCAGAAACGTTATTGCACGCGACAAGGTACTATACGACGGTCATGCGATAGCGGCAGTGGCTGCAACTACCCAAGCCATCGCTGACAAAGCGGCAAAATTAATAGACGTAGAATACAAAATTCTGAAACCAGTTATGACCGCTGCGGATGCTATGAAAGAGAAAGCTCCAGTTCTTCATGACGATTTATTTACCGAAGGAGTTGATCCGACTCCTAAAAAGGCCTCCAACATTGCCAAACGCACAGAACTTAAGCTAGGCGATCCGGAAGTCGCTATGCAGTCGGCAGATTTCATAGTCGAAGGGGACTATTCCACAGAGACAGTTCATCAAGGCTATATCGAACCTCATGCTTGCGCAGCTAACTTTGCGCAGGACGGCTCTGTAAGCATCTGGGCTTCTAGCCAAGGGGCATTCATGATTCGCGCCTACACCGCACGTCTATGTGGCATGAGCACCTCCAAAATAAAGGTAATACCTGCAGAGATTGGAGGAGGTTTTGGCGGTAAAACTACAATTTACTTAGAACCTTTGGCGCTAATGCTGGCAAAAAGTTCCGGCCGCCCTGTTAAAATGACAATGAGCAGAACCGAGGTTATGCGCGCAACCGGACCAACCTCCGGAGGCACAGCCCATGTTAAGATCGGCGCAAAGAAAGATGGAACACTAGTGGCCGGCACCCTGGAGCTTAAATACGAGGCGGGAGCGTTTCCTGGCTCACCAGTAGCCCTTGGCTGTATGACTGGGTTTGCACCCTACGATTTAAAAGATGTTGCCTGTCTAGGTTGGGATGTCGTGGTCAATAGGCCTAAAGCAGCCGCCTACAGGGCGCCAGGCGCTCCAGTTGCAGCTTATGCTGTTGAGTCCGCGATGGATGAGCTAGCTCACAAACTAGGAATCGATCCACTAACACTGAGGAGAAAGAATTCAGCGAAAGAAGGAACTAAGGCGGTCTATGGTGTCGAGTTCGATCGCATTGGAAACGAGGATTGTCTTCAGGCTGCTCAAAAAACCAAGCACTACAATACACCGTTAGGTGAAAATCAAGGCCGAGGGGTAGCTTCAGGGTTCTGGTTCAATATCGGTGGGACCTCTAGTGCAGAAGTAATGATCAACGAAGATGGCACCGTCATAGTAGCAACGGGTAGCCCAGACATAGGTGGGTCACGAGCGTCCATGGCATTGATGGCAGCAGAAGTGCTAGGTGTGGATGTATCTAGAATAAAACCGCTGGTTGCCGATACCGAATCGGTACCCTATTCAGACCTAACTGGTGGTAGTCGAGTAACTTTCGCTACCGGAAAAGCTGTTATAGATGCCGCAGAGGATGCAATCAAAGACATGAAACGTCGAGCAGCCAAAGTCTGGAAAGTAGATTTCGACCAGGTAGATTGGGAGAATGGCTCTGCAATTTGCATAGAGAATGATGAAATAAAGCCGATGTCTGTCGCAGATATTGCTCAGATTGCGGGAAAAACTGGGGGCGCAATAAGTGGCAAAGCAAACATAAATGTTACAAAGGGAGCTGGTCCGGGTTTTGGTACTCATATTTGTGATGTAGAGGTAGACCCTGAAACAGGACGCGTTACCGTCCTGAGGTACACCGCGATTCAAGACGTTGGAACCGCGATTCACCCCAGTTATGTAGAGGGTCAACTACAAGGTGGAGCAGCCCAAGGAATCGGTTGGGCCTTAAACGAAGAATATGTGTACAGTAAAGAGGGAAATCTACTAAACACAGGTTTCCTTGACTATCGCGTACCAGTCGCATCCGACTTGCCAATGATTGATACCGTATTGGTCGAGGTCCCAAACGCTGGCCATCCGTTTGGTGTGAGAGGTGTGGGAGAAACTCCAATAGTTCCTCCATTGGGTGCCGTTGCAAACGCTGTTTCTAATGCTATCGGAAAACGTATGACGAGTCTTCCGATGTCGCCCGCGAAAATCCTGCAAAAAATTGATGCTGGATAATAAGCTAATTTTAGTATGGCTAAAGTTGAAATTCCGATTGAGGTCGCTCGCAAATTCACTAAAGGCGTGACGAGCCATGAAGTGGACGCAAGCGACCTTCAAGATATCATTATTAGTCTAGATAAAGATTTTCCTGGGATAAAAGAAGCACTCAATACAGGACTAGCAGTGGCAATAGACTCGTCTATTCTCCAGGATTGGTTTTTAGAAGAAGTTGAACAAAACAGCAAAGTACGCTTTATACCTGCTATAGAAGGGGGTTAGCCAGCCCTCTTACCTTTCTACAAGGCTACGATGATGATACGCGGGGATAACTAGAACTTTTACCTCTTCGCTCAGAAGCGATGGGGCACCAGCGCATGTTTCATCTAAATTAAAGAATTCATGCTTTGATTTCAAATCGGTTCCCTTAACGACCAGAAAAACATATTGCCCAAACTGATCAGGAGTTTTCCTTCCGAAGTACAATTTTACCCTATGATATATCCCCAACATCTTGAGATACGAACTCGAACTCCTGAAACCAAACTCCTCTAGTCTCCCGCATCCGACAAAAAATTGTCTTTCCACAACTGCATTACAAAGCGTGCCCATTTTCTTTTTTATTTCATCAATCGAATTTACTTCCCAAGTGTTGCCGCCATCTCCGATCTTTCCCTTTCTAAGAAACTGTATAGAGGTAAAGGATTCGCACGGAATATCCTTCCATAGAAGTTTTGACACTTCGTTATGATGCTCATGACCGTGCTCTTCACTACAAGATACAGTTAAAACTACTATTACCAGCATAATGAAGGATTGCTTTAAGGTCCTCACTCCCTTTTTCTCCAAATGAAAAAGCCAACAGCCAGCAAAAGAAGAGGTCCCATCAAGATGTTAGTGAGAAAAACAATGTTCAATTGACCTCTACTAAGAGATAACCTCCCCTCCTTATACTGCCTTGGAAATAGGTCAATTACGCCATTCGATTGCGATAGTTCAGACACCAAATTAAGAAACAACGCACCGTTACCCAGTTGATCAAAATAAGAATTGGTAGCAAAATCTCCGTCCCCAAGTACTAGCAAAACGCTACCACTATCTAAATCTTTCGTTATTATTCCTATAGCGCGAGATTTTGCGTCCTCTGGCTTATCGTCTAGTACGCTGTTGGAACTAGTGGCCAAGATAACCTCTGTTCTTAGATTACGGTCCACGGAACTGCCGCTGGGCCTAAGTTCTCCAACACCCGGGAAAAAAGTGAGAGGCAGATTCCGTGTAACTCGGTGCCTTGGATAATTGCTCACCGCTGGCGTAAAAGCGTCTGCCCAAAAATGTTTTTCGGGATCCTTGATTCTTCTACCGGAAAACTCTACGTCGAACTCGCGTAAAAGTTCCTCTAATCCAGCATTCGCATCCGGTTCAAGCAAAAATAAGACCCTACCGGCCTTCTCGATATATTTCTTTAAATTATTTATCTCTCGCGATTCGAACAGCGTCAGTGGAGATGCTATTATAAGCGCCGAACACCCTTCTAGACTATCTTTGTCTTTCAACAAAACACGCTGCTCTACAGTGAACCCGAGGTGCTCCAAAGACTCTCTGGCGATACCCATACCATGCCTTTCATGAAGAGAGATTGGTCGACCGCCAGTCGAGTGATTGTGTCCAGTCATTGCGGCTTCAGAGTGATCATGACTATGTAAACTATACGGATTGCTTTCAAGATGCCCATCACTGAAGCATAGAAGCCCGAGATTTGGGCTTGTTACACGCACTAAAGCATTGATAAAACCCACCTCCGTTGGATCATCAAAAATAACTTGACGATCGTCACTCCTAAATAATCCACTTCCTGAAAACCTAATACCATTTGCCTCTGCTAGGGCTGGTTCGAGAACAGGATCAAACAATTCAATCGAAACAAAATTGGATTTTTTAGCAATATTTCTGAGCGTCCGAACCGAGTCTCTTTGAGCGCGACTCCTCACATCATAGGCAAAAACAATGTGGACAGGTTGATCGATTGCTTCCAGCACTTGACTAGCTTTGCTAGAAAGGCTGTATATCTCTTCAGTAGTGAGATCAAATCTGTAGGAAATATCCAGAGCTAATAAATTAATCAAAACACATATGAAAAATGCTAGGAGCAGACCTCCAAACTGCCTTACTTTTGTTACTCGCATATAAGTCTCATTTTCTTAATTCCAACACAGTCGAGGCTGCTAGCAGACAAAAACCAATTAGACTAAAAAAGTAAGTCATAACACTTAGGTCAATCACGCCTCTTATGAGATCTAGGTAAGCAACAGAGAGGGATAGGTGGATAATTACCTCCGAAAGAAATTTCGAATTCACAAGGGCCGTTGAGTAATCTAAAAACCACAACGCTAATAGTGCGATCCAAGTCACTACGGCAGCCACTATCTGGTTCGAGGAAAAAACCGCAATCAATAAACCTATTGCTATAAAAACAGCACCAAGCGAGGTAACACCGAAATAACCACCTACTATTGGCCCTAAATCCGGTTCTGAGAAAGTGACTAAAACAATTACAGATACTGCACTTCCTAAAAACATAAAAAACAGTAGAGTCAAGAGCGCACAAAACTTGGACATCACCATTACCCAACTTCTAACACCCAAAGACACCAGAAGTTCATAAGTACCTTGCTTGTATTCCTCTGGAAAAGACCTCATGGTCATCAATGGGACCATGAGCAGCAATAAAATGCTCATATTATGAAAAGCATTTACCATGTCTACGGCCGAAATGAACAAGGTATTAAAACTAAAAAAGAAACCATTGGCCAGCCAAAAAGAGCCTAGAATCGCGTATCCTATCGGTGTAACAAAATAGTTCTCAAGCTCCCTGAAATACAACGCGATAAAGTTTCGCATTTATGGAGCCTTTTCTCGGAGAGAGGTTAAACGTGCTTCGAGGTCTAAGTTGGCTTCTCGAAAACTCATTAATTTGCCGTTATTGGCCAAGAGCTTAGACATCTCAGGTTTTTGGGCCGATGAAATTTGTAACCTTAGCTTATATTTATCCCCACCTATACTCTTGCTCTCCATAATACATTCTCCTGATGCCGCATTGATCAGCGACTTTAGATGATCTATGTCCGGAACACCGACACACACTTCAATCAAAGCAGAATCATCAGCTTCACCACTAACTTCTAATAAAACGCCATCTTTTAAGAATACCGACCGATTACAAAGCATCTCTATTTCCTGTACTACGTGAGTAGAAAATAGAATAGCCCTCTTATTAGCCGCTTCCAAAATCATGTCACGAACATCGGCCAACTGAAAGGGGTCTAGACCACTCATGGGTTCATCTAAAATCAGGAGGGCCGAATCTCCCAGGAACGCCTGAGCGAGACCGACGCGCTGTCTATAGCCTTTTGATAGTTTGGAGATAACATTTCTGCTGACATGCCTCAAATCAAAAGCGTTTAGTACCTCACCCACCTTCTCAGTCACTAAATCCTGAGGCACAGCCTTCAGCACTGCTACTAACCGAACGTATCTCTCTACTGTAAAGGTATCAAAAAGGGGAGCTTTCTCGGGTAGATAACCGACTACATTATGAGAACTTTCAGTCAAAAATTGATCTTTCCGGAAATTAAGAGTTCCGGCATCGGGCAGAAGATACCGAGCAATTATTCTCATTAAAGTGGTTTTTCCAGCACCGTTTGGCCCGAGCAGGCCTAAAACTTCATTTTCTCTTACCGTCAGATTCAGGTTTTTTAGTACGTTTTTTTTTCCAAAACTCTTCCAAATACCGTTTAATCTAACTACTGGCTCTACATCATCAAACATCCATCTTCCAAACCAAAGGCCTCTCAGCCCTAGAAATCTTGATTAATCGTAATAGGTATCGTGTTTATGTTCGGCATATTGGTCAATTCCGTGGGAATACCAAATGGAACCTTGATGCGAATCGCGCAACATCTTTAGCCTGTCTATGGACTTCATAGACTCATAAGTATTCCAGGTTATACCAGGAATAACACCGGCCTCATTCTCAGGGGTATAAACTGCATCGCCAGCAAGAAACAATGTCCCCGTGTTTTTTAGCTTCACCATTAAGGATTGGTGCCCCTGCGTATGACCCTTGGTATCTAAAACCACCACACTACCATCTCCAAATAAGTCGAAGTCACCATCTAATTGAAGGTAATTGAAATCCCGCGCATTATCATAATCCTTTAACACAAATGCTGCTCGTTGAAACTTCTCTGGCCACCATGCCGCTTTTAATTCTGCTTTCTGTAAAACATGCACTGCCTTAGGGAACATTTCCATATTTCCTGCGTGGTCAAGATGCATGTGAGAGGTAACTACATACTTTACATCATCTACAGAATATCCAAACTTTTCGAGCCATTTATCGATAACTTGATCTCTCCTTTGTATCGGCATGAAGGCTGAGCACAAGCCCTTTCCCCAATAGCTCTCGCACTTACCATCAGAAACAGCAGCGTTCATTCCGGTATCGTAAAGTAGCAATCCTCTAGGGTGATCTATGATGTACATAGCCACCGGAAATTCCAATATCTTACCAACATCCCGCATGGCGGTAAGCCACCCTTTGTCAAACTTTAAAACTCCGCTTGATACCTGGTATAGTTTTATGGAGTCCTTTGCAATTGCAGCGGAACAAACAAAAGAGCATAGAATAAAGACAGTAACAAAGATGTTTGTTTTCATATTTCGTTTGAACATCGGAAACCCCTTTTACTTACACAAATTTTACTTCATTAATCATGCTTTACTCTAAATCCTTTTAAAGGCTGCCTCACTCATCCAGAGAACCTTTAAAAAGATGGCCCTTGTCACGTTTAGATTTCAGATAACGTCTATTGTGTTTATTTAACCCAGCTTCGACTGATTGCTTTTTCGAAACCGATATACCGCCCGCTTCCAACTGGCGAATCTTTTCTGGATTATTCGATAATAACTGAATTTCATTTGAGGGCAATAAGTATTTAAGAACAACCGCTGCATCACTGAAATCACGGGAATCCTCCGGCAAACCCAAGCTTCTATTAGCTTGATACGTATCTTGGCCAGTATCCTGGAGTAGATATGTTGCCGCCTTTGCCCATAGTCCTATGCCGCGACCTTCATGCCCACTCATATAGACGACCCCACCCTTACCGCTTTCTCTTATGTCCTCAAAAGCTTTGGCGAGCTGAGGCCCACAATCACACCTCATCGACCCAAAAATATCGCCTGTCAAACAACATGAATGCAATCTTACGAGCGGGTTTATTGCCTTATGAAAACCTGGCATAGCGAAAATAGAGTTAACTGTCATAGCACTACCGACCAAACGTCGAAACGCCTCACCATTACCTGAATCTACTTCGAGGCCTGCCTCTACAACAGCCGACAACTCTGTTCTTCGAACAAAGCAATACCAATCCAGTACTATCTCTTGTCCATCGGGAAAAGTTTTCGGAATTGGCACAGGACCCAAAATAGATAAATAGGGATCCTTATCACTATTCGAAATAATAATTCCGTCCTCATCAACAGTTTTTAACTTTCCTTCCTCCTCTAGGAAAATACGGACTTTCTCATCCACATAGCTGAACATACAAATAAATTCCTTCTCTAATCAAGCTGAATAACTATAGAAATGCTAATTTAATCCAAGAGAGAAGCTAGGGCTTCATAATCTGGGCCCGGTTGTCCATCGGCCCTCAAAGCCTGAATCACAACCTGATCAGCACCATTTTCAAGGTATTGGCTTAATTTAGCTTTGACCGTCCCAGCATCACCCCACAGAACCATCGCGTCCATGAGGCGATCGCTACCACCGTCCTTCAGATCATTCTCATCAAATCCGAGTCGAAACCAGTTCTTATAATAGTTTGGCAAAGGCATATAAGGGCTTAATGCCGCCCTAGCTACCTCACGTGCTTTTTGAGGATCATCGGTAACACAAACTTTTTGCTCACAAAAAATCAACCCTTGAGACCCCATGGCATCACGAGAAAGTTTCACTTGATCTGGCGTAATGTTATAAGGAAAAGTTCCTAATGTTCTCTCGGCCGACAACTTAGACATATTGGGACCCAGAGCAGCCAACACCAATTGTTTCTTTTCGGGTGCGCCACCAAACGCTTCCCAAGCTGCGTCCATACCTTCTAGATATTTCCGCATTGTAGCGACCGGTTTAGCGTATTCATGGCCTCTGACATCAGAAACCAAGGGCGCATGCGATACACCCAGCCCTAGGACAAATCGCCCATCATAAAGCGCGTTCAGACTATTACAACCCATGACTGAGGCAGCCGGATCACGGGCATAAATATTCGCAATACCACTTGCCACGATCAAATTGTCACTCTGGCTCAGGAGGTACCCTCCTAAAGCAAAGGTTTCATAATTGAAAGCCTCTGGATACCACAAGGTGGAGTAACCCATTTCCTCAGAACGTTTACAAAGTTCAGATAATCCCTTCTGGTCTAGTGCATCGGTGAAGGCGAATACACCATATTTTCCAAATTTCATAGTTACCCCCATAAAGCCGGTTAGTTGATTCAGTTTTTAACGATTAGTTGGGTTAAGTTTAACCTATTCTTAATTAAACTAGCAGACATTAGGGAATAAAAACCAGCATTTCTAGCTCAGAACCCAGAAACATGATAAAAATTCAGATTAAAATTTAAATTCCAGAGCGACAAAAAATGATTACTAGAACTGTTTATTCCGAAGAGCATGAGATCTTCCGAGAAAGCGTTAAAAAATTCGTAGCCAAAGAGGTTGAGCCGTATCATGCTCAATGGGAAAAGGATGGAATGGTCTCCAGAGAACTCTGGTTGGCTGCCGGAGAAAATGGACTACTTTGCTCTTTCATTCCTGAGAAATACGGAGGCCCCGGCGGGGATTTCCTCCATACAGCAATTGTTATAGAAGAATTAGCTAAGGTAGAGGCGAGTGGCCCAGCTTTCCACCTGCATTCAGGTATCGTTGCCCCGTATATTTTGAATTACGGCACAGAAGAGCAAAGGAATCGACTTCTCCCAAGAATGTGTAGTGGGGAAATCATTGGGGCGGTAGCCATGAGTGAACCAGGAGCAGGAAGTGATCTTGCTAACATACAAACCTCCGCAGTCAGAATGGGTGACGAATACACGATTAACGGACAAAAAACCTTTATCTCCAATGGTCAGCTAGCCGATCTTGTGGTCACGGCCTGTAAAACCGACAGACAAGCTGGTGCCAAAGGTATTAGTCTGATTATGATTGAGCGAGGTGATGCGGGATTCACTAGAGGCCGAAACTTAGAAAAAATAGGTTGGAAAGCACAGGATACCTCTGAACTTTTTTTTGAGGACGTAAAGATACCCGTAGACCGTCTCCTTGGAGAGGAGAATAAAGGATTTTCTTACCTGATTGACGAGTTAGCGCAGGAACGATTAATAGTCGCTGTAAGGGCAGCAAGCACCATCGAAACTGCTCTAGACCAAACAGTAGCATACACAAAGGAAAGGAAAGCCTTTGGTAAAACTATCTTCAGTTTCCAAAACACTCGGTTTAAATTAGCAGAAATCAAGACGCAGGCCACTTTGACAAGGACATTTGTTGATAAATGTTTAGAACTACACATAGCAAGTCAACTTTCAGCGGACGATGCAGCAATGGCAAAATTACAGAGTACGGAAACTATGTGCTCAATTTTGGATGATTGTCTCCAACTTTTTGGGGGCTATGGCTACATGTGGGAATTTCCTATCGCTAGAGCTTGGGCAGGGCAACGAGTCTCAAGAATTGCTGGTGGGTCGAGCGAAGTGATGAAAGAAATAATTGCCAGAACCTTTTAAAAGAGCGAGATAATGGAAAACATTACAAAAACAACACCAACTGTCGATGTTGATGGACACGTCCTTGAACCAAGGAATACTTGGAAAGAATACTTAGAGGACAAGTTCAAAAAACGACCTATCGAATTCGTTGCAGAAGACTCGGGAGAGGTAATTTTGATCGATGGTAAACCTTTGGAAGTTGTTAGGAACAGGACAGCCTTGCTCGGAGGAATTGATCACGATCCTGAGATTCTTCTGCGCGGAAATAAAACCCTCACTTACGAAGACGGTTGCCCAACCGGTTCTTATTTACCGGACGAACGCTTAAAAGTGATGGATGAAGAAGGGATTGACATCTCACTGCTTTATCCCACTGTTGGAATCTGCTGGGAAGGAAAAGTACAAGATGCTGAACTAGCAGCGGCATACACTCGGGCATATAACCGTTGGCTAGTAGACTTTTGTAGTTATGACAGGAAAAGACTCGTCCCGATCGCCCACATTTCATTATTGGATCCTCTTTTGGCGGTGAAAGAAATGAAGCGAGCCGCTAATGAAGGCTGCAAGGGCATTTTTATCTCACCAGATTTAAAGCCTCGTGCTATGCGGCATTTTGATCATCCAGACCTTGACCCTGTTTGGGAAACAGCACAGGACTTAAATCTCCCAATAAGCTTTCATGTGGTAGTACGGGACGAGAGGAGCCACCATTACTTTGACCCCACCTCTGAAAACGCTTATCGATTCGGACTTTTTGATTTTTCGTTCTTGGCAATCGACGTAATGGCAGCCTTCACTGAACTTTTATCCTTGGGAATACTGGAGAGATTTCCCAAGCTCAAAGTAGCAGTATTAGAATCGGGTGCTAATTGGATTTCAGCGTGGCTCGACCGGATGGATCATAAATTCGAAGTCGTCAAGAGCACAACCCTCTTAAAACGGAAACCGAGTGATTACTTCTACAGACAATGCGTAGTATCAGCAGACCCAGATGAGACGCTAACAGGAGCTATCGTCAATCACATGGGAAGCGACTACTTTGTTTGGGCGTCAGATTATCCTCACGTAGATGCTAGCTATGGAGTATTAGAAGAGATTAAAACTAATTTATTGGGAACCAGTGCTGAATCGCAGCAAAAAGTACTCGGTGGAAACGCTATTCGCTTCTACGGATTAGCCTAACTCGACTAGTCTGCTTTTTTATTTACCTGTGTAGACTGGCTGCCGCTTTTCCATAAAAGCCCTAGGCCCCTCCTTTGCATCCTCCGTTGCAAACACTGGCCTCGATATTTCTGTTTCAATTTTAAGGGCCTCGAGTTCAGGCACTCCCAAACAAGCTCTTGCAGATTGCCTGATAGCCTTTACCGCTACGGGTCCATTCGAGGCTATCTTGTGAGCTATATCCATCGCTTTGTCAAAAAAGTTTTTCTCAACATAATTGACAAAACCAAGCTGCAACGCTTGTTCTGCAGTTATTAAATCTCCTGTCAGCAGTAATTCCATTGCTTTACAATAAGGCATCTGACGCGGTAGGCGAACGCTAGAACCACCGGCTGGGAAGATTGCCCACTTCACCTCTTGCACCCCAAACTTCGCCACGGTACTGCTTACCCTTATATCCGTACCTTGCAAAATCTCCATTCCTCCGGCTATACCATGCCCATTAATAGCAGCTATCACAGGCTTCTCAACATCGAAGCTACGCAAGAGCGTCCGTTCTAGGATGCCGCTATCTGCCAGAACACGTTCGTCCCATTCATTCTCGGCCTTGCGCCCACCTGACATGAGCGGAATCAGTTGACCAAGATCAGCACCGGCGCAAAACACGTCTCCAATGCCAGTTAATACTACAACTCGAATTGAGTCGTCGCCCCTAATCGATTCCCATAAATCCGCTAATTTCACAGCCAATTCTGGGTTAATTGCATTTTTTGCTTCTGGTCGATTAAGTGTAACAACACCAATATGATCAGACACCTTGTAATCCAAGACAGACATACTATTTACCTCTAACATCTATGCGATAAAATAACATGCTAGACTAAAAAGGTAACAAGTTACAAAAAAAGCAGGAATGACCAGCTTGGTAGCTTTCTTGTCTAATTCCTGCAAGAAACATTTTCACCATTGAATAAAGTCCAGGATGAAGAAACGGCAATGTCCTCAACCTCTGAAATAGATTGGTCGGCAAAAGAACTTGCCATTAAAAAAGACGCTCCAGACTGGTTTCTCAAGTCGGTTAATGCTCTTTTTGAGTCTCGAATTATATCTGTTCTAGGATGTGATATTCATTTTTTACACTGGAATAAGCCAAGCGCAGAAAAAACCAAAGCAGGAATCCTCCTCGTCCATGGAGGAGGCGCTCATGCCAACTGGTGGAGATTCATTGCCCCTCTGCTCACCGATTACAATGTTGCGGCACTTGACCTTTCTGGAATGGGCGATAGCGGTAGGCGAACCAAGTATTCAGCTTCGATCAGAAGCGATGAAATTCTTTCAGTACTGGATAGTTGCTTTTCTGGAAACAAACCTCGGTTTCTCGTAGGACATTCTTTTGGGGGATATATGAGCATGCGTTTCGCAGCGGACTACGGCGAAAAGGTTGCTGGCACTGTGATAGTTGATTCGCCTTTATACAGGCCTGACGCAGATCTAACCAAAAGCCCACGCCGAGCTCTTAAGATTGAGCGATATTATCCTTCTTTCGAGATCGCGCTAAAAAGATTTAAGCTACTACCACCACAAGAATGCAAAAATGACTATATCCTTGAGTTCATCGCACGCCACTCCATAAAAAAAACAGACAAAGGATGGACTTGGAAATTTGATGTCGGTGCTATGGGGGACAACAGATGGGAAGAACCTTTCCACGAGCACCTCCAAAACGCTAGATCTAAGATTGCCTTTATCTATGGAGAAATGAGCGCTTTAGTAAACAAAGAAACTGCTGAGTATGTGCGTACCTTAATGCCGAAAAATTCTTTGGTAACTGAAATTCCAAATGCCGCTCACCATATAATGCTGGATCAGCCTAGGTCCTTCGTAAAATCGCTAGAAAATATTTTCAGTGCTTGGCTTAACGAGCAGTCCCACAAATAAGCGACAATACGATAATTTAATTACCACCACAAACTCAAACAGGAGAATCAAGGTCAAACTTAGGTTTGCGCTTTTCTAGGTGAGACCGTAACCCCTCTTCCGCTTCCGGTGTAGTAAAACCTAACATTTCCAACGCGGTAGAGGCATCGAAACTCGGTCCTGCCATGCGGTACCAATTGTTTAAAGCGTACTTCGTCCACCTAACCGCCGCCGGAGCACTGTCTCTTAGGCGGGACGCCACCTGCTCTGCTTTCGCTTGAAGTTCACTGTCCTCAACACAAAGAGAGACCATTCCAATTCGTTCCGCTTCTTCTCCATCCATGGGCTCACAAAGCAACAAATGATACTTAGCTTTCGCCATGCCACATAGTAGCGGCCAATTTATTACAGCCGAGTCACCAGCAGCAACACCCAACCTCGTATGTCCATCTACTATTTTTGCTGACTTACCCGCGATTGAAATATCAGCCAATAAACCGGCAACTAAACCAGCACCAACGGCGACCCCGTTAATTGCAGACACTATCGGTTTCGAACAATTGATGATGTTGTAAACCAGGTCTCGAGCTTCCTTCCAAGCACGCGCTCTGTCTTTATGATCATTGATCATGTCTTCTATCATTCCGAAATCACCGCCGGCGGAAAATGCTCGTCCTCTTCCCGTTAATATAACCACACTTACATTCTCATCTTCATCTATGTCTCTCCAGATGTAAGTCAGCTCTCTATGACCATTTTTATCCAGGGAATTCAGACTCTCTGGTTTGTCCAGAGTAATGCGCAAAATCCCCTCTCCCGGACTGTCTAGAACAAGTTCTTTATATTTCTCATATCGTTTGAGCATTTTTGATTCTCACTGTATTGTTAATGATGCCTATATAATTAAAGGTTAACGCAATGTGCAATATAATGCCTCAAAAGAAAACAGGATAGAAATCTTAAATTTAAACAGAGAAAGAATTAATACAGGAATAAGAAATGGCAGACCTCATAGTCCAAAAAAAAGAAGCTATAACAACACTACTTTTTAATAGGCCAGATGCTAGAAACGCTCTCAGCTTGGAAATGCGCTCGCTATTACGCGATAGCTTAATGGATGCGGAAAATGATGAGACTGTACGGTGTGTAGTGCTAAGGGGTGCTGGAGGCCATTTCATGGCTGGCGGAGACGTCAAGTCTATGAAAGAGACTCTCCATCAGAATCCTGAGGATACAAAAAATTATTTTTTGAATAGGATACACGATTTACATCCTATAATGTTTGCGATGCGCCGGATGGCCAAACCCGTGATAGCCAGCGTCGAAGGAGCAGCAGCGGGCGCTGGTGTAAGCCTAGCTCTAGCCGCAGATCTTGTAATTGCAGATTCTGACGCCTTCTTCACCCTAGCTTATTGTCATATTGGAACTTCCCCAGATGGCTCTGGAACTTTTCACCTTCCTAGAGCAGTCGGGGTAAAAAAAGCAATGGAAATAGCGTTACTTGGGGATCGTTATACCGCGGAACAGGCTGAAGCGATGGGTATGATAAATTTCGTTACTTCCCCTGGTGAATTAGAAGAGGAGACAGAAAAGCTAGCTCACAGACTCGCAAATGGTCCGACTCATGTGTACGGGAATACTAAACGTTTGTTGTACAACTCGCTAGAAGCGCAGTTTGAGTCCCAATTGCAGATGGAAGCAGAAATGTTTGCAGACTGCGCCAAACGAGCTGACTTTAAAGAGGGTATCACAGCTTTTGCTGAAAAAAGAAAACCCGATTTTAAGGGAACTTAAAAACTTCTTTTCACCTGAGGCTGCGCAAATTGGATAAAGAAAGTTTTCTATGCGAGAATTGTAAAGATGAATCTTAAGGACAATCCTTGAAAAATTTGAACAACTCAACATCGAAAATTTTTACTACGTCAGCTAGATTCTTTCTACTGCTCATCTTTCTTTTATTACCAGAACTCTCATTTGGTCAGGAAGCTACGAACCCTCTGGAAAAAGCCCAAACACTCATCGATTCTGGTAAGGCAGAAGAGGCCTATGATCTGTTGAAACCTTACCAAGCCAGTCTCGAAGGAGAAGCAGCTTTTGACTATGTTTTTGCGCTCGCTGCGCAAGATACCGGAAGAACCGTGGAGGCTATATTTGCCCTCGAAAGGGTCGTTGATGCTTTTCCGGAACACGGACCCGCGAGAGCGGAACTTGCGAAGGCTTATCTCTCTCTAGGCGAGACCGACGACGCCAAAAAGGAGTTTCAAAGAGCGAGAGAATTAGAAGATATTCCTCCAGAGGCTCGACAAACTATCGATCGCTACTTGTCTGGAATTGAATTATTCCACGACCGCACTAGACTCACCGTGAGACCGTGGGTCGCTCTCGCTATGGGTTACGACACTAATATAAACGGGGCAACGGACGAAAAATCGATGACGATACCTATCGCCCCTGGCATACCCTTTGCCTTGGGAGGAACGCAAAATAGCCCCATTTTGAGTGGTTCCTTGGGATTGAGTTTATCAAAACCACTTAATAACGATTTTGGGCTAAGTACCTTCGGTAGTGCGCAGCTTGGAGACAGACACACAACCCATCAAAACGACTTCACCTCTCATACTGCATCGGGCAGAGCAGGCTTCAGACTAGAACGGGAAAGGCACAACTTCAGTATTGCAGCCGACGCAAGTATGATGAGACTAGACGCAGGTGGCTTGGCAAGGGCGGACCGAAAAACAGCTGGCATCTCTACCGAATGGCAATTCGCGGCCACAGAAAAAGATCAAATCTCCGCTTATTTTCAATTTTCCGCTATCCGTAATCCAAAGCAAAGTATTCGAGATGTAAATCGCGGTCTTTTAGGCTTAAATTACGGGCACGCCTTCACGGATATTAAGGGAACCCCGATTATTTTTGGGGGCATTTTTGGTGGGATAGAGGACGAGCGTGCCGATACGGGAGCAGATCATTTTGGGAAAAACTTATTTGGCGGCAGGATTGGGATCAGTTACCAATTATCAGACCGTCAGACAGCTTTCGGCGCATTTACTTATCAACGGAGTTTATATGAGACGGGAGACCCCATTTTTCTGGTACGCAGGCATGACTCTTTTTTTGATTTATCTCTGGGTTACAGATTCCAATATAATAACCAATTGAGTATTAGCCCAACCGTTGTTTATAACGACAATGACTCGAATATTTTAACGAATGACTATGACCGTTTAGAAGTAATGATAACTGCTCGTTATGACTTCTAGTAATGAATATTTTACCGAGGTAGATTAGATGAACTCGATAGCTAAAGGATTATTAATACTCTCCTTTATAGTCTCCCTTGGCGCGGTGAGTAAAGTTCATGCTATCGCTGGCAAAATTGTATATTCATACGGTCAAGTTGAAGCTACAAGCGCTGATGGCCTAAGCCGCCCCTTGGTGAGAGGAGACGTAATCGAGTCTGGAGAATCTATTAGAACGATCAACGGAAGAACGCAAATTCGTTTTACCGATGGAGGCTTTGTCGCGCTCCAACCAAATACACAGTATCGCCTCGAAGATTATAACTTTGAGGGGACAGTAGACGGCTCTGAAAAAAGCTTTTTTTACCTAGTAGAGGGTAGTATACGCCTGGTTACTGGATTGATAGGTCGTTCTAACAAAGAAAATTTCCAATTAACCACTCCCGTGGCTAGCATAGGTATTCGGGGAACCTCTGGAAAATGTACGCATACTGAAGCTGGCGGAACGCAGCTCGCAGGATACGGAGGCGTATGGAATCTCGCATCTGGGGCTTTTAGCGGACCTGTTGAGCCCGGACAAGCCTATAGTTGTAACGGAAGTACATGTGCTGAGATACCCGGTTTCGGTCAACGCCAAGATACGGCGAGTGAGAATCAAGAAGAACAAGAGGAAGAGGAAGAGGAAGAACAAGAGGAAGAGGAAGAACAAGAGGAAGAACAAAACGAGGAAAGTGAAGGCGGAGAGGAGAACGAGGGAGAAGGACAGACCGAAGAAGGTGAAGGCGGAGAGGGACAAACCGACTCCGATGGAGAAGAAGAAGTCACTCTCCTAGCCGAGGGTGAGGGCGACGAGGAAATAACCCTCACTGAATCCGATAACGAAGAAGAGGGACTTTCAATTACTTCAAGCACTGAGGAAGAAAATAGCTTCGTAGCCAACAGAGAAGATGAAGGGGGAGAAGAAGCCTTTTTCGAAGCAATTGTTCAGGGAAAGGGAATGGATGTTGGAGCTCCGGATGAGCCAACTGTCCTAGAGATAACAATCGGAGATTCCGCAGATTCTGGCTCTGAACTAGGAGTTGGTGCTTTCGCTCAAGGTGAACAAACTAACGCTGATGGGCAGTTTACGGTATTGACATCAGATGTAGGTACCCTAGGAAACTCTGAAATCACATTTTTGAACGGACAAAAAATCGGAGTATCTGGAAGACAATCTGCGGTGCTCAATTTTGGTAGCTTTTCTGAAGATGTAGAAATACCAACTGTCTTTGCGATAAATAATGCCACCATTTTCTTTAGAGATAACGCGCCAGCTGGAGCGCTGGCGAGAGACGTTTTTTTTGGTCAAGAATTCATGGGTTTTTTCGTAGCAGATTTCGAGGCAGTCCGTTTAGGCTTGATAAATATGAGCGCTTCAGATTCCGAGCTATCTGAGGCTGGTTTAAGTGTCCTGAGTGCAATAGATAACAATACAATTTCCCGACTAGCCTCGAACCCTGCTGAGTTCATTCTAGATGGTACTACTCCCGACGGATTCCTCTCTTTTGGGCGTTGGCAAAATGGTTTTGTGTTGGATATAGATGCCTCATCAAGCGGAACGATACAAAGAAGCCAATTGAGGGAATTAGTCGGTTTTCAAGCGGAGCACATAGTTAACGGAATTGGTGTTACCCCTACCTCAAACACATTGGCGCGATACGACCTAAATGGAACAACGCGATCTACATCACCGCTCTCTACAGACATTGGACTAGGACTCACCAGTGGACAAATTCTTTTCGATTTCAGTATTGGCTATGGAAGTCTAGAAGCAACTTTATCCCACGCTTCTATTACGCACCAGCTGTTTGGGGATCTAGTTTTCGCTAATGACTCCATCGTTGGACCCAATGGTATCGCGATAAATTCTTTAGGCAGTCCTCATCACGCTGACTTTGCTGGATTCTTTTCTGGAAGCGGTTCTGGAACCCCTCAGGCTATAGGCTTGAACTATGGTATACACACTTCCAACCCAATAATAGGCGCTGCAACTTTCGGCTTAACTAACACAGGCGTCAGCAACCTGAGGAATGCCGAAATCGGAAGTTTTGTTGGAATCTCTCATGCCATGAGATCCTCCCCTATTTCACTTGATAGCGATGCCTATATTTTCAAGGTTACTGGATCTAACACTCAAGCTAAATTAGGCGGCAATATTGTTAACTCCTTCGTTACAGATGAACCAAGAGATAGATGTAATGACAATTGCGCATTTAACCGAGATACGGCTTCCGTGACTATTGATTCCACCGGCCCTTCGACCTTCAATCCAAGAACAGGTAACACTGTCCCCGGATGGTCAAATACAGAACTAGGAGTGAATTGGGCACGATTCGGACCCGGTTATACGCTTAGTCAAGACAACCTCATTGGGAAAGTCGGCTCTGCGCATCTGATTACCTTTAAAAACCCAACCCCAGTAGCTGAGATACCCACCTCCGGAACAGCCACATATAACGCAATCCGAGGAGGCACGCACCCGACAGCGACTTTTGTTAGTAATGGTGTTGTACAACCCGAAGTCGTCGGCGCTTTGACACAGGCTCAAGTGACGATAGATTGGGGAACCAGTGCTGTAAACACGAACCTGCAAGGAGTCTTTCCAGACGGAGGTAATGGGGGTTCCTTTCAACTTACTGGTAGCGGTAGCGGAATCGGATTTGGGAGCGCTGGAGGGCTAACCGCTTTCAATTTAGTCGGTGGCGTCACGAGCGCTAGGATTTCCGATAACGCTGGCAATAACTGTGCTGGAGGTTGCAATTTGAACGGACGCACTGACCAAATTCTCGTGGGTCAATTTGCCAGAGCTTTAGGCGGCTCATTCCATGGAAATGTACCAGATATGTTTTCCGTCAATGGGACCTACCTATTGGAACAGAGTGCGAATTTAGCGTTACAACCCGCAGTATCAATTAGCTCTTCCGACGGGTCGACCAATTAAAAGTTGGTATATCCTACTTCCAAGCAAATTTCGGCTGGTCGAAGTGGGCTACTCGCGTTGGACGTCCTAAAATACAAACCTCTCTAAATTGATAAATGATTGCGGCAGTTGGAGCAGCAATCCAATCATCTCCCACAGGCATTCTAAGCACGGGCGCACCCTCCCCTTCAGTATCATCCAACATCGGCGCATCCTCCCTCAAGAACTCACCGATAGGAATTCGATGAATTGACTCAACCTCATCAGGGTTGATTTCAAAAGAATCTTGCGGACCGGCCCAAAATAAAACTGGTGTTATCAAAAACCCTGAGCGAGTAACGAAGTCGTCAAGCCGTCCTATAAGGGCACTTTCGGAAAGTGACAGGCCTATCTCCTCGTGTGTCTCTCTAATAGCAGTCTCCTCAGGTGTCTCTGCTCCATCAATCCGTCCGCCTGGGAAAGCCCACTGTCCAGCATGCTTTTTCAATTTCGAGGAACGCCTCGTGAGAACTAAAGCCGCGTCTTCCATCCAATTATTGTAATGCGGCATGCCACTTAGTTTAGCCCCGTTCCCTAGGTCCGTAACTATGAGAGCCACTGCTGCTGGCACACCGCCCTCAGGAAGGGTTAACTCTTGTGCCTCAAAATCAGATATTTGCTGATT
>CACJXQ010000009.1 GCA_902597385.1 uncultured Pseudomonadota bacterium | reverse complement strand
TCTCGGTGGAAGATTGCGCCTTAGCCAATATTTGCGCAATGAAAGCAGAAGTGACCGACGAATTTTATAATGTCGGAACCGGCACTCGAACTACTTTGAAGGAACTAGCAGAGATGCTACTTGAACTCACGGAGTGCACACAACCGGTTTCGTATAAAGAACGTAGCGAAGCTACTCTAGTTAAGAATAGAATCGGTTGCCCTGAAAAAGCCAAAAGGGAAATCAACTTTACCGCCAAAGAAAATTTAAAGGGCGGGCTTACCAAGCTGATTGAGTGGAGAAATAATGATAAGGAAGCCCTTTTAAAGCGCCAACAAAAAGCGGCTGAAAGATAGTGTGCGGCATTGCGGGAACAGTAAACCTTGATGGAAGTCCGGCTGACCGAAAGCTTCTAGAAAACATCAGTGAAATTCTCACCCATAGAGGACCCGATGGAAAAGGCGTCCATGTCGACGGGGCAACAGGCTTTGTGCACCGTCGACTAAAGATAATAGATCTATCGGAGGCGGCATCCCAGCCGATGCATAGTCCTACTGAGGGATTGACACTCATTTATAATGGAGAAATCTATAACTTTCGGGAACTCAGGACTGATTTAGAGAAAGCGGGCTGTCATTTTGAGACTGCTTCGGATACCGAGGTAGTGCTAAAAGCATACAGCCATTGGGGTGAAAAGGCATTTGGACGGTTCAACGGAATGTTTGCTCTCGCTATTCTAGATAAAAAATCCAAAAAAATTACTGTAGCAAGAGATAGATACGGGATTAAACCTTTATACTATTCTCTTAATTCGAAACAGTTTGTATTTGCCTCAGAAATTAAAGCGATCATCTCCGCTGATTCAGTGGGCAGTGAATTATCTCCAGAAGGTTTGCTCGAGTATCTAACATTCCAAAATTTTTTTACATCTAATACCTTATTTAAAAACATCAACATGTTTCCAGCTGGCTGTTTCGGGGTTTTCGATTTAGAGTCAAAAGATGATTTGAAAATAAGTAGATATTGGGATTTTTGCTTCGAAGAGCCTAAATATCAACATGACGAAAAAGAGCTTATAGAAGAATTGGACAGGTTGTTTAAGCAAGCCGTAAAAAGGCAACTCGTAAGCGACGTAGAAATCGGGTCCTATCTCAGCGGCGGAATAGACTCTGGCTCCATTACGGCCATCGCAGCAAAATCACTTCCTAATCTAAAGACTTTTACATGCGGATTCGATCTAAGTTCTGCATCAGGGGTAGAAATGGGATTCGATGAGCGAAGGGAAGCCGAATTTATGTCCTACAAATTCCAAACTGAGCATTATGAAATGGTTCTAAAAGCTGGGGACATGGAACGCATCCTCCCTAAATTTACCTGGCATCTCGAAGAACCGAGAGTTGGTCAAAGCTACCCTAACTATTACGCCGCGAAATTAGCGAGCAAATTTGTAAAAGTAGTTCTGTCTGGAGCCGGCGGCGACGAACTGTTTGGGGGTTATCCATGGCGGTACTATCGAGCTGTCGTAAATGATAATTTTGATCATTACGTTGAGAAATACTATAACTATTGGCAAAGATTATTACCAGGTGACCGAATCAAAGATGTTCTTTCGCCCATTAGTAAGGAAATACGAGACATATCTACGAAGGAAATTTTTAGAAGTGTTTTTATTAATCACTCTGAAAATTTGAACAGGCCTGAAGACTATGTAAACCATTCTCTCTATTTCGAGGCTAAAACGTTTCTCCATGGTTTATTAGTAGTCGAGGATAAACTTTCTATGGCTCATAGCTTGGAGACAAGGGTCCCGTTTCTCGACAATGATCTGGTCGACTTCTCGGTGAATCTCCCAACCCACCTCAAATTAGGTAAATTATCCGAGGTAGTATCTCTGAATGAGAATGAACCAGGTAATAAAACAGCCCAATACTTTAAAAAAACTCGAGATGGCAAATTAGTTCTCAGGAAAATGCTATCTCGTCACGTTCCAGAAGAGGTCATTTCTAGAGAAAAACAAGGATTTTCAGCTCCAGACGCTAGTTGGTTTAAGGGAGAAAGTATAACCTATGTAAAAAATTTACTGTTGAACCCTGACTCACTAATCTACAAGTTTCTAGACTTCAAAAATACAGCGTCGCTAATAAAGGATCACTTGGAAGGTAGAGAAAACCGTCGACTGCTCATCTGGTCTTTGCTAAACCTTGAAAACTGGAATCAAATTTATGGTAGTGACACTAAAATCAAGCGACTGATGAATCAATCAGAGAAGTAAGACCTGTTTCGATTGATATAAAGTCCCGCCCCAATATTTCCTTCGCAGACTGGAAATCAGCTATATAGTCTGTTTCACGACAGTCTTCCTCGATGATAAAACTGGACTCCTTTCCTGACAATCTGGATATTTTTTGAGCTAATGACTGAATACTAGAGATTTCAGGTCCGGCAAGATTAAGGTAATTGACTCCACCCTTAATGGCTATGGTCGCTAAAATATCCACCGCATCCTCAATGTGAATCAAAGAAATTCTTAGGCCGTCAGTTTCGTTAGGTTTACGGGCCATTTCGCTAGGACTAGGGTGCAAGGAGATTATTTCATTCATTCGTACTTTCTTGATCAGATTTGGAATTAGCCGCTCTTTTTGCCCGTCTCCAAAAACCCCAAATGGTCTGACTACTATCATCTCACATTGATTTCTAAAAAGAGTTAGTGCTTCTTCAGCATGGACTTTACTCAATGAATATAAGTTATCTCTGCGCAATGGGGAGTCCACACAGAGCTTATCAAAAGACGGAGCATATACATTTCCAGTAGAGAGGTATATAAACCTTTGAACCTTGGAATGAACGGCCATCGACGCTAGTCTAACAGCACTAACACAATTAACGCTTAATGCGTGAGAGGCACCCTTAATGATTTTTGAGGCCAAGGGAGATTGAGCAAGATAAATCACAGTCGAGACTCCTTTTGGAAAAGAAAAGTCCACAGGCAAAAGGCCAGTAACTGGATCGATCCCGGAACCATCAGTGGAACTCATCTCGATAACCTGAAAACCTAGATTTTTCAATTTGGCGGCAAGGGAACACCCAATAAAACCATTGGACCCCACGATTAGCATCTTCATTAAGTACCTCTTCGCGAGCTATATCTGTTACTTATTGTTTTAATCCCCTATATGTAATTCCGTAATGGTCAACATGTCGATGAATAATTTTTAATTTTGCATCTTTGAACCAAGACTCTATTTCTCCCTCTGTATGGCGGGAACATAGCTGAGGATGATACCAATCATAGTTTATGTCAGTGTTTTCTTTATCACTCAACGCATCGTTCCAAAAACACTTAAGAAAAAAATGATACAGAAATCGCTGTACATCGTACTCGCCCTCGGGAATTCCCAGCAAATCAATCGCCGGAGAATAAAACTTGGCATCTAATTCAGAAAGGTTCTTACCAAGCTTGGCCAGACCTTGCATTTCATTTTGGGCTTTATCATAAGAAAGCTCTGAAATCTTATCTCTTATAAAGTCATCTGCAAACTCACGCATGGGAGCTTTTTTCTTATAGACGTAAATCGCAATTTCACCATTATCAGCAAGAGATTCAGTCAAATTTATAAAGGCTCTCTCAGGATCAGTAGTATGGTGCAACACTTCCTGACAGTATATTAAATCAAACCGCCCCAGATCCGATAAATCTTCTAACAGATCTTTTTTGTGAATAGATATGTTATCTAAACCTGATAAGTTTGATTTAGCAACTTCAGAAGAAGTCAGATCAAATCCGACAATCTCGGCTGACTCCATCGAGTAGGCCCGCAAGAGGGCAGTCACCCTACCATTCCCACAACCAGCGTCCAATATCTTAGTCTTTTTTGAGAGCCAATTGGAGAGCTCAGATTTTCCTTCAAATCCATTCCTATTTAAGATCCAGTTAAACAGTTCGGAACCCTCTTCAAGGGTGTGCTCAAAGGCCAAAGAGGGGTTTTGTTCCCATTTATCTTTGAAGCTTTTCAAGGTCTGTTTTCTTTCTGTCATTTATCATCCATTTATCATTTACTAAATCGAGGTCAAATTTAACTCAATGCCAATCTAAATTGGTCAATTTGTATATCTAAAGTCTTCGCCTTGCTATGGTAATGTTTCATCCATGAGCGAGAATCTGCTGAAAGCTTTCGTCGCTTCTCAGGTTGATCGAGCAAAGACCTTACCGCGGCAATGATATCTTCAACAGTAGCACAATTCAAAACTGGAGGGCATTGGGGATATTGTCGTAACAACATTTCTTCGTCTAAATAAGTAATAATGGGACAACCGACTGCCATGGCCTTAAAGGTTATTCCTCCGAAAGCTCCTAGTTTAAACTGATCTGCCATAACATCAGACGCGAGACACATCCTTTGAAATGGCAATAAAGGCATGGGCTCTACCCAAGCCACATAGGGATCGCAACCCTTTGCTCGAAGGAATTCCTTCGTCGCCGCGACATCTTTACCCCAGTTACAACAGACAACTCCAACATCTATTCCCGCTTTTCTAAGCGCAACAAAAGCCTCTAAGAATATGTCGTTTTGTTTATCCGCCATTGGATTGCCTTTTGTCCAATCTTGTCGGGTCGGATGGAAAAATAAGAATTCGCAATTGAGATCGGAAAGAAGTCGCGTTCTTAATTCTTCTACACCATCTATACTAAAAGCGGCATCTTCATCAAAAGGATGATTAATTAAAGAATATCTTCTAGGCGCAAGAATCTTGGCTTTCTCCACGCAATCAAAATTAGTGACAAAAACGTGTTTCGCAAGACGATAGGCTAACGATGTTAATCGACCCGATCTGTCTTCTTGATCTGGAATGTCCCGTAAGGTGCCGTGCTCAAAAGCAAAGAATGGCACCTCACAGAACATTGGTAAAATACCATCTGTAGAGTATCCAATTATAAAGTCATAATGCCTAAGGATATTTTTCCAGTGTGGCAAAATGTATAAATAATCTTGATAATCCTTCGGCGTAACTTTATCAACGCGAGATGGGAACTCTTTCGCAAACCTTCGAGAGAACTTGGTCATTGAAAATGATCTATATTTGCGAGAAACGAAACTTGCAAATCTTGAAAGAGAAAATGTATTGCGAAAGAAGGAAGCGATCTTTATACACCCTACTAAAATGCTACCAATCGGGAAAGAAGCGATCCGTATAAAAATACTTAAACTCTTATAGTTCCTACCTAAAACTCTAAGACGGGAAAGGGAAGCAATCGGTAAGGACCACCTCCCTAGAAGGCTATCACGCAGGAAAGAAACGATCCGTATAAATCCACCTAAAACCTTATCACGCAGGAAAGAAACTATTGAAGAAAACCAATCTATATTAAGATAAAACGGAAATCGGAACCCTCTTCTTATCAGAGGATCGATTGGAGGTTTTTCCCATTTGCTTCTTAAAATCTCCAAACAACTTAGTATGTCGCCCTGAATAAACCAATCGGGCCTTTCGAAATTATTGAGGTCCACCTTCCTCCAATCTGGATTATAGTGATCGATTTCTCCGACTTCAAAATCTGCATCCTCCCACTCTGGGCATCCCATTATATGAAAATAGTCGTAACATATCACATCTGAAACAAGTCCAGCCTGATTCATTAGTTTAGAATTATTATAAGCATTGTTAGCTATATTACCGATATGAAGCACCCTGGGTGGCCGACCATTCCGGATCTTAAATTCTTTAATCCAATCCCTATTTCGTTGACTAATTTCTACATTCCCGGCCGAACGGGTGTGCATCTTATTACTAGGCGATGACACTTTATTCTAAAGCCTCAACATTCAGATAAATAGTACCACCCGCTTGGCGCTTAAGGCTTATATGTAACTTCAACAGGAACGCTCACATATAACTCTTAGTAATCTTAGATTCTTAAAAACACTAATAACTATGCTTTCAATGCGAGGCAGCCTAGGCCCTCGTCCGTAAAGCTGATGATAGGCGAGAATTCTATTTGATTTAACATCACTGAACAGTACGTTTTCTTTATCTTCTGACTTATTATGGAAATATTTTCTTATGAGCATCGGGCATTTCGCACTTTGTAAAATATCTTAAAGGTTCTTACTGACAGCTATCCACTCATAATAGTGCAGAGGTCAAAACCGATACAACTTTATTCTGCTGTTCTTCGGTCATGCCAGGAAATAGAGGTAAAGTTATGGTCTGATCCTCACTCTGGGCAGCAATAGGGTAATCATCAGACTTCAAATTATACCTGCTTGCGTAATACTCTAGTTTGTGTACTGCATGAGTGCCAGGACGCGAGGCAATGTCATTATCTGCTAGGTTTTGCATGATCTGATTACGTTTTTTTCTACCGCCTTCCAAAACGCGAATTACATAACTCTGAAATGTATGACCTGCTGAATTAACGTTTCTTGTTGGAACTGCAATGCCATCAAGATGGCCCAAGAGCTCGGAATAATTTAGCGCTAGCCGCCGACGCTCTTTCAAAAGCATGTCCAACTTCGCAAACTGTGCAACGCCCACAGCAGATTGAATATCTGATAGTCTCAAGTTAAACCCTAGTTTCTTAAACGTAGCCATAGTCCAGGGGCCAATGTCTTCTTGAGTTGAATCAGGCAAGCCCGTAGCTCCGTGGTTTCTTAGGCTAACTATAGAGGCGGCAAGATCAGCGTTGTTGGTAGTTACACAACCTCCTTCACCCGTTGTAATCACTTTTCTAGGATGAAAAGAGAAACAACCCAAAGTGCCTATTCCTCCAACTGCTTCTCCATTATAAGTAGTACCGATCGCGCAAGCAGCATCCTCGATTACCGCGAGGCCGTGCCTATTAGCAATTTTCATAATAGGGTCCATTTCAGCCGCCAATCCAAACAAGTGGACAACAATAATAGCTCTAGTTTTAGAAGATATCGCAGATTCCAATTTAGTTGCATCTAGGTTGTAAGTTAGAGGATCAATGTCAACAAAAACAGCCTTTGCTCCAACATACTCTGCCGCATTAGCTGAAGTAATCCAGGTGAAGGCTGGGACAATAACCTCATCTTCCGGCTCGACATTCAAAGATAGAACAGACAAATGCAAGGCAGCAGTACAGGAAGTCGTAGCTAGAGCATGCTTGACCTCTTGTCGAGCGCAGATAAGATCTTCAAACTCCTTGGTAATAGGGCCTTGGGTAACCCATTTAGAATCAAGGCAATTTTTTAGCATCTCCATTTCTTCTGGGCCGAAGAGAGGGCTTGTCAAATCCATTTTAGATAACCTTTATCTTGGAGAAGGTGCAGTTTGCATCATACGGACATATAAGGTCTCATGCCGACTTTCAAAATGCATTTTCATTTAAGATCAAACCTCTCTGGGAATTTCAATTTGTAAGTAGCCCATTAAATAGTTTTTGAGATTCCTCTCATCCTGCTCGCTCAGCCGAACAGAATTACCAACCTCAAAGGTTTTATTAAAACGAATTTCCTCGGATACTTCTTTTGGGCCTTTCAATTTCGTGATGACATGTCTGATAAAACCCGAGGGATCCCTGCAAAGCGACTCATAATCTATCTCCACTACCTTGGTTTTATCAACAATCTTGTCCAACGACCTATCCAAATCTTTTTTAAGAGCGCAGACTTGATTGGCTACCTGTTTGAACGAATCTTCCATACTTTGAATGTCTCTATAATTTGAAGGCTTCATGCTCCACCAATTCTTGTGTTCAGGATCGTTAAACCGTTTCAACAATATTGATTGGGCAACATAGAAAGGCTCTCTATTCAACAAAACAAATATTGAATTCGGGAACACTTCTTCTAAAAAATTCGCCTGTGAATTAAACCAAGTGTTGTTTTTTAATATTATACTCTTTTGGTGAACACACAGCATATCACCAATCTCCTTCCGAAGGGATTCAACATCAACTTTTTTTAAGCTCGACTCGGACAAGCAATGAGTTTCTTCGAGACCAGAAAAAAATCGATTCCAAAAATATCCAAATTCGCTTGGACCAAGAAAAGAATTTGCTCGCCCATAGTCTGACGAGAAAAACTGATCTGACTTGAACAAAACTTTAGCTTCCATCTCAAAGCTTTTTTGTAAGAGCGCGCCAAAAGCCGGCGATCGATAGAATTTCGCCGCAAGATTACTCACATATCCGAAGAGCCCAGTTGAAGCCAGGATTTGGTGGGCCAGGGTGGTGCCAGACCTGGGCAATCCTAAAATAAAAACCACTGAACCATTTCGCATGTCGACCAATTCTTCTTTCACAGAAAAATCGACAACCTGATCATTTAATAGCGAGAGGTCACGTTCCATATTATTTTTCCCCTTTCCAGGTATCAAAATTTCGCAATGTAATAGTATTTATTTTCTTCTGCGAGAGTAGATAGGCTATCATGTGACAATTGATTGTTTTTTATAATCGTATAGTAATTATATTCTAACTCCTCCGCGCCCCACCTTTTCTTAAAAAGGTAAACGCCTTCTTGAGCCGACGGCCAAGTCCCCCCCCAATTCCATATTTTTGTACCTCTTTCAACACAATCACACATCGCTTTCATTATTAGAAATGATAGAGGCTGCCTGTTCCTGTATTTTTCGCTTATTACTGGAGTAAAGTATTCACAGAAATCTTTATAGTAAAAAAGCAATAAGCCGGCAGCTATTTCTTCATTTTTCAGTGCCAAATACACCCTGTAGCCCTTGTTTGCAGAAAAATGATTTGAGACAGCCTCAAAAAAATGCAGTGGTTTTGCCTTTCCAGATATTTTCTCCATATTAGCAACATGCAAATCATAAATGCTTTTTCCAAATTCTTCCATATTGCCTACCTGACAAATGAAACCCTCCCTGGCCGCCTTCCTCACCATGTTTCTAGTTTTCGAATGGAACTGTTCCATTAGAGCCCTCTCAATACTTGTACGATCTCTTTCTTTAACGGGTAATCTCGTGTATTGGGAAACCCTATAGTCACTTTTTTTCTTCTGCAGAACCTCCTCGAGTAGTTTAGCTCTAGAATCAAAGGGATTGTCTACGATATTGAAGGATAGAAAGTCTCCAGAAGAAAAATAATCTAGCGCAAAATCAAGAATTTTTTTCCCGATAACATCTACATCAAACCCGTCCCTAATTAATAGTCCTCCATGACTTCCATAGAAAGGGAGAGAATTTATTATTCCGTTTGGTGCACTCCTTGTGTTACAGAAAAGGGGTAATGCACCTACGACTTCTTCGTCGATAGTAGCAATAATATACTTATCTTGACTTGATTCTCCCAGGGCATCTATCAAGAGATTCCTGTACTCTAAAGAATGAAAAAGTAACGCTCCACTTGTCGCATTAAGAAACTTTATATAGCTTCTCTCATAATGACTAGTCAGAAAAAAAACCTTCACATCATTCATAAAAAACTCTCTGGTGCACAAGAAATAGTTTTTGACTCTTTATCTGACATGGAGGGGTATATAGGAACTGGAATCGTCTGCTGGTAATTTTTCACTGCGTTAGGATAGAGAGCATGAGCGCCAGCAGAAGTAAAATAAAGATTGATCAGCCCAGATCTTGCCAGGTGCTGTGTTCTCACCTCTGCAGAACAACTATTAGAAACATAGCTTTTTTCAGCGATAGTTGATCTAATCATTTTTAGACTAGTGGGTGTAGAAAAAAGTTTAAAGTGCGTTATCATTTTACTATTTTTTTAATTCATTCTTAGAAAAAACTTTTGATCATCGAATTATCAGATCGAGTAAGTCAGAGTTTTAGGGGCTTTTTCTTTCCCTAATCGATGATATTCTTTTTCTTCTTCACTCAACTCCTCCTTTAGAGGGCTCTTGGAAAAATCAATTGGAATACTTTTAGAAGTAGCTGCGAGGACTGCTTCATAATCAGGCCCCCAACGGGTCGAACCATGATTGGCCAAGAACCAATTTCGTACTTTTTTTGATAGATCCCACCTGAAAGACCCATTTGTAAATAATCTAGATAAGTGCAAAGTAACCTGATCGCTATCAGAAGCATTTAGGATAGGAGGGGCACCTGTTTCACAAACGGAATCATACTGATCTCTCTCTATCCTTCCGATCAGAGGCAAACCAGAAGCCATCGCTTCTAAGCCTGTAGCTCCAAAGTACCCCAATACAAACTGATCAAGCATAGCATCTGCACTTCTTAAATAATCTCTTAACAACGCTTTACCAGACAAGGGTAAGAATAAAACTTTTCCTTCTAAACCATATTCCCTTAGGAGGATATCTAATTCATCTTGATTTTCCCCCCACCGAACAAGAACTAGTCGGCACTCAGGGAATTTTTTCGAGAAGTCGGAAAAGCCCTTAAGGCCAATATGAGAACCTTTATATGCATGATCAAAGCGAGAAGTTGACAGCACAAAGAACTCACCACCGATAGATTCTTGCCAAGATTTTCGCGATTCGCCCCGTCCTGGCGAATATTCGTCGTCATCTAATATTTGAGGGAGATAAACTAAATTATTGAACCCAAATCGGCGAGCATGGGCGTAACTCCAAGGGTTGGAGGTTAAGAACATCCGAGCTCTTGAAAAGCCCAAGCGCTGAAGTTGACCTAGCTCGTCGTTGCGTGAAGCTTCAAACCAGATATCTCCACCAGTTTGAGAGACCAAGTATTTCGCCCTAGAGAGATAGCCAAAGTAAGTATGCTGAGTTACTAACACTGCATCCGCTTCATTCAGGGCTTTTAAGGTTTTAGGCGCATACATCCATGGTTCGAACTCTAAAATATCACTGTAGCGCAAAAAATACCTCTCAGAAATTGGCGTGTCTGAGAGGCTAAAATTATCAGATAACTTCTCTTGATAAACGTCAGGCGGAGAAACGAGGGGTTTGTCTTGAAAAATTTTTTCGGCATCACCATCAATGGCCATCAAATAGTCCTCCCACCCTGGATGGCTCATAAAATTGAAGTCTTGAGGATGTAAATGTAGATCGATTTTGAGTCCTCGCTTACGCAGAGGTTTTGCCCGCAAATAATTTGAATTTGCCAGATTGCAACAGAACGCAAAGCGCATATTATTTGTCAGCTGACCTTTCGTTTTTTCTCGCTCTTCAGCAAGCACTTCGCGGCTAAATTTTTTCATTCTCATTAAATTCTTTCTCGTCAGCCAAGGATGTTTCCAAGGATGTGGGTCCCAGCTATGCCACAAATTACTTTCAGTCATTTTTTTCAACCCCCTGGGAATCTCGTGCAAGAAACCAGTTTAGACATTGCGACATATTCCAAGCCAGAAAACCTTCACCGACCAATTCCTTCAGGGCCAAATGCATCGACCGTGTTTCGGAAATATTTTGAGGGTGTAGGTTAACTACTATAAGCCCTGGTATGCCAGATGCTCTAATGGAGCTAGCTAAATTTTGAATTAACTCGTGGCTTTGTTTGTCGTTAAGTTTTAGCACGAATACCACACCATCTCCTATAGCTGTGAGAATCGACCAATGGTCTGTTAGCTCATTATCTATTGCCACGCGCGCGGGCAAAAGAGAGCCGTTGAGTATACGACCATTCAATCCGGGTAAATTTGAGCTGAATTTGACCCCTTCTTTTTTCCAAAATCTTAGATGGCCCCAATATCCATCATTTAGAAAACCATGATTACGTATAGATTCTGGTTTAAGCCCAACAAGCGCTTCAAACCAAGCAACTTGTTTTCTCAAAAGCCTCCCATATCGAGCTGGTGATTCAAGAGCATCTGGGTGTAACCCAAGGTCTATTTCAGAGGATCCCAACATACTTCTAATAGTTTCTTGGGTATGGCGTGTTTTTGGATGGAGAAAGTAGGTGATAGGTAGATTCCCCAGGATCTCTAACTGCTCTTCATACTTTTCTAGCTCAGCCTGATCATCGTCACCGGTAATCACTATGGCACCGGGAGCATCACCAGGTAATAAAGGGCTTAACGGCTGACCGAGGGCTGTAGATATTTCTGTAGCTAAAGCCATCGCTATCACATCAGCCGCTCGTTCGCCCGGCTGATGATCCTTTAATTGATCTTCAAAAAGATACACCGGCCTCTCTGAATTGAACCCCCATAGTGCCCCTGCCTTATTTTTTTTTCTAGCCGCCGCTGGATCACCTTGCCTATATCTAATTAAATCACCCGCAACATCACTCCCTAAAACAAAAAGTGTTCCCCCTAATACCCTAAACTTTATCCACGCTAGAGAACCCGCCTCAGTGCGCGCAATACCTTCAGCTTTGCTATGATAAAAAGTCAGAGTTTCGTGTAAGGTTCTCAGAGCCCCCCAAGAGGTGTTCTTGTCCAACTTCAATACCCCTGGAGGTTCTTTCTTAAACCCTATCCCACCCTCTTTAAGAAAGGGAGTAGAGGGTTCAAGTATGACTACTACATTACCCCCCTTTAATTCGGCATCAACATCTCGCCAAATGCCTCCGTATTGAATCTGAACACGTTCAAACTCTTGCAATCCAAAAAGACGCAGATGATGTTCTAAAACAGCTATCTTAGTCTGCCTTCTAGCTGCCTCTCGCGCCTGCCGGGAAAAAAATCTTCCGAAACGATCTGATAGCTTGAGGGACTTCAAATATCCAATCAATCTAATTCGCCTTGAATAAAAATAGGCATATTGCTTTCCAGGTTAATCGCATCGAAATCTGATCAAGCACATCTTCTTCGGCCCTTTAAAGATATATTCCTTTAGTCACTTTATCGAAAAATTAGCTCTTGCTATCAATAGCTTTACTTTCCCTTCTCTGCTTCAAGATAATGCTGGGCTTCAATGGTCGCAGTCCTAACCAATTTCAAGCCGCAATCATCTATCCAGTCAACCACTTCATCTAAATCATATCTGTAAGCAAAAGGTGGATGATACCAGTCAAAATTAACAATATCGGAGTGATCTTCGGAATAGTTTGGATTATACCAGCATTTTAAAAAATACCTGTAAATGAATTCTTGTACTCCATAAGTCCCTGCTTCGATTCCCAGAAATGGCAAGTCATCTGAGATTTGAATTTTTCCATCAGTATTTTGTAAATCCTTACCCAAGATACTGAATTGACGAGCGATACCAAAGGCCTGATCAGCTTCCATGGGGACAATTTTGCTTCTCAACGCATCATCGGAGGCTTCACGCATGGGAGACTTTTTATTATAACAAGAGAATGCAATCGTCCCTCCCGGCGCTAGCTGAGTTACAAGTGTTCTAAAAGTCTCTCTTGGCTGGGGTGTGTGATGTAATGCAGCACGACATATCACGTAATCAAAACGCTCTTCCGAGAAAATTTTCTCTGTTATGTCGCCCTGTTGAAAGGTGGCCTGGACATGATTTTCAAGCGTCGTCAAACCATCATGGAGATCGACTCCTATATATTCTAAATAGGGTGGACAAGGATCAATTGACAGCTGAACAAAAACATCACCAAATCCACACGCCGCATCGTACACACTGGTCTTTGTGATGGCAGCTTTTCGCCGAATATTATCAATTAGACTAGGCCAAGGGAGCAATCGCCCTGGCATTACTGCGGCGGCCTCAGGGTTTTTCTTTATAAACGTTTTAAAATCTAAATCTTGGCCCCATTGCTTCGAATAATGAGCAGAAGTTTTATGAACATATTCAGTGTGTTTCATTGCAAAATGTCTTAGATTAATTAAGTATTCATCCATTATACACTACTACCTATCGAAAGAGATCGCCCAAAGCAGCTGCCTCTTTATAATAGAATTATTTTGTTAAATTTTTTTAACTCCTAGTGCGAAGTATTGAGGCATGTGAAGATGAGGAAGTTTTTAGATAGTCGATTTGACTACACACAAAAGATTTTAAAATTTAATGGAAATACGAGTCTCTTTACTCTACCTTACGCAAAAAAGCGACATCATTAATCCTACAAGATGAAGGGATTAAATCAGATAGAAACCGCTGAGATCTTAATGGCAGAATCCCATTTGTTAAATACCACCAAAATTTAGGAAAGATTGGCGGGAAAAATCCGTAAGCGAACTGACGTAAGGTGGTAAAACCATGACTTTGAAACAAGAGACTTAATTCCTCTGCAGAATAAATATTACTTGAAGCAGGGTCTAAAGGCTTGCGCCAAACACGAGTATATAAATTGCGTCTATTTAAATTCCTCACTATCAAATTTCCCCTAGGCTTCAAGACCCTATGGAATTCTTGAAGAGCCTTGTCTGCGTCAACAAAATACAAAAGAGCGCCTAAGCAGGATACTGAATCAAATGATTCAGAGGGAAACGGAAGCTCCTCAGCGAAAACCTTAGGTCTCAAACTGACGTTTGCAATGTTTTCCAAAATCGACCATGTATCAAAGCTGTGGGGATCAATTCCAGTGACATTGCAACCCAAGGATGCCAACAAGCCTACATACTTCCCGGGCCCACAGCCTACTTCAAGAACGTGTTTTCCAGGGCTAGCGCCCTCCCATTCGCCAATTTTAGAGTAATGTTCTAAGCTGGCACAATCTCTCGCAAATTGTTGATCATTACAAAGCCGCGTAATTTCGTCTTTTTGGAATTGCAGTATTGCCTTGTGTTGTTCTTTGGTACGGAAAGAAATCATTCAATGACCACCGGAACACGAACATTTAAAACACCAAAATCTAAATCCCTCTCTGTTGATACAGTAAACCCTAAAGTTCCCACCGTTCGCGCATAAATTTGGCTGTAGGGATAGTTCTCCGGAAATTTCCAGCCATTCGAAACATGCGTGTTAACCGAGTATTCTCCTGCGCCTAAAATATTTTTATCAAATTTAAACCGGACCAAATATTCTCCGACTGGATTTTCCATATTTCCTCCACTTAAACCAGAGGATTGCCAAAAGACATAGACACCATCTGAACGAGTAATCTTTATACCCACGTCGGCTAGTTCGACTACTTTATTAAACTTTACTCTTACTGCAATCTCAAAAGGGGTATTCTCGGCAATTATAGCCTTCTGTTCATCTTCAACTAATAAAAGCACCTCTAAAATTTCTGCTGTAGGTTTGTGTTCTTTGACTACTTTTTGTTGTACCTCATATAGGACAGTACGATCAGGCATGTTCGCACTACCCTCAAAAATCAAAGTATCCTTCGCTATAGTATTTTGCTCTCGAGAACACGCTAATGGTTTCCAAACCCCCTCTGTCATGTCTAATAATTCTACAGAAAGTTTTTCATTTGACGATTCAGATTCTAGGCAAATTTCTAAATTATAGGATTTTCGATTGGAATCTGCGATTTTGACTAAAAACTCCCCCCCATACTTTTTGCCCGTAGAACGGGATAAGATCCGCGTTGTTTGGCCCGAGCGTTCATGCAATCTACCCCACTCGCAACCAGCAAGCTGTAGCCAAGCTTCTGCTTTATCAGAATCTTCCCCCACCTCCAAGGACACTGAAATAGCCTCCTCCCTTATACCTCGCACCATTATAGATCTAACATAATGAGTTTCTATGAAACTATTCGTCTCTCTCGGGGTCACACGGAAACGTAAGAAAGTGGTGTCGCTCAGGTCCTCAGGAGCTGCAATGGTCTTACTGTCGTTTGCTAGCTCCTTATGGTACGCCCTAGTTTGCTCATCTTCGCTGGCTCGATAATCAAGCTCGTACTGGTTCAAGACGTAACCTGCTTCTCCATGTAAACGTATACTACCGTTTTCCATCCAAATGACGGTATCACACATCTGCTGAACGGCGGCAGGACTATGACTAACAAAAAGTAAGCATTTTCCTCGTTCGCAAAACTCTCGCATTCGTTGAGCGGCTTTTCCGGCAAAATATCCGTCACCAGCCCCAAGCACTTCGTCTACAATCAAAATCTCAGGAATTACAGATGTAGCTATCGCAAAAGACAAGCGAGCACTCATCCCAGCACTGTAAGTCTTAACCGGCTGATCAATGAAATTACCTAATTCGGCAAAAGCTTTTATTTCATCCGTTAGAGTCCCAATCTCTTTTGCTTGACATCCTCGCAAAAGAAGGTTGAATCTTATATTCTCCACTCCAGTTTGCTCTAAGTTCCAAGCTGGAACCAAACTTAATAAGGCTGAAACATTACCATTGACTTTCAAAGATCCGGAACTTGCTTTAAGGTTCCCAGCAATAATTCTAAGTAAGGTACTCTTTCCTGCGCCATTAGGCCCGATTATACCTACCCGCTGCCCTTCCTTGACCGTAAACGAAACATCCCGAAGCGCCCAGAAGGTGTCATGCCTTACGCCGCCAAAAACCAATTCCTTAAGTATATGAGTAGGCTTGGAATATATAGGGTAGCCTTTAGAGAGGTCTGTCACCTCTATCACACTTTTTTCAGTCACAAAATGCCCCCGAACGTCGAACTAGCCTTTCTGAAAAATCGGTAACCGATAACAAATATTAATAGGGAACCAAGGAAAAAGATCACCCAGGCGATGGGGTGCTCCATCCTCCCATAGTAAATTATATCCTGGTAGACCCACACCATATAAGTAAAAGGATTGGCCCAAAGGATATATCTAAAGACTCCTGGCACCATATTAGGTAAATAAACTATTGGCATCAAAAATATTGCAATCAAACAAAATACTCCGACTATATCCTTCGCATCTTTGAAAAAAACCGCCACAGCGCTCAATAAAAATGCCACACCAACCATGGCTAGGAATTGAAAAAAAAGCGTTATAGGCAAGAGCAGCCAAGTAAGCATCGCTGTGGTTTGAGATGCACCAATGTAAATGAGGGTGGCGGCTATGCCAACCAACCATATCACTACAGCCGAAAGAGCTTCTCTAATCGGGAGAACCTCTAAGGGAAAGATAAACTGCTTGACCAAAGGGGCATTGCTGACAATGCTTACCACCGCTGTGTTCATCGCAGTTTGAAATGTAAACCAAGGTATCAAACCTGAAAGTATATAGGCAGTATAGTCCAGGGGCATTTCCGTAGTTCCGCCTATACGCTGCTTAAACACGACGCCAAAAACAAAAAGGTAAAGAAACGTCAGTGCCAAGGGGTGAATGATTATCCACAAGCTTCCTAAAAACTGACCGCTGTACCTGCTAGTCAAATTATCTCTGGTCATTTCAAAAATAAGTCGTGCATTTTTTATAAGAAAATCCATTATTTCTGCAAAAGCGTCTAAATTAAATTTTGGATTGAGGATTCGAACTAGCATAAGAGGACTCTTTATTATTTTTTGTTCAGGTCTAGTTAGCGCTCACATACGATTCTTTTTCTGCTCGGTCTCTTTCACGAGAATTTCCTCTAGCTCAGAAAGTCTGGCAACTAACTTTAACCTTTGGTAATTGGTAATATTTGTATTACCTCGAGCCACCCGCAATTGTTCTGCGGCTAAAGCAGTCTCACCAATCGTAAAATAGTGCTCAGCCATCGCCATCTTCGAGCTCACCTGCCTATCAAGTAAGTGCAATGTCTCAGCCTGCAATCTATAGAATTTGGAATCTAGTTCTCCAGAAAACTTAAACTCATTTAAAATTGCCAATGCCTCGTCAGTCTTCTTTAATTTTAGCAAATTTTCTACCAAACCATAAATAGCAGCTCTGTTCTTGGGGCTAGATTTGTAAGCTTTCGAATAATAAAATGAGGCTTCCCGATAATCTCCTGCTAGCTTCTCTATCGCGGCGGCTTCTAGCAAAAAAGAAATCTCCCTCGGGTGTTTGCCCAACAAAGCCTCTATCTCCCTCCGAGCAGAAGAAAAATCATTTATTTCTCTATATGCTATTGCCCTGCCATACTTAGCCGCTAATTGGACGGAACCCTCCGTTGTTGCCACCCTGTCTTCAAAAAAATTTAGCGCGTTTGCGGACTCTTTCTCTGAGAGCACCCTGATTTTTGCCCAAATCAGCTGATAGCTGAAATCCTCCTCCCGTACTACCCCCCGCCCTAAAGAATCTACTCGGCTTTGAGCTTCAGCGATTCTATTGACGGAGAGTGGGTGTGTTCGAAGATACTCTGGCACAAGCTTTGGATCACTGTATCTACTGGCCCTCATCATCCTTCCAAAAAAATCGGCCATGCCTTTAGGATCGTAGCCGGATTTTGCAAGTAAACTAATCCCTAACGCATCCGCCTCCCTCTCATTTGCCCTTGTGAAATTAATTTGATACTGAACAGCCGCTGCTTGAGTCGCCATAATAGCTGCGTATCCTGCCTGAGGATTCGCTGCCGCCAGCGCTATCGAACCAACCAAAGCAGCAATCGTTGGAATATTCATTTTAGACGCAGCCTCTATCATCCTAGCACCATGCCTTTGTGTAACGTGAGAAATCTCGTGCGCCATAACTGAAGCTAACTCTGCCTCAGTTTGAGTCTCCATAATCAAACCACTATTAAAGCATATCAAACCACCTGGAACTGCAAAGGCATTAATTGCTTTACTATTGATCATGCAAATTTCAAATTCACCTTCGTAATCCGCATTACTAGTTAAGGACTTAGCTAGTTTGTTGAGATAATCTATGATTTCCTCATCAGTCTCCAGGGGAGCCTGACGAAAAAGTTCTCGCTTAAAAGATTTAGCAATTTTTCTCTCTTGCTCAGGTGAAATGACACTACCTGCAGAGTCGCCGAGATCAGGAAGGTCTATTTCTGTCGCTGTAACGACATTGACCATCACAGCAAAACTGAGATAAATCACAAAAGCCGCATAACGCATAAAATCTGAAACCTTCCGTAGATTAATAAAGTCAGCTCTATAGTGAGATTAACAGCTCTCGAGTCGCTTGACACCACACTCGGTAAAAACATTTCCATTAGAGGTTCTTAATCTACATCAAAGCATCGGTTAGGCTATAATTAATTTTTTTTAATTTTGGATTTAAAATGACCACTGAAGTAAAAAAGAGAAATGTGCTTTATGCTCAATCAGGCGGGGTAACTGCGGTAATTAATGCTTCTGCTTGCGGGGTAATTGAAACTGCCCGAAAACACAAGGAGGCTTTTGGAAAAATATTCGCTGGTGAAAATGGAATCTTAGGGGTTTTAAATGAGCGACTCATCGATACCTCATTCGAGCCTACAGATGTAATTGCCGGCCTCAGACATACGCCTGCTGGCGCCTTTGGCTCTTGTCGTTTCAAAATGGGAAGTCCAATTGAAAAACCAGCTCTATACCAGAGACTGTTGGAAGTTTTCAAAGCCCATAATATTGGTTATTTCTTTTATAACGGCGGTGGAGATTCCCAAGATACTACAAATCAACTAGCGAAGTATTGTGAACAGAATAACTTTCCTTTGACTTGTATAGGCATCCCAAAAACTATAGACAACGATCTACCAATCACTGATTCCTGTCCTGGGTTTGGTTCAGTTGCAAAGTATGTGGCTACGTCAATCATGGAGACAAGCCTAGACGTTGCATCCATGGCAAAGACGTCAACAAAAGTATTCATTTTAGAGGTAATGGGGCGCCATGCGGGTTGGATTGCAGCCTCTGGTGCTTTGGCCGCAAGAAAGGCTGGCGATCCTCCCCATATAATCCTTTTTCCTGAGAGACCTTTTCTTAAATCAGAATTTACGAGAAGGGTGAAAGAGTGTGTAGATCTTTATGGGTTTTGCTCAATTGTCGTTTCTGAGGGGATCAGGAATGAGAAGGGTAATTTTGTTTCAGAACAGGGCATTAAAGATGCATTTGGTCATGCTCAACTTGGGGGAGTCGCCCCTTACATGGCCGAAATAATTCGGTCGGAGACCGGTTTTAAATACCACTGGGCGGTGGCAGATTACCTGCAAAGATCGGCCCGACACATCGCCTCCAGAACTGATGTGGAACACGCTTATGAAGTAGGTGCAGCCGCAGTCAGCTATGCAAAAAGCGGTAAGAACGCCGTCATGCCGATAATCGTAAGAACTCAAGATTATCCTTACAGATGGACTATTGGAGAGACCGACCTTAGTAAGGTCGCGAATGTTGAGAAAACCCTACCCACTGATTACATAAGCCACGATGGTTTCGGGGTTACAGAAGACTGCATCCAATACTTGCGTCCGCTAATTAGTGGTGAAGACTATCCTCCATATGTAGACGGCGTGCCCAATTATGTTTCTCTAAAAAAACAATTCGCACCAAGAAAACTGACAGATGACTTTGCTATTGACTGATTTACAAGTAGAATCAGCGCCTGGGCATAGAACAAATATTAGTGACACAATTTTACTTGTATAATTAAACTTTTAAATGTATCGATTAGGGGAGAATTAATGTCTTTATTGAATCCACTTTGGTTTTCTATTTTTTGCGGCCTAGGGGCAATCATTTACGGAGCATTGTCTGTACGTTGGATTCTTGCACTTCCAATGGGCAACGATCGGATGAGAGAAATTGCCACCGCCGTCCAAGAAGGGGCCTCTGCGTACCTCAACCGCCAATATTCGACCATCTCGTTGGTAGGACTAATACTCTTCCTAGCCTTGGGGCTGGCGCTAGATTGGTGGACCGCCGTAGGATTTTTAGTGGGCGCAGTGCTCTCTGGAGCTGCGGGCTATATAGGCATGAACGTTTCTGTTAGAGCAAACTCCAGAACTGCGGCAGCTGCTGAGACTGGCTTGAACGCTGCACTTCAAGTAGCTTTTCGAGGAGGCGCTATCACAGGAATGTTAGTAGTAGGATTGGGTTTGCTCGGAGTTGCTGGGTACTACAAAATCCTTCTGTTAAACGGTGTAGAAGGGTTGCAGCCGCTACTTGGTTTAGGTTTTGGAGGCTCACTGATTTCCATTTTTGCTCGGCTAGGAGGCGGCATATTTACCAAAGGGGCAGATGTTGGAGCTGACCTTGTGGGCAAGGTTGAGGCTGGAATTCCCGAGGACGACCCAAGAAACCCTGCGGTGATAGCAGATAACGTTGGAGACAATGTTGGCGACTGTGCGGGAATGGCAGCTGATTTGTTCGAAACCTATGCCGTAACTGTAATAGCTACCATGCTACTTGGTGGGTTAATGATAGAGAACTCAAACGCTATAATCTATCCTCTTGTCTTGGGGGGGGTATCAATAATTGCTTCGATAATCGGTACTTTCTTCGTAAAATCCTCAGACGAAGGCAACATCATGGGAGCTCTTTATAGAGGGTTGATCGTATCTGGTGTCTTAGCTGCAATAGCCTACTATCCAATCACTAAAGAACTGATGCCCGAAAACGCTGGCGCTTTGTTCGGTTGTGCGATAGTTGGTTTAGTTCTGACCGCTTTAATGGTTGTTATTACCGAATACTATACTGGCACCGAGTACGGCCCAGTGAAGCATATAGCCTCTGCATCTGAAACAGGACACGCGACCAATATCATAGCCGGCATCGGCGTATCAATGAAAGCATGCGCTTTTCCAGTTTTAGCAGTATGCGCAAGTATTTATGTTGCTTACGAACTAGCAGGCCTGTATGGACTAGCAATCGCGGCCACTTCCATGCTTTCAATGACTGGAATTATTGTTGCTCTAGACGCGTTTGGACCAATTACTGATAATGCCGGCGGTATCGCTGAAATGGCAAACCTTCCCGATGAGATAAGAGGTATAACGGACCCCCTCGATGCTGTAGGGAATACTACTAAAGCAGTGACCAAAGGATATGCAATTGGGTCCGCTGGCTTAGCAGCGTTAGTTCTTTTCGCAGATTACACTCACAAATTAGAGGAGAAAATGGGATCTCCAGTTCAATTCCTTTTGTCTGATCCAGAAGTAATTATTGGTCTTTTTATTGGCGGCCTAATTCCTTACCTATTCGCTGCCATGGGAATGGAAGCAGTGGGTAGAGCTGCTGGCTCGGTTGTGGTGGAAGTCAGAAGACAATTCAAGGAAATTCCAGGAATAATGGAAGGCACCGCGAAGCCTGACTACTCAAAAGCGGTAGACCTGCTTACCAGATCTGCAATAAAAGAGATGATTATCCCCTCCCTTTTGCCTGTTTTAGTACCAATACTTGTAGGGTTTATCTTAGGCTGGAAAGCCTTAGGAGGGCTTTTACTAGGAACAATTATTACGGGCCTTTTTGTTGCCATTTCAATGACAACCGGGGGAGGAGCATGGGATAATGCCAAAAAGTATATCGAAGACGGAAACTGCGGCGGCAAAGGCTCCGAAGCTCACAAAGCAGCTGTTACTGGTGATACTGTCGGCGATCCCTACAAGGATACTGCTGGCCCCGCAGTTAATCCCCTAATTAAAATCATAAACATCGTGGCACTTCTCATTGTGCCTCTCCTACCATTATAAGTAGTTAACAATAGAGGGGCCATATATTTGGTCCCTCTATACGTTGTCAAAATCGATGGTAAGGGTGCCCTACGATTATGCACCGAGACCTGTAGAGCTGTTCCAAAAGCAACACTTGTACAACTTTGTGCGGCATAACTAAGGTCGAAAGCGACCAAGTCTCAAACGCTCTTTTCTTGACGGATTCGTGGACCCCCTCAGATCCCCCGATTATCAATTTAAGACGTCCAGCTGCTTGGCTAAATTCCTTTAGCTTTCTTACTAACTCCAAGTTATTAATTAAAAAACCGCTTGTATCCAGAAGAATAACTACGTCCGTTTGATCTAACTTTGAGAGAATATTCTTTCCCTCCCGAGCGACTCTCTCTTTTTTCGAAAGTCGGCCGCTCTCCGGCGCCAAGAAAGTCAATTTGGGGACAGCATTTGACGGAAACCGTACCAAATAATCATCTAAAGCTTGCCTCACCCAATCAGTTGGCTTTCTAGAGACAGACAGGATTTCAATAGACATCTTTATTATTGATTTCGGCTATTAGGTTTCCCCAATTCACCCCACAGGCGCTCAAGTTGATAAAATTCACGGGCCGAGGGCTGCATTATGTGTACCACGACCTCCCCATAATCCAACAAAACCCAGTCACCGGTTTTTTCACCTTCAACCCCAATGGGACGCAGTCGCCTTTCGGAAAGCGTGTCTCTAACCCTTCTTATAAGAGACTTTACCTGCCTTACTGAACGGCCAGAAGACACAACCATGAAATCAGTGAAGGATGAAATCTTTTCAACATCCAACACTACGGTATCCATAGCTTTCCCGTTGTCCAACGCATCCAAAATAAGACGCACGATATCATTTGGATTCACTTGCTCTCTCATGATACGTAAAGATTATTTCCAAAAATAATCTTTTCAACTGCTGTCGGAACCAACCCTGATATACTTTCGTTCAATCTAACTTTCCTTCGAATTTCGGTTGATGAGATATGAAGCAAAGGCGTCTTCATAAAATACACGTAACCAACAGAGTCAATCAAATCAGTTGAATGGGTAGACAAGACGCCACCCAAAGAAAGATGGGGGCTCTCTTGCTTTTCTTTTCCATCCCAATCTCTAGAAACCACGACTATGTTGGTTAATTTAAAGATATCCTCAGCCTTATGCCAAGTCTTAAGTGACACAAAAGCGTCATCCCCTAAAATCATTAAAAGAGTGCAACTTGGGTACTCCGCTCTTAAATATTTTAGCGTATCAACTGTAAAACTGGTACCGCCACGCTGGATCTCTATGTCGTCTAAAACCAATGGGGTTTTTATTGCTGATGATATCATTTCCGATCTTTGTACAGCGGAAGCGATCGGCCTAGACCTATGACTTGGTTGATTGACAGGTATCAACCTTACCTCATCAAGCTGGAGATTTTCAGCAACCTCCACCGCCATTCTAATATGTCCGTTATGTATTGGGTCGAACGTACCGCCAAATAATCCGATGCGCTTCATATCAAACTCAAAAAATTTAAAAATCTGCAAGAGAGCAAACAATCAGCTTCGAATATGCCCATCACCAAAAACCACCCATTTTTGACTCGTTAAGCCCTCTAGCCCTACGGGACCTCTAGCGTGAATTTTATCTGTACTAATGCCAACCTCAGCACCAAGACCATATTCATATCCGTCGGCAAAACGAGTAGAAGTGTTAATCATGACGGAACTAGAATCCACTACTTTAAGAAAATGTCTCGCACTAGAAAAATCCTCAGTCACGATACAATCAGTGTGCCTGGAACCGTATTTTTCAATATGCGTGATTGCTTCATCTATGGAATCCACTATCTTTACCGACAGAATTGGGCCTAAGTATTCTTCGTACCAATCGGTATTTGAGGCGGTCTTAACTCTTTTATCGAATTGAATTGCCCTCGGGCAACCACGGATCTCGACCCCCATCTCAATAAGTTTTGGATATAAGCTAGAACAAAAAGCTTTTGCTATTGCCTGGCTTACCAAAAGTGTTTCCATGGTGTTACAAGTACCATAGCGTTGGGTCTTGGAATTAACTACCACATCAAAAGCCTTGGATAAATCAGCAGCAGAATCTACAAAGACATGGCAAACACCGTCTAAATGCTTTATCACAGGCATACTAGCATACTTGGAAACAGCTTCTATTAGACCTTTACCGCCCCGGGGAACAAGCACATCGATGTATTCATCTTTTTTCAATAGGACAGAAGTCACCTCCCGACCTTTTTTTACCAACTGGGCAGTATTTTGAGGTAACGAGTATTTGCGTAATCCATAATGCACACATCTCAAAATAGAAGCATTGCTATGCATAGCCTCAGAGCCGCCTTTTAAAATTACTGCATTTCCCGCTTTGATACAAAGCGCTGATACGTCCGCCGTTACATTAGGTCTAGATTCATAAATTACTGCAACCACCCCAATTGGCACCCTCATCCTACCAACTTGAATACCACTCGGTCTATAAGTGAGATTGGTGATTTCTCCAATGGGATCTGACATGCTCGCTACTTCTTCTAAACCTAAAGCCATAGACTCTATTCGACTCGGACTTAGAGTAAGCCTGTCCAGAAGAGCATCCTCAAGATTGACGCCAGCTTTCAAATCCTTTTCATTGGCGGCGAGAATTTCTTTTTTTGATTTTCTAATTTTATCTGCTATGGCCAGCAAAGCGAGATTTTTGGCATTGTAATCTGCGGTAGATATGCTTTTTGAGGCCAGTTTAGCCTCCACACAAACCTTCTCAACATAGTCATCTAGTTTCTTAGTCATCACGATCACCTAACTCAATTTTTCGAGTACAAGACTAATCAGGGCACAAGCTGCATGCCCTAACAGTTAACAGCCCCAACTTTTCCCAAGGATCACCATCAGAGGCACCTTTAATCGTTAACCCAATGTTTGAACTCTCGATCAATAATTCAAACCAGCTATTAACGTTTCCCCGTCTAAGTGCAGTTTTTAACAGATCCAGCCTGTCCCCCCATATTCTAAGCGATTTGAAGATAGCGGAAAATGATTCACCATCCGCATGACGAACCAATAGCTGAGCCAGATCTCTTAATTCCTTTCTTATAATCCAATTAACCACCAAGGGCTCGACCCCGACATTTTTCAAGTACGTTATAATTTTTACCGATCTCCTCAGATCACCCTTCAATAATGAATCCCTATAATCATAAATACTAAACTGAGCGCCGTCCAAGACGGAGTCGACCACTTTACTCAAAGTAATACTTTCTGAATCAATCAAAAGAACAAGCTTTTCTATCTCGTGAGCCGTGGACATCAGATTGCCTTCCGTCCTCTCCGCAATTAGGCCTGCAGCCTCTCTAGACACCTTCTTATCGTAACTTGCAAAGCGTTCTGAAATCCACTCAGGCATCTCGTTTAAAGTTGGTTGATCAAAGCACAATGTTATGCATTTATTTGAGAGCATTGAAAACCAACTGGATTTCTTTTCCTTGAAGTCTAGATGCCCGACTTTAAGTAATAGCACATCGCTGTTTGACCGGTTTAGAATTTTATCAAGCGTCTCTTTCCCGTCCTTTAAAGTCCTAACTTCAGGATAAATCTCTATTAGCCTTTTGGAAGCAAAAAGCGACAGCGAATCTAACTCTACACTTATTTTATGCCAGCACTCTTTAGTAGACACTTCAAAAACCAATCTTTCTGCGATTCCTTGATCTTTGGCTTTAAGTTTAAGGACATCACAGAACTCTGCCCCCTGAAACGGTTCTGCGCCATAGACAAAAAAAGTTTTACCAGGGCAGGATTCAAAAACCCTATCAAAACTTTTCATCTATTTAGAACTGCCTACATCTAGTCGCAAAACAACAGATTCAGCCGCATTGTGGGCCAAATCGTCTTCTAGAACCTGTCTATTGTCAGCAGTGAACTCAGCTGACAGCTCATCAAAATAATAGTCTCGGCTGAATCTCAAGGTTTGCCGAGGTATAACCAATTTGCCATCTTTATCTCGCACAGTAATTTCACATGTAAGACTAAGTTCTACTTCTCTTACATAGCCATTGGTCGGGTCTACCGAAATTACCTTCCTCTTGAATTGTTCGTTTAATATAGTTATTGAATAATCTGCCCCTTGGGACGCGCTACGCAAGATCCCCCCTCTTGAACGCAGAGCACGAGGCATCGCTCTGCCAACTTTCTCGGCTCTTGAAAAACTCACATAGGCCGAAAAAGACAATGCCTCTCCTTCCGATACACCCCGAAGTTGCCACCCAGAGCAGCCTGATAGACCAACAGATATTAAAAATATAAGAATGGAGGAGGAAGTTTTCATTTTGGCTTCAGAACAATATTAACCAGTTTATTTGGAACCACTATAACCTTGACTATCGAATTTTCAGTGAGATACTTCTGTATGTTTGGATCTTCAATAGCTTTAGACTCATACACTTCTTTCTTGCAGTCTAACGGAAGAACAATAGTGGCTCTTTTTTTTCCATTTATTTGCACTACTATATTATTTTCGTTTTTAATCAAGGCAGACCGATCCACGCTGGGCCACGTAGTATCAGCGATATCTTCGTTGTGACCAAGGGCACGCCAAAGCACTTCTGTGATATGAGGGGTTATTGGAGTTAACAAGAGCACCGTGACTTCCAAACCCTCTTGCCTCACCTGCTGGGAAGCATCTTCCTCAACTTTCATTCGGGAAAGATTATTGACTAGTTCCATTACCGCCGCTATTGCTGTATTAAATTTATACCTCCTATCAATATCATCCGAAACTTTTACAATCGTCTCGTGAATTTGGCGTCTTATAGTCTGCAAGCTAGTAGGTAAATTTTGATTGTTTTTCGCACTGGCCAATAAGCCTCTATCGACGTGTCTCTTTACGAGTCTCCAGATTGATTTTAAAAATCTCGAGGCACCCTCCACCGCGGAGTCCGACCACTCCAAAGATTGCTCGGGTGGTGAAGCGAACATCGTATATAACCTAACTGTGTCCGCGCCATAAGCCTTGATCAACTCTTCGGGGTCAACACCATTATTTTTTGACTTAGACATTTTCTCGACGGGGCCTATCTCAACGGGATTACTGTCTGACTTCAATATCGCGCTCACAACCCTCCCCTTTGAATCAGTTTCCGTCTCAACTTGAGAGGGATTAAAATAAACCTTCTTAGCACCGTGTTTTCTAAAGTAAGTTTCTTTGCAGACCATACCCTGAGTAAGCAACTTCTTAAACGGCTCATTAGAGCTGACCAAGCCTTCGTCTCTCATAGTCTTGTGAAAGAACCTAGCATAAAGCAAGTGAAGCACAGCATGCTCAATCCCACCTATGTATATATCGACCGGCATCCAATAACTAGTACGGCCATCTACCATTGATCCCTTAGCATCATAGCTACAAAATCTGGAAAAATACCATGAAGATTCAAAAAAGGTATCGAAAGTGTCTGTCTCTCTTCGCAGCACTCTCCCATCAGATCCCACACTTTTCAGAAAATCCAGAGAACCCTGTAGGGGAGAAGTCACTCCATCAAGATCTATCTCCTCTGGAAGCCTCACCGGCAATTTCTCACCCTGTTCTAACAGTATGTCATCTTTATCCGAATATAAAACTGGAATAGGACACCCCCAATACCTTTGTCTTGAGACCAACCAGTCCCTAAGTCGATACTGAACTTTTTCTATCCCAAGATTTCGCAGCTTCAATTCGGCAGCTATTGCTCTGAAGGCTTCGGAGGATCTCTGCCCGTCAAAAGCACCGCTATTAATCAAGCGACCCTTTTCCGTGATAGCCTGCGTTTTTAAGTCAATATCTTCATCATTTTCAGGTTCAATAACCTGTTTTATTTCGAGTCCATACTTAGTTGCAAATTCCCAATCTCTTTGATCATGCGCTGGAACAGACATGACCGCACCTGTACCGTAACTCATCAAAACGAAGTTAGCCACCCAGACCGGGAGCGGATCGCCAGTTAGTGGGTGACTTGCTGATAGGCCTAAGGGGACACCTTTTTTCTCCATTTTTTCAAAGTCTACCTCTGATACGGGAGTTTCTCTGCAATCATCCAGAAATTTTCGTACAGCTTCATTATTGCCAGCAAACTCCTGGGCCAAAGGGTGATCTGGCGCTATCGCTAGATATGTAGCCCCCATCAGAGTATCCGGTCGGGTAGTAAATACCTCTAGATTATCTCTAGCTCCATCTACGGTGAACGTGATGTTAACCCCAACAGATCGCCCTATCCAATTTCTTTGCATTGTCTTAACTGATTCAGGCCAACCTTCTAAACTATCTAATCCGTCCAGAAGCTCTTCCGCGTAATCAGTTATTTTTAAGAACCATTGAGGAATTCTCCTCCGCTCAACCGGGACCCCTGAGCGCCAACCGCACCCATCTATTACTTGCTCGTTAGCCAATACTGTCTGATCCACCGGATCCCAGTTCACCTCCGCTTCTTTCCGGTAAACCAATCCTTTTTCGTACAGTCTTGTAAAAAACCACTGTTCCCATCTATAGTAACTTGGATCACAGGTGGATAGTTCTCTTCTCCAGTCATAGGCGAAACCTAATCTCTCCAATTGGTTACGCATATACTCTATATTCGATATGGTCCACTTTGCCGGGTGGGTCTGGTTTTCAATCGCAGCATTTTCCGCCGGGAGACCAAAGGCGTCCCACCCCATAGGCTGCAGGACATTAAATCCTTTCATTTTTTTATAGCGAGCTATAACGTCCCCTATGGTATAGTTCCTGACATGGCCCATGTGCAATCGACCGCTGGGGTAAGGAAACATACACAGACAGTAAAATTTTTCCTTCGATTCGTCTTCATAAGCCTCAAAAATCTTACTTTTTACCCAATGTTTTTGTATAGCCTCCTCAATCTGGGCAGGATCATATACGCTTTCAAACAAATCGTGCATAAACGGGGATTCTCGACAAATTACATTAAGTTAACCTACGATAGGTTTTCTACGCATATATTTACTAGAGGCGCCGAGCATACAAGCCAGCTTATCGAGATGTAAAGATCTGCCAGAATTACCTATCAGAAAGGACTGTAATAATAACGTAATCTAAGCAATACACAATACCAAGATTCAGAGAGGAGACATTATTAAGTGAACAAAAACGTCCTAGTCTTAGAGGATAATTCATCAATTCGAGAGATGATAAGATTTACCCTGGAGAGCGACGGATACCATTGTCACGAGGCTGAAGAATTGAGTGCGGCTGAAGAGATTTTGGCTAAAGAAAATATCCACGTGGTGCTCATAGACTGGATGCTCCCTGGCCTTTCAGGACTAGAACTTGCGAAAAGACTACGTCGCAGAAAAGAAAGCTCTGCGATACCAATTATTTTGGTCACCGCTAAAGCAGAAGAAACTGATAAATTAAAAGGTTTCAGCGTTGGCATCGATGATTATGTAACAAAACCATTTTCAACAAATGAGCTTTTGGCTAGGATAAAAGCCGTCCTTAGAAGAGCAACCATTAGCAAAGAATCCTCTGGGGAAAATCTTCTAGTGATTGACCAGGAGAAAAAACTAGCCCTACACAAAGGAAATAAAATAAGATTAACCTCTACAGAGTTTCGACTTCTGAGCTTTCTCGCCTCCAAAGATAGCAGAGTCTACAGCAGAGCCGAACTCATAACACATGTTTGGGAAAATAACGAAAATGTAGACGAACGAACAGTGGATGTTCACATCCGTAGATTACGGAGAGCACTGGAACCATTTGGTTGTCATGCCTACATCCAGACGGCCAGGGGTTTCGGTTACTGTTTCTCGACAAATATCCAATGATCTATTAAATTTAGGTGGTTTACTCCTAACCTAAATTAAGTTCATTATGACCAGCGCTGACCTCAGAAGACTACTAACCTTTTTACTACCCGCTACTTTTCTGGGGTTAATAATTGAAGAACTTTTTCTTACTTTAGTTCTTGCTTTATCCTCTTATATATTTTTTTTCCACCTAAAATTAAACCGCACGCTAAAATGGATTAAAAACCGCAGGGAAGATTTCCCAACCAATTTGGGTGTAATTCCTGACGCTCTAGACAATGTAATCCTATCAGTATCCGATTTGAGAAAAAGACAACGTTCCAGAAAAAAACAACTTCGGACTATACTGAAAGAGTTTAGACAAGCGACAAAGGCGCTACCTGACGCGGTGGTATCCCTTGATAACGAAAACACTATACGGTGGGCAAATAAGACAGCGATCCGGTTATTGGGAATTAAAATTCCAGATGATGTCGGGAGACGAATTATAAACGTAGTTCGTGAGCCGCTACTAAAGGAAATACTGGAAGCGGATAATAAAAAAACCGATATGGTGCGGATAAAAGCGCCTCGAGAACCAAACAAAATTATGAACCTTGTCAGCGCACCGTATGGTAAAAACCAAAGGCTACTAGTTGGCAGAGACGTTACAGCTATAGAAGAGGCATTAGAGGCACGCTCTGATTTTGTAGCTAACGTGTCTCATGAGCTAAGAACACCTCTTACTGTCTTTAAGGGCTACATAGAAAATTTAATAAGCCTGAAAGAAAAAGAACCAAATGGAAAATGGCACAGACCTATAGAAGAGATGGCAAAGCAAGCCGATATGATGAGCAAACTTGTCGAAGAGCTTCTTCTTCTATCCAAGCTAGAAAGCGAGGACACCATAAGGAATCCTGAATCGATTAGCGTGAGCGAGACCATTAACCAAATTCATCGTAGGGCAACATCGCTCAAAAATACCGGTTCTCAGCTATTCTCTCTAGACACAGATGATGCCCTGAAGATAGAGGGATCAGGGGAAGAACTTTACATCGTCTTCTCAAATATAATCTTCAATGCAGTCAGATATACGAGCGCAGATTCTGGCGTCATACAAATCAAATGGCAACGGACTACAGACGGTTTACCAATGTTTGAAGTAAAAGATAATGGAATAGGGATAGCTCAAGAACATCTCCTGCGGGTAACCGAACGATTTTATAGAGTGGACGAATCTCGCCAGCGGATTTCGGGAGACGAATTTAGTAGCACAGGTTTGGGCTTAGCCTTGGTAAAGCACGTAGTAGAAAGACACAACGGTAAACTAGAGATGGAAAGCGAATTAGGAAGCGGCAGCACCTTTCGAGTTATCTTTTCAAAAGAGATGATTTCTAGTAGACCAGCTTTAAGTAAGAAATCTTCAGTTTAAGCATTTTTTTATAAAAAACACGAGAGATAATCTTTAATACGGTCTACCGCCAACCGAATATTTTGTAAGGAACTAGCATATGATATTCGAAGATAACCCTCACCAAATTTGCCAAAGCTCGTACCGGCAATCGTTGCTACCCCCGCCCTCTCTAGTAATTCTTGTTGAAGCGTGAAGGAATTTACCCCCGAACCGGTAATATTTGGGAACACATAAAACGCCCCTACTGGATCTTTGCAGGTAATTCCAGGTATTGCATTCAGTGCTTCTACAAGGAATCGACGGCGCTCATCAAAAGATGCGACCATGTTAAGGACCGATGTTTGAGGGCCTTTTAACGCAGCGATGGCACCCCACTGGGATGCGGAATTCACACAAGAGTGGCAATTTATGGCAAGCCTGATCGCACCCTCTATTAAATCATTGGGCCAAACAGAAAAACCAATTCGCCATCCCGTCATTGCATAAGTTTTACTCCATCCGTCTAATAGTATTAATCGATTTCTTATTTGAGGGTAACTCAGGAGGGATACGTGTTCTGTACCACCGTAATAAATCCTTGAATAAATCTCATCACTTAAAATAGCTATATCAGGTCGAGCATCTATGCCTGCTACAAACTTATCCATTTCGCTTTTACAGGCTGCCCCCCCGGCTGGGTTGCCAGGAGAGTTAAGAATTATCAAACGCGTGGCTGGAGTTATTAAGGATAACAATTCATCTGCTTTAAAAGAAAAATTATTTCCCTCTAAAATCGGAATCGGAACTGGCTTGGCACCGGAAAACCTAATCACGGATTCATATATTGGAAACCCCGGATTAGGATAGAGTATTTCTGCCCCCAATTCCCCAAACATCATGATAGCAAAGAATATTGTGGGCTTCCCACCAGGTGTAACGAGTATATTCTCAGGACTCACTTCAACTCTAAGAGTATGAGCGAGATACTCAGCCACGGCCTCTCTGATTGGATATATACCCGGAGCTGCGGTATAGCCATGGTGCCCATCTCTAAGCGCCTTTATGGCAGCATCAACAACCTGAGCGGGTGGGGTGCTATCGGGTTGACCAATTCCAAGATTAATAATGTCCCGACCTTCGTTGGCCAAAGACTCTGCTCGTTCCAACACCTCAAAGGCCGTCTCGGTCCCCAATGAGCTCATTTTTTCTGATAGTTTCATGCTTTCCAAGAAGTCTATTGCGCTAGAGTTGAAAATAGTGTTGCACTTAAATCAATGAAGTACTCGTATCTTTAATAATTTTTATCGGAGCCTAAACCCTAACTTATCCCGCTTTCACCATGTCTTACATCAACACCATCTACGAGGTAAATAACATTCTCACATATGTTTCTAGCGTGATCACCAATCCGCTCTAAAGCCCTAGCGGCTAGTACTGCATCCAAAACCGCTGAGATAACACTAACGTCTTCTAAGGTAAAGGTAATCAATTGGCGCATCAGAAGATCTATTCCAGCGTCAATTTCTTTGTCCATTTGAGCTATTCTGTTAGCAGATTTAGAGTCCATTCTTGCGAAAGCATTGAGGGCGTCACTTAACATTCTTCTTACGTTTCTAGATATGGCCAGTATACCAGTATAGTAAATAGTGATTGCTCTAGGATCATTCAACTTGAGGACCAACCTCGCTATCTTCTCTGTTTCATCGCCAATTCGCTCTAGGTCTGTAATCGTTTTAAAAATAGCTAAGACTAGCCTCATATCCGAAGCAGCTGGAGTTCTTCGAAGAAGTATCTCTGTACATATCTGATCAATTTCTATCTCTAAACTATTGACTATATGGTCACTCTCAGCCACATATTCCACGCCCTCCAGTTGGGCAGTTGATAATGTGGTTATGACTTTAACAAGATGATCCTCAACCACACCTCCCATTGATAGTACTTTAGACCGTAAATCTTCCAGTTCGTTATCATACTGTTGCGAAATGTGGGTAGAACCTGTGTTATAAGTCGACATATTTTTACTCTAATTAGGGGGGGATTTTTAACCATAACGACCAGTAATATAGTCTTCGGTTTGTTTTATCGATGGTGTAGAAAATAATTTTTTCGTATCGTCATATTCGATCAGATCACCGAGGTACATGAAAGCAGTATAATCGGAAACCCTAGCCGCCTGTTGCATGTTGTGAGTGACAATAACAATCGTATATTTCGATTTCAACTCGTAAATGAGTTCTTCTATCTTAAGGGTTGAAATCGGATCAAGCGCGGACGCGGGCTCGTCTAATAATAGAACTTCAGGCTCTATAGCGATAGCTCGAGCTATTACTAGTCGCTGTTGTTGGCCACCCGATAGGCTCAAAGCATTCTCGTGTAATCTATCTTTCGCCTCCTCCCACAAGGCTGCACCTTTTAAGGCTTTCTCCACAGTAGCATTGAGAGTGGCTCGATTATTTATCCCTTGAATACGGAGACCATAAGCCACATTTTCATAAATGGATTTTGGAAAAGGGTTCGGCTTTTGGAAAACCATACCTACTCTTCTTCTTAGATCCGCAACATTTAAATCCGGATCATAAATTTCGGTGCCCCTTAAGCGAACGGATCCCTCTAGCCTTGTCCCATCAATTAGATCATTCATTCTGTTAAATATTCTTATAAGCGTAGATTTACCACAGCCAGAAGGTCCTATGAAAGCTGTGACCTTTCGCTCTGGAATAGTGATATTAATATTGTTTAGCGCCTTGACGTCGCCATAATAGAAATTCATATTTTCTACCTGAAGACATGCCTCCTGTTCGCTCAGTGAGCTTACTTCACATGACCGCTTTTCTACATCGACCTTGACCGATGGCGTAGCAGAAAAATTGTTAAGCCCATTTGGTCCTTGAGTATCATCACGTTTCGGTTGCATTATATTTCTCTCTTAAACTATTTCTAATTTTTATAGCGGTCATATTCAGCGATATTATAAGGATAATTAATAAGAAGGAAGTAGCGTATACCAAGGGGCGGGCAGCCTCTACATTGGGGCTTTGAAAACCTACATCATAAATATGAAACCCCATGTGCATGAATTTCCTATCTAAGTGAATGAAGGGAAAATTACCATCCACCGGCAAAGCTGGAGCTAATTTAACTACACCTACCATCATCAAGGGGGCAACTTCACCTGCGGCTCGGGCCACAGCCAGAATCAATCCGGTCATCATAGCTGGGGTCGCCATGGGCAATACTGTTCTCCATAGCGTTTCTGCCTTGGTTGCCCCGAGAGCCAAACTTCCCTCCCTAATACTTCTTGGAATTCTGGTCAGTCCTTCCTCAGTAGAAACAATCACTACTGGTACCGTCAATAAAGCAAGGGTTAACGAAGACCACATTAAACCAGGAGTACCGAAAACAGGAGCAGGTGCGTTAGCCTCAAAAAATAAACTATCGATTGTGCCCCCCAGAAAATAGACAAAGAACCCCAGGCCAAACACTCCATAAACAACCGAAGGAACCCCAGCCAGATTGTTCACAGCTATTCGAATAATTTTGGTAAGTGCTCCTTGTGCAGCATATTCGTTCAAATAAATCGCTGCTACAACACCAAAAGGAGTCACAAGGACAGCCATAAGCAAAACCATCGCAACGGTTCCAAATATAGCAGGAAATATGCCACCCTCCGTATTCGCTTCTCTCGGATCATCTGTAATGAACTCCCAAAGTTTTGCAAAATAATGTGCAAATTTTTGGAATATATTCATGTTGTTAGGAAAGTACACTCTTACTAAATCTTTAACATCCAGAATGACTGGCTCGCCTTGAGTGGTAATCATCTCAATAGAATCTCTATCAATCATCTGGTTTAGCTCTCTCAAGCTTTCCCCCAACACTATATACTGCTCTTCTAGTTCGCTGACCCTAAAATCTAGGTCAGCAAAACGGGGATCACTTCCAGGAACCTGATCTAATTCAAGCTTTCGACGCTCTAACCTTATTTTATCCATTTGATAATTGAGAGCCCCCATTTCGGACTTTTCAACTCGGAGAATCTTTTCTTTTATCTCGTAACGACGAGCCATCATCTCAGACAGTTTTAGTTCTAGCTGGCCTCGTTCACCCTTCAAGATTTGGCCATCAAATTTCAAACCAACTAGAAAGCCATAGAAGTTACCCCATTCCTCTCTTTCAATGACAGCCACATCTGGTGGTAGGCTCAAGTCATCGTAATCAGTTTCATTGAACCACTTAAAATCAAAACCATATATTTTTCGGTTTCCGGTTTTGAGGAGAAGTCTTTCGACTTGGCTCATCCCCTCGGGTGTTTGCACTCCTTGGTCACGTAACCTTGCGACGCTCACGTTTTCGCTTCCTGCCACTTCCCCTAATGCGGTCCCTTGATTTCCTTTAAGTGATATTTGCACCACAGATGAAGGCCAAAAATGGATTATCCCTTGATAGCCAACCATCCCCAAGACGCCAAGAACCAGAATCAAGCTAAACGCCACCGTACCCGCTGTCAGCCAAACCCAAGGTGTGCCCGATGTCCTCCAATGTGGTCGCCTATTAGCCATTAAGCTCATTTACAACTTGCCTCAAGATTTCATTATAAATTAGCGTATTTTTTTCTAAGCCTTTGACGAACGACTTCCGCCAAAGTATTTACAAAAAAAGTGGATAGAAATAAAACCAACGCAGCCAAGAACAAAATACGATAATGAGTACTGTTCACTTCCGACTCAGGCATTTCGACAGCGATATTGGCTGATAACGCCCTAAAACCTTGAAATATATTTAGATCCATGATGGGCGTATTCCCAGTTGCCATAAGTACAATCATCGTTTCACCCACAGCGCGTCCCATGCCAATCATGACCGCAGAAAATATACCTGGGCTTGCCGTCAAGAGAATCACTCTAGTTACAGTCTGCCAAGGCGTAGCTCCCAAGGCTAATGAACCCATAGTGAGAGACCTCGGCACACCAAAAACAGCATCCTCACTTATAGAAAAAATCGTGGGGATCACTGCGAAACCTATTGCTATACCAACTACAATCGAGTTCCTTTGATCGTAACTTATTCCATGATGTAGATTTAGCCAGTGCGGGAGATTACCTCCAAAAAATTGTATCTCGATTACCGTCCCTAACGTCAATGACGACCAAATTCCAAGGCAAACTATCGGAACCAATAATAAGCTCTCCCAACCGTCTGGCACGCTCTCACGGATAACGCGCGGGACGCTAGGCCACAATATTGAAGTTAGGAAAACAATGCTGGGAACGAACAACATTATTAGGAAAAAACCGGCTAGGTTTTTTTCCAAGTAGGGAGCCAACCAGAGCCCCGCCAGGAATCCTAAAATAACCGTCGGTAAAGCAGCCATAATTTCTATCGTCGGCTTAACAATCGAACGCATTCTAGGAGACATAAAATAGGCCGTATAAATTGCTCCAAAAATGGCCAACGGAACCGCAAATAACATAGAGTAAAAGGATGCTTTAAGCGTCCCGAAAACCAAAGGAGTTAAACTGTACTTTGGCTCAAAATCACTATTTGCCGCTGAAGATTGCCATACGTACTCCGGTTCTGACCTGCTTTCATACCAAATTTCACCCCAAAGAGCGCCCAAAGAAATCTCTGGGTGCTCATTGTCTACTTTAAACAAATCTAGCTGGCCTGCTGAGTCAGCGAATAATACAGCCTTAGATCGAGGAGAAATCGCCAGCGTCGATAAATCATCGAAAAGTCCGACTACATCAGCGACCTTATTATTAGCCGTTGCATGATATAAGGCAAAGTTTCCTCCTTTATCAGTCACCGCAAAAGCTTTGCGAAAATGCTCTGGTTTGATGTTAGTGATCTCTGTCGGCATGGGCTCAAAATCTCTAATTTTCCTTAAGGTATAAAGATTATTCTCATCCCGAACCGGGAACCACTGCTGGAGGCTGCCAGATCCTGTGCCAACCACCAAAGATATCCCTCCACTCAAGAAAGAAATCGCCGAAATCTTTTCATTTGGCTTAACCACGCTTACCTTATCGACAAGGTTAGACCGTTTGGGATCTGAAACATCCCAAAGGGCGACTATTCCACCGCCTGAAACGGTTACCAAATATCTCTGTTCTACATCTAATCTTATTTCAGTAAGGTTTTTGCTAGTGTCGTTTACTTGAAAAGTCTCATAAACAATTTCTTTATCCTCGCTGAGAAAGGCAGTTTCGACAGTAATAATCGTCACCAGCAATCTACCATCCTTCGTAACGCTCACAACAGTGCCACGCTCATCCATAAATTGGCCTGAAACTAGCCTAATCGCATCTCCTTTGGAATCTAGAACTAGTGGTTCTTGACCTGATGGAAAATTTATCCTAGGAATGATAACCCGCCTGTCCTCGGGGTAAGTCAACTCGTATTCTGCCTGAAAAAGATTTCCTCGCCCACTTGACGTTCCAACGGCATAGACTCTACTTGCTGGGTCTCCTGCGGCAACAGAGGTAATGGTTTCGGACGGGCCCTCAAAGGGAAATAGGCTACTTCTTTTGATAATCTTTTCGTCTAACAAGGAGCTGAAAATTGCAACGCCATCTGGGTAAATATTCAGTCCTATTTCATCATATTCATCTATATCTAAAAGTAAGCTTGATTCGCTACGGGGACCATCTATAGAAAATACTTTTTCGATGGAGGCTCCATAGATAAGTGGAAGAACAACGTAGAGAAGGTAAAAAAATATCAGCAAAATAGCACCTATTACTGACACGCCACCTACACTCATGAAAAGCCCAAACAATCCGTCCTTTAGATTGCGTACTTTGTCTCTACGAGACTTATCAAATTCGCCTATGTTCGTCACGTATTTAACATCTATTTCATTCATTTATTCTGGGTATTCCCCATTATATGCCGCCCTTCAAATTTGGCCAACCTAAAGGTCGAAAATCAATATCAATTTCGGAGTTAATTTGGCTCTTAATCAGACCCAAAAAGCTACAGAATTCCCCAAGGAAACGCTATTCCTAGTATGCTAATTTTTCATGACAGTTATGTTTCGAAGGTCGATTTACCTAAGGGCAGCGACATAAGCTATCCAACCTGCATCCGGTTCCGCTTTTTCTACCATAGTAAATTCACCTGACTCCGCTTCCTCAGATTCATCCCAATCCTGCCAGAACACTAAACTTTGCGAAAACCCAGCTTCACTCATCAACTCGCGAATTTCTCCAATTGTCCATAGCCTCCAGTTGTAGCTAAAGGCTCTTTCTATTCGAGATCCGTCGGGAAAAGAAAAATGAATATAACAAAGTTGATGATTATTTATAGGATTAAAATCAGCTTGATCCCAGATATAAGTGAAGCCCTCATGTTCTGTCTTCTCCTCGAGCAGCCGATAGGCCTCATATCCCCCGTAACAGTCAACGAAAAACACCCCATCTGTCGCCAGGCTTTTTCTAACACTTTCAAAATAGCTAAGAAGTGTCCTTCTCTCTTTGAAGCACCAATAACTAAAATTTGTCGCTAGAATCACATCCTGAGGAGCGGTTCTTACTTTAATCACATCTTCTTCTAGAAATTGAATTCGATTTTTCTGGCTTCGATTCAAGGATCCCATATGACTGGAAATACCCCAATTCATTACCTCTGAGTCAATGTCCACTGCTATCGACTCGTTATCCTTTCGCCGAGCAACCCATTCAAAAGAAACTAAAGCACTACCACAAAAGTCTTCTCTTAATTTTTTTGCTTTTCTCTTTCTCAAGATTTCGTAATGTCGATCTATAAAGTCTATCTCCGATTCAGCACACTGAACTGACCTTTCATATAAATCATTTTTGTCTGCAATCTCGGACAAAGGCCTTTTCTTACTTTTCTTGCTTGTCTCCGACTTTATCATTTTTACCTAGGCTCCAGATGAATTTTTTCAAGATCATTTAAAAGCGCGAATAATATCAGATGAACATCAATATATCTCACTCCCTTTTCTGAATTTCCTTAAAACCACCCACATATCGGAATAATACACATTACTTAATTCTACTAATCATCTTTTTATGGGAATATTGAGCTTTAAAAGCCTACGACTAATGTTGCATCATTAATGAAAACTCTTATTGTAGTCTCTCACTCCCAAGGAGGGGGAACAAAAAAGCTCATCACCGCCTTAATGGATGGGGTATCAGGTCAGTCATTTGCCGAGTTAGAAGTAATTATCGAAGACTCTGTAACTATAGAGCCCGAAAAAATCTTAAAAGCAGATGCCATCGTTCTGGGCACGACTGAGAACTTTGGATATATGTCAGGCGCGTTGAAGCATTTTTTCGACAGAATTTATTACCCATGTTTAGATGCCAAAAGAGGCCTGCCCTATCAGTTGATAGTAAATGCTGATACCGATGGGTTTGGGGCTGTTAACTCTGTCGAAAAAATAGTCATCGGTCTTGGATGGAAAAGAATCGACGAGGCGCTCGTTTTCAAAGGAAAAATTACCTCTAAAGATCTCTCAGATTGTAAAGATATGGGCGGTACAATCGCTGCGGGTCTAGAGATGGGTATTTTTTAAAAATGGAGATATTTCTTCGAATCTGCTAGGTTCTCCGAACTCAGATTATAAGGCATCAACATGGAAACAGCGCATCCAGACACAAAGAATAACCAAAAAAATACGGACCTAAGGAAAACCGGTATAGATCCAAATTTTTGGTATCCGATTGTCAGATCAAGTGAGCTAAAAGCCGGCAAAGCCCTGGATATTGAATTTGCCGGCACCTCTATTGTGGTTGTCAGACCAAAGGTAGGGGCAGTTTATGCCCTCGAAAATAGATGCGCTCACCGACAAGTTCCACTTCATGTTGGAACTGTTTCCAATACTGGAATCAAATGCGGTTATCACGGCTGGGAATATGATGCTAATGGAAATTGCATTGACATCCCCTACCTCTCCGGCTGTAAAAAACAAAGAAATAAGGTGAGATCCTTTCCCGCAAAGGAAGCTTATGGTTTGATTTTTATATACCCAGGAGATAATTCAAAAATCGAAAAGGTGTTCTTTCCCGAAGTCAATAATGCAAATAATAATGACTACAAGATTAGGTACCTCAATAGACGCGTCGATTGTCACTACAGCTTTATGCATGAGAATCTAATGGATATGAATCATCAGTTTCTTCACCGACGCCTAATGGGCGGTATAAAAACCATCTTTTTAGGCACCAGAGAGGGGGACAATTGGGTTGAAACAGACTATACCTTTAAACGTAAGAGCGGGAAACAACCCTTGGGTGAGAAATTCATGCTCGGGAAAAGACCGGCAGCTTTAGAAAAAACCGACAGAGATTTCATGACTATCAGAACTGAGTATCCATATCAAACCCTGAAGTTTTGGACCGCTGGAAGTTCTGAGCCCGCTCTAGATCTCTGGAACGTTTATGTCCCACTCGGTAAAAATCAAAACTCAAATCATACATTTGGCTTGATGATGATCAAACGTCCCTCTATGAAGTTACTATTAGAAGTAGCATGGCCTTTTATCATCTGGTTCACTAATGGAATTTTCGCTGAGGACAAGTGGATCTGCCAGCTCGAACAGGAAGCTTTTGATAGGCAAGGGGAAGACCAGAATCAGGAAATATTTCCGGCAATTATTAACCTAAGGAGAGTTCTGAGAAACAATGGGATTCCTTTGAGAGAAGACTAACAAACTAATCCTTTTTAGAGGTTCTCGCTTAACCAGTCTTTCGGAGTGAGGAATTCTGTTAGTAGATCCGATTCATATTTCTTCAAATTCTCGCTGGGCTCATAAGGCCAGGTCACTGTCGGAGGAAGACTCGCTAGAATAGAATTAATTCTGCCTCCGAACTGCAAACCGAATAGGGTCCCTCTATCATGCACTAGGTTGAATTCAACATATCTACCTCTTCGATATTGCTGAAAATCACGATGTTCCTTTGTGTAAGCCATTTCTTTCCGTTTTTTTACGATTTCGAAATAGCATGATGAAAAAGCCTTGCCCACATCTTTCATGAAGTTAAAGCATTTCTTGAAGGGCCAATAATTTAAATCATCAAAAAAAAGTCCCCCAATTCCTCTCTGTTCTTTTCGATGCTTAACATTAAAATAAGCATCACATTGCTCTTTGAAGTTTTCATAAGTATTTGCGCCATAAGCAACACATGCTTTCTTGGCCGATCGGTGCCAGTTTATAGAGTCCTCAATAAAACCGAAATAAGGCGTAAGATCATACCCTCCACCGAACCACCAATTAGGGTTCTTCTGGTCCAAAGTCGAAAATAGACGCAAATTTTGATGGGCTGTTGGAACAAAAGGGTTTCGGGGATGGGATACTATTGATAATCCCATCGCTCTGAATGCCGAGCCTGCTAAATCCGGCCGCTTAGCACTGGCAGCTTCGGGTAACGAATCTCCTGATATTGACGAAAAGTTCACCGCTATCTTTTCGAAAATATTTCCATCACTTAGTACTACTGTTCTCCCGAAACTCGCTGATCCCTTCTTCCAGGAATCATCATGCTTAATAATCGAACTATCTAGTCCTATAACTTCACTAATAAAACGGGCCTGCTCTTTTGAAAGCCAACTCTCCACATTTTCTATTTTGATCTTTTCCATATTTTCCTCAAGTTTATAGATCTCTCGGACAAACTCTTAATTGAAGACAAATTGACCTTTAGTGTTATACCATTAGGGTAGACACAAAAGAAAGGAAGAGCCTTCCCATTGAATAGAAAAGCAGAAGTAGAGCGCGTCACAAACGAAACAAATATAAAGATCAGCGTAGACCTTGATGGCAATGGAAAGTTGACAGCTAAAACAGGATTACCATTTTTAGACCACATGCTGGAGCAAGTAGCGAGACACGGTTGCCTTGACCTTTCGGTAAAGGCAAAGGGAGATCTCGAAATAGATGCACACCATACGGTAGAGGACCTTGGAATAACGTTGGGACAGGCCATTAATGAGGCTGTTGGGAAAAAAACATCTATAAGGCGTTATGGACACTCTTATGTCCCGTTAGATGAGGCTCTATCACGAGTAGTAATTGATCTTTCAGGGAGACCAGGTCTCTCTTATAACGTGAGTTTTCCAAGATCTCACGTCGTTGGAGATTTCGATGTTGATTTGTTTTTCGAGTTTTTTCAAGGCTTCGTAAATCATTTACAATGTACTCTCCATATCGATTGCCTAAGAGGACACAACTCTCATCATATTATTGAAACCATCTTCAAGTCTTTGGGGCGCTCCCTGAGGATGGCGATAGAATTAGATCCGAGAATGAAAGATCAGCTTCCAAGCACCAAAGGCACCCTCTAGCAATGACTACAATCACCATCATAGATTATGGAGGAAGTAATCTTAAATCGGTGTATAAAGCCCTGGAATCTGTCTCCAGCAAGAAAATTAATGTTAAAGTGAGCTCGGATGTTAAGGAGATTACTAATTCAGACAAAATAGTGTTTCCTGGCCAAGGCGCTATTGGAGACTGCATGAGTCAACTCAAAAAAACAGGCCTGGGCAGAAAAATTGAAAACTTATGCCAAACAAAGCCTTTCTTAGGAATTTGCTTAGGCCTTCAGTCTCTTATGAGGACAAGCGAAGAAGATAATGGAACCGCTTGCCTTAACCTAATCGAGGGTGAAGTAAAACGCTTCAAAAAACCTAATAATATATCCGAAAAGAATTTTGACAAAATTCCTCACATGGGATGGAACAATGTTTACTGGGAAAAAATGCACCCACTTATGAAAGGGATTCCTTCAGGGACCCGATTCTATTTCGTTCATAGCTACTTTGTGAAGCCGAAAGACCCTGAGCTTACAGTAGGTAAAACGAACTACCTAGGAGAATTCACCTCATCAATCGGTCTCGGTAACATTTTTGCGACCCAATTTCATCCAGAAAAAAGTTCAGCTGCCGGGCTAAAGCTACTCGAAAATTTTGTAAAATGGGATGGCGCTAGTTAACCTTATGGGTTTAATGATGCTCCGGCTATGGCGATTTCAACCTAGCGATTGCACGATAACCAATATCAGACCGATAAAATAAGTTCGATGACTCAACTAAATCGACTCCCTTATAAGACACCATCTGTGCCTCTCTGACATTATCTCCGCGACCAACTACACATAAGACTCGCCCCCCTGTCGAAACAACAACATCTCCAGAAAGTGCGGTACCAGCATGAAAAATCTTTAAGTCTTTTAGCACCGACGCTTTTTGCGCGACCTTGACGGACCAACCAGTCTGATAAGACTCGGGGTACCCATTAGCAGCAAGGACAACTCCCAACGCAGTTTTAGAATCAAACTCTAGCTGCAGTTCCCCAATATCTCCTTCTAGGGTCTTCAAACACGCATCGACCAAATCAGTTTTTAAACGGAATAGAGTGGGTTGAGCTTCGGGATCTCCAAAACGACAGTTGAACTCTAGGACTTTTGGTTGCTTTTTAGAATTTATCATGAGCCCAGCATATAAAAAACCCTTGTATAGCCTACCCTCCTCCCTTAAGCCGGAGAGGGTGGGGTATATGATTTCATCTAACACCCGATGCTCCAATTCACTATCCAACAACGGTGCAGGTGAATAGGCCCCCATCCCTCCTGTATTTGGCCCTGAATCGCCGTCGTCTCTAGCCTTATGATCCTGTGAAGAAGCAAAAGGCACACAATGATATCCATCTGTCATACAGATATAGCTCACTTCTTCACCGTCTAAGAACTCTTCGATTACTATTTGGCTTCCAGCTTCCCCAAATTTATTTCCCGAAAGTATCGTCCTAACCACCCTTTCTGCCTCAACGAGGTCAGACGTGATAAAAACCCCCTTACCGGATGCCAAGCCATCAGCCTTAATAACCAGGGGAAACTCGCAATCTTTTATATAATTTACGGCCTTCGAAATATCCGAGAAACTTTTATACTTGCCTGTGGGAATTCTATGTCGATGTAAAAAGTCTTTGGTAAAAACTTTTGACCCTTCTAAAACCGACGCCTCTTTTGTTGGACCAAAACACTTTAGTCCCCGCGCATTGAAGGCATTAACGATGCCGGACACCAAGGGCGCTTCAGGTCCCACTATAGTAAGGGCGATATTCTCCTCTTCGGCAAACGAGGCCAAACCCTCTAAATCCTCCGGAGAAATAGCAACATTAATAACCTTATCCTCTCTAGCAGTACCAGCGTTTCCTGGAGCACAAAAAACTTTATCGACGTATGGTGGCTCCGCGCACTTCCAGGCAAGCGCGTGCTCTCTTCCTCCTCCCCCAACGATTAGTATCTTCATGTTCGAATCCTGTTTTTATTTTCTGTCTAGTGCCTAAAGTGTCTTCTTCCTGTAAAGATCATAGCTATTGAGTGCTCATTTGCAGCTTCTATGACTTCCTCATCACGGACCGAACCGCCAGGCTGTATTACTGCTCGGATACCCTGGGCTGCCGCCTCATCTATACCATCCCTAAATGGGAAAAAAGCATCAGATGCCATCACCGCTCCACCAACCTTGAATCCGGCATCTTGGGCTTTAATACCAGCCAATTTGGCGCTGTAGATTCGACTCATTTGTCCCGCACCAATTCCAATTGATAACCTGTCTTTAGCAAACACAATAGCATTTGATTTAACAAAACTCGCTACCCTATAAGCAAAAAAAAGGTCCTGTCGCTCTTCTTCTGTAGGGGATCGACTAGTAACAATTTTCGATTCAGATTGCATTACCTCCTCCTTCTCCGGCTGATCCTTCTCTTGCACCAATAAACCTCCACCAATTGTCTTCAACTCCCAATCGCTATGGGCATTTCCGTCATTCCCTAAAACTTTCAACACTCTCACGTTTTCTTTTTTAGAGAATATTTCAAACGATTCCTCATCATAATCTGGGGCAACTATGACCTCCAAAAACTGAGTTGATAGGATCAATTGCGCCAACTCCTTCGTAACCGGCCTATTGAATCCTATAACGCCGCCAAAGGCAGAGGTTGGGTCTGCGCTAAAGGCTTTCTCGTAAGCTCCCTTTAATGTTTTGCTCTCGGAAACTCCGCAAGGGTTGGCATGCTTTACTATGACGCAACTGGGACTATTGAAACTGTGAACGCACTCGATTGCGGTATCAGCATCGACTAAATTATTGTAAGAAAGTTGCTTCCCCGCCAGCTGTCTACTGTTAGCCACTCCTTTGCTGTCTGTGAGATCAATCTCGTAGAGAGCCGCTCCTTGGTGAGGGTTTTCTCCATAGCGCAGTATTTTTTTTCTCTTTAGACTAATTTTTTTCTCGCTTGGGAACTGGAGATCATCTGAGAGATCAGAAGAACCCAAATAATCCGCTATTTTTTCGTCATAAAGTGAAACGTGTCTGAACGATTTAGCGGCTAAAACACGCCGTTTATCCTGGGGAACATTACCACCTCCTTTAAGATGGAAAACGAGGTCTTGGTAATCATCTGGGGAGCAAACAGACGTAACACGGCTATGATTTTTAGCCGCCGCCCTAAGGAGGGCAGGGCCTCCTATATCAATATTTTCAATAACTTCGTCAAAGGATACACCTTCCTTTGAGACAGTTTCTTCAAAAGGATATAAATTAACTATAACAAAATCTATTGAGTAAATGCCCAGATCTTCCATAAGCTCATAATCAATCCCATCCCTGCCTAAGATTCCTCCATGTATTTTAGGATGTAGAGTCTTCACCCTCCCGCGCATGATTTCTGGATGCCCTGTATATTTAGACACCTCTGTAAACGGAATATTTGAATCTTGCAGAATCATGGAGCTTCCCCCGGTTGTAAGTATGCCTATTTCAAGATTCACTAATTCTTCAGCTAGTTCTCGCAGACCGCTTTTATCGGAGACACTAATTAATGCCCATCTCTGTAATTTCCTGTCCATGACTATCTCTCTAATATTTTATATTTTTTCAATTTCTTTCGTAGCGTGACTCGATTGAGACCCAGAATAATAGCTGCTTTCGATAAATTCCCTTTGGTTTCTTTTATTACCACCTCAAGTAATGGCTTCTCTAATTGACTTAGACTTAGGGCATATAAATTCTTCGGATACTCTCCATTCAAGTCCTTGAAGTATTTCTCTAAGGAACGCTTAACGAAGAAGCTGATGGGTAAATCTTTTTCACTCATCCTTTATTTTCTAACTCTCGCTTTCGAAACTGCACAAAATTGAGCTGATCATGGGAAGTCTTTAATTTGTTCATAGTTGCTTTTTTAATCTCGCTTTTTATTGGCAAATAGCTGAGGAACCAAATGATATGTTTCCTCGCAACACGCGAACCTTGCTCTTTACCATATAGTTGGTATATAGATTCCAAAAGTGAGTGTAAAACTTCTAATCTCTCAATTGGAGTAGGCTCATTCCATCTCTCTCCATCTAAGGCTGCTCGAATCGAAGAGAAAATCCATGGGTTTCCCTGAGCTGCTCTGCCTATCATTAAACCGTCAGCACTCGTTTCCGACAAGGCTTTAAATGCAGAACTCCCACATCTTATATCCCCATTAACCAACACAGGAATACCGATTGAGTCTTTGATTGCAGCTATTGTTTCATATTCTGCCGGAACGTCATATCTACAATTTCTGGTCCTTCCATGTATTGCAATTGCAGAAATTCCCTCTGATTCGGCGATCTTAGCTATACTGACCCCATTTTTATTCGTCTGGTTTGGACCAGTTCTCATTTTAAGAGTCACTGGGCTCTTGGAGGCCTTAACTACTGCTCTTAATATTTTTATAACAAGCGCTGGGTCACTCAATAATGCAGAGCCGGCCGCCTTCCTACAAACCTTCTTGGCCGGACATCCCATGTTTATATCAACGATATCCGCACCACTATCACAGGCTCTTGCCGCACCTTCTGCCATCAACACTTCGTTCCCACCCACAAGCTGCACTATCCTAGGTTTGAAACTTCCTAGCGATAACCGTGTTTGAGTTTTTTTACTTTTCCAAAGCTCAGTTTTCGCAGCAATCATCTCTGAGACAACGTAGTCCGCACCCATACTATTACACAAGGAGCGAAAGGGCATATCGGTAACACCGGCCATTGGAGCCAAAACTAGTGGCCTCGAAAACTCGTAAGAGCCAATTTTCATTTTATAACACCCGTCAGCCTTTTAAGTTTTTCTCCCAACATGGAAATAACTTATCTTTTGGTAAAAACTAACATACACCAATCATTAAGAATCTTTACCTTTTGTTTTGCGAACTCTGAGTCGTAAGTAGATACTAAAGTTTCTATCTGAGGCGTCATGACTCCAGAAAGCACCAGAAAGCCATTTTTCCGCACCATTTTTGAGAAGACATCCCTCAAACTCAACAACGCATCCAGAAGTATATTCGCTACTAGGAGGTCACACTTCTCCCTTGTAATATTCTCTGGGGCATCCACGGTGATTATCTTTTGCTGGCAATTTATAGTCGTGTTCTTCTTGGTTATTTCTAAAGCTTGGGGATCGTTATCGGTTGCAATTATCTGTTTACATCCCAGAGCGGCTGCTACAAGAGATAAAATACCTGAGCCACACCCGTAATCTATCATTTTTAACCTTTCTAAAAGTCCGAAACTATCTAAATAGTTCAAACACAATTTTGTAGTTTCATGCGTTCCCGTGCCAAACGCCTGACCGGGATCTAATCTAACTGCATTGGCTGCATGGGCAGGTATCGGTAACCAACTCGGCGAAATATGAAGCCCTGAACTTAGTGTTATGGGAGTCCAATTTTTTCTCCATTCCAAGTTCCAATCAACGTCCTCTCGAATTTTTCTTTTTCTAAGGCTTCCGGGAATCCCCTCCACCTTGACCAGAAATGAGCAGGCTAGATCAACTTGTTTCACATCTTTAAAGAGAACTAATACTTCAAATTTCTCCCAATGTGAAATTTGGGCAGCGCTCGACTTAGAATCAAACAAATCTTTGTCACCATAGGCCGTGGTGATGGCCGCAGGTTCTAATTTAGATAATAGTACTTCAAGTATTGCCCATTTTTCGCTTGTGATTTCGAATCTTAATTCCCACACGATCAGGAAGTTTAGCGCAGTTTACTTTCAAGATAGTTAATGGTGTGATTACCGGAAATAAAGGTTGCATCCGATAGTAAATCCGAATGTAAAGAAATATTAGTACTGATGCCCTCTATCACAAATTCACCTAAAGCATTTCTAGCCCTAACTATAGCCTCCTCCCGAGTTTTGCCATGACAAATAAGCTTAGCGACTAGAGAGTCATAATTTGGAGGAACTGAATAGCCTGTGTACAAATGAGAATCAACTCTTACACCAGGCCCTGCGGGGGGATGGAAATAGGTTACTTTTCCAGGAGAAGGGCGAAATGTCTTCGCGTCCTCAGCATTTATCCTACACTCAACAGCGTGGCCATTATAAGTTACATCTTGCTGACTGATTCTTAATTCTTCTCCGGCAGCAACCTTTAATTGCTCTTTTACTAAATCTATTCCTGTTACCATCTCAGTTACTGGATGTTCTACCTGTATACGGGTATTCATTTCGATGAAAAAAAACTCTCCTTTTTCATAGAGGAACTCGAAAGTACCAACTCCTCGATAGCCAATTTTTCGACAAGCCTCTACGCATAAGGCCCCTAAATCCTCGCGAACATTTGGCTCGATCCCGAAAGCTGGAGATTCTTCTAGTACTTTTTGATGTCTTCTTTGCAAAGAACAATCCCTTTCACCAAGATGAACGCCATTTCCAAAATTATCCATCAATACTTGAAATTCTATATGTCTAGGATTCTCCAGATACTTTTCAATATAGATACGATCATCTTGAAAGGCAGCCGCCGCTTCTTGTTGGGTCAGCGAGATAGAAGATTTGAGCGACGCTTCAGTATTTACAACGCGCATACCTCTGCCTCCGCCTCCGCCTGCTGCCTTTAAAATAATCGGATAACCCACCTGTTTAGCAATCTTCTTTGCTAGAGGTAGGTCGCCACTTAACGGCCCATTTGACCCAGGCAAACACGGTACCCCTACCTTTTTCATGGCATTGATGGCAGACAATTTATCTCCCATCACTTTTATTGTATCTGAATTAGGACCTATGAAAATGAAGCCGCTTTTTTCGACCCGTTCCGCAAAGTCTGCCTTTTCAGAGAGGAATCCATAGCCTGGATGAATAGCTACGGCATCGACTACTTCAGCAGCCGAGATAATAGCTGGAATGTTAAGGTAGCTGTCTAATGGCGTCGCGGGACCGATACAGATTGATTCGTCTGCTAGCCTTACGTGCAGGAGGTCTCTATCCGCCTGAGAATGAACGGCCACTGTCTTAATGCCGAGGTCTTTGCAAGCCCTAAGAACCCGGAGCGCTATCTCTCCTCTATTTGCAATAAGAACTTTATCAAACATATATGTTCGATTAAGAAATCATAAATAGAGGCTGATCAAATTCTACTGGTTGACCATTATCTACTAGTATTGCGGATATTACACCAGAGGTTTCAGCTTCTATGGGGTTCATGATTTTCATGGCTTCAATAATACATAAAGTATCGCCGGCTTTTACATTTTTACCGACCTGAACAAATGGAAGCGCATCAGGTGAGGGGGCGGAGTAAAATGTACCTACCATCGGAGCCTTTATAGCGGCTCCATCTGTATCCGATGGGGTTTGCGATTGCGCAACATTTAATTCCTGCTGCGGCTTCGGGGTTGTAGTTGACTCGATCGAAGATGAGCTTATAAAAGAGCCTCCAGACTTGGTAACTCTAACCGATTCCTCACCCTCCTTGATCTCTATCTCCGCAACATTAGATTCTTCTAGAAGCTCTATCAACTTTTTTACTTTACGGATATCCAATTTTTCTTCTCCGAAATAGCTCTTTAATTTTTACTTATTTTTTTGCAAATAGGTGAGAATTGCTTGTAAGCCTAAATCGTATGATTTTTCTCCAAATCCAGAAATCAAACCGATTGCTATATCAGATAGTAGCGACCTGCTTCTGAATTCTTCCCTAGCAAAGACATTGGAAAGATGCACCTCTACAAAAGGAAGGCCGGTCCCCAAAAAAGCATCTCTAAGAGCTACGCTTGTGTGACCGTAAGCACCCGGATTAATTACTATACCTTCAGTACCTTTTGATGAGGCAGCATGAACAGATTCGATTAATACTGATTCCGAGTTACTTTGAACGCAATCTGCTACCAAACCAGAAGCAACGGCTGATTTTTCGAAATTTGACTCTATTTCTTTTAGGGTTGTCTCCCCATACAGGTGGGGCTCTCTTTTTCCTAAAAGGTTCAGATTAGGGCCATTAAGTAGTAAAACCGTAGACAAAACAGGATCCTCAGTAGCAAAACATTTAACAATATTTAAACATAGATGGCTTCAATTTTTTTATTATAGGCGATTTTAGCGTATTTTTGGAGTTTTTACATGCTTTTAACAAGTTTTTCTAGTTCTTTAGAAAAAGCTTCTTCTTCTACCTCTCCTAACTGGGTAAATAAAATAGTATCCTGTGAATCAATAACTACGGTATAGGGTAGGCTTCCGAAATTATTACCAAGCTCTGACATAAACAAACTCACATCGGAAGCACCCCATAAAATTGGAAAAGCAACGGGATCACTCTCTAAAAAGCTCCTTATAGCTTTCAGATCATCGAGGGCCACCCCAATAAATTGTACATTTTTAGATTTAAACTTCTCGCTCAGACGGCTTAATAAAGGCATCTCTTCTTTACATGGTGGGCACCAAGTGCCCCAAAAGTTTATGACTGTAAGTTTTGCTTCCCATTTTTTTAATGAAACTAGATCACCATTTAAATCTGAAAACTTTTTTTCTAAATAAGGCTTACCTCGATTAACCTTTGTTTTAGGGCTTAGGTCTTGCGTTATTGATAAATCCGAAAAGCTAAAATAAGTGTTGAGCCAGTAACCCGAAATAAAAGCCACTGACAAAAGAAAAAAACTTCCTGCAAAGCGCACTAAGATTCCTCCGCTAACACAAATCTCAAAGTTTCAATCAATTGGCTCGAATCGACAAAGCCAATTCGCCTATCTATCTCCACAGGTTGAGATTTTGAAAAGAAAATAAGGGCCGGCGGACCGAAAAGACTGAACTGGTCCAATATCTCTTGATGGGCTTTTGTATTGTCGGTTATATCTACCCTAACAACGCTGTAGTTTGATAGCAACCTGTTTACTTCAGCATCCAGGAAGGTTCCAGACTCCATTCTCTTACACTCCACACACCAGTCCGCATAAAACTCCAACAATACTGGCCTCCTTTTGTTTACCGACTCAGACAGTTCTGAATTTAAATCGGTGAGATTTTCTACAGCCTTGTACTCTACGGGAAGCTGGATCTCCGACGACTGGAAAACGGGTCGGCCTTCATAGACAGAAAAGAATATGAAGACCGTTATCCCACAAGCTAACATTGAGAGAGTAATAACTCTTAGAAACCCTTTGCCCTTCAAAATGCTTCTAAAACTTTTTAAGTTAACTACTGGCCGGACTAGATACGCCAACATTAGAATAATTAATGCCGTCCAAGACACAACGATCATCAGATCGGATAATAAACGACTAGCGAACCAAACCCCCGAACCAAGCAGAATGACCCCGGTTATTTTTTTCAAATAATCCATCCACTGTCCAGAGCTTGGCATTAAATAACCTAGGGAGGTACCAAAGAAAATGAGAGGGATACCCATTCCTATCCCTAGAAAAAACAGGGCAAGAGCACCTTTAGTAGGCGAGCCCGAATCTGCTACGAATGTTAGTACCGCAGCGAGAGGAGGCGTTATACACGGAGTCGCAATGAGAGCAGACAAGCTACCTAAAGAGGCCACTCCTCCAATAGAATTTAACGATTTATTGTTAGCGACTTTATTAACGTAATCGTTTAAAAATCTAGGAGTGGAAATGCTAAATAAACCTAGCATAGAAAACCCCATGGCGAAAAATATCCCGGCAACAAAAAATATTGCAAAAGGGTGATGCAAGAAAACCTGCAGGCTTCTTCCGAGGATTGCTACTAAAATTCCAAGGAGAGAGTACGTAATCGCCATAAAGGTCACATACACACTCGATATATACAATGCCTTGGATGAATTAGTCCCACTTCGACTTCCCACTAATATGCCCGAGAGGATAGGAACCATCGGAAACACACAAGGAGTCAATGAAAGTAGCAAACCAAATCCTAAAAAACTAAGAATCAGAGAATGTAAGCTTAAAGAATTTAGACCAAAAGCGTCTTTCGAAGGCTTGGGGCCTTGTCCTAAATTTGTCTTAACTTGTAATAACTTCGTAATCGGTGGATAGCACAACCCAGCATCCGCGCAGCCTTGGAAATCAACCTCCAGAGTCAGCTCCGCTGGCAAACTAGAAATGTTGCTTAAGGGATTTTTAATTACTAATGCATTTCGATAAATTTCGACTTTCCCAAACTCAGGATCATCGTGAGTAATACTAGGGGGGAAATCCAGATCCTGATTGTGTTCCTTAAAGCTTATATTCTTGACTGCGGTTTTTTCTTTATATAAGTAGTAGCCTTCTGCTATTTGCCATCTAATCAACACAGCTTTTTCTTGAATTATTGCATCTAATTGAAATGCCTGGTCAGGCGGAAGAAATTTCTCATTTTTTTCTTCGGAAGTAAATACATCCCAAAGCGAATAATCCTCAGCCGCTACAAGCGAAGTGGAGATCAAAAGAGAAAATATAGTTACTAACCTAAGCAACATTTTTCAATCCATTTTTCATACTCTTTGCTTGATGTGGCAACGTCCATCACTAGGAATTCTGGAACCTCATAAGGATGATGGGCCTTCCAAAGGGATTCTAAGTCCGCCAATCTCTCCTCTGTACTTTTGGCCAACAATAAATACTCTCTGTCCGTAATAAATTCCCCCTTCCATAAATACATCGAGCAAGCATTCGGAATCATATTTACACAGGCTACGAGATGCTCTTCAAGCGCAAGTTTTGCTAATCTCTCTGCGCTATCAAGATCAGGACAAGATGAAAGAACTAAGCGAATCTTTGACATGGGGACTTGGCTTTAAGTTAAGAAAAAGGGCACTGTTTCATGATACTATTACGATTAAGAACCTGACGCTATTATTTTGTTGGCAAACATGCTTCTAATTACTTTTATATTAATATTTTTGATGCCATTCCTAGAAATTTTTCTAATCATCGAGATTGGTCAAAATTTTGGGGCGATTAATACGATAATTATGATACTCGCCACTGCGATATTGGGAGTAGTGCTCGTTCGCATTGAAGGTTTATCCACTCTAAGCCGCATTAAAACTTCAGTCCAAAGAGGTGAGTTACCGACTATTGAGCTAATTTCTGGTGGCATCCTGATTATATCAGCTGTTGTTTTATTGACGCCTGGCTTCATAACAGATGTTTTGGGTCTAGTATTAATGGCTCCCTCGATAAGGAGGAAGGTGGCCTCCATCGTCGCACTAAAATTCGTTGTGCGTCAGGAAAGGCGCGCCGGGGCAAACTCCGGCAAAACTATTGATACGGAATTTAAAGTAGAGGATTGATTCTGAGAGGAAAAGTAGGACCAACCATTTGCCCCGAATAGATTGGAACACTTGAACATAACAAGTCGTAAGTTTTTAATTCACTTTTTGAGTATAATCCCGAGAAACATTATAAAGCGCAGAGGAGATAGGCCAGTCATGAGCTTCGCAGATAAAGATGGCGTAATTTGGATGGATGGGAAAAACGTGGATTGGAGAGATGCTAACGTCCATGTGCTCACACATTCACTTCATTACGGTGTTGGGGTTTTTGAGGGCATAAGAGCTTATGAAACTAATTCAGGAACTGCTATTTTCAGGCTTGATGATCATATCAAGAGGCTGTTTCAGTCGGCTCACATTTTAGGTATGAAGATACCGTTTTCTTTCAAAACAATCAGGGACGCATGCGTAAACTCCGTTAAGAACAACAATCTATCTTCCGCATATATTCGACCTATTGCCTACTATGGTTCAGAAGGCATGGGGCTTCACGCCTCTGATTTGAGTGTACACGTCTCGATTGCTTCCTGGTTTTGGGGCGCCTATTTAGGAAAGGAAGCTCTCGAAAAAGGCATCCGCATCAAAACATCATCCTTCACTAGACACATGGTTAATAGTGTTATGTGTAGAGCTAAAGCTACTGGCGCTTACATAAACTCAGTGCTCGCGCTGCAAGAAGCTGCCAGAGACGGGTACGATGAAGCGTTACTTCTGGATAGTGAAGGAATGATCGCTGAAGGTTCAGGCGAAAATATATTTATTATCAAAGGAGGAAATATATATACCCCTGAATTAAGCTCTGCTCTTGAAGGCATTACCAGGACCACCATCATTTCGATCGCTAAAGATAAAGGCTATAGTGTTATTGAAAAGAGAATCACCCGAGATGAAGTTTATGTGGCAGATGAGGCGTTCTTCACCGGAACTGCTGCAGAAGTTACCCCAATTAGAGAACTAGATGGCCGAGAAATAGGCGCAGGGAAAAGAGGCCCAGTGACTAGTTATCTACAAGAAGCCTACTTAGATTCGGTAATGGGTAAGGTTGAGGTACCTGACGGCTGGTTAACACCAGTTTGATAAAAAAACTACTCCTGCAAGTGAAACAGAAAGCTATTTGTACATGGACGATCTCAGACGGCAAGGCAGGCCATGTTAATCAATCCAAAGCTTTGGTGAAAGGCTTATCCAAATACCTCAATATATCTTCAAAAGAATTCATAATAGAGGAAAGCCTTTTTAAGTCTTGGATTAAGATTCTGAAAATCAAATACTATGGGCATAGGCCATTTCCAGAAATTGTGATAGGTGCTGGAAGACGAACCCATTTAGTGCTGGTTTTCTGTAAACTAGTTTTCAGCTCTAAAATAATTTGTATCATGCGGCCATCTATTCCAAAGATTTGGTTAGACCTCCTGATAGCACCGAAACATGACGATGTAAAAGGAGCCAAGAATGTCATCGAGACGGAAGGCCCTCTTGCCTTAGTCGAACAGGCGTGGCCGAAACATAAAGATTCTGGACTTATCCTTTTAGGGGGCGATTCTTCACATTATGTTTGGGACAATAAGTCAATTTTATCGCAGATCGAAGAAGTAACAAAAAAATCCGATAATAATATTCGCTGGACCCTCACGACCTCTAGAAGAACCCCGGAAACAATCAAAAACCTACTAACAAAAATCGAACAACCAAATTTTCAGTATAAGGATGTTGAGCGTGTTAAAGCCAATTGGCTAGCAAACGAACTGGAATCCTCGCAATACGTCTGGGTAACTCCAGATAGCATCTCGATGACATACGAATCTCTATCAGCGGGATGTCGGGTTGGAATATTTAACCTATGCAAAAAAAGAGAAACAAGGGTAACAAAAAATCAGCAACGCTTAGTTGAAGAAGGAAAAATCAGGACTCTCAAAAGCAAAAACTGGCAACCTGTTCAATTTTTAAACGAGCGCGATCGGGTTGGAAAATTAATCGCAAATAGATGGCCTAGCTTGATAGGTTAATAAACGCTAACAAATGACTCTCGAAAAACCCCTTACCGTTATGCAGCTTCTACCAAAACTATCTATTGGCGGGGTAGAAAGAGGAACTGTGCAGATCGCTGACGCCTTGAACAAGAGAGGACATCGCTCTATTGTGGTTTGTGAAAGCGGACCGCTTGAGGGGGACTTAAGAGAAACGGGTTCTGAATTCTTCAATTGGTCCATTGGAAGAAAACATCCCCAGACAATTCAGTACGTAAAAAAAATCAGAAATTTATGCTTGTCAGAGAAAGTAGATATTGTTCATGCAAGGTCCCGCCTACCAGCTTGGTTGGGCCGATTAGCACTCTCAAAAATTAAAAAAGAACAATGTCCTATTTGGATAACTACTGTACACGGACCTTACAGCGTTAGCGCATATAGTAAAGTTATGATGAGCGGGGACAAGATAATAGCTATCTCAAATTACATTCGAGATTACATAACAAAGAACTATCCCAGTGTGGAAAATGACAGGATTATAACCATTCCCAGAGGGGTGGACGAAGCAACTCATAATTTAGAGTTCTCAGTAGAACAGAAGTGGCTAGACTCCTGGCAAAACCAAATGGGGTTAAAAAGTGATATGCCTCTGCTTACCATACCTGCTAGGCTAACGCGTTGGAAAGGCCAATTAGATTTTCTTGAGATACTACGAATATTAAAAGAAAGAGGAGTGCGATTTCACGCGCTGCTGGTAGGAGGGGCTAGCAAAAATAAAAATAGATATAAAGAGGAATTAATCTCTAAAGCAAAGGCTGCCAATGTTTTTGAAAATTGTTCTTTTCTTGGAAATAGGTTAGATATTAAAGAAATTATGGCGGTGTCAACTGTAGTATTCTCAGTAACAAAAATCCCGGAGGCCTTTGGGAGAACGACAGCCGAGGCCCTTAGTTTAGGAACTCCTGTTATAGGCTATGAACACGGTGGAACAAAAGAAATCATGAAGGACTGGTATCCTTATGGTTTGGTTTCCGTTGGTAACGTTCGGGAAGCAGCTGACCGAACTGAGAAATTCCTAAAAAGCTATCCACCCGTTACAGAAAACAAGTTTTTCACCTTGGAAAGAATGCAAAAACTGAATATGAACTTGTATGAAGGGCTATCGAAAATGTCCAAAACTACCATTTAGAATAGTCATAGCCGGCTGAGAAACTTAAATATGAATCGCAAACTATTTTAGTAAACTTTTTATCCGTAGAAGTAAATGCCGACAAATTGCTACTCGCATTTCGAACAGCCCCTTTTGGCCTATTAGGGTCATCTTTTAGCTTCATTTTTTCTTTAGTTGATTGGGCAATCCCGTATTCTATATTCTGCTGGCTTAATTTAAGAGCCCAATAATTATTCAACCGGCTGACTTGTGCGAAAGGGTCTTCTAATAAGTCTTCATATTTTAGAATCATAAATTTATTTGGAATACGTTTGTACACAAGACCCCACCCGTTAAGAAAGCGGATTGTCCACCAAATATCACTATTGAATCTCTTTGAACGCATTTCTCCTCTCAGATAGGAAGAAAAAGGAACCTCATATTTATGAGACCATTTAGCATAATTCGATATTAGACTATGTCTTAGATCTCTTACTAAAAGCACATAAGCTGGTAAATTAAATAATTCGTGAACAAATTCCGAAAGGAGTAGCGGATGTGGATAGCTGTGGCTGCTAATAAGTCTGGGGATATCTTGATAAACTACTTCATCCTTTGGCCCCCCAAAAATATCATTTGCATGATTAAACTCTGGGTCTGGAATTTCATATTTGTCGGCAATAGCACAAGCGATTAAATGTTTTAGATAATGGGTCCCTGCCTGATGCATACTTACCAGTTGCCCACGGGAACCTCGCCCTCTAAAGATCGCGAAATTTCCTAATGTCTTCCAAAAAAGTCTAGAATGGAAGAAAAAAGGCGAAACAGGTGCTGTATCTCGTTTATGATGAAACATGATGCCTTATGATAACCGATGCGACTATTTTTTTTCTAAATGCCAAAAAAAACTTTAATATTTAAATTTGGAGCCCTAGGCGACGTCATTATGGCTACTCCTTTGGTAAAAGCCATAACCGATTCCCAAAAAAGCTCAAACTTTACTTTAGTAACCACAAAGCCGTTTATTTCGATTTTTGAAAATTGGAAGAATCTCAACGTTAAAACGATTGATAATGCTAGCATCCTTGAAAATCTAAAATTCGTTCTCGATATTAGAAAAACCCAGTATTCCCAATTATTTGATCTGCAGAGTAATGACCGGTCAAGAATAATCTGCCTGCTAAGCGGGATAAAAAATAGTGTAGGCAATCACCGATTCCCATACAGGTATCATCCAGTTGAAAGGTGGGAAGGACAGACGCATATTTTTGATAGAATGTGCAAGGTGGTAGAACAGCGAGGAATCAAAGTTAAAGATAAAAGTCCTTTGCTCTTAGCCGCCGAGAAACAGAAAGTCAAAGTAGAGAAATGGATGGCTCAGAATCTCGAAACAAAAAAACCTTTTGTTATCTTGCATGCAGGTTCAAGCAGATCTCGTCCCGAGAAACGATGGCCATACTTTGAACAATTAGGTTATCGCTTGGATAGCAACGGATTTGGGATAGTATGGATAGGAGGGCCAGACGACGCCGCCTTAAATAACCGATTAGCATCGGCAGTTGGTATCGATGCAACAGGCTCCTTTACCATATTAGAGCTTGCCGAGCTAGGAAGGAAAGCTAACTTCGCAGTAACTAACGACTCTGGGCCTATGCACATTCTTTCCGCTTCTGATATTCCGATTTTTGGACTATTCGGCCCGTCAAGCAAACAAAAAAATCATGCTCTGGGGCAAGGACATAGGGCTTTGGCGGTGGTAGAAAATTGGAATCCATCAGTTCATCCG
>CACJXQ010000008.1 GCA_902597385.1 uncultured Pseudomonadota bacterium | reverse complement strand
TTTAGCGCCGCTACCGCTTCTTGGGTGGTTGGCCAAGCCTTTATAGGTAACTTCTTTGAGTACATTAAGATAACCTATAGTCTCCTTTAAGTTGTCCTTGTAGCCATTCTGACAAAGAAATTTATTTAATTGAGGTAGTCTATAGCAGGGCACCCACATCATTAGGTGATGTTCTAAATGATAATGGACCCAATAGGGGGCTATAAATATTTTTTCCAAGAGATTCGCTTTGACCGAGCGAGCAATGTGGAAAGAGTTATCTCCTTCGACTGCAGCGTGTTCAGCTATATTTCTCACTCTTAAAACGAGTTGATACCATGTTAGGAGAGGAATTAACCAACAGACAAAAAACAGCCACCAAGGGCCCAATAGGAGCATGAGAAAGAAAATCATCATATTGCAGAGCAGAGAACGCCCCATTTTTTTCCAGAAATGATCCAAGCAATCAATTTTTGTACCGAATGTTTGTTTAATGGAATCTTTCAATTGATAAGTCCGTTGAGCGATACCTGATTGGCCAGATATGTCTCGCATTAGTTTCCTCTTGAGGCTTGCCTTCGGGATAGGATAATGGCCCGTTAGGACTAAATCAGGATCTTTTTGAGTTAAAACATGCTTGTGATGTTTTAAATGGTAGGGTCTATATGTTGTTAAGTCAGCAAACATGGGTATTCCACAAAGCCACTGACCAAAAAAGTGATTGAGTTTTGGGGACTTAAATAGAAGTCCATGCGCTGCGTCATGCATCAGAATCAATAATCCAAGCTGTCGAGATCCTATTAACATGGCTGCGAGTAGCAAAGTAAAGATATTTGGAAAAAGGGCGACCACCCAAGTGCAGATAGCAATAGCCCCCCAAGCATGAAGTATTAATCCGATCCCTATGATATTAGAACGTTTTTTTAAGATTTCCTTTTGGGGGCCCGAAATAAGTCCGTCTAAATCAGTCATTATTAAATCCAAACTGTTGTTGGTTTTTCACAATATCTTACATGATTCCAATTTTTAAGATTTAAACGGATTTTATAAAGTTCCAGAGAATCTAAAGTTTCCGAAAATACTCAAGTACTTGGAGTATGACGAAACTAGCCAGTGTTTTTTCTGTAATAGCCTTGCTAGTGTTTCTATTTTTGCCTTCACGGCTGATTCATCTTATTATTTTTTAAACTGTTTGGGAATTTAAACTTCCCCAGCCAACCATTGAATTAAATCGAGGCGTGCTAAATGAGCAAACAACAATCTAGCCAAGAGATAAATGATATCTACAATTTATACGCGAGAGCAATTGATGAAAAGCGTTATGGGCTATTGGGCACGATTTTCTCAGAAGGAGCCAAATTACACTATATCGTTGGAAGGGAAGAATTCAATTGTAGTGGGGCAGAGTCGGCAAGCTATTTTAAAGCATTCCTTGACCTATGCTATTGGACAAATCACCTTATTGGTGGGGCGTCCGTAGAAATACGGGGCAGTTATGCGTTTTCTACTGCTAGAGTTCAGGCGGTTCATCAGCAGATTCTAGAGGATGGAAGTGTCTCTAGATGGTTAATCCGAGGTTCTTATCATGACCATTTGGAATCGATTGATGGTAAGTGGATTATTATAAACCGTTATTGTCATACACCTGATGAAGAAGGCACGTTTCTCTCTAAAGGGGTAAAGAGATTTCCGGAATTAGGTTGGACTACTGATGACAAAATTTCATTTTCGAAACTTTAATATTCGTAGTTTCAGCTAAATTTTCGGTAAGAAGTTGCTTCTTGATTCATCTAATGGCTGTGGTAACCGTTTTAAAATGTTAACTAACTAGACCAGGAGGGGGGTTATTTGATTTAATATTTGATGGGTTAGATAATCAATAGAAAGCAGAGATTCAGTTTTTTGTGTGTAATACAAATTATAGTACCAAAGGAGTGGGAATATGGCAGTTGATGCAGTAGGAGGAGGGTTTCAAGCTGCGCCACCGAAGAAGGCGAGCGCAGAGAATCAGAAGCCAGAGTTGGCGCCAAAGGTTGGTGACGGCGGGGATGCGAAACCACAAAAATCTTCGCCTAAGGGGGCAGTGGATATTAAGGTCTAGCTTGTGGTGAACTTGGTTTAATTTAGTTGATTCTGATTTGAACTAGGGTTGAGTGGACGCTTGAGCTATTACCCATATCGGCAGGCCTAGCTTGGTGAAGGAAATTCACATTCTTTAGTGTGGGCTCCAGGCTTGGCCACCTCCCCTTGTAAGATACTATTGTTTGAGGAAGAACTGTATCGTCTAAGGCTACCTCTAACTCCAACGAGCCTACGTCATTGTAAAGCTCCACTGTGTCTCCCTCCGAAATGCTCAAACTTGTCGCATCCAATGTATTCATATACACCTTAGCGGAGCCAGTCTTCTTTGTTATTGAGGTCTCGTTAGAATAGGAATCGTTCATTCTCCAAAAGGAAGCCGGTGTTAAGAGTCTCCAATGATCCTTTTTTATAGGAGGATCAAACGTTGGAAGAGGAGCCCTCGGTAGTCCAATTGATTCGGCTTTCTGCGATACGATCTCTATTTTCCCGCTAGCTGTCTGAAATTCTTGAGATTCATAAGGAATAATCGTTTTATTCTCTAAATATATGAATCCTTTTTGTTTGAGGTCGTTGAAGCTGATGTCTAACTTCATTTGCCTTAGCATGTTGTCTATAAGGCTTTGGTCTGATTCATAAAGACTTGCTTTCTTTATTCCCATTTCTTTTGCCAGTCTGCGGAAAATTTCAGTGTTCGGTAAAGAGTTTCCCATCGGGTCTGATACTTTACTTTGAGCACCTATATAGTAGTTGAAGTAGCTAAAGGTGATATCGTCAAATTCAAGAAAACTAGCAGCTGGTAAGATGATATCAGCAAATTTAGCTGTATCGGTCATGAAGAGATCGCAGACTACTGTAAACAGATCCTTCCTCTTCAAATTTTGACGTAACCTAGATTGCTCTGGTGCTGAGGCTAGTGGATTAGTATTCCAAGAGAAAAAAACCTTGAATTTTTCCGGATCGCCCAACCCATTAGCCAATTCCATATGGCTTATGGAGGGATTTTCTTTAGGATTTTTCTCTACGCCTTTCAGCCAATCGAAGTTCAAACCAGCAACCGCAGGACTAATGTTCAGGTAGTAAAATCCAGTCCCTGGTTTACCTATATTTCCGGTCAATGCTGGTAAGAGTCCTATAGCTCGCATTATATTGCCGCCTCGCCTCTGACGTTGAAGCCCTTGTCCACACCAAAGTAAAGATGGACCCTCACCATAGATGTTGGCAGTTTCTCGAATTATATCAGCTGGCACTCCCGTTATTTTTTCCCCCCACTCCGGGGTAGAAAGTTGAATATTTTCCTCAATCTCTTCATAACCGATAGTACATTTTTCAATAAATGGTTTATCCAGTTTTCCGGCGGAATATAAGCAATGCAAAATAGAAAATGCTAGAGCCGCATCACTTCCCGGATTAGGTTGTATATGTAAATCGGCACCCTTGGCCGTCAAGGTTTTAACTGGATCGACGACTATAACTTTACCGGAAAATTTACCTAGCCAATTCTCTTGTATATGAGGGGCGGAGTGCGAGGGGTTTGCTCCCCAAACAATGATTGAATTTGATTGTTTTATGGTTCGAGGATCGAATCCAAATATCGAGTTCCCGAACAAGAGATCCCAAGCTACGTGTCCTGCCGCATTGCAGATTGTGTCGGGGTCTACTTCTGTTGCTCCTAGTTGATTGAAAAATCTATTCGGAAAAGCGTACCCCATCAAAGATAAGGTTCCCGAGTAGTGAGTATGCAGAATTGAGCTAGGGCCGGAGTCTGCGATCGCTTCTTGCATTTTTTTCGCGATTTCCGCTAAGGCTTCTTCCCAAGAAATTGGCGAGAAACTTCCAGTGCCTTTCAAGCCTACACTCTTCATCGGGTGCAATAGGCGTTTTGTGGGGTCTTGCCAAACTCCATTGTACGCTAGGGCGCACTTGGAACATAGTTTGCCCTTAGCTATCGGATGATCGGGATCTCCTATAATCCGATGTCTGTCGTCGCTGCGTTTTTCAACGATTATTCCGCATCCATCGTAGCAATCTCGAGGACAATTTGTCTTTATTGAAGATATCATTTTTTGCTCCTTTCTTCTCAATTTTACTAAAAAAGATTTGCAAACAAAAAGAGAAGAAGAAAAAGTAACTAGATATGCAAAGGTTGTTGGCTTGTCCTTCTTTTTTAATTATCCCTTCAGCGACCCTTCTTATCTTCTTGATAACCAATTGAGACATTGTTGGGAAGGATTGGTATTCAAAGACATAAGTCCTAGAGAGCGATTTGTTAATGCTTTAGGCATATTCTTGTTAGTTGATTCCGTGCTTCATTTCCAAGCTCAATTCGTGTAATAAATCCGAAACGCTTAACGCGCGTGCTCGCGCAAATTCCTCACCAGCCCAAAGGCTCAAATACTCTCCGTTTTTGTTAGCATTTGCGAATGCCCTTAATTTGCTGGTCAACGTATTTTGAATGGGAAAAGGTAAAATATGTTTATCCTTCATATGGATCGTAAACTCGTTTTGTATGGACCTGGCCCATCTGCCAGAGAAGGCTCTGGTAAATTCAGTAGGACGTTCTTTTTTCTCTAAAATATAATTTTTGTGAGTCGTACTTGTTCCTGCTTCGTGGCAGCACAGAAAGGCGGTCCCCATCTGAACGCCTGTAGCGCCAGATTTAAGATATTTTCGAATATCAAAGCCATCCATGATCCCGCCTGCAGAAATTATTGGTAAGTTGAACTTTTTTTTGAGTAATCCCAGAAGCTTCATAGAGGGCATTTTTGTCTCAAAATCTGTATCTTGAAAGTAACCAAGGTGTCCACCCGCCTCGGAACCTTGAGCGATGAAGAAGTCTATTCCCGCCCGAAAAGCGAGCTCGGCGTTTCTTATGTTTGTGACAGTAACCCCTACAGTGATGCCGAGGGATTTAGCTTGAGTCATAATTTGCTCATCCGGAACTCCGAAGTGGAAGGTAAGAACTTCGGGTTTCTCCCTCCAAATGGTTTTTAATTGAGCTTTAAGCGAAGGATTATAGGGGGGTTGTATAGAGTCGTTTTTTGTGTGGAAGTTAATAGGCAGATCTTTTAAAGACCTGAGCGCCTTTTGGAATTCTGTTTCTTCATTTTTATCAATTTCTGGAAAAACGAAAAAGTTAGCATTTATCGGCCCTTTAGTGATTTTGCGTGCATTTCGCAACTGGTTTTCTATTTCAGTGGCGGAGCAGTAAGCAAATCCAAAACTCCCTATACCACCAGCTTCTGATACTGCTCCTACTAAACTGGCTGTAGTTATTCCCCCTGCCATGGGAGCTTGGATGATTGGTAGGTGGTTGCTGAAACCTAGCATCCCTAATTTATAACCATTTCTCCGAACTTAGTCTACGGTCTGTTAGAGAAATAAATTTTGAATGAAATTGTATCTCGATAAAAAAAAATTAATTGGAAATGATAAGGTGAGACCCATTATGGTCTTAAAGACGTACATCTTATTGTTTTTCAAGTCTGTAGGCCTGTTGGGATCAATATATATTAGAGATTTCGCGGTGCTACTTAAGATGAAAGGGACAAAGGTTAGGAGAATATTTCGTGAAGCTATTTCACTTTTTTATTTTGCTTGCCCTTAGTGGCTGTGAGGTTGGTTCCAGGCATACAGTTATCATGAAATGCCCAGTACCAGGTTCTGTTGAAAAAATCCAAATTGTCAAAATAAAGGATAACAGCCTCTACATTCGGCAAGGCAGTTGGAAACCTCATCCCGGTACTTACCGCGATCGTGTTTGGGTGTCTGAATTTTCCACGCAGAGATGGAGAAGAACAGCCATCTGGGATTTTGCATTCTACACATACACCGTACAATATAGGCCTACTGAGGGAGCAAATTTGACCCCTACCCAAGCCAGTGTCAACGGCACGTACCAGTGTAAAAAAATCTCTTAGCAATTACTTGAAAGGCACAGATGACTCTATGACTATATTAAGTGCGGTGAGTATTGATACCAATATAAATCTTGAGGTCTAGGAATGGTGATACATGCAAATCGTATGGTTTAAGAGAGATTTAAGGGTAGATGATAACGCTGCGTTATCTGAAGCCGTTGAGCGCGGCCCCGTCCTTCCTTTGTATATTTTAGAGCCTGATCTTTGGACTGGGAGAGATATGGGAGCTAGACATTATCGATTCCTAACAGAATGTGTTGCCGAGCTAGATTGTTCTTTAACGAAATTAGGCCAGCCGCTGATTGTCAAAATAGGTGGCGCGGTAGGGGTTCTGAATGAGCTGGTTTTGCGACACCCTGTAGAAGCAATATGGAGTCATCAGGAGACTTGGAATGCGTGGACCTATGAACGAGATAAAGCAGTTAGAAAATACCTAGCGAAAAAGAAGATTCCTTGGCATGAACCTCCCCAAAATGGAGTGATTAGAAGACTAAATAGAAGAGACGGCTGGTCAAAAAAGTGGCTCTTGAATATGAGACAGCCATTGGTTAATAAGCCCTTGGCTATGGTCAAGATAGAAGAGAAAACGGAGGTATTACCAAACTTCGAAGGTATAGGTTTGAAGGATGACCATTGCCAGAAAAGACAAAAAGGTGGGCGGCAGGAGGGCCTGTCTTACCTCTTTAGTTTCCTGGATGAAAGGGGGCAACACTACTCCAGGAAAATGTCTTCGCCGGTAACCGCATATGAAAGTTGTTCCCGAATATCCCCTTATTTGGCATTCGGTAGCCTGTCGGTGCGGGAGGTGTTTCAAAAAATTGAAGAGAGAAAGGAAGTCATTGCGAAAGATATACAAATTGAAGCAAAGAATTGGTCCCGCTCTTTGAGGGCCTTCTCCAGCAGATTGAGGTGGCATTGCCATTTCATTCAAAAGTTGGAGGATGAACCTCAATTGGAGTTAAGAAACATACATTCCCACCATGACAAAATCAGAAACCCCCAGTTTACCCATAAAAAACGAGGGTTTTTTAAAGCTTGGAAAAATGGCGAAACTGGTTACCCGATGGTCGATGCTTGTATGCGAGCACTGATCTCCACTGGTTGGTTGAATTTTAGAATGCGAGCAATGCTTATGAGTTTCAGTAGTTACCATTTATGGTTGCATTGGAGAGAGCCTGCCCTACATTTGGCGAAATTGTTCCTGGATTATGAGCCCGGTATCCATTGGAGTCAGTGTCAGATGCAATCTGGGACAACAGGGATTAATACGATTCGAATCTATAACCCAATAAAGCAAGGTATCGACCAAGATCCGAAAGGAGAGTTTGTTCGAGCTTGGGTGCCCGAATTGCAGGGTGTTTCAGATACTCATATTCATATGCCTTGGCTAGCATCGGGAAGGCTTGTGAATTATCCTAACCCAATTGTGGACGAGAAGGTGGCCCGTAGAACAGCGGCCAAGGCATTATATAATCTCAAGAAAGGCGAAGGTTACTCGAAAATAGCTGGCCAGGTTGTTAAACGGCACGCCAGTAGAAGAAATGCCAAGCAGTCCCTAAAAACAAATAGCAGGCTGAAAAAAACAAAAGACTCTCAATTGAAACTGCCTCTTGACTAATCATGCGGGTATATCCATGCATACCCCCCATGATGCTACGGATTCTTTTTGTTATTTTCTTAGTGAAGAAAGATTACCAGGCAGTTTCCGATAAGAATAGCTAAAGTTAAAATCACGATAAAAGTATGTAGAATTTTAAACATGGTAGTTTCGTCAGTATCCCGAAAACGGTTTAAGGTTGGCACTAACAAATAAGATGTGGTCGCAGCAGCTAAAGAGAATCCCCCCAACACGGTTATCCAACCCTCTAGCTTCGTAATTAAGGAGAAACACAAAGAAGTAAGGCTAAACAACCCAATACATAAAAAAAACTTAGGAAAAATAGAACGAAGGAAAGCTCGAGCTTCAGTCTCGCTAAAAACGTTAAACACGGTTGGAGCAATTACAAAAGACTGTAACATGATTATTCCACTGATCAGACCAGAAAGAAATGCCGCGATCGAGTCAAAGTTTTCGAAGAGGTAAACGTAAAACATAAAGGCTTTACGAAAAATATTACCCATTCAGATCAATTTTATTTCCTCGAGGACTTTCTTTGGACTTGAGGAGGTAAACTTTTGTTGATATTCGCCAGTCAAGAAAGGTGCGAGGCAGAGTCCTTTTGGTCAGTAATGGTGCATCTTATTATTTTTAGCGCTTAACATGACAATGAATGGTTAGTCTTGGACCCGTTTTCATCGATCAGCTCTTGGCACGTTTGATGCTTGTGATTTATTGAATATCGAAAAAAATTGAAACAAGCAATTTTCAGACAATAATAAAATTTATGTACTAACGGTCGTTTAAGGAAAATAGAAAAGGTTGTTTTGCCCTGGGGCTGACACACTAGGTTTTCTCCTCTTCCCCTGTTCCCAAGCCCTAGTGTGTCTCCCCAAACCTATGTAGAGTTAAGCATTGATTGTCTCTAATACATGAATAGTTTAGGGTGCTTGTTGCGGGCGCAGTACGATTTCTGTTGGACAGCAGTTAGGTGAAGACTGGATCACAAACTCAACTGCTGCTGCAACGTCTTCCGGAGATATCATCCTTTTTTTATCTCTGCCGATATTCGAAGTAAGATCGGTATCTACAAAACCTGGCATAATTGCCGAGACTTTGATACCGAACTCTCGAATATCTTCAAACATTCCACCAGATAAGCCATTTAAAGCATGTTTAGTTGCCGAATACAAAGCGCTTCCGGCAGATGTAAATCTGCCACTGAGGGACGATATATTTATGATGGTACCTTTCCTACGGTCAATCATTCCAGGCAGGACTGCTCTAGAGAGGTTTAGGGCAGCACTAACATTTAGATTTACTATGTTGCTCCACTCCTCCATGCTTGGCTCGTAAAAAGGCCCTCTTAGTGCAATACCTGCATTATTTACCAGCACGCTTATACTCTTTCGATGACTGCTAATGGTCTTATTCATCAGCTCCAGGTAGTTTGTATCTAATAAGTCCCCGGTGAAATAAGTAGCGTTTCCATACAGCGATTGGCATTCGGTACTTAGTGTTTTCAGTTTCTTGGCGTCCCGACCTAAAAGGATCATTTCATATCCTTGTTTGATGAGGCTCAAGGAGATGGCTCGCCCGATACCGCCGCTTGCCCCAGTGACTATAGCTACGTCTTTCATTCTGCTCTCAAATATTTCTGCTCTTTTTGCTAATGAAAAATCTATCTTCTCCTAACACAGGTAGGTATGGTATTTCACCAATGTCTAATTACTCCAGCGATTATAAAAAAACACGTAAAAAAATTCACTAGGACGACTATTGTCCTAAATAACGCCACTAAATCAGCTTCTTTTGAATTATTAGATGCCTTCTCGCCAAGGGATATACACCAAAGTTTCCATATCTTTCGCATAATGAACCTTTAAAAAAAGTTAAGTGCAATTAAGAGTGAGATTTTATGATATCTAATTTTAACACTGGTCAAAGACAAAAATCATTTTTTTGTTTTTTGGTGTAAAGTAGATTTAAGATGCAGGATCTGCGTTGAATTAGAGGTATAGTTTTAGAAAATATTCACTGGAGTTACCTTGTCTTTTACCACAGTTGAAAAAGCAATTAAAAAACACTTGGCGGTGATATATCCTTCAGCAGGTTTAGAGGATTTGACTCGTCAAATAGCTCATAGTTTTGGGGCAGGCGGGCAGTATCGAGGAGGTGCTAAGCTAAATAGTCCCTGGAGTCAGAAAGACGTTGTCTTGATTACTTATGCTGATACGCTGAGTGATGAAGGAGAGACACCTTTGTCTTGCCTTGAGAAATTTTTAACTGATGTTTTAGAAAAAGAAATAAATACGGTACATATTTTACCTTTCTTTCCTTTCTCATCAGATGACGGCTTTGCCGTAAAAGACTACCGAAAAGTGAGGTCGGATTTGGGAGGATGGTCAGATATAACTTCAATAGCTAAGTCTTTCTCTCTCATGTCGGATGTGGTTATTAATCATATATCCAGTCATCATCCTTGGTTTTACCAATTTTTGGAGAATAGAAAACCAGGTAGTGAATTCATAAAGACTTGTGCAAGCGAAAAAGGGTTGGACGAGGTGATAAGGCCCAGGAGCACACCCTTACTTTATTCTCATAAGACTCTAGCGGGGGATAAGCTTGTTTGGTGTACTTTCGGTCCAGACCAAGTAGATCTCGATTTTTCTAACCCGCAGGTACTTCTTGAATTTGTGAATCTAATTCGGTTCTACATCGATATGGGGGTAAGACTTCTAAGACTGGATGCAATTGGATTTTTGTGGAAGAGAACTGGAACTTCATGCCTGAATCTAAAAGAGACCCATGAGATAGTGCGCTTACTGAGAACATTGGTCGATTCCATAGATGAAAGGGTGCTCTTGGTAACAGAAACTAATGTACCAAGCCAAGAAAACTTGGAGTATTTCGGAAATGGCGATGAGGCACATATAATTTATAATTTTAGTTTGTCTCCTCTTATTTTACACGCGCTCCTTTCGGGGGATTCTACTTTTCTCAAGCGTTGGATGATGACAACAGCTCCTACATCAGACAACTGTACTATTTTGAACTTTACAGCTTCTCATGATGGGATAGGTCTAAGACCCCTTGAAGGGATCTTGCAAAAGGAAGATGTTTCAATGATGGTCGAATTAGCGAAAGAATTCGGTGGCGAAGTATCGACCCGGGACAGGAATGGCTTGGAAACACCTTACGAACTTAATATAACGTTCTATGACATGTTGAAGGGTTCATTTTCTGGGATCGACGACTATCAGATGGAGCGTTTTATAGCTTCTCAAACAATAATGATGTCTGTTGAAGGGATACCAGCGTTTTATATCCAAAGCTTTTTTGGATCAAAAAATGATTCTAGAAAGATGCGACAGACTGGACAAAAAAGAGCAATAAACAGACAGCAATGGAACCTTCGAGAGCGTCAAAAAAGGCTAGATGATTTGTCAACAGAAGAGTCTAGAATCTTTCGAGAGTTGAAGCGCCGGATTAAGATACGTAAAGACCAACTAGCCTTTCATCCGGATGCAACGCAGTTTACACTCCAGTTGCCCAGCTATTTTTTTGGTTTTTGGAGACAAAGTCTTTGTCGCAAGCAGTCGCTTTTCGTGATATTGAATCTAACACCAAATACCGTAGATTTAGACTTGTCTCGCTTAAACTTATTTCAAAACAGTGTCTGGCGGGAATTAATCAGCAATAAACTTATCGACCATACGGACGGTGTGATGTCACTCGATGCCTATCAAACAGTTTGGATTAGTAATGAGGGTTAATCACTAAATGTTATCAAGTGACACTGCCTCGACTAATTGTTCCATAATATCTGGAATAGCGGAATAAACCCGACTCCATGAAGGGAGAAAGGGGGTCTCCATGGGGTTTTTTAAGAAAAGTTCACCGGCATCCATGATGTTGGAGGCGAATAATTCCACAGCAGCCTCTTCCGAATGTCTATCAATCTTCAGCCCATTCATGGCAGCATCGTTATAGAAACTGTCAATTTTATCCAGAGCTTCTCGAAAGTAAGTGGCCTTTAGAGTTCTGAACTTTTCCAAACTGAAAACTTCACCATCTGTCGCTAGCTTCCGGAAGATAGATTTCGAGATATCCATGCTCATTCTATTGAGGCCCTTTTCTTGATTATCTAAAGATATGTCTTGGTGTTTATGATCATAGACATCTGCGATCTCCACTTGGGCCATAGAATGCGCATTGTGATTCCTGCGGACTTCCGACAGCACTCCGATCTCAAGTCCCCAGTCAGAGGGAATTCTAAGGTCTGGTAGCAGATGGGTCCTTAATGAAAATTCTCCTGCTAGTGGATAGCGGAAACTTTCCAGAAAAGAAAGGTAGTCATTAGGGCCGCAGAGTTTTTGTAAGGCGGATACCAGAGGAGTTATTAGTAGCCGAGTAACCCTCCCTCCCAGTTTCGAGTGGTGAATTCTGGGATAGAACCCTTTTGAAAAGACATATGGAAAAAGTGGATTAGCTACTGGGTACACCAGTCTCGAAAGCATTTCTTTCTTATAGGTTAGGATGTCACAGTCGTGAAGAGCAACAACGTCCGTATCTCTGGTGGCTAGTAAGTATCCGAAGCAAAACCACACGTTTCTTCCTTTGCCGGGTTCGGGAGGGGAGAGTCCGTGTTTACGAAGTTCTTCGTCAACTGCTGTTAATCTAGGGCCATCATGCCAAAGAATAGCGTGTTTTTGTGGCAACTTACCAAAGTAATTTTTTGCAAACTCAAAATCATCTTTGCTCGCAGCGTCAAGACCAATAATAATTTTATTTAGGTAGCGAATTCTTTTTAGTTCTTCAAGTATGTGTTTTAAAGCTGCTCCTTCAAGTTCTGAAAATAAGGAAGGCAAAACTAAAGAAATTGGACGGCGCAAAGAAAATTCTTCTAACTCCTTTTCTATATCTTCAGGTTTTCTAGTGCCAAAGTTATGAAGTGTAGTTACTTGGCCGAATTGATGGAAATCACCCAATATTTGTCTCCCATTTTTTTTGAGTTAATTTTTCTATTGATTCCGCCCAACCGAAGGGAGCTTCCTGCTTGCTGAAATAAGCACTTTTGAGATTTTCAACCAAATAAGACTGGTCAATTTTGGTGTTCTTGATAATGGCTCTTTTATCAGCTAGCTTTAATAATGAGAAGTCGTTTTCCGCGTCTCCTAGAGCCCAGACTTCGAAACTAGAATTTGGCTTCTTCCCATACATGAATTCAATAAGCTTTTTACTGGCGTGAGCCTTATCTCGCAGGCCAATTACATGATAAAACCGCCCACCTTTTACCAGGCGTAAATTGTGTTCCCGCAGATGTAAGATTAGCCTTTTTTCGCAATCGACGGTCCCAGTCCAGGTGAATGTCTCACTAGCCAATCTTGTGCGTGCGCTTTCAGCCTGAGCGTAGGGCAAGTTTGTGATTTCTTGTATCTCCCGGATGCTGAGTTTACTCAGGCATTTCATTTCGGATAGTACGGATTTTGGCAATTCGCTCAATACTTTAATTATTGTCTCGTGATGACAATCGATATCGTGGGCATGGTCCGATATCGAAATTACTCCTCCGTTTTCGGCAATGCTTGGACCGTGAAACTTTAAAATACTCTGTGACATTTCCAACTCTAATAGTGTCTTGCTTGTCACGGGAATAACAACAATGTTGTGATATTTGAGTATATCCATCGTGTCCATGAAACACCCAGTATCATAGTCGTTATGAGACATGATAGTACCATCAATATCTGACAGGATAATGATTTCGTGTCCAGGAGACCTTAATACCTCTAGGTTTGAAGAAATATTTTCTAAAACATTCGGCATTTTTTTCTCTTATGATCGCGTTCTAAAAACATAACAGGTTGCGATCTTTTGGGGAAGTATCATTCTAGAGATTCTTCCCTATCTGTAAGAGGCTGAAAAAGTCAAAAAGGGTAAAGGAGTCAAATCTATCAAATAAGGTTGTACTGAAGATGGTAACCTATTTTCAAGAGATTACTGATCCCGCTCTTCCAAAACGGGGTCAGTCAGTTTCTCGTTTTCATAAGGCCTTTGCATACCTCCTCAACCCAAGCGCGGTTCTTATCCTGGAATTTGCAGACTCCCCGCTATTACCCACAATGAAGCCACCCAAAGGCCGCCTGTGACCATTGCGGCAATTATTAGGTTAGCTTTTTCTCTTCGTAGATCTGCCCTAGGGGCTTCTCTACCAACAAAATTTCGCCGACCTTGAGTTAATTTGTTTCCTCTATGTTTTCTTGAAAAACGGGGTTGCTTTTCAGCCAGTTGTCTTCTTTTATGAGTTTTTGTATTCATGATAAACCTCCTAGGTGATAATGAAATGCTGCAATGCAACACATGTTAATTACTATCTTATGATTTATCAAATAGATATTTATATTAACTAACATTTATTAAATGAATAAACATGGTGCAACGCAACATACCCACAGTACGAGGGAGCTATTACTTTGGTTCATTATTTATGTTTCCTAGGGGAGCAATCTAAGGATTATTTCTGTACTAGGTTAGATTTGGAGAAATTTCTCTGCCAAATTTTCTTAATCCGTCTAAAAAATTAGGCCAGCTGAACAATAAGCCGTCGATGCCTGTTTCATCCTCTAATTTTTTTATCTTCTCTACGAGGGTTCCGACGGAGCCATAGAGTACTGGAATTCCCATAAAGGCCATGTTCCCCTCTTCTACATCCTGCTTAAGTGCGGCCTTGAGTTGATCGGAAGTTCCTGTTGGGTTGGTATCTAGTGCTGCGCTAGATAGAATGTTAGAGACTGCACCGGTATCTACCTCGCGCACAATCTTTTCAGTGATATTTTTCGCTGCCTCGTCTGTATCAGCAATTATCATGTGATACAGCGCATAAATTCCCACCTTTCGATTCACGGCCGAGGAGCGAGCGGTTATATCCGCTACTCCAGCTATAAGGTTTTTTTTCCCTGTCATTACGAATTGATGGTTCGCATTTTCTGCTACAAATTGTTTTCCTTTGGGAGATTGGCCAGCACACACAATAGGAATTTCGCCTTTTGGTTTAGGCAACACTATGCAATCATCTAATCTGAAGAATTTTCCTTCATAGGTACACCTCCCGTATTTCCAAAGAGATTTTAGGATATCGACATATTCTTTTGCATATGTATATCGTTCAGTGTAATGAGAGCTACCTGGCCACATGCCCATTTGTTCGTATTCAGCTTTGTTCCAGCCGGTTACAATATTGAGGCCGCAGCGTCCGTCAGAAATATCATCAATAGTTGCAATCATCCTAGCAACAACAGCTGGATGTTGGCTCAATATTGAGATTGAAGGAAATAAGCCTATGGAAGATGTGACTGAAGCTATGGCTGACATAAGGGTAAATGACTCGAGGCAGGAATCCCAATAACCTGTTTCGCCACCGAACCCCCGGTATTTCATCATCGATAGGACAAAATCGAATCCTAAGTCTTCAGCTTCTTGAGATATCCGTTTATTGTGCTCGAAAGTTGGTTCATAGATAGGACTGCCCTTTGAGGGGATGTACCCATTACTGCCATTGGGAAGGAAAATACCAAATCTCACTTCACTTCAACCTTATTCACTATGGTCCACAACTCTATTTTTCGTTTTTGCTCATTCGATTCTTATCCCCTCATATTATCGACTGAAATTATATGTTTGTTCAATTAAATATCTTGTTAACGGAAAAACGATAACAGAAAAGTTTTCTATGGGTTGTGGTTTAACAAATTTACAATGTTGCGTTGCAATAAAAAGTATAGTAACCTCTATTTTTATTGCACTGCCGCAATTAAAAAAGACACTATTAGTGCAACTCTTTAAGGCAAGTTGTTGCGCTATCTGGGCAACAAATATGTTGACCAATAAACGGAATTTTGGCGAAACCCAACATTTATAAGGAGGAAGCTAATGTCTGTGTCCAATGTTAGTGGCGGGGGAAATTATCCGCCCTTAGCGCCTGTAGAAAAACCAGTACAGAAAAATCAGCCGCTCGCTCCTGAGGCGAAATCAGATTTGACCCCAGCACCATCTCAACCAAATTCGTCAGTCGACATTGTAGTTTGATCGGTCTTTAGAGGTGTGTCGGATCAGTGGTATTCAAGAGTCTACAAACGCTCTCTCAATAACATAGTCTCCAGTCGTGTCTTTTTTTTCTGCCTGTTCGAAGCCCCATTTATCCAAAATCGTGCAAATGTCTTGGAGCATTGACGGGCTTCCACAGACCATGAACCGGTCCTTTTTATCGGGTTGAGGTAACTTTAAATCTGCGAAAAGTTTACCGGAAAGCATTAGTTCCGTTAAACGACCCTTGTTAGAAAATATTTCTCTGGTAACTGTTGGGTAATAAAGAAGTTGATCTTCCGCTAAATCGCCAATTAATTCGTTCTTTTTTATACCGCCCGTTAAGAAGTCACTGTAAGCTAGCTCAGATAAGTAGCGCACTCCATGAGTGATAATGACTTTTTCGAATCGAGCGTATATCTCAGGGTCTTGCACAAGACTTAAAAAGGGTGCCAAGCCTGTCCCAGTGCTCAATAAAAACAAATTTCGACCGTCTAGAAGGTGGTCTAAAACTAATGTTCCCGTAGGTTTGCTACTTACTAAAACCTCATCCCCTTTTTTAATATGCTGCAATTTTGAGGTCAGGGGGCCATTGGCAACTTTGATACTGAAGAACTCGAGTACATCTGCATAATTAGGGCTGGCTATGCTGTAGGCTCTCATGAGGGGCTTGTTGTCACTCTCTAGGCCAACCATCACGAATTCGCCATTGCGAAATCTTAAACCGTCGTGTCTAGTTGTCTGAAAAGTGAAAAGAGATTCATTCCAATGTTTGACTGATAAAACTTTTTCTCTTGAAAAATTAGGCATTCTCATTCCCGACGAGTATTTGGTGCTCCTGTGTATTTTGATCTTAAAAAAAGATACATAAAAGATACAAGAAATTGAGTTCTAATTACAGTATTTTTGATCTTTTATTTTGTGTTAGCGGCTGTATTTAAGATGGGATTTTCACTAAGTTAAATACGGCCTGAAACAAACTTTTTGGTAGGACAATAAGCGGATAAGTTAGGAGAAAATACCAAACAATGCTAATCTCTTAATGAGATACATAAAGATTTCTTGCAAGGCCATCGCTTTTTTTCTAGTTGGTAATAGAGATCTTATTATAACGATAAGCCACAGAGTTTTATTAAGCTCCCCCTATAAAGCTAATGGAATCTAGTAAACTTAGAGAAAGCTGGTTAAAAAAGCTCTATAATTTTAGAGAGCAAGGCCTTCATATTTCAGACGTGAATCCAGTGTCTGCTTTAGCGGAGCACATTGAGGAAGAAATATACAAGCGAAAGATCAATGCTGATGATCTACAAAATGTAATTAATCTCCTATCAACTCAAATATGGCAAAAGACTGTAAAAAAGTTGAGGATGCAGACTCAGGTTGATAACTCCGAAAAAGACAAATCTATCCCTGAACTTTCTAAAGTAGATATTACCAAGCCGATATACAGGGCCATGTTTACAGCCCATCCGGTTTTTGCCCTCCGGAGTAAAGCTAGTAAAACTCTTTCCGAGTGTGCAGATAAGGGTCTGGATGTTGTTCCCGATAAATCATTTTTTCCAAGAGAAAAGATAACGCTGGTTGATGAGCACTCCGAAGTGATGGACTGTATAGAGTTCGCAAGGAACGCGGTAGATGAAATAAATGAAGAAATAATCCGGCAAAGAAAAAAAACTCATCCGGCTAGCTGGAAAGATGAACTGCCCGCTATGTTAGGGGTGGGAACCTGGGTAGGATATGATCTTGATGGACGGACGGATATAACTTGGCGTGATAGCTTGAGTTTGAGACTCAAGGAAAAATTGTATGCGCTAGAGCGCTATTCTCTCGGGTTGTCAAAAATGGGTTTAGCAGAGCTATCCGAGATTGCTGCTGAGATTGATAAAGAAAGATTAGCCACTAAGTCCGATCTTGATAGATTCATGATGCTTGGAGAGGGTGAAGAAGATTTCATCGGTGTCGTTAATCAACTTACTGATACTAAAGGGCGTCTCTTATCAAGTAAGCGGCTTGCTACTAAAATTCATGAAATAGCTAGACAACTGGTTAATAATGGAGCTTCCATTAAATTAATGGTTATCGCAGCAGATATACAAGAACATGGTTTCGGTGTTGGGGAAATTCATCTTCGTGTGAATGCGGATCAAATCAGAAATGCGATGAGGCCGGTGGACGGAAAAATGGTTAGTGTATCGGACGGTGAGAACTCGCCGCGCTTGTTGATAGACAAATTAGCCAATAGGATCGAGTCAGAATCACCTTGGGAAATAAATTTTGTAAATGTTGAGCGTGAGTCAGCGGTTGCCCGAAGGCAGCTTATGTTGGCTAGACAATTCATTAAGCATATTGATGAAGATCAGAAAATAAAATTGCTTATTGCAGAATGTGAGAAGCCTCTTACTATTATGTCCGCTTTATATCTTTCCCATAAGTTTGGAGTGTCTGACGCTCTGGATATTTCGCCTCTATTTGAAACCAGCTTTGGTTTAGAACACGGCAATAAGTTGATCGAGCAGTTACTTGAGCAGCCGACTTTTTTGTCCTATCTCAAAAAGCGAAGCAGACTTTCAGTTCAGATGGGCTTTTCCGACGCAGGACGGTTTATGGGGCAACTGGCCGCTAATATGGCGATAGAAAGATTACAGTTAAAAATATTGAAAAGCTTACAAAGAAAATCTGATTCAGGCATAGATTTGCAAATTTTCAACACTCATGGGGAGTCGCTTGGTAGAGGGGGCTCACAATCTACAATGCAGTCTAGGCAGCATTTTATAATGACGCCTTTTGTGAGGCATCAAGCAGCTGTGTCAAAAATACATTTACAACACCAGTCAAGTTTTCAAGGAGGGGATGGATATCGTCTTTTCGGGACGCAAAATTTAGCTAAGGCATCTTTACGAGCGATTTTCAAGGTTGAATTGAATAGCTCTGATAGTTACACCCAGGACGATCTCTTTTATGAAAAGACAGAATTTTCCCTTGATCTGTTTACTGCTCTTAAAGATTGGCATGAGAGGTTACTCAATGATCCTAATTATGACCAACTAATCGATCTATTCGGTAGTAACCTGTTGCCAAAAACAGGCTCTAGACCGGTGAAAAGGATAGTTCGCTCAGGAGGGGAGCGTCGCGGACCATCGCGAATCCGAGCTATAACGCATAACGCTATTCTCCAACAACTCGGATTTTTAGCGAATGTGATATCTGGATTAGGTCATGCGGCTACGGTGGATTTGGAAGAATTTGCGGATGTTTATGAGAATTCACCGAGACTACGCCAATGTACTGAGCATGCCTTAAAGGCTAAAAAATTGGGTTCTTTAAACACGACCCTAGCCTATTGTCAGATAGTCGATCCAGGGTTTTGGGTAAATCGCGCTTACCACGGAAGGTTTCCCAATAACCAGCGAGCGCTTAGGATTTTGTTTTCCCACCTCCGACGATTTCCTCGATTCAGAGATATTCAGCAGACAGTTTGGAAATTTAGGGATGATTTAGTCGACCTTTATGGGTTGGTTCAAAAAATTAAGAGAGAAGGCGTTCGTACGATCGGTGAGCAGAGGGGTGAATTAGATCTATTACACGCTATCAGAATAGCACTGATTTTAAATAGTCTAATGATTGTGTGCAAGACTCCTCGTCTTGGTGAGACATATCATCAGAGTAATGATGATATTATTACTCTTGGTCTTTCTTTAGATTTTAAAGCCGCCTCCGATATTATACGGGAGGCATTTAGTCAGAACTTTGAGAAAAATTTTTCTGGTGAACCGAAGGAGAGGGAGACTTACAGTGGTGATGTTAGAGGCAATCTGTCTGCGATTGATAAAGAGGTTTTAAAACCCCTAGAGGATAATCAAAAGGTAATTGATCAGATTACTCAGCTCGTTTCCTTGTATTATGGGGCTCATGGCTAATTAAAATAAAAATATGTGTTGATTTGTTATCTTCTAAAAAGTAAAAGTTTGATTGATAAATGCGTTCTATGTTTTTTTACTCCTTGCATTGACGGTAAGGAGAAGTTTTTTCCGCATGTGATAATCCTCGATTCATAATTTGGTAAATTAAAATGCAAGAGATAATTCTGGCAAGTTCCTCATCCTCCAGAAGAAAGGAATTGGATAGACTAAACTTCGAATTTAGTGTTATTCCACCAGAAGTGGACGAGGATTTCATAAAACATACAGAAACTGATCATCTCCAGATATCAAGAAAGTTAGCACTGCTCAAGGCAAGAAATGTAAGCTTATTGCACCCTGAGGCAATCGTAATTGGAGGCGATACTGTTGCTAGTTTCAATCGAAAGTTATTAAGTAAACCTATTACCATGGAGAAAAGTTTCGAGCAGCTAAGGATGCTAGCAGGCCAAGAACATAGCCTTTTTACATCCTTAGTGATCATTGCAAAGGGGGAAGAGTACATTCACTCTGTTACTGCGATTATGAAAATGCGGGATTTGAGTGATGAGCAGATATATAGATATATCGAGATTGATAAACCGTTAGATAGTTGTGGCTCTTACAAGCTCGATGCGTTGGGAATAAGTCTTTTTGAGAGTATAGATTGTGAAGATTACACTGCCATCATAGGTATACCCTTGATTTGGACTGCTGATATTTTGACTCAAATTGGCGTCTCTGTTCCATAGTTTATAGGCTTGAATTGTATGGCGACGGCTCCATGGTGGCTTTTGATAGCTCTATAGTCTTTGCAATAACTTTTAATCAAAGTCCTCTACTGGGTATTAGTTTCATAACCGATTGGTCGCATCTGGCCGATGGCATCTCCTAAGCAGTTTATGTGGTTAATTTCAATTCGGCGAGTTTGAAAAAGCCAAATTGAGTCGTGATTAATAAACTTATCTATATAAGAGCCTTGTGCTTGATACGTTTTGTTATTTTCTCTAATGGTAAATATCGCTGTGAGATGGCAGTGGGAGGTTACAGCGGTACCTTCCTCCTCAACTAAAGCTGTACTGATGGAGTGTCGGAGGTTTTTCACGCTCGCTTTCATCTTGTCAAGATAGAACTGATACCATCGATGTATTTCTTGTTTGCCTATTACGTCATACTGGCCATCATAATAAGGCATTAAAACAGCATCCTCTGCGAATAAATCTGCAATGGCCGATACCGAACCGTTGTCGACGTAATGACAATATGCGGATAAAGCATGCTGAATTTCTAAAGTTTTAGTCGATGACATTTATTTTCCTTAGTTAACTTAAAGCACTTCCTCATTTTGATATTGCAAAAGCAAACCGCAAATATCACTTAGATCTTTTAAAATTTTGTATAGCCGACCTGGCGAGTCTTTTTTCATATCAGCGGGGTTCAGTTCATCGATAATGAGTGAAAGTTTTTATAAAAATCTTGGTATTTAGTAACTCCCACTGTTGGCAGGATTTTTCGTGTGGATTTCAATGCACAGTAATAATCTTTAATTTTTTTCCAACTCCCTACCGTCTCTATCGCACGTTTAATATTAGGACGTGACTCCAGTATCATCTCCATTGAAGGAAACATGGCAGCACCCCACCAAGCTATTGCTGCAAATAAAAGTATATCTGCACAGCTAGGTTGGTTCTTAAGCAGATAAGGTCCCGTGGAGTAAGCTTTTTCGATGTGGTCAAACATGAGGGCGAGCTCTCCTTTTTTAGGCTCCATCTTTTTCTCGAGAAAATCAATCAAATGAGGCTTACCAAAAATTGTAGCCAAGAGGGGTGCAGTATCGAATGACTCAGTACCATTCAATCCTATTAAGATCGGCCAAATATCCTCTAGCATATCCATTAAACCATCCGTGGTGAGTGCTTGAATCGGATCTTCCGGGTAGAGAGGTCGGCCCTCATATTTAATTATTTTGCCTAAATATCTAATGATAGCTCTTTGTTGGCCAACTATCGTTCCATCAGGCAAGGTTAGAGTAGGTAACGTCCCCCAAGGAGTTTGTGGCTTTTGCTTTGCCCAAGAGCCATCATCGAATGGTGGAGGGGATGTGTTTTCAGGGTTTTTTATAGTAAAGGGCAGAGGGGTAAAATCATTTTCAAAATCTAAACTACCCAATGTCAGCATAATTCTGATGCTCTCGCCTCTTCCTGGGATGTTCCAATATCTAAGTTTATAGGTGCTCATCTTTAAATTCTCCTGAAATTTTTGCTTTTATTCAAGATTAGCAATTTTTATTAAAGCAGTAGATTCTCGTCGATCGGATGATAGCTATTTGCAGCTTTAATAAGTGAATCAGCGGTTAAAGCAGCAACTCCATAGACCTCTGTTTGAACTCCGGTATTTTCTTTTACCTTATGTAAAAGCAATGAGAAATCGCCATCACCAGAGAGTAATATGATTTTGTTGACACTCGGGGCGCACTCCAAAATATCAATAGTTATCCCTACATCCCAGTCACCTTTTGAACTCCCATCTTGTCTATGAATGTAAGGTTTTAGTTTCACATCAAAGCCGATTGTTCTAAGGCGATTTTGAAATTTAATTTGATCTTCACGACCGCGCTCAATAGCATATGCTTTGGCTATCGATATTTTTCCTTGGTTTTGCACTCTGCTCCAGAGTTTTGAGTAGTCGAAAAATCGCCCAAAGGTTTGTCGAGTTGTGTAATAGATGTTCTGAACATCAACAAAAATTGCAATAGAATTCAAACCAAAGGACCTTTTCGAGATTAAGAAAGCTTCTCAACATTTACACAATGGTTATGTTATCATTAGACAAGTGATTTGAACTACCGCGAAAATTCTATTGGTTGCCAAGCTGAAAGAAAAAAACGTTAGTATCCTCTCTGAAATAAAAATTTTAGCAAGCCGTTTTTCTTTCTAAAGTCGAACAGTTCTTCTAAGCGTTAAAGGAATCCAGCTCAGTTGCTGGGCAACGCTCTCTTTTTGGGAATCAATATATGACATTTAAATCCTTAGGCTTATCCAGTCCGCTGTTGAAAGCCATTCAAGATAGTGGCTATGCTGAGCCGACGCCTGTGCAAAAAAAAGCGATTCCTATGATACTAAATGGGTCGGATATGGTTGTCTCTGCTCGAACAGGTACGGGTAAAACTGCCGGTTTCACTCTGCCTATCCTAGAGTTGCTGTATATGCGAAAGTCCTCGAGAAAAAATGGAATTAAAGCCTTAATTCTATGTCCTACACGAGAGCTGGCCGATCAAATCCATAAAAGTATAAAGTTGTATGGAAAGTATCTTAATATTCGCGCAACGGTCGTATTTGGGGGGGTGAGCATGAACTCTCAGAAAGCCAGTATGAAAAAAGGCGTGGACGTTCTTGTGGCCACTCCGGGCCGCTTACTAGATTTAATTAGTCAGAAAATAGTGAATTTTAAAATCCTAGAATTTTTCGTTCTTGATGAGGCGGATCGCATGCTGGATATGGGCTTCATTAAGGACATAGAAACCATCACATCTTTATTGCCTGTAAAACGACAGAATTTGTTATTCTCAGCGACTTTTTCTCCAGTTGTGAAGAAATTAACTAATCGCATTGCGAAGAAATCTATAGAAGTGGATATGAGTAGCCGAGCCATGAAGGTGAGGGAAATTAGTGAAAAATTCTACCGGGTTAATAACAGTAAGAAAACCGAAATACTGTGTCATTTTATCAAAGAAGAGGATTGGTATCAGGCTTTGATTTTCGTTCGTACGAAGTATGGGGCAGATAATTTGGTGAGGAGAATACAGCGAAGCGGCTTAGAGGCTGTGGCGCTCCACGGAAATAAGAGTCAATCACAACGAAGAAAAGCGATAGAGGACTTTAGGCGTAATAAGGTGCATCTATTGGTGGCCACTGATATTGCCGCGAGGGGCATTGATGTGGAGGGTCTGTCTCATGTCGTAAATTACAACCTGCCAGCTGTTCCTGAAGATTACGTGCATAGGGTTGGTAGAACTGGTAGAGCAGGCAATAAAGGTATTGCTATATCTTTAGTGAGCGCTGAAGAGAAAAAATTGCTTGCTGATATTGAGAAATTTGTAGGGTTTAAAGCAACTTTTTGTGAGTTGCCATTATCGCATCCTGAAGCTCCAATATTCGAGACTGTTGGACAAAAAAGTAAGGAAAAAAATGAACCAAAATCTAGTTTAAGGAAGAGACCGGCAAAGCGTAAAAGTCGAAGAAGAAATGCAAAAGAGGCTGGTGGTTAGAAAAAAATGTGAACGTGGATTTTGAGAATATTACGAAGATTTACAGGAACTGTTAAAATAATCTAGCTCTACTTTGATAGGGCAAACATTAATCAAAAGGAGATTATGATGTTTTCTCATGTAATTCTAGGCACAAACGATATTGAAGAGTCGAAGGTTTTTTATAATGCTTTACTTGGGGCACTGGGCGCAAATCCTGGTGTGATTGATGATAAAGGGAGACTAATGTTTGTACACGCGGATAGGATTTTCGGTTTGACTCCACCGATAGATGGAGAGCCTGCCACGCATGGTAATGGAAGTACTGTTGGCTTTTCTTGTGATTCGTCTGAACAGGTAGATGCTTGGCACGCTGCCGGCGTAGCAAACGGTGGACGATCTATTGAGGATCCTCCCGGGGTTCGAGAGAGTGCATTCGGTAACCTTTACCTGGCATATCTGCGTGATCCATCAGGAAACAAGCTTTGTGCTCTTCATCGAATGAGCTGAAGCGAAATAGGTGGACGTTAATATCTATTAGTTTTTGACAAGTCCTCCCCTTTTTTGTGATGAAGGGGAGGACATACATACACCTTTTTATCAGGAAACTACGCTATCCTCTCTGAGCTAAATGTTAATTTTTATATTAGGGTTGCTTACAGCCCTCATTGAATAAAGAGACATAATATGTTTGGAATTAGAAGGTATAAGATAATTTTTCCTGGTAGCGAGCTATAGATTCGACCTTGCGTCTTATCGATACCCGTTGGGCTGAGGAACCGACGTCTTTTAGCTAAAAATAGGACGAATAATGATCGACTTGAATATTATTTTATTATTACTGTCTTCTGCAGTTTTAGGGATTTTTTAGGTGCGCAGATAGCAGAATTGTTTTTATTTGTCCCCATCTGGAAGGAATTGGACGCCGATGAATTTTTTAAGCAGCATGAATTTGTTGGACCGCTTATTTATCGTTTCTTTGCACCACTTACGATCGCGGCGACAGCTGTTCCCTTGATGACGGCCATGCTTAATCTAATTTATTTTTCAGATGAGTATTTTATTTTTTCGATTATGGGCCTTCCAACTTTGATTTTTTTTTAACCTATTTCTTGTATTTTAAGAAAGCCAATAAGAAATTTGCAGATCGTGAGTTGTCTAATGATGAATTACCGTTTGCATTGCAAGAGTGGAGCAATTGGCATCGGTGGAGGATTTTTTTCGAAGCTGTAGCCTTTGCATGTTCTATTATCGCGTTACTGGCTATCTGATCATCTGAAAATTACTTTCTGGAAGGTAATTTTCTAAAATTCCCCAAGGGATGTGTAGAGTAACTCATCGATCAATGCTGGATTCAGAGATGCCAGGAGGGGAGTAGGTCTCTTCTACTAACCCACGAGCTTTGGCACGTCTTCCCCACTCGGCTCTGGCACGCTTCCGGAGGTCAATCTCATCATCAGATTCATCTACGATCTCCAATCCTAATAGTGTTTCGATTGCATCTTCCGTAGTGACAATGCCAGAGAGGCCACCGAATTCGTCTACTACTACCGCTATATGTTCCCTTCTAGTGAGAAGGCGATCTAACAACTCTGGTAAAGGGAAAGCTTCTTCCACAATCATAATATTCCGTCTGAAAGCGCCTATAAGCTTCTTACTTTCACCATTAATGACAGCTGACAGGAGATCACTTCGTAACACGTATCCTGTGATTTCATCCCTATTTTCATTTTGAAAAATCGGGATTCGAGACACACGGAGCTCTGGATTTCCTTCTAGGTAGGTGTCTATTGCTACGTTTTCGGGGGCGGCTATAACGACCGTTCTCGGTGTCATGATGTCTTCAACGCATATCGACTGAAATTTTATGAGATTGGAGATAATAGTAGACTCGTTCTTTTCGAATACGCCCTCCTTAGCGCCTATTTCCGCCATCGCTAAGAAATCAGATCGAGAAAATATGCTGCCCTCCGTATTCTTTTTCAGAAGACGAGTTAATAGTTGGCAAGCCCAAACAAGGGGAGCGAGGAGAAACATAATTAATGAGAGCGCATTAACGGTGAAAGGCGCTAATTCTTTCCAATAGGTAGCACCAAGGGTTTTTGGGACGATCTCGGACAAGAGTAGAATCGCTAATGTCATAATAGCTGGAACAATAAGAGTCGTGATAAGGGGATGAGCTCCAGACCAGACGCTGGAAGCTTGGACGCCTACACCAATTGCCCCAACCGTATGCGCAATTGTATTTAGTGTCAGAATAGCAGCCAAAGGTTTGTCAATATTCTGCTTGAAGCCTGCTAGCTTCTTGCCTATTTGCTTGCCTTCCTTTATTTGGATCTGGGCATAAGTAGGTGTAACAGACAATAGGGCTGCCTCCCACAGTGAACACAAGAACGAGAATACGATTGAAATCAGGAAGAAGGTGATAAGTAGGGTCACAGGTAATTCTGATGAAATTTTTTCATTAATAGTATGTTACACAGCATGAAGCGCTAGGGGTAGCATTTCTCGAAGGGCAAAAGGTTTTGGACGGCTAAGATAGGTTATATTATCTAGCTTTTCGAGAAACTTTAGTACCTGCTTGCAGCCCGAACCATTTTTGCTATGGCTGGTGCAACGGTGCGATCCAGGGGGTGAGGGAGAATTTGCTCTGGAGTAGGAGTATCGACACAAGCGGCTAGTGCTTCAGATGCCGCAATTTTCATTCTGTTATTGATGGTTTTGGCTCTTCCATCTAATGCTCCTCGGAAGATCCCGGGAAACACTAAAACGTTGTTGACTTGATTTGGAAAGTCACTGCGACCTGTTCCTATTACTTTGGCACCCGCGCTTAAGGCATCTTCTGGCATTATTTCAGGGGTTGGGTTTGCCATGGCAAAGATAATCGGATCTTTTGCCATTCTTCGGATATCCTCTGGTGCCACAACGTTTCCTTTTGAAACTCCTATAAATACGTCAGCATCTACAAGAGCATCAGAAAGGCTGCCCTTCCTGTCCTCCTTATTACTATAGCCGAGTAGTTTCTTCTTTACCGAGTTCAAATCACTCCTATCTTTGGAGATAATTCCCTTGGAGTCGCAAACAATGACGTCTTCGACTGCCTGGTCGGAATACGATTCAAAGCCAGTTCTGCTTACGAACTTGGCGATAGCTATTCCAGCTGCGCCAGCACCATTAATTACTATGCGTAGGGAAGTTAAATCTTTCTCAACAACCTTTGCGGCGTTTATGAGCGCCGCCATCAAGACAATGGCGGTTCCATGCTGATCATCATGAAACACTGGTATCCCCAAATCTTGGAGAGCTGTTTCGATCTCGAAACATCTGGGGGCAGATATGTCCTCTAGATTAATTCCACCGAAACTCGGCGATAGTAGTCTGCAAGTTTCAATTATCTTCTCGGTACTTTTGGTGTCGATACAAATGGGCCAAGCATCAATTTTTGCGAACTCTTTAAAGAGCAGAGCTTTTCCTTCCATAACAGGTAGTGCAGCTAGAGGACCAATGTCACCAAGACCTAAAACAGCGGATCCGTCGGTGAGCACTGCAACTGAATTTCCTTTTATGGTTAGCGTATACGCGCTTTCTGGATCAGTGGCTATTTTCTCGCATGGCGCGGCTACTCCAGGTGTGTATGCAACGGAAAGATCATCTCTGCTTCCGATCGGGATTTTACTGTTGATTGAAATTTTTCCATGTAACTGTTCATGTACTATCAATGATTTTTCAAAAAAACTCACTCTACGTCCCCTTTATTAGTCGCCTGCTTCTGATATTTTGGTGTTTTCATCCAGCCAGTAAGGAGCGGTACAGCTTCTGTATGACTAGTGAAAAAAAGGTTTTGATTAACGAATAGAGTCGCTACTCGAGGGAATGGCATGCGAAGTTTCCTGACCGAGTGTAGACCATATCCAGCTTATTTTCCTTATCCAACACTGGAAGTCTAAGCGATACTTTATCACAAATTGAAGAGGATTATGATGAAACCTGGTCACACTGAGCTAAAGCCAATAAAATCTTTAACGGTTAGAGTTAGAAAAACTTTAATATACTATTGTAGGATGTTTTCAATAAGAATTATTAGGTCTTTTTCAAGTTTAGGGTTGTTTAGGTGGTACCTATCGATTTCAACGGGCCAATCAAGTGATGAAAATTGAGTTATGTATTTCTTGTACCAATCTAAACTCTCATATTCTTTCTTCAAGTTCTTGTGGAGATTCACGTTTAGTAGCCAGGTTCTATTGTCTAAGCTTACTATTTTCCCTATCAGCGACTGACATTTTTCGAAATCTTGTATTAGAGAATAGCCGAAAAATAGTGCACTAAGTCTTCTGTCGCTCGAGTTTTGTCCCGCTGGAATTGGTTCGAGCTGATATGCCTTTTCTAACATTTTTATTCCTTCTTCAAATTCTCCGGTCCTGAGTAATATTTCACCATAAACTGATATCACTCTGGGATCATTTGGGTTCAGATTGAAGGCTTTTTTTCCGCTCTCTAAAGCCAGCTCAAAATTATGCATGGAGAGATTGACTTCAGAAAGTATTCTGTGACATTCAAAATCATTTTGATCAACTTCTAGGGCAGTATCGAGCAGGTGTTGAACCTCATTCGCAACTTCATCAGACATCTCTAAATAACCTCTCCCTAAGGCTTGACCAATGACGCATGCTTTCCAAGCATAAGCTTGAGCGTTGTTTCGGTCAGCACTTATTGCAGCATCTAGATTTCTTCTGGCTTCAGCATTTGCTTCTTGAGTAAATTTATGATGATTATTTTTACCTTTCAGGAGAAACTCGTAAGATGTCATGTTTTCAGTGGGTTTTCGGTGTGCTCTTTTGAGGCTCGAAATTTCTATCTCTCCGATTAACGCTATCGTAATTTTCCTTACAATTTCGTCTTGAACATCAAAAATGTCTTGCTTTTTTCTGTCATATTTATTACTCCAAACTACGTTTCCACTTTCAGTCTCGGCTAACTCGACTGAAATTCTTATCCTATTCTCGACTGCTCTAATGCTGCCAGATACGATGTAATCTAAATCAAAAACGTTCTTATATTCCTTAGAGGAAATATTGTTATCCTTTAGATTAAAACAAGTTTGGCGAGAAATTATCTCTATTTCTCTCACCATGGAGAATTCGGTAATAACATCCTCGACTATACCGTCAACTAAAAAACCACTATCGCGGTCCTTATTCAAGTTTGTGAACGGAAATACGGCTATCCTCGGTTTATATGCACTAGACTTAGGATTTTTTTCTTTTCCGAAATCGCCTTTCACTTCATGTTTTTTATAGGAAAATAAAAAGGCGGCAGTTGTCACAATCGGTAATCCAATCAACGCGCAAATAAAGGTGGCCTGCATCACGGCCTCAGAACTGCTTCCGAAAACCTTCTCAGTTGAAATGTTTTCCAAAATGACGCTGGCTAACTGTATGAAGCCTAGAGAACCAACGATATAGGCTCCTGTCGGTTTCCAAATCCTTTTAAAAATTTCATTCATCAGAAGTTTTATAGTCTATCTTTATAAGCGTAACTGGATAATATTATTTACCAGCTTAAAACGGCAAATGATTTTTTTAACAGTATTCAATTTTTAAATAGAGGGAATAGCATATTCCAATTGGCTGTTTTCAGCAAAACTAGCTAACAATAGAAGAGTATCACTGTTTAATGATTTAATTCTGAAACATGATATTCCCTAAATTTTAAGTATATTAAAGGAGGTTTTTCGATGAAAGCAAAAAGAACATGGTTTTATTCATCAGTTTTATTGGTGTTACTTTTAGTGGCGTGCAGTGGAGCATCTTCCGATGGCCAGTTGATTGGAGAAAAAATAACTGACTGGACTGCCACTGTATCGCCTGGAAAAGTTTCAAGCAATAAAAATGAAGTACATCTGCATTCAAAAGATGTCGGTCCTATGGGAGAGGTAATGGCCACTTTCACTTTCGTAAACGACGGTACAATAAGCGGCAATGGATTGTCTTTTCAGGATGGGGGTAAAGTCATCAGTTTTTCGGTTGGAGGTGCTTGGACAACAATAAAAAAAGAGGGGCAAGATACCCATAGTTGGCAAGTTAAGGATATGGGTATAGATGCAGAAGGTAATAAAATATTCGGCATATGGACACTTGACCTGGCTTCAATGAGTGCAACAGGTTCGATATATAATTTAGGCGATTAAGTTTTCAAGATAAATTAGGATGGGGTAGATTATAATCTTATAGTCTATCTCTATCCTTTAACAAAAGTAGAAGTAGAATAAGGCTTTCTGTTTTATATGGAACAGCATTATTTTGATTGGAAAATCAACACTATGAAGTACCCAGATTTTGTATGGTCGCTGAACAGCAAAAAACCAACTTACCGTAAGCTAGAGCGATAAGATTCATGAATCAGTTCAGTTTTTATCTTTTCTGGTCCATGCGGAGTCCTTACTGCTATCTTGCCCTAGATCGTTTGCTTGAAATTAGAGAACGTTTTGACGTAGAAATAAAAGTACGAGTCGTCTACCCACTTGCCATAAGGCAACCGGATTTTTTTAAGGTTAGGGCTTCAAAGCACTATCGATCCTATAACCTCTTAGATACACAGCGTTGGAGTCAGTATTTAAAGGTGCCTTTTAGAAGGCCTGTGCCAGATCCGATTGTTCAAGAGTTGTCGACTGGTGTTGTGGCGGATCAACAACCCTACATCCATCGTTTGACGCGCGCAGCAGAGTTGGCAACTCAAGCCGGCAAAGGCATGGAGTTTTTAAACCATGTGGTTAGAATGCTTTGGGATGGGTCTACCGATAATTGGCATGAGGGTGATCATCTGTCAAGAGCGATAAATCGTGCTGGTTTGGATGGGAAAACGTTATTGGAACGAGCCGAAACGGATGTTGATCGAATTGATGCTGCAATTGCAAAGAATGAAGCTGCTCAAGAGAAGGCAGGCCATAGCGGAACTCCTCTCATGGTGTTTAAAGGAGAACCTTTTTTTGGTCAAGATCGGATCAAACTTCTGATTTGGAGATTAAAAGAGAGCGGATTAAGAGCAAGGAACTCTTCCGGATGATGACTCAAGATTTGTTCTTTTTTAAACAGGAATGGGTTGGTTTATGGATTGTTAAAGCTGTACGCAAGTCTAAATTATAAAAAGGGAGGAAGAGTGATGGATAAGATCGGGGAAGTTCAAGCTCGTTTTGCCATTGAGGAGCTATTTGCGCGATACGCCCATACTATTGATAATTATGACGCCGCTGGGTGGGTCGATTGTTTCACTACCGATGGGATGTTCGAAGTCGCTGGTGAAGATGAGCAAGGTGTAGGCTTTGTGGGACATGAGCAACTGATCGTATTTGCGAAAGCGCATATCCGCCTTTTACCTGGTACTCGCCATGTTATGACAAACCATGTTACGGAGTTTCAAGATGGAAACAATGCACGGCATAAGTGTGTTTTGAGTGGGACATTGAGTAGGCCTGAGTCCGTTTATGTGTTTGCCTCTGGTTGGTATGAAAGTACCGTAGTTTTAGCGGATAGGTATTGGAAGATTAGTCACCGAAAGGTCTATCTGGATAATATAGAAGCTATCAAGGCAGAACCTTTAGCAAACCATATGCAGCCTATGATTAACTGGATAATGGATAACGGTACCGCTATTTAATTACTTATCTAAACCCCACGTAATTGACAAAAGGATTTGGGGTAGGGTCTTCAGATGGATGGGTTGCCTTACAAATTTTCGATAAATTTCCGTTTTTCTCCAGAAATAGGCCTACATTGACAACTTTGCAAACAATTCTGCTGTGGTTAGGTTTTAATGGTGAATCACAACTTTTGAGGGTGTCACTCGCAGAAAGGCTTGTGAGGAAAAATAGTTGTCGGAATGTCGGTAAAGCACTCCCCATAGCATCTATCTCTGAACCTAATTTAAGTCTAGGCCATGCAGGTCATCATTTTCGCGCCATTGGCGCAGCAGTTTAATGTAAGCACCAACGCCTTTACCGTAGGTCTCCAGCCTAACATTGCGGTAGCGCTTGGCGGTACCTTCCTGATTATAATATCCTGGTGTGCACGTGTCCGGTGATCCTCCGAGAAAGAGCCCGTCACCGCTAGCTTGGAGTTGATCTGCTATCCAGCGCTCTTCGGCATCAATAGAAACGTTTGCGGATTTGATGCCACGATTGCGTAATTGACTAATTGTGTAAGCTACGTGGCTTGCCTGTATATCGATGCCATGGGCGTAGTTAGCCCCTAACTGAAACACAAACCCGCCACCGCATAAATACAAATTCGGAAAGCCGTTTACCATCAGCCCATGCATTGTGCGCATGCCGTCTTGCCAATGTTCGTAAATCGATTTGCCGTTAATACCGAAGATTGGAATACCTAACCGCCTCTCATAGCTCGAAGTAATTTCGAAACCGCTGGCATAAATTATACAGTCTACTTTGTATTCCTTACCGTTAGCTATGATCCCTGTTGCATTTATAGCTTCTACACCTTTCGTGGAGCTTACATCGACAAGTTCAACGTTTGAACGATTAAAGGTATCAAGGTAAAAGTCATTAAAAGTCGGTCTTTTACAGAACTGGTTATAGTACGCTTTTAATTTCCCAGCGACTTCAGGATTTTCAACGTTATCGTCGACAAGACTTCTAATTTCCTCCATTGTTTTAAAATCAGCTAGCTGCATGAGACCGTCGATTTTGCCGTTAGCCTTGTCGGCCAAATCAAGCAGATTACGCGTCAATCGGGTCCAGCCATCGTCAATGAAAGCCGGATCAATCGAGCGACCTAGAAACGCTTCACCGAATTTCCTTTGTCGTTCTTTCTGCCATCCGGGCTTGAGACTTTTTGCCCATTTCTGATCAGTTTCTTTATTATTACGAGTGTCTACTGATGACGGCGTGCGTTGAAAAACAAAGAGTTGCTTCGCCCCCTCACCTAAGGCAGGAATGCACTGCACTGCTGTCGCGCCTGTCCCAATAATGCCGACAGTTTTATCAGCTAAACCTATAAGCCCTCCTTCCGAATTACCACCTGTGTATTTATAGTCCCAACGACATGTGTGAAAAGAATGTCCTTTGAATTTTTCAACACCTGGTATTCCGGGTAACCGCGGCCGGTTTGCCGGTCCGGTGCCAAGGCAAATATGACGAGCACGCATCTCATCTCCGCGGTTAGTTGATACTAGCCACATCGACTCGTCTTCCAGCCAGCGCAACTCGGTCACCCAGGTTTGAAATATCGCATCTTTGTACAGATCGAAATGTTTGCCGATTCGTTGCGCGTGCTGGTATATTTCAGACGCATAAGAAAATCTAAGTTTTGGTATGTATCCAGTTTCCTCCAGAAGCGGCAGATAACTATAGGACTCAATATCACACTGAGCTCCAGGATAACGATTCCAATACCAGGTGCCGCCAAAGTCACTACCACTTTCGATTATGCGGATATCACGGACACCAGCCTCGATCAATCGAGCAGCGGTAAGCAAACCAACCCAACCGCCGCCAACTAAAATAATTTCTCGTTGATCCTTCAATGGTGCACGCTCAAGTTTTTCGCTGTAAGGATCATCCTCTAAGTATTTGTTGGAGAATGGAGAATCATTTGATATCTGAAGGTATTGGGCTTCGGCGTCTGGACGAATGCGCTTTTCTCGCTCTTTTGCATAGCGCCGGCTGAGCTCGTTAGGGTCGAATCCCAGTATCGCTTCAGAGAGAGGTTGATCGATTTCAGCCATGCTTATTTCTCCGCACAAATAATTTCTTAAGTGTAACGTATTAAGTGTAACGTATTAAGTGTTACATTTACGCTAAGGAATAAAAATAAATTGAAAAATGTCCTCTTGAAAATTTCCGTTTTTCTCGAAGGAAGCACTGGATCACTTACCCTAAATAGAATGCTTCTGCAATCCAACCTTTAAGTTTTAGATGATGTTGAGATTGCAGGTGAAGTTTGGCGCCTGTAGCTGCGTTAGCCATTATTTTCTTTTCTTCTCTGAGGGTAATTCACTGGAGTTATGTTTTAATACAGTACTTCTATTTTCATCGTCGTTATAAGTTGAGAACATGTCTCGGATACAGAGAGCGGAAGCTAAAGAGCGACTAAGAATGCGCTAATGTATTTTGTCCATCTTAGGAGTATTAGTTTCTTGAACAACCGGCCGTTGTTGACTCAATGTTAGGTAGCCATTAGCAGATTAGTCATGGTATTCTTTTCCGATGAGATCCGGGTGCTTCACCATGGTTTCGCTCACTAAGAGGCCGTGACGTTAAGCTTTTAACACGCCTATAATTCATCCAAAAGTATGATTGCGATTTTTTTGTCAAACACTATATTCCTCCCTTTTTATAAAAAATAAGTGTTCATATTTTTCGATTTTGGCAAAATTCCTTATTTCGCAAAAGAAAGGAAAGTAATTTTTTTGCTACCTCACTATGGCCGTGAATGCTCCAATGCCCGTCATTCTTTAAGAGCACCTTTTCTGTTTCCTCTCTTGAAATGAATTCTCCATCATCCATGAAAATAATCGGGATTTTTAAATCGTTACCTATTTCTGAAAATATCTGGCGTCGTTGATTTGCTTGGTTTACGATTATTGTGTTTGATTTGTCTCCAACGATGTCGTAATTGTAGACTATTATTATTTCTGTTCCCATTTCCTCTGAAATTCTTTTGTAATAATTAAATGCATGTTTGGTTACAGCTACTGCTTCCAAATCGACTGGTTGATGTCGAAAGCGATGATCAATATCCAGATGAGTTTTTATCTCTTCTATTCCATCTATAATGTGATTACCTAAATCAAAATTAATTACCTGCTTTACCCTGGACTCAATGATAGGGTCGGCGATGTTGTGTATGGTTGTAAAATTAACACCAAATTTTTTCCATATTGCTAAATTTTTGATGAATGATGACTTGGGCTCTCGCAGGAGATTAGCTGCCCAATCTGGGTGATCTAAATTATATTCAAGCTGGTTATTATCATTTCTTTTGTAAAATGGCCTGGGAGAAAATTCAGGATGCCAGCCATTTCTAATACTTGTAAGAATGGAGGAATTGTCGCTTAAATCATTGCTGACAACGACCATGACCAGAACATCTGGTTTTAGTGGAATGATATATTTATCAAAGAATGGTCTTTGAGTGACCTGTCCCGTGCCAGAATAGGCGAACGCTGATGTTCTTATTTGTTCTAAAACAGTTGACTCTTCTGCTAACCTCTCTAGTACCACATGAGCTTTTTTTGCAATAGGAATCTGGGCTGCTTCGACAAAAGAATCTCCAAGAAAGATGATGTTGCAAAGGTCTGCAGAATGGCGGCTCTTAACTCCAGGCCGATCCAGAAACCCTAGCTCATTCACCGTCGTTTCCTGCCAATAGCTGGAGTGGTTAGTCCATCTTGCTGTTTTCCCAGGTTCGAAATGCCAGCCAATGCCTTTGTAATGCTTTGCAGGCCAGGTAGTCTCGAATTTATTTCTCTCGGATTGGAATTGATATTCTAATATAAACCCTATGAGTAGAAGACTGCTCAGGGTTAGAAATATGTTTATTAAAATTGTTTTGAATTTAAGAGTCACTGTAGATTTGAAATTAAGACTGCTTAAATCATCTTTAGTAAGGTTGAAAAACGTGTTGGATAATTTGAGGCAGAAAATAATTTAAATACAAAGCTAACAGCCCCATGCTGCCAACCTGAAATTCTATCGAAATTATAGTCCAAACCTGCTCCGGTGTTAAATAAATAAATTACTAGTTTATTTGCGCCAACTCATCGGTTTTGTAAATATCTCTTTTCCCACCATATTATCTAATTAGTTATTTTGGCAAATTAATTAGTTTTTCTCTAAATAAGTAGTTAATTTAAAGAATCGATTTCACTTGAAAATAAGTAATGTGTCTGCTTAATTAAGAGTCGTAATAAAACCGTGTCTAATGGAAGAATATAAATATCTACAAAAGATTTTTGAAGCTTTTCCTAGTAGGCTTAAAAGAGAATTGAAAAATGGCAGAAGACCTGACCGAAAAGTTCGCTTATGAAATAGTTGCGATGTTAAAAAGCGGTGAAATATCTATTAAGGAAGTAATTGAGGCTTCTAGGGAAAGGCATGAAGATGTTGACCGGTATGTAAATGCCTTGCCTTTGACTTTTTACGATAAGGCTTTAAATAGAGCTGATGAAATCGACTTAAAAAAAGAAAGAAAAAATAAAAAAAGTTTATTTGGGTTGCCCATAGCCGTTAAAGATTATAATGATGTAGAAGGTATTGCGACTACTTATGGGTCTAGGATTTTTGAAAAGAATATTCCTGTAGTATCTGATGCTACTGTTCAGCGCTTAAAGGATAATGGCGCTATTCCTGTTGCAAAGTCAAATGTTCCAGAGTGGGCGGGTGGACATACTTTCAATCCTGTATACGGCGTCACGCGAAATCCTTTTAACCTAGAAAAAGTGGCAGGAGGATCTTCAGGAGGTTCTTCGGTGGCTTTGGCAACTAATCAAGTGTGGTTGGCTACGGGGAATGATTTGGGAGGCAGTCTTAGGACTCCTGCTGGCTTTAACAATATTGTCGGTTTAAGGCCTAGTGTTGGCGTTGTGCCTCGGGGAGCAAGATATCATAGTTTTGACGCTCTTTGGGTCGAAGGTCCGCTAGGAAAATGTGTAACTGATATCGCTCTAATGCTTGACGCCGGGGCAGGCTTTTGTGAATCAGACCCTTTATCTTTTCAGCACAGTTGTCGCTCGTTTGTAGATTCTTTGGACCAGTTCGAACTTCCTGCTAAAGTAGCTTTCACAGAGGATTTAGGGATTGTTCCGGTTGAGCGAGAAGTTAGGTCTACAGTCCGAAATGTTTTACCTTATCTGAAAAATTTGGGTGTAGAGGTAGGGGATGAAATTCCAGATTTTACTGGGGCTCCAGAAGCCTTTCATACTCTTCGGGGGCTTCTATTGGCCTATATGATGGGAGATCTCTTAAAGTCTAAAAGAAATGACATCCAATTGGATATTATAAAAAACATAGAGGTCGGATTTGAAGTAAATAATGAGCAAATAATCTCAGCAGAGAACATGAGACAAAATCTATATAGAAGAATGACAGGGTTTTTTAAGGATTTTGATTTTTTAATTTGTCCAGCTTCTTCTGTTCTTCCGTTTGATATAAAGACGCCATTTGTTACTGAAATAGACGGTATCCAATGCAAGACATATATCGACTGGTTTGCTATTACATTTGCTTTAACATTGACCTCATGCCCAGTCATTTCTTTACCCATTGGTTTTTCTAGTGATGGGTTGCCAGTTGGGATTCAGATCTTGGGTAAACCAAGAGAAGAGGATCGCCTACTAGCTTTTGCAAAATTGATAGAAGGGAAGGTAGGCCTGCAAAGAAATAGTCCTATTTGAAGTCATTGAAGAAAAGGAAATCCATTTCAGGCGCCCGGATCGCAAGCTCTATATATAATTCCACCCTTCCCATATTTCTGGAGAGCAGGTAGCTTCCTATTAAAGAGGAATAATCCCTTTTAAGAAGGGCAATAATTGTATTATTTTCTGTAAAACGATTAGAGGGTTTAAGCCTAATCTAGGCAAAACTAAAAATGCTAAACCAAACACAGAGACGCCGATAATCAGCAGTTGTATTTTTTTTCCAGTTTCTGGCGGAACATTTTTGATAAGAAAGAACACCAATGATAGGACTGCAATTGCTACGATGAGTTTAATCATTTTTTTAGATCACATGAGGTTGAGGACAGCTATATTTCTATGGAATTACTATTTTATTTCATTTGTAGTGATATGAAAACGGTGTCCGATAGGTCGTCCCTTTATTTCCTTTAGCGGAGAGGGATCTCAATTCCATTGATTAGTTTTCATAGGACTTGGAAACAAACCCTTCTCCTTTACAATCTACCGAATTTAGTACTAAGGTGTTTTATAATTCTGCCTAACCAATTGGAGTGACTGTATGACTGCTATCTTACCACTTGGACTAGATGAACTTTTAACTACCACGCGGTCTGTAAGGAAACGATTAGATTTCTCAAAACCAGTAGAAAGAGAGACTATTCAACAATGCATAGAGATAGCAATACAGGCGCCTACACCCTCTAATCTTCAGAATTGGCACTTTGTGGTGGTCACTGAGGTAGAGAAACGTCGTGCTTTAGCAGACCTTTACAGAAAGGGAAGAGAAATTTACGTAACGTTACCGTCTGCTACACCAAACTTGGAATATGAAGATCCTAAACGTAACCGGATGCAGGAAAAAATTGAAGAGTCTGCTCAATATCTTAACATGTATTTTCAAGAAGCCCCGGTTCATGTTATTCCTTGTATTGAGGGCCGGACTGACTCCTCTAAGCAGGCTGAGGGTTGGGGTGATACGCCCAATATTTTATTACAAAGTGCACAATGGGGATCAATCGCGCCAGCCACTTGGAACTTCATGTTGGCTGCTCGTGCTCGTGGTTTAGGCACATGTTGGACTTCTCTTCATCTTTTCTTTGAGGAGCAAGCGGCAGAGATAATAGGAATCCCCTACGACAAGATCATGCAGGCATGTTTGATGCCAGTAGCATACACAAAGGGCACTGATTTCAAATTAGGGAAAAGGGATCCTATCGATTCGGTTATTCATTGGGATTCTTGGTAATCTGTCTGCGCATCTCGTTTTCCTCATAAGATTATATTACAAGATGCACAGGGAAAATGTAGGTCATACGAAGGTCTGAAGTGGTGGTTAGGGACAGAATCGAACTGCCGACACAGGGGTTTCAGCCTTCTGCTCTAAAACTACCAAAGCTATTCAAATCAATACTCCACAAGCACGTTAGCTGTAATATCTTTTTTACTGTAGATGATATCGCCATGAGATATCAGCACTTTAAAAACTGGCTTCAGCCAGCTAAATTTTTAGTCTCTGAGGCTCAGATTGTTTCTTTAATAAGCATATCACCGTGAAAGGGTGGCGGTGCTCAGTAACAGTCGAGGTGTTTGTCTTTCAATTGGGAAAGTTCGTTGAGCGTGATGTCTTTGCCTAATCAAATAGAGAATAATTAAGAATTAATATTGATTGATACCTCCATATAGGTAGAAGATAAAGCAGAAAAAAATAGCCACTCGTTAGGAGCAAATTTGGGGAGACGAATTATGTCTGGTATTAGTCCATTTAAAATTAAGGTATCTGATGAAGAAATTGATGACTTGAAGGCGCGTTTGAAAAATGCACGTTGGCCTGAGCAAGCGACATTAAGCGGGTGGGAGCAAGGGGTGCCCTTAGATTATGCTGTTTACTTAATGGATTATTGGCGAAAAGATTATAATTGGAGAGAATGTGAATCCTACCTTAACGGGCTACCTCATTTCTCTACAGTTATAGACAATCAAGAAATAGCTTTTATACACTTAAAGTCCAAACATGAAGAGGCAAAACCACTAATTTTGACCCATGGTTGGCCGGGTTCTGTAATCGAATTTGTCAACGTTATCGAGCCTTTGGTGAACCCTGTCGAAAACGGCGGAAGTGAGAAAGATGCGTTTCATCTTGTTTTGCCCTCCATTCCTGGATTTGGGTTTGCTGAAAAGCCTTCCGTCAATGGCTGGGGTATTGAGAAGGTTGCTTCAGCGTGGACTGAGTTGATGAAACGATTAGGGTATGACTCATATTACGCGCAAGGAGGAGACTGGGGTTCTGCTATTACTACCCAAATTGGTATTAGCCAAAGTCATGCCTGTAAGGGACTACACCTAAATATGGCTTTAGTCCACCCTAGTGAGGGTGCTAAAGAGAATATGACCGGCTTCGAAAAAGAAGCCTTGAGGGGGGTTGATTATTATATGCAATCGGACTCTGGCTATAGCAAGATACAAAGTACAAAACCTCAAACTATTGGTTATGGTTTGGTAGACTCTCCCGTCGCTCAAGCTACTTGGATCATTGATAAATTTTGGCGATGGACGGACTGTCGTGGGAATTTAGAAAATGCAGTGACCAGAAAACATCTATTTGACAATATTTCTTTTTATTGGTTTTCAAAAGCCGGGGCTTCATCAGCTCGTATTTATTGGGAAAGTTTCAACAAAGTACTAACTTCTAATGAAGAAGTTTTAATTCCGACGGGGATAAGTGTCTTTCCTAAAGAAATATTCAGGGCCTCAGAGCGTTGGTGCAGAGAGAGATATAAAAATCTAGTCTATTACAACCAACTGACCGAAGGAGGTCACTTTGCAGCTCTAGAAAAACCTGAGGAATTTGTAAAAGAAATAAGGAAAGCTTTTGATAAGATGTAGTTAGCAATCTAAGAACTTTTCCCGATCGGTCTTCCCTTTATTTGCCGAAGGGGAGGGGGACCTTGGATTCCTCACTCTAAATCATGGAAAAGCGTTTCTCCATATCTTTTTTTCCAATATACAGCCAATAAACAGAGAATATTTACGATTCGATATTGATAAAAACTGACAACGTGGCTTCCTTTTAGTTTGGGTATATAACTTGATAGGAGTCGACAACTGGCGAGCAATGACCTTGCGTCGATTGCTTCCCAAAGGGTGGGAGGCTAAGAATTCTAGATTAAGACTATTTCCTTTCTCTTGCTTTTTTTCCAGACATCGAGACTCGCAAGAGGGTTAAATCCCGCGCCTGCCGTCAAAGGCAGTCCTTATATGTCTGCCTCTGTTTCTTGGGTTCGCTTAAAGGCTAGGTCAAAGCCGACAGTGGCGAGTGTTTCGGTCATCATATCGATACCGTATGTCTGATGATTGGCTATTAATGCTACTGATTGCGGCTACCTCCCTAGAAAACTCTCTCTTTAAAAAGTTTTCTCATTTCCTCTTTAGATAAATGATTGTCATTGTTCAGATCAGCTTTGGCGAAAAATTTTTCGAGTCGACGTTTCTGCATGATTTGGAATTCTTCTTTAGATATCAGCCCATCTGAATTGGCATCAGTTGTTTTGAATCTTTTGTCTAGAGGTCGAGATAGAGTTTCCGAGGGATCAGGATGGGCTACGGCTATAGATGTTCCTAGCAGAAAAATCGATGTTATTGTGGTCAAATACCTTTTTAATTGGGCGGAACTTTTCATAGTTAATCCTTGTTTTAATTCATACAAACAATAGGTTATCGTAGCTAGTGTTGCGAATAGATTGTATAAAGATTACAGATAATTAATCTGTTTGTACGTTCCGCTTTATCTGATAGAAATAACCTAAAATAGGTAGAGGTTGAAGACTAAAAATCCCTTAAAAGGGAGTAATGTTATATAAATTTGGCCTTTGAAGTGTTTTTTATTATTGAGGAGATAACAAAAATGGTCAAGAAAAATAAAGTCGAAAGACTTACTTATTCTGGTGGATTGCTGGGAGTATTATTGGGTAGCTCCAAAGGTAAATTACAATCGAAAGTGGAAGAAATGAATGAACTCGGTTGGAACTTACATATGATTCATCAGGATGAAGTCAATCTTGTAATTATATTGTTCCGATGGTTACTGCTTGCTTTGACTCTGGGTTTATGGACGATAGGTTCGAGCGTTTTACTCGTATTTGAAAAAGGTTTTGAGTCCTAGTGTTAATGACAGTTTTCTATTCCCGAGTTAGCTAATTCGAATAGCTAATGGTTAGAATATAATTCGTGCAGCGATATCGGTAGATTGGTTCTTAAGTTTGCTGAAGAGTTGACCTTGTATAATAGAGTTGATGACGACTTATAAAATCAGCTCAATAAGTATTTTTCCTATGATGAAATAATAGAATTGTAAAGGGGTGGGATCCTGGATTGATAACCCAATATGTAATCCTACCCCCTTGATAATTCAGGAGAGGGAACTGTTTTAGTTTTTCTGGGGTTCTTCTTTTTTTAAAGGATAGAACGGGTTGGTTAAATCTGGTTTTTTAGAACCACAAGATTCTGTAACTTCGTTCCAATAGCCTTGAGTTATCCGCTTGTGCCTCTTATGTCTCCAAGCCGCTTCAAAAATGGAGATGTTTAAACTATGCCAGCGGAAAAGCTGCTCTTTTTCTACTTCAGAAAAATTGTCATGAAATGTTTATTGCAGTAGCCGAATTACTTGAAGAAGCAGACAAACATTGGGTGTTTGTGAAAGATATGCTTGAAGACTCTTCTGAGTTAGTCACGCGTGCCGAGGAGATATACTGGCTTTCAACAATAGCTGCTAATTATACGAGTGTATATGAAGCATTTTGTGATATTTGAAATGTGGTTGAGCGCGGAGGAGAACGATAGGTCTTCCCTTTATTTCTGGGAGGGGGCACTAACTAGCTCGCCCTATCAATAATTTTCTTACAATACAACCTTTATGATGGAGATTAGATTGACAATTATGGGTGAAGTTTGGCGCCTTTAGTTACTTTATCTACTAGCTTCCTTTCTTCTCTGATAGCAATTCCCACTAATGGCAATTCACTGGAATCATATTTTAAGACAGTATTTCTATTATCATCGTCGTTGTAAGTTGAGAACATATCTCGGATATAAAGAGCAGATGCTATAGAGCGACTAATGATGCGCTCATGGATTTTTCCTATTTTAGTGGTGTCAGCTTCTAAAATCACTGCCGGTTGTTGACTCAATGCTAGGTAGCTATTAGCAGTTTTGTCGAGGTATTCTTTTCCGATTAGTTCTGGATGCCTCCCAATGATTCCGCTCACTAAAAAAGCTGTGACGTTAAGCTTTTGCCACACCTCTAATTCGTCCAAAAGTATAATCGCTATTTTCGTATCAAACAATTTAATTTCCCCTTCTTAAAGAGTAAGCTGATCAGTGAAATTCAGTATATAACACACCTTTACTGGGAAAATAGAAAAAAATGGTTAAGTTTAAATATCAATCAAATGATATGATTTAAGTAAGAGGTTTAAAAATATGCGCATAGTTTTGGCTACTTTTCTTTTTCTTGTTTTTGCCCAAAATGTACACAGCTCGAACCTCGAGTCAGTACTAGATTGGATGCAAAAAAACTCAGATGCACCTGAAGATGGCCTAGCTCCTGGCATCTATGGACAACCTCAACTTAAGGCTATTTCTAGATATATCCCTCCTGGTTATTTGAAAGAACTTGATTTCGAGGCATTGTCAATTGAAATCGAGCCAACAGCGATCTACCTTCCTCCCATCGTTTATTCAAAGACAAGCCAAAAATATTCTGGTTTATCTACTATCTCTGAGGATGGGGTTTTAGAAAGCCACGTTGCAGGACAACCTTTTACAAAAGATCAGATTTTGATGAATGACTCGGCCCGAGAAGCAGGACATATGGTGGCCTGGAATAGGGTTTTTAGATGGCAAAACCATGGCTCACGAAATCAAAATATCATGGCTTTTGTGAAAACTAGTGGTGATGCGTTGTCTGGTAAGAGGCTAGCCAATATGCATGGAGGTGGTCATGTGTTTCGACATGTCGGTGTTTTCTATCATAGGGTATATTTCTCGAATATAGTTACTAGCCCTAGCACAAATTACAGGCTAAAAATTGATGGTAGCGATGAGCTCCTATATAAGGAATTTGTAGAGATGACCTCTCCTACTGATTTAGCCGGAATGAAATTTGTTATAGAGAGGGCGGTTACCCCTTATGTAGATGATCAAGTTAACTCTTATTTGCCCACTGAGCGCAGAGTTAGGCGCCTATCTGCAAAAGAGAGAGCTGATAGTTGGGTTGGTTCTGAGATGACATTTGATGATTTTGAAGGGTTCTCTGGTTTGGTGCTAGACAATGATTGGCGGCTTTTAGGCCAGAAGGTCGTTCTTCGGATCCCAAATTCGAAACATGAGGTCTCGCAGTACCATGGAAGAATGAGTACCATTCCTCTTGATCGATGGCAATTAAGAAAGTGCTTTGTTGTAGAGGCTAAACCAAAATGGAAGGGGCATCCTTTTAGTCGCAGAATATTGTTCATTGATGAACAAACTTATTCAGTGGCAATGTCCTTGATTTTTGACCGATCGGAAAAATTGTTTAAGGTTATAAGCGTCGTTTATGGTAGGGGAGATAGTAAAGGCAAAAATGTGCTAGGAGACTCTGTCCCAAACTTTCGAAGCACTAACGTGATTAATTTGCGAGACGATATTGCTAGTTTAGGAGGAGTAACAAGGGAAACAGCTTACCCTCAAGTAAAGGTTCGAGAGGTGAGAAAGCTATTTAGTGTATCTAGCTTAACAAGCGGGAGATAAGTCCAAGGTTATAGGCTTGCCTAATTTTCTAGGGAGACTTGGATTCTTGGTTCATTCAGGTTTTTTTCGGGCTAACTCAATTGCTAAATTGATAGCTTTTAGAGATTGAGGGCTATTCTTCCAACATGTGCTGCCTAGCATGTTAGCTACCATTTCTGCGATGTCTTCAGGTGCGTATTTACCCAACTCTTCCAAAGAGTAGATTCCGATTTCTTCGAATCGCTTTAAAACGACGGGACCCACGCCTTTAACTGCTAGCAGAGCTTTCTTTTCTTCTGCGATAAAATGCATCTTTGTCTTCCGAGATAGATATATTTCCTTTGAATCTCTAGTCTATTTCATTTGTAATGACATGAAAATGGTATCCGATCTCACTAAATATTAATCTTATTATCTACTTAGCTCTTAATTTGTTTACTCGACAAGTTAATAGTAGACGCTGAGTAGACCACAGATAAGAGAATATTTTAACTCTTCCTTAAGAGTTTTGAGTGTGTCATACAAGAATCGATTCTAAGATCCTAACGAGGATCATGGTGATCGTTTAATCTTAATTGAATACCCAAATCAGTAGAAAGAGAAGTGCTCTCAGAGATCCTCTATGGAGATCAGAGGATTATTTCCGATAGGCCTTCCCTTTATTTGCCGAAGGGGAGGGAGACCTATTTTCTACAACATCGGGTTGATTGGTTTGTTCTCCAGGATGTTATTCAATATGTAGATCAGATATGCTGGAAGTTGGCTTCTTTTTAAAAGAAAGATATCGAGTTATAATCATCCGCGAAAGACCATTGCAATTGATACCTAGGAGCTTACCTTGTTTTGTAATCATTCTAATGTTTCATGGTTGGTATTATTCTTATTTTGGTTGCAGATAGCTCCTGTTTCTTTCGCTTTAGATGTCGTTAGAAAATATCCTTATCCCTTTTCAAACATTTTAACTCTCGCCAGTGATGTTGATATGCAGACACCAGCTAAAGGCGTTAAGTTGCATAGGTTTTTGAATCAAGAACTCGGCTTGCCAATTTCCGACAGCGTCTGGGTGCTCAGTGAGAACAATGTATGGAATTCAAATTTTCTCGATTTTGACATGAATTTTAATCGAAACCGGTTCGAAACCTCTGTACCGCATTTCATTATTCTTTTAAGACAATGGCATCGTGGTAACATTGATACTTTCCATAGCTGGCAAAGTGGTTCTTCCCGGACTTTTGTGGAGGAATTTCATTCGCAGGATGGGATTTCGAATACGGTAAAATTTGTGAAATTCAAATATCCACCAAAGGATCAGAAGGATTTTCACTATATTGGCGAAAATTCATTAAGGCTCTATTTTGATGCGCAGCCACCAAATGACTTGATGATTCATGTCCAGTATGGCGAACCTTTGAGGTCGATATCACTTGATACAAGAAGTTTTAAAAATCAACGTTATCAACAACGGTATTTTGGGGGTAAATCTGGTTTAGGTTCTGATGAAGAAGTAGAATTTATTTTAGAGATAAATAAAAACGATCATTTTTCTCTAAAAGATATAGTGATGATTGGTGTATCCTCTGACTCTTGCTCAGAAACTTGTATGGTGCGGCTAAGAAAAATTGAACTTAATAATTATTCTAGAATGGCTGTTGAGTCCTCCCTTGGCTACATGCGAGCTCTGGGGATAGGTCCCCGCGTTTACACTTCTCATGGGGGATTTGATTTTGCCCAGAATTTTAATCCCATATTTGGTATTTATCCAACTTTTAGCACTAGCTCTTATTACAAGCCGTCGGATTTAGGTGGTAGAGCCCAGGAAAAAGGCGGTTATGCATACATCGCTGATTTCTTATCTGAACTAGGTGTAGAGTACATTTGGTCCTATGGGAACAAAGGAAATGGGGTTGATGCCATTATCGACAACGAAAACAATTCTTGGTACGAGCCCAAAAGAAATTCTTTGGAAAGTTACTATCCGGGGTTTTACATGTTCTCTCGGACGCACGGCCCCTACAGTTGTGATTTAAGGAAGAAGGATTGGGGTGATCCGGAATTGCGTTCACTTGTCTTGAGCTATCCGAGGATAAAAAACTTTAATGAGTTAATACGGACAAGTCGTGGGTGTTACGGTGACCAAGCCTCAGATTTGGGTATGTTATTGGCGATTGGACTGGCTAAAATAGAGTCGGGAGAAAACGTAGAAATTGTTTACTACACTCATATCGGCACACCGACGTTAGGGAGCGGCGACAAGATGTTCAATGGTACAACAACCGAGCTTTTTAAGGACTTAATGAATCACCAATACAATTTCGATAATTCTATTCCTTTTTCTAAGAGGACTTGGGTGCCCTCAGTAAATGTTGTTGCAAAGTATAGGACCAATGTAGAACATATCCGAGAAAACCTTCGAGTAGACAATAATGTCGTGCGGATTAGAAGCTATCTTGATCCGATCACAGGTAAGTTGATCCCACGGGATAAATTCAATCCCGACGAATTGGCTGGTATAACTGTTTATGTGGATGACGCTCATACTGCCAGATTATTTGTGGATGATACTGAGGTAATGTATTTTGTAAGGAACGCCGAAGATCAAACTGGCAGAGAATCTATCACAATAGTTGATAATTCTACCCCGACATCTGTAATTGGTTTAGTTCCATTAAAATCAAAAGGCAAGGTTTTGAAAAAGGGAGTGGGGTGGACTCATGAATTTAATCATTTACCGGAACTAATAGTAGAGGTTGGTGGAAGGGTCGAGCTAGATTTTTTCCCGAACGATCTCTGGTTGTACAATGTTGAATCTTTAGGAGTTAAATATACCAAAAATAAAGACAAAATTAAGAATGTTTTTTTTGAGATTGAGATGGAGGACGGGCAAACAATATCTATCCTAGAAGAGGATAAAGTAATTGGCGATTTTCCAGCTTTGAATGCCAGTTCAGGTTGGCGAATTCAGGCCAGGAAAGATAGTTTGGAATCCAATTTCGTATTATCCACGCACTCGGCACTGTGGAGACCAGGCGTTTTTGAGGGCAGGCTCGGTCTCCCGCTTGGCAAGGTCAAGCGAGTGAGGGTTGGCCTCCTTGAAGCAGAGGCAGGTGATCGCCTCACTGATATAATGTTGCGAGCATACCGGCCGAGTGGAACCTCTTTTCTAAAGCAGGTGCCCATTTCAGGAAGGATAGAGAACGAGAATGGCTTGGGTGTTGTTGATGTTATGGTACAATTACACGATGAGAAAGGCAGAATAATTTCTACATTATCGGATAGGGATGGATATTATTTTTTCTCAGAAATTGATAGAAATCAGATTGTTAGAATAAGTAGCAGTAAGGAATGCACAAATTCTCAAGATTTGGTTTTAGAGGTTTTGAAACCTGAAGTGGAATTAGATATCTTACTAAAAGATGATCTCTGTGATGTGAATTAAATTCGAGACAGGTTTATGGAAGAAATTAAAAAATATTCAACTGTTAAAATAGGAACTGATCGTGGATTTGGTTGGGTATTTACCATCGTTTTCCTTTTGATAACGGCGTATTGCTGGTATGTGGATTGGAGTCGAGGAATTGTGTTGTTTGGTCTACTAGCTGGGGTAACCTTGCTTTTTGCTACCCTTGCACCTAATTTACTGTCGCCTTTTAATAAAATGTGGCTTAAGTTTGGTTTCTTTCTACATTTTTACATTGTAAATCCAATTTTGATGACACTTATATTCTTTTTGTTGTTTTTTCCCATCGGATTGTTACTAAAATGTTTTAATAAGGATCCCCTTCGAAGAAAGTTTGAAGAAAAAGCTACTTCATACTGGATTCGACGCGATGATGGTTGTGGCGCTGGGATTAATAAGACCTTTAAAAATCAGTTTTAAATAAGAGGCGCTTTTGCGGAGAAAAAAAATGTTATCACTGATAAAAGAACTGTGGTTGTTCATGAAAGTAAGAAAGAAATTTTGGTTGGCCCCTTTACTAATCGTGTTTATTTTGTTTGGTGGTTTAATAGTATTGACTCAAGGAACAGCTATAGCGCCCTTTATCTATACTATTTTTTAAGATGAATATTATTGGCATATCTAGTTTTTTTCACGATAGCGCCGCATGTTTAGTGAGGGATGGCGTAATAGTATCTGCAGCTCAAGAAGAGCGCTTTACTCGGATAAAGCACGATTCATCTTTTCCAAAGGAAGCATTGAGAAGTTGTCTACAGTCCGGTGGAATTACTGTCAACGAAGTCGATCACTTTGTTTTTTTTGAGAAACCCTTCATTAAATTTGAACGTATTTTAGAAACCTATTTGTCAATAACACCCGCGGGATACAAGAGTTTTGCAAAAGCAATACCGATTTGGGTGGGTGAAAAACTTTTTCAAAAAAATTTAATTTTGCAAAATATTCGGGAAGTATCTGCTAGTGACTTTGATGAGTCGAAATTGTTATTTTCTGAGCATCATCTAAGTCATGCTGCGAGTGCATTCTATCCTTCCCCTTTCCAGGAAGCCTGTATTCTTACTGTCGATGGTGTAGGAGAATGGACAACGGCTAGTGCTTCTGTTGGGCGTGATAATCAAATAGAGATTCTGCAGGAGATACATTTTCCCCACTCGCTGGGTCTTCTTTATTCGGCATTCACCTATTATTTAGGGTTCAAAGTAAATTCTGGTGAATACAAGGTTATGGGTCTCGCCCCTTATGGCGCGCCAAAATACACATCTTTAATTTTGGATAATTTGATAGATGTGAAAGATGATGGCTCGTTTAGGTTGGATATGAAGTACTTCGATTATTGTGGTGGATTGACGATGACATCTCCTCTATTCAACGATCTTTTCGAGCACCCGAACAGAACTCCTGAGCAAGAGCTCACTCAGTTTCACATGGATGTTGCCTCGTCTTTGCAGGTGGTGACTGAGGAAATAATGCTTAAATTGACGAGGTCTCTATATAAGCAAACCAAAGTTAGAAATCTTTGTTTGGCAGGTGGAGTTGCCTTAAATTGTGTTGCCAACGGGAAGATATATCAAGATGGGCAGTTTGAGAACATATGGGTTCAACCTGCCGCTGGGGATGCGGGAGGAGCGTTGGGGGCAGCCCTGTACGCGCACTTTGGCTATCTGGGGAGTCAACGCCAAGTTCAGAATGTTGGCAAAGATACTATGCGAGGTTCCTACTTAGGAATTAACTACACTCAAGATAATATTGAGAAGTCCTTGGATAATATAGGAGGGTTATTTCGAACTGAAAAAAATTGTGACGCGTATATCGAGGAGATTAGTGATGCCTTAGTGAAAGGACTGGCTGTAGGGTGGTTTCAAGGAGGGATGGAGTTCGGCCCGAGAGCTTTGGGAGGACGTTCCATAATAGCTAGCCCGCTCGAGAAAGATATGCAGAAAAAGCTCAATTTAAAAGTAAAGTATCGGGAGAGTTTTCGGCCATTCGCGCCCGCTATTTTAGCTGAAGATGTGTCCGAGTGGTTTGAATATGAAGATGATAGCCCGTACATGCTGATGGTTGCCAATTTGAAAGACGAGCACCAAATAAAAATGTCAGAATCTGAGCAAAAATTATTTGGTATAGATAAACTAAATATTCCTAGATCGAAGGTTCCGGCTATCACTCACGTGGATTATTCAGCCAGGCTTCAGACTGTAGATGGGGAATATAATGAAATTTTTTATAAACTTTTAAAGTCTTTTAAGATTAAAACAGGGTGCCCTATACTGGTAAATACCTCTTTCAATGTTCGGGGTGAGCCCATTGTTTGTACACCTGAGCAAGCATTTAACTGCTTTATGGGCACCGAACTCGATGTGTTAGCGATAGGTCAATCGATTTTATATAAGGATGAGCAGGATCCGAAATTAAAGAAAAGCTACAAGGACGAATTCGCTCTCGATTAACGATAAGATGTTAAGGTCGTTCATCCTAAATTCTTGTGTTATGTTTTTCAGTCTTATGTTGGGACTGTTTTTTGTCGAAATTTTTTTCCGCATATTTTGGCAGCCTGGGCCAGCTACAAATCAAACAGGTTTAGAGGCGCTAGTTGTTTTCGATAGTAAACTTGAAACCCGCTACCAGAAAAATGCTGCGGCTGTAGTTCAATCCCCTCATGGAGAGTTTGAGATTAAGTATCTAACTAATGATATAGGACTGAGGGACGGAAAGGATTTTTCGAAGAAAAAGAAAATCTCGCGTATTTTAGCGGTAGGAAATTCCTTTGTTGAAGGCTGGGGAGTCTCTGAGGCGAATAGATTCACTGACGTTGCTGAAGAATATTTTAATGAAGGAGCCAAAATAAAAATCGATATCGTAAACGCCGGCATATCGGGTTACGGGGTACTGCAGTCCTATTTGTTCCTTAAAGAGATTTACAGTGTGATCGAGCCAAATCATGTAATGTTCTTTTATATGTCTACTATGTCTTTAGCAGACGCCAGGTATGAAAGAATTGCAGATTTTGACGACGACGGTTTTGTCACAGGACTTGATGTCGATTATTTATTATCTGGTGCCAATAATAGCAAATTAGCAAATGAGGATAAAATTCCCGAGTTCTTTTCCGAGTTAGCTGAGTTCTCACATACGGCTAAATATTTGATGAGGCGTTACCAAAACAGACTCTTAATAGCAGATTTAAAGCGGGGGGATCTAACTAGTGATTTGTTTGCCACTCTAAGGAATGGAGCTGAGGCGGAGTACAGAGAAAAAACCTATGATCACATACTGAAAATGAGAGATTTTGTACGTAGCAAAGGGGCGAGATTCACTTTAGTGTATTTGCCAACTCCTTTGCAAGTATCGACTTCGGAGTGGAATAAGGGCAAATTGCCTTATCAGTTTACTGAGTCGAATTTTGAAGGTAACGAAAGAATTGTTAGAGCCTTTTGCAGGGATAATACGCTAAGTTGCCTTTTTCCAACTTCTGAGCTCCAGAATCTTGCAAACATCGGTCATAAAAAGCTATTTTTTGCGTATGATTTTCATTTAAATGTTGAAGGTAACAAAGCACTGGGTGTTTGGTTGGGTAACCACCTAAGCGAGATATTAGAATAAAAGTAACGTAAGAAAATGAGCATCCTAAAAAATATTATATCAATTCTTTTTATCATCATGATTTCAATCGTCTCCCTAGAGATTCTGCTACGGTTCAGTAATAGCTCTATGAAGAATTACAACATTGAAATGTGGAAATATTCTCGTACTCTTAAAATACGGAGCGTAGATGAGGTGTTGGGCCACGAACATCGTCCTAATCAGTCGGCGGTTTTGCAGGGAGTTGAAATTAGAACCAATGAATATGGACTAAGAGGGCCAAAAATAAAAAATACACCGTCGGAAAGACGAGTTCTTTTTTTAGGATCTTCTATCACTTTAGGTTGGGGTGTAAAAGAAGACGAGACCATGTCTAGCCTACTTGAAAAGGTCTTGAGAGAAAGAGGTCAAGATGTAACTGTTCTAAATGCAGGCATCGGCAATTATAACGCTCGCCGCTACACGCAGTTGTATCTCACTAAGTTGCAAGTTCTAGAACCGACCGACATAGTTGTAAATTTTTTTCTGCGAGATGCAGAGATAATTGAGGCGGGGGGCGGGAATATTCTAAGTCGAAATAGTCAGCTAGCTGTAACACTTATCGACATTTGGAACCGCTACTTTCGAACTAGCGGAGAGGAGAATCTCCTCGAACACTATAAATCTTTATTCGAAGAAAACTCGGACGGGTTTAAAATTGCAATGACCTCCTTGCAGCAACTCGCTGATGTCGCTCGAAATAACAATATCAACCTTTATATGTTAATGATTCCTGATATTCATAACTTGGATAATTACCAGCTTATCCACATACACGATTTGATGGCAAAAAAGGCTAGTGAGATGGGTTACTTCTTTATAGATATGTACCCAGTATTGAAAGGTTTGAAGCCTAAGCAAATATGGGCTATGCCAGGCGATCCGCACCCGAATGCCTTGGGCCACCAAATTATGGCTGAGGAAATAATCCCTCATATGGAGAAACAATGAAATATTTTCATTTTGTGCGTTGTGCGTCTCTTACAATTGGGTCTTTACTAGTTTTTATTTCAACGGTATTCGCCTTCGACTCTATTTCTGTATACCGCTTCGAAAGGGATGAGCGATGCATAGCGATTTACAATTTCCAAGAGCACAGAGAGGCAATTATTTCAGCGGGCAAGGACAGAATGCTAGAGTTGGTTGGACTTAAAATGATAGCTGATTATTTTCCGATTGCTAAAGAAGATTGTTTGGACAAAGAGTTCTTTTTCCTGCTTGCTACCTATATTCCCGGAGTGGATAACTATGGTCGGCCAGATTTCTCCTCAAAAACCAATATTATTTCTCTTACTGGTGCTGTAAAAGATATGTTGGAAATCAGTCGGATTCTAGAAGACGATTCCTCTGGGAACAGTGTTGATGTCATTTCCAAATTAGCTTTAAAGCGGTTGCTGAAAGTAGAAAAATTTGAAGAATAAATGATTTTCACTTCCATAAATTTTTTTATTTTTTTCGCTATTTATTTCCTGGCATATTATTTCTTGCCAAAAAGATTCAACTTATATCTTATTATATTTGGAAGCCTGGTTTTTTACGGATGGTGGGATGTTTATCTAGCGTTCATTCCGATTTTATTGACAGCGATTGCTTTTGTTGGAGTCGTAATGTTTTCAAATTTGGTGGAGCAAAAGGCCAAGAAAATGGGTTTGATTGCTACTATTGTTTGTCTCTTGCTTCCGTTAGTTTTTTTTAAATATGTAAATTTTATTTATATGCAGGTATTAGGGGTACTAATCGACGGGGAGAGAGATAAGATCATACATTACGGTATACCCTTGGGAATTTCTTTCATTACCTTCACGTTGATTTCTTATGCCGTTGACGTTTATCGTGGGGTATATAGCAAAGTCTCTGATTTCAAGGTTTTGCTCGGTTATGTACTATTTTTTCCTCAGCTTATAGCGGGACCTATCTTGCGCCCTGCACAGTTAATTCCCCAGCTGCAAAAAAGGCATCAAATTGCTACTTCTAGATCTATGAAAGCTGGCCTATTACTGGTTGTCTTGGGCGTTGTGAAGAAAGTCATTGTAGCGGACAAAATAGCCTTAGCAATCGATCCGGTTTTTGAACAGGGTTTTGCTGGTAATGAATGGTTATATGTATTGGCCGTTTATGGTTTTACGGTACAGATTTATTGTGATTTTAGCGGCTATACAGATATCGCAATTGGTGTTGCAAAAATGCTAGGCGTTCGTTTGCCTAAAAACTTTGAAAGACCTTACATGGCGGTGTCTTTAGTCGATTTTTGGAGGAGATGGCATATTACATTGTCCTTTTGGCTGCGTGATTATCTCTACATTTCTATTGGTGGAGCTAGATTAGGAATGCCTCGGAGAATATTCAATATTTTGATAACGATGTTGTTAGGTGGATTGTGGCATGGCGCTAATTGGACCTTCCTAGTTTGGGGTTTTTTGCATGGCCTAGCAATTTCAGCGACTCATCTGATACGGGACGTTGCAAGTTTTAAGTGCCCTCGTTTTCTTTCGATTTTACTAACGGTTCATTTTGTGGCAATCACTTGGGTTTTCTTTAGAGCACCTGACCTTCCGACTGCTTGGAATGTCCTAACTGGCCTTACCATGATAAGGGCTGACAATTTTTTTGCGTTTCTGAAGGTGCATTTTTTTGAAATTTCTTTGATCGTACTTTTCTTTTTGTCTCATAGGTGGGACCGCGAGGCCTATTTTCGAAAGCTCGTAAGAAATACACCGAATTATCCTTTTTTCTCTGCTGTTTTTTTCATCATTGCTGCCGCTATGATACTAAGCCATGGAAGTAGCGGCCAATTTATATATTTCGATTTTTAGTGTCCTAGGTAAAGATAGGAAAATTTTTTAATGAAAAAAAAATACTGGCTTGTAGTAACTTTCGCCCTCTTAGCTTGTGGTTTAGGCAGTGCTGTGGTGTTTAAGAAGGGTCAGTTCGCGGAAACTTTAAACCAACATTTTCCGACTTTAATTCAATATGTGGAAAGTACAGAAAGTTATTTGAAATTCAGAGATAGACTCGTTCAGGATGATCTAAGGATTGAAATGTCACTACTAAGTAATGTTCCTCTTTTTCAAAAAAATGGGAGAGTGGAAATGGTCGGACTGAATTTTCGGCAAAGAATGGAGGGACCGATTTCTGTAAAATACTCCGAGTTGCATATTCATGCTGAGGACTCTTGGTTGATGTGGGAACCAGACTACAATGTTCTTTCAGCAAAGGATCTTCTTTTGATTCTCAGACTTGAGGAGGAGATAAATTTCGGCTCTATTGAGGTGAGACTGGTAGGCGACGAGTCTATGGCTTCCCACGGTATTAAATTTGGAGCAGATAAAGCCTCAGATAATCCGAACGGTCTTTTGCCGCTTTATCCAGACGACCATAAAAAAGTCCTCGATGCAAAAGACCCCGAAAAAATAGGAGATGAGTTTGACGAATTTATTTTAAAAAATGGTTGGTTATGGTGGTTAGAAGGGCTTTTTAAGGCAGTGGGTAGTGATGCAGCAAATCTGTTAGACGAGAAGGTCTTTTCAGAAAAAAAAGAGGACTGGAAACGGCATGCAGAAACCACCGTCTTGTTGCCAAAAGATCGTTTTTCCAAAATCGGTAAGAGGGTATATGTTGTCCCGTTGAATGAAGTATTTTCAGATATTCATACTAATCGAAAAGGCTCATACAGATGGTTTATTCGTATTAGAGGCATGTCCAATGAAATTCTTCAGATAAAACAGCTGGCACTTACCGAAAATAAACTATCTAAGTCGATGATAGGCTTGGATGGAAACCCTGAGGAGCTCTCAGTTTATGGCACAGTAGATAGAAATTTACCGCCGGGCACGCCAGTTAAGTTAATTTTAGAAAATGGAAGAAAAATGACGAGTGCTCTCTCTTTTGACAATAAATTTGTATTTTCTAATATTCCAAAAAAAATGCCATTTTCAATTAGGTTGAATTACAAGAATAAAGACTACTATACCGACCATGGGAGATGGTTGTCGTTGCGCACAGATCATAAAGAGTTGTTGGTACAGATTCGGCCGCGATTCAAAAATTTGATAGGGAAAAAAGTTACTTCTAATGGTAAATTTGTCACGCCTAGAGAAGGCCCCTCAATGGTCTCCGCGCTTTATGAGAGTCATGCTCAAATAAAATGGCCTGGGCCGATTGGGGCGATTCAAGAGTATGATAGCCATACTTTTACAAATAATTATGGATTCATAGACAGAGATAGGTTTTCTGATAATCCGGATAACTGTTTTAGAATTCTCCATCTTGGGTCAAGTCATGCAGTTGCACTTCAAGTACCAATTTTCCAAAAATACAACATCATCATGGAAGGCGAACTAGGGGTAAGATTGGGTAAATGCGTTGAGGTGATTTCTTCGGGCAGGGATAACGGAGATTTGGCATCGAATTTTCCTATACTACGTGACTATGGAAAAAAGATGCAACCAGATGTTGCTTTGTTCGAAAACTCTAGTACTTTGATCATGCAGATGCAACCCAAGTTGCTGGCTCTAGGATTTGGTTGGGATGCTGAAAACAATGCCCTGGCTGGGTTCCTTTTCGATAACTCAGGTGAATTGGTTTTTAAGGAAAATGTACCCGACTATGGACTGTATACCGTTAAACCAACTTGGCCTGAATTAGTTGTCGGTGTTCCTTTTTTCCGTAGTCTTTATTTGAAGAAATCGGAGCTGCCCGATTTGGCAGAACAGGCTCTACAAAAAATGGGAAAAGTGGTTCTAAAGATGCAAGAAATAATTCCAGATATACCCATATACTTACACAATGGGCTCGATCAAGCGCAGTGCAGGACTAACTGCGAGAGCAATAGGATGATCTCGCCCGATGAAGTAGGGATGGATATAAGTATTGGGAACTTTTTAAAAAACCATGCAAGAGTTTGTAAGCAATTTAAGCTTAGTTGTATTTCGATTCCTAGCACGGATGAACATACGATGAGTGATCGTCTTTTAACTTTCAAGTTTGATGGGCATTATTCTCCCCGCGGACATCAATGGCTTGCAAAAAATCTGACAGAATATTTTGCAAGCAACGATATCAAAAAGGTATCACAATAAAAACTCTCCTCATCAGAAAGGCTATCTACATCAAGTAAGAAGTTTGGGTCATAGCCACGTTGCCGAAATAATATTGAAGTAACGCAATACAGCTGCGGACAACATTTTATCTGTGATTTAAACGACCATGTTTTAAGATTGCTTTATAAATCTCTAAGGCCAACAGTTTTTGTCCAAGGCCGTTCATATGAACTTCGTCGTCAAAAACAATTTGTGTTTTGTTCAGAGAAGAAAAAATTCCTGCGGTGTCTACAAATATTTGACCTAATTCTTCGGCAATTTGTACCGCTTTCATTTCTAAGCGAGGGTAAATTTTGATCAATCTTTCGGGGGCCCTGGATTACTCACTCTATATTTAATCCTACCCCGCTCATACTTCAGGAAAGTAGGCAGGTTTGATAATAACTAAAATATTAGCTAGATTAGAATCAGTTGAGGTATGAAAGTAGAATGAGAAAGTTAAAGAGTAGTTTCATAAAGGATGAATAGATTAGGGGAGAAATCGCTATGGCTTTAGACGAGACTTACATCCAAGAGGCGGCTGATCGGGTGATGATTCAGGACCTACTCGGACGCTACGCTTTCGCAGCTGACTATGGTTCCGGCAATCCTGAATCCTGGGCGACGCTGTTTGTCGAGGACGGTATATTCGAAATTCCCAAAATTTCTATGGTTATTAGAGGTCGGCCAGCCTTGACAAAGTTCATGGATGGGATTCACCGTACCGTACCGGGAATACATCATGTGATGAGCAATTTTGTGATCGATGTTGAAGGTGATCGGGCGCAGGGTAAATGTGAACTTAACGAGTTTATGCTTCGATCGGAGGCAATCTATAACGATCTTCACGGGTGGTATGAGGATGACTATGTACGTGTTGAAGGACGCTGGTTTATAGGAAGACGACGGGTGCACTTATCAGAGGATACCCTTAGTGTCGTATCCAGCGGTAAGATCGGTGAATACTTCCATGAATTCTTTGAAATGTCTAAGGAGTTTATCGAGCCTTGATTATAAATGGGCGGATTAGACTCTACAAGAAGCTCTGAGGGTGAGTCCTGAGCGAAAGCGGCGAAGGTGATGCGTACTCAGAAAGTTGTATTTGAGGAACTGAGATGAGGGTAAAAAAGGAAACAAAAGACAAAGGGAGCTTTGTTGAATCAGAGATAAAAGTCGATTTGGAAAAGGTTTCGGATGAGGTGGTTGATTTTCTAGACAAGCGTTACCCGATTTCGATGAATCTTCTTAGAAATATCCTTGGGTGGGAAGGAGCTAAAGGATAATAGAGACGATTTCGCAAAGAGAAATGTAACCCGCGTATACTTCAGAAGAGGAGGCGGGCTTCTAAGCAGATAAAAAAATGATAACTATATTTCACCAAGGATTTTGTCCACTCCAGACTCCAATTGTCGAATTTCGCTTAGTTCTTGCAGTATTCGTTGTTCAAGATTATTAAAATTTAGGGGCAGTGTCCTTTGAAAAATGGTATATCCACTTCCTTTTATCTTATAGTCTTTCCATTTCGATATGCGTTCTTGCTCTAGTTCCAAAAAATTCTTTATAAAAATAGCTTGATTTGGACAATCTTCCTCAGCATGCATAAGTATAGGGAATGATTTCTTTTTAATCTGACTATCTTCTATATACGTTTCAAAGTGAATGCCTCCTTGATTCTCGTTATGCCAGTTCTTTTTGTATAACTGTAAATAGGCCCCACTGTTGTAAATTTCCCAGTCGTATTCAAACCATCGCGACCCTCTTATTGATTTTTCTAGGTTTCGGAATACACCCTTAATATCTTTCATATCCAATAGTCTAATTTTTTACTCGCCAAGAGGTTAGCTTGCCAACCGCATTGGCTGCTACAATAGCACGACCGTCCGGCCTCCAAGCAAGTCTACTGATAGGGGCATCTAAGGAGGCTGCACCTAAGAGCTCACCATCCCCATCTTTTTGCAACAACCAAATAGCAATCGAGCCATCCTTAGAGCCCGAAGCGAGTCGCATACCTTTAGGGGCAAAGGCTAAGCTTGATATAGGTCGATTGTGTAGCTCGAGTTCCCCTGGTCGGGTTCCTTCGGGACCTAGGTCTAGAAAGCTCCAAACAGTTACGGTTTCAGAGCCGCCGGTGGCTAGGAGTGTTCCGCTACTATCAAAAGCTAAATGGGCCGGCTTACCGGGGTATCCTGACATCATGGAGTCTTGAGCGGTCGAGCGACGCCAGAAATGAACTGAATTATCCTGACTTCCGCAAGCAACAATATCTCCATCTGGGCTCAGAACCATTGATACTAAAGATCCTTTCCATTCTAATTGCTCTTGGATACACTCGGTTGCGACGTCGTAAATTGCCACTTTACCATAGCAGGCGACGGCCAGCTCGTCTGCACCGGACCAAGATATTGCACTTACGGTGCTAGGATGATTATCGCTATGCCACCTCTTTTGACCATCAGAGCTGAAGACAATTATTTTTCTAGAGTAGGCCACAGCTAACCACCGACCGTCAGGAGACCAAGCGATATGTTCGACCCATTCTGGGCCGACTTCAATTGTTTTATTTTTTTCGCCAGTTAGGACATTGTAGATCAAGATTCGGCCGTCCTGTCCAGTAGAGGCAAATACCTCTCCATTTGGGTGCACATCTATTGCAAGTAGGCCATCGTGATTTCTCTCCCTCTTCCATAAGGTGTCACCCGAACTGCTATCGAATGCGCTAATACCACCTGTAACATCGCCAGCCAATAGGCTATTCCCACCTGACGCCCACTCGCAAACTATGACATAGTCGTCTATATCCGCAGTCCATCCATCGCGTAGAATACCTTTTTTGAAATTTTTCAAACCAGACACTTATTGAAGCCTTCTCGAATACTTGTCTCGTCCAAGTTTCTGCCAATAAAAACGAGTTGATTTCGGCGAGGTAGATCTCCCCATTCTCTCTCGGGTTGGGAGTCGATTAGCATATGAACGCCTTGGAAAACAAAACGACGAGGATCATTTGCGATACTAATAAAACCTTTCAGCCTAAATATGTCTATTCCTCTTTCGGCTAAAAGCTCACCTAACCAATCATTTATTTTTTGGATATCTACATCCCCATCACATTCTATGGCAAAGGAACGCACTTCGTCGTCGTGTTCATGTTGCGCTACCCACGTTCTCTCAGTAAGAGGGGATATTCTTACTTTGCTTTCATCATCGTTCTTAAATAGCTTTATGTTAAATTCCTCAGCGGTATGTTGCGTGAAAAGCCCAATGTCTTGCGTTTCTTTAATCTTGAGAAAAAACTTTTTATGGCCTTCGCTCTGAAGTTGTAAGTCAGCATGTTGACCGATAGGTATGGTGTCACCTGGAAACACTTCTTGCGGAGGTTCCGCATAACGTCTTACACACCATTCTGCACCCTCACGTAGGGCTTCTTCTTGTTCATTTTGATTGCTTACTGCGACAAGTGACATATTTGGATCAGGCCCATCGTCCAAGGAAAGTTCATAGTTGCCTGCTTTAAGTCTGTAGACTCCAGTCCATTCGAAAGGATATTCAGGCTCAAGAAAAGATGGACGACGCTCCAATATTTGGTCAAGGTCAAATGCACTTAGGCCCAGGACCGTTTCCACAGGGATTTTAGCGCGCTCAGCGCGCAAAAATTTTGTCATGGGGTTCATGTCCTTTAATCGGGATTCAATTTTGTCTAAAGACTCGGTCGAGACTAGATCCGTTTTATTTAAGACGAGAACATCTGCAAAGGCAACCTGTTCAACACTTTCATTACTTCTTTCAAGCTGCTCATTAATGTGAGCCGCATCCACAAGTGTAACAATACCATCAAGCGAGAATTCATCGCGGATCTCATCATCCATGAAGAATGTCTGAGCAACTGGACCCGGATCAGCTAGACCTGTGGTTTCAACAAGTACATAGTCAAATTTGTCTCGTCGTTTCATAAGGTTACCTAGTACTCGTATCAAATCGCCGCGGACCGTACAGCAAATGCAGCCGTTTGACATCTCGAAGACTTCTTCATCTGCGTTTATTACTAGGCCTTGATCAATGCCTACCTCGCCGAATTCGTTTTCTATCACAGCAATACGTTTTCCGTGTTCTTCGGTGAGGATTCGGTTAAGAAGAGTGGTTTTCCCGGAGCCGAGGAAACCGGTTAGGATAGTAACGGGTACTTTAGAATCCATCATTTTTGTCTCCTTTATAGTTGAGGAATGTTTTCAAACCAAAGAATAGATTGCATTGAAAGAATCCCAATTAGGGTTCCGGTAAACTGAGTAGGGAGCCCAATATTAACTTCCTTCGAGCGCAAAAGTGGGACAAGGTCGCTGGTAGCGATATAGATAAATCCACCCGCTGTAAACGCTAGCATGGCGCCCAATCCGAGTTCCATGATTTCCGACAGAATTAGCGTCAATGCTGCGCCAGCTATGCAGGCTGTCGCGCTCAAAAAATTTAGTAATACGGCTTGCTTCTTGCTATATCCGCCGTGAATCAGTACAGCAATATCAGAAATTTCTTGCGGTATTTCATGAAAGATTATGGCAATGGTGGTTGCTATCCCGAGAGAGGGATCAACTAAAAAGCTAGAAGCAATTAATATTCCGTCAACAAAGTTGTGGGCACCGTCACCCAGTAGATTCATGTTGGTGTAAGTTGCTGGAGCGTCGTTGGATTTTCTGAGGCTGTCTAAGTCATGATCATGCCGCCAGTGAAGAACCGATTCCAAAAAGAAGAATGCTATAATTCCAACAAGAGCCCATAAAGCGACGGAGCTGGCATTTTCAGTACCTATCTCTAGGGCATCAGGAATAAGATGAAGAAAGGCGTCCCCCAAAAGTACACCCACAGCAACCGCAACTAGCCGAGGAAGCCAGACTTCAAGCTTGCTGTCGGATACGTACAAAGAAAAAGCGCTTATCAAAGAAACTAAGGTTACTATTAAAGATGCCAGAAGTATCCAAAGAGCTGTAAAAGATTCCATTAATATTCCTCGATGATGAATTCTTATTTTTTAATTAAAATATTTTCGTAATAATTGTTATGTTATAACATAACAAAAAAGAGCGCTATGCAGTTTTCCTATCGGCAATACCCCATGCTTATCTGAAAAATTTTCCGGTAGTTCTTCCCTTTATTCTTCGATGGGGCGGGGGACAGGCCTCTTTTGAAGAGGAGTAATTTCTTACTCATTTATTCCTAATAAACGAAATCTACCTCCTCTGTTTTTATCATTATCCTCAGGAATGATTTCAAAAATAGTTTTTTTTAGGTGTGAAACATTTATTCCTATTGCGATATCAGGTTCTATTTTTAAAATATGCGATAGGATGGCTCTGATAGTTCCCGAATGAGTGATGACAATAGATGTTGATTCGATGAATTGCGTATTTTCTAGCCAAAAAGAAACACGTTTACACTGTTCTAAAAAGTTTTCTCCGTTTGGAGGTGAAGTTTCTGGACAGATAAAAGAATAGTTGTGTTGGTTTTTATTTTGTTTTAGTTCTTCCCACACATCAGAAATTTTTTCTCCCGACCAGTCGCCAAAATTTTGCTCTTTCAGACTTTCTTCAATACGTATCTCCCCAGCAGTAATATATGCCGATAATGCGTCCGCGGTCTGAACTGTCCTCTTTAGAGGGCTCACATGCCAAGTACAGTTAGCTGGAATACTTAACGCTAGGTTTTTTATTTTTTTTGAATCTAAAACTGCAGGCGAGTTGTCTTCCGGTAAAAAGCCTTTCTTTACCGCTGTCGGCGCATGCCGGATCATTATCACCCTGGAGGTTTTTATCAATCTACGCTAACCACGGTGACGGCTATTCCTAGTAGAAATATCAATTCGCTTAAAAAAGCAGTTGCTCCTAGAATATCTCCTGTGACACCTCCGATGTGATAGTTGCTTCTGTTTCGTATAAGAAAGATAAGGCCTGCGGAAAATATTGCTCCTGTAGCAATACCTATAAATGGAAAGCTCCCGAGAGTTGGCAAAAGCCAAATACCGATAGCAGAAAGAAGTGTTTTGCTAGGTATGAAATCAATAACGCTTCCCATTTTTGCGAAATCCGATGGGGCTATTAGATTGCGGGTAAAAAGGATTGCCAATTTCCCAGATGCGAAACCGATTGATAGAATTTCAATTAACGAGTAACCCAATTCAGCTAAGCAGATAACGACACCAAGTCGGATTAATATGCCCAAGTTGAGGGCCGCAACTCCATAGGTTCCGAGTGTACTGTCATGCATGATTTCATTAACTCTTTTGGGAGACCCTCCGGCCCCGAAACCGTCTGCCATGTCAGCTAATCCGTCTTCATGAAAAGCTCCGGTCATAACTATACTCAGGGCAATAGAAAGTACGCAGGATAAAAACAGAGGAAGACCAATTGCGATACAAATATCTCCAATCGCACCAGAAAGGAAGCCCACTATTAGCCCTACTAACGGGAAAGCCCAGGCCGCCCTTGTAAGATCAGGAGGTTCATCAGAAAAATAAGGCCATTTAATTGGGATCCTGGTAAAGAACATCATGCCTGCCATAATGTCTAGTACTAATCTATTTTTGTAGAGGGTCTGCACGGTCAATTCTTCCCGCTTAAGCCGGCTTCAGCAAAAGTTGCCATTGCATTGTGAGTAGCTAGCGCTGACTTTAAGATGAGTGAGGCTATAGCAGCGCCACTTCCCTCTCCCAATCTCATGTTTAGGTCAAGTATGGGTTCTTTATTTAAATAATTTAAAATTCCTGCATGACCTGGTTCCGCTGAAGAGTGTGCTACCAAGCAATGCTCTAGTATTTGCTTATCAAGTAGTTGCAGAGTCGCCGCGGCTACAGTACATGCGAACCCATCTAAAAGGACAGGTATAGACTTTAATCTAGCAGCTAATACTGCGCCTGCGATTGCAGCCATCTCTCTCCCTCCGAATGAGGAAAGGATCCTCACGGGACTCAAAAAATCGACTCCATGTAATTCGAGAGCCGTGTTTATGACTGAAATCTTCCTGAACAATTGTTTTGGACTGATTCCTGTGCCAGTTCCTGTCCATTTCTCAACTGGTTGCTTGAAAAGAGCACAGGAAATCGCAGTTGCTGCAGTTGTATTAGCTATCCCAATTTCACCTAAAATTAATAGGTCGCAATCATTCGATAACGAATCATGCCCAAGTTGCATGGCAGCGAAAGTTTCTTCTTCGCTCATAGCTGGGGACTCTGAGAAATCGCAAGTAGGCTTTTCAAGCTCTATCGGGATTACTGATAAGGTTATCTCTGCTAAAGCACATAACTGGTTTATAGCAGCACCTCCATTCTTGAAATTTTCCACCATTTGGGCGGTTACGGTCGAAGGATAAGCAGAAACGCCCTTGCTAGAAACTCCATGATTCCCTGCGAAGACTAAGCAATGAACGTTTTCCATCGTTGGCTTTTTTTTTCGCTGCCACCCAGCCATCCAGATTGCTAATTCTTCCAGTTTACCAAGGCTCCCAGGAGGTTTTGTTAGTTGGTCTTGTCTGCTTCTTGCTTGATTAGCATAATATTCATCGAACTCTGGGAAAGCAGGGCAATTTTTTAAAAGTTCGGCAACCGTTTTATTTTTTCGCATTTTACCGTTAAAACTGAGTGAATTATTTATGATAGCCCTAGCAACTTAGTGCTTGCAATGGAGAGCACGTTATCACAAAGACAGAGTCGCCCTTTTCGCTAGCTCTTTTCTTTGCGTGAAACCGCGATAATACTAGATCTGGGTGTATTTCCTATGCCGTCTGGAAAATTACTATTGCCATCTCTCCCAGGGTGTTGGATTCCTACGAACATAGTATTTTTATCTGGACTCCATGTTAGTCCAGTGATTTCGCACTCTTTAGGTCCTACTAAAAAACGAGAGATTTGCCCAGTTTTTGTATCCGCCATTAGCATTTGGTTATTCCCCATGCCTTTGAAGTCGCCCGTATTCGTGTAGTTCCCGTCAGTTTGAATCCACATGTTGCCTTCTTTATCAAACCGCAATCCGTCTGGGCATGCAAACATGTTTTCAACGGTAATATTTTTCGATCCACCTCTTTCATCGTGATGAACTTTGGGGTTACCAGCCAGAACAAAAATATCCCAACGAAATTTAGTGGCAGCATGGTCAAAATCAAATGGTTCCCATTTGATGATTTGACCATATTTGTTTTTTCCCCTGGGATTTGGTCCGTTTGTTTCTTCCTTGGTTCTCTTTCTATTGTTGGTTAAGCAACAATAGACTGAAGAGCTTTTTGGATCTGCTGCTACCCATTCAGGTCTGTCCATCGTAGTTCCGCCAGCTGCGGTTCCAGCTATTCTGGTGAAAAGCAGAATATCGTTGGGGTTTTTCATTCCGGTTGAATCGGGATTTAAAAGTATCCATTCTCCCTTTCCATCAGGGTGGAACTTCGCCACATATAGTTGTCCTTCATTTAGAAGATCAGATGAGTCTTTCCCGGAGCGGTATAGATTATTACTTACGTATTTATATAAAAACTCGCCATGACCGTCATCGCCCATGTAAACAACTACCTTCCCTTCTTTTGATAGGACCAATTCGGCGTTTTCGTGATTGAAGCGTCCAAGAGCACTTCGTTTTACGGGTTTTGAGCTGGGAGAGAAGGGATCAATTTCGACCACATAGCCAAAATTATTTAGATCATTTTCGTCTTTACTTAAATCAAATCTTTCCTCAAAGTCGTGCCATTTATAGCCGTATCCGTCTCTTGTCACTCCGTATCTCTTAAGTACATCATCAGGCGTATAATTCTTCTGGTTAGTCGAGAAATATCCTTTAAACCCCTCCTCGCAAGTTAGGAATGTGCCCCAAGGTGTTTTGCCAGATCCGCAGTTACTAATCGTGCCTAAAACGATGTGTTTACCAGCGTCTTCCCGAAAGTTCAGTCGCCTATCAAACTTTAGTGCACCTTCCACTAGCATCGGAGTATCAACTGTTATTCTTCGATTAAACTTAGAGTCTTGCACTAATTCCCATAGAGATTCCTTTCTCTTTATTTCAAAAATAGATACCCCGTGTGCATATTTGGACTTTTGATGGTCATCATGGTTTTCAGCAGTTTTTGTCTCTCGGCCTTGGTGAAGAATATGACTATTAGTATATTCGTTGTTTACCACCATTAAGCATCTATTATTTTCTATGGAAAAGCATTCCATGCCGTCGTTATTGTCACCAAATGCACCTTTTTGAGAATACGAGGTACCAGAGTTTCTTTGGTCAAACTGGGGGAACTTGCTCCATAAAGGATCCCCCCAACTTAGTAGTACTTCAAAGTCATAGCCGCTAGGTAGCGTAACTGCATCTTTGATATTTGAGGGGATCCCGTCGAAAGGGAAATTAGGGTTTTTTTCGTTAAGTTCAAATCCGATCAGCTTCCGATTGAACAAACCGCTAATGCCAAGGAGGGCGCTGCTTAGTAAAAAAGAGCGACGGCTATATCTGCTTTTCAAGATTTCTGAAAACTCTGTATCCTGATAATCTTGTTTTTTCATGAGAACTCTTACTATTCTAGTATGGGTTTTGTCTTTTGTTTGTCCACATAGATAGGTTTGGTGAGCATCACAAACTTTATCATGATTAGCATTAGCGGGACCTCTATGAGTACTCCAACTACTGTAGCTAATGCTGCTCCGGATTTGAAGCCAAAAAGAGATATAGCTGTTGCTACCGCGAGTTCAAAGAAGTTACTTGCGGCTATTAGCGATGAAGGAGCAGCGATCTCATGTTGAATCCCTAATTTCCAGTTCGTCCAATAAGTGATTAGCACAGTAATTACTACTTGGCAAAATATTGGCACCGATATCAACAAAATTAGAAGTGGATTTTTTTGTATTGCCTCTCCTTGGAATGCAAAGAGTAGGATAACTGTCAAAAGCAGTGCTAATACTGAAAACTGTTGGCTAAGGGTAATGATTTTTTCTAGTTCTTGAGGGCTTTTTCTGAATAACCTTTTTCTCAAATAGTGCGCAATTAGTGCCGGTAACAAAAGGTACAGGCTCAACGATAGAAATAGGGTTTCCCAAGGGACTGTTATACTAGAAAGCCCTAAAAGGAGCCCGACGATAGGAGCAAAGGCAAAAATCATTATGATGTCGTTGATCGCTACCTGCATGAAAGTGTAGCGAGCGTTTCCATTACATAGATTGCTCCAAACAAATACCATAGCAGTACAAGGTGCCACAGCTAATATGATAAGGCCTGCTATGTAACTTTTTTGCTCTTCTTGGGAAATTATCGAACCGAAAATATTCGATATAAAAAACCAAGCAAGGAAGGCCATAAAAAACGGTTTAAAAGCCCAGTTGGCGAGGACGGTTACACCAATAGGAGTCCAGTTTAAGTCTTTCTGGTTTAATTCAGAGAAGTCAATTTTAAGTAACATCGGTAATATCATCATCCAGATTAGGATTGCGACCGGAACATTAACATGGGCCACTTCTAGGCTTGCGATAGACTCAAAAAAGCTGGGAAACCAATTTCCTAAGCTGATTCCTATATAAATACAGATGCCAACCCAAATTGATAGATATTTTTCAAATATGGACAAAGCGTTTTTTCCTCTCAATTTATCTTTTATTACCCAATGATTTCTGTATCAAAACACACATTATCAAATTTACAGAAGTCATTTTCATGACAAAAAATTTGTGTTGCCTAGCTTACAGTTAATTAGGAATTATAAAATAAATGAACATAACCTACTGCGAATATTGGTATTTGTAAGCCAAAATTTGTAGCTATAGCTTTGTCTTGCATTAATATGCCAGCCACTGTCCAGCTAGCTACTCCTGCGCTATGTATAAAAATATTTAAGGGATATATATTTAAGTTGGTGAGTAAGACGCCAGATAGTACTAGGCTGGTGCTCAGCCATTTTAAAAATTCTGTGTTCATATTTTTCTCACTTATTAATCGACGGAACTAGATTCTCCAATAAAAAAGGGGTGTGTCAGGGTTTTTCCTGAAGACTGATAAGTAGGATCTAGAGAAAGCGTTTCTCTGCTCCTGCTTCCGAAGTAGACGCTCAGTAGACCGCAAGACATAAAAGCAG
>CACJXQ010000007.1 GCA_902597385.1 uncultured Pseudomonadota bacterium | reverse complement strand
TGACCTCGCAGAGAGCCAGAAATCGATTGGTAGAAAAAATCCGTTCTATGGGTATAACGAACGAAAAAATTCTAGAAGTCATGCGATTAACACCCCGCCATTTTTTTTTGGAAGAAGCTTTGGCAAGCCGAGCTTATGACAACACTGCCTTGCCTATTGGGTACGGACAGACTATCTCTCAGCCCTATATGGTAGCTAATATGACCCAGATCCTATGTGAAACCGGATCTATGGGAAAGGTTCTTGAAGTAGGATCAGGATGCGGCTATCAGACGGTTGTCTTGTCTGCGTTTGCTGATAAAGTGTTTGCTGTTGAAAGAATACAGGCTCTAGTGAAGAGGCTACGGGCTAATCTATATGAGCTCAAAATTCCGAATGTCAAAGTGAAGCATTTAGATGGTTTCAATGGGTGGGCTGAGCATGCTCCATTTGATGCTATTCTTGTGGCGGCGGCCCCAGTAGGTGTACCAGAAAAACTACTCGAACAACTTGTGGTCGGTGGACGAATGGTGATACCCATAGGAAGCGGTAGACATCAGGAGTTACGTTTAATTAAGAAGAGCAGTACGGGATTCCAGGAGCAGGTACTGGACAATGTTAGCTTTGTTCCCTTGCTAGATGGAATAGAATGAGTGGTGGTAGCTTCTGGTTCATGCTTAGTCTTAGTCGCAGGTTAGCTGTCTGCCTTTTTCGTCCGATAGCTTTGTTGGTGACAATCAATTTTTATCTAATTGCTGTTCCGGTCCTGCAAGGATGTGCTAATCAAACTCTTGCGCCTATTCACTCCAGGAACGTTTCTGTTGAGAGCGGTGCCCCTATCTATCGCAGAGGTGTTCGAATAAAGCCGGGGCGATATATGGTAAAAAGAGGAGACTCCTTGCATGGTATCGCTTGGCGTTTCGGAGTTGATTATCGTGATCTTGTAATTTGGAATGAAATTTCAAACTTGGATCTGATTTATGAAGGGCAAATACTTAATTTAAAAGGTTCGATGATCAGTAGAGGAAAAAAGGCGCTTTTTGGAAGAATGAAACCAAAATCGTGGGAAAATCTAGGCACTGCTTCGGGGATTGAATGGTCTTGGCCGGCAAGTGGTTCGACTAAGGCTATCCTAGAAAGCGGTAAAATTTCGGGGCTAGAAATCAAGGGAAAGGAGGGCGATCCGATCTACTCTGCTGCCAAAGGTAAAGTGGTGTACAGCGGAAATGGATTAAAGGGTTACGGAGAACTAATAATAATAAAACACAATAATTCCTTTCTCAGTGCTTATGCTCATTCTAAAGCACGCCTTGTGACCGAAGGGGATATCATAGGGCCCAAGCAAGAGATCGCAAGGATGGGGTCCACAGATAGCAAATCCGTTATGCTTTATTTTGAGATTAGGCGTAACGGGAAGGCAGTCAATCCAAAGTTATATTTGCCAAGCGGAGGTTGAATCATTACGCAGGAAATAGGGCCGCAAGAACATGCCTGTCTTCTGCTGTCAGAATATTAAACACCCGGCAAGCTGAACCAGTATCCATAAATTCGATAGCGCGCTGGGAGCTTACTTGTTGAGGCTTTGGGAACTGTTGATGAGTGCCGGTTCCAACTAATATGAGCTCGGGAGATAGTCGTTCTAGAATATTCAAATGCTCGTCGTTAAATAACTCAAACTTCAAAGGTAAAATATCAGTCCTTATTACTGTGCCGAAGATTAAGCATGGAAATTGAGTATAACTGCCATCGATAGAGAGCCCAAGCGAGTCATAGGATTGAATTTGTTTGTTAGCCGTATCTGTTTTTTGTTCAGTCACTATCTTAACGGGACCTGGATTATTTGCTTCTGATTCTATATCTTCTAATAATGAGGCCTTTGAAATACGGTCGTCAAATTTTTTTGAAATTAAAAGTAGGAGGTTTGAATGCGGATTGTACTTTTAGGTGGTCCGGGAGCGGGTAAGGGAACACAAGGAGACTACGTATGCGACTATTTGCAAATTCCTAAGATTTCAACCGGCGACATGTTAAGAGCAGCTGTTAATGCTGGGACTAAATTGGGTAAGGCAGCTAAGACGGTTATGGATGCTGGAGACCTTGTTTCAGATGACATCATTTTAGGGTTGGTGCGAGAGAGGGTGCAAGACCAGGACTGTAAAAAAGGCTTCCTACTGGACGGATTTCCTAGAACCATTGCTCAAGCCGAAGGTTTGGCCGCTGCTAAAATTGACTTAGACTTGATAATAGAAATTAGAGTAGATGATGAGGAGATAGTTCAACGCATGTCTGGCAGATGGGTGCATCCACCTTCCGGCAGAACTTATCATTCAGTTTATAATCCTCCGAGAAAAGTAGGTTTAGACGATTTAACTGGAGAACCTTTGACTCAACGAGATGACGATCAGGAAGCTACTGTTAGAAAACGACTTTCAGTTTATCAGAAGCAAACAAAACCGTTGGTTAATTGGTATACAAAGTATGCCGATGCAAATGTAGGAGCTTCGTTTACACAAATCAATGGTGTTGGCGATGTCAATGATATTAAATTAAAAATATTTTCCTTGTTAAGTTAGTCGCGAGGTGGTTTCATTCCGTTGAGTTGTGAAACTCGTAATCTTTTTACGATGTATAAAAAAAAAGCATATCCTTATTGAAGATCGACGATGAGTACTGTATATAAAGATAACCAGAATTTAGCATTTAAGAATTTTCACCAACTTTTATCCATGGGGGATTAGAAAAAAATGGTAGCTAAGAAAAAAGTAGCTAAGAAAAAAGTAGCTAAGAAAAAGGTAGCTAAGAATAAAGTAGCTAAGAACAAAGTAGCTAAGAAGAAAGTAGCTAAGAAAAAAGCAGCCAAGAATAAGGTAGCTAAGAAAAAGGTAGCTAAGAAGAAAGTAGCTAAGAAGAAAGTAGCTAAGAAAAGGCCTGCTAGAAAAAAGTAGAAAATTCTCTAGAAGCTGAAATTTCGTCGAGACTGTTGGATATTGCGAAGTCAGTTAGGCGAAAATTAGAAAGTCGAAGAGATGCCGCTGAAAAGCGCAATAAGTACGGTATTTGAAAGGCTCGGGAACAGGGAACCCGAGCTTTTCTCTACCTTATTAGAAACGGAAAGGGCTTGCACTTGATAGAGTTGCTGGGCGGAACTCTGCCCCGCAATATATAGTTGATAGGCTGTAAGCCTTGATTATTTTCCGGATTGCATTAGGGCGTTCACGAGGCAAATTTGAAATCAGGCATTGTCAGTAGAGTTTTTCGCTTGTTGAGACACCTCGCGCTATGGTGCTTGCTAGGATTCCTGGCTTACTGGGCATGGCTTGACAAAAAAGTTTACGACACATTTGAATTTGCCTCATGGACTTTGCCTGCTAAAATATACGCACGCCCCTTAGAATTATATTCTAGTGCCTCGCTATCACCCCGTCGTTTAGTTTACGAGCTCGAGATGCTGGGTTATTCCTCAGTAGAAACAGTTCGTCGCCCTGGCGAGTTTAGTCAAAATGGGGAAGAGGTGGAATATTATGCTAGAGGGTATAAATTTTGGGATTCGGTAGAGTATAGTCAAAGACTGAAAGTTCTTTTTTCGGGATCCGAAATTAAACAAGTTTGGTCTATGGATAGTGGCAAAAACGTTAATCTAACCCGAACTGAGCCAGTAATCATCGGCTCGATAAACCCAAAAACCTATGAGGATAGGATCCTCCTCGATTATAATCAGCTCCCCACGATTCTCATAGATACTCTTGTCGCGGTTGAAGATCGTAGGTTTTTTACGCACCACGGTTTCGATTTTACTGGTTTGGTACGAGCAATAATATCTAATGTTAGGGCAAGAGCGTATGTTCAGGGAGGTAGTACGCTTACTCAACAATTGGCGAAAAATTTTTACCTTACCCGAGAGAGGACAATTAGGCGCAAAATAACTGAGCTTTTAATGGCCCTTTCGATAGAACTACGCTTTTCAAAAGAACAGATATTAGAGGTTTACGCTAATGAGATTTTTCTCGGACAAGACGGGAATAGGGCAATTCATGGTTTTGGTTTAGCTTCCCAATTTTATTTCGGAAAGCCCCTGCAAGAATTGGATGTGCCGGCCATAGCTTCTTTGGTCGGTATGCTGAAAGGGCCCTCAGCATTTAACCCGAGGACATCACCGGAGCGTAGCCTTAAGAGGCGGAATTTTGTTCTAGGTGTGATGGAGAAACAAGGGTTGATATCAAAGGCTAGAAGAGAAGAATTCGTACAACTTCCGCTTGACGTCAAGGGTTCGCAATTTAGAGGTGTTGGGGAGCTGACCGCTTTTCTCGATCTGGTGAAAATCCAATTAAAAAAACAGTATGACCAAGAGGCGATAAGAAACGCCGGATTAAAGATCCATACTTCATTGGATTTATACTTTCACAACAAAGTGACAAAGTCGGTAGCTGCGACACTGAATAGAATAGAAAAGGAATTAGGAACGGAAGGAGTGCTCCAGGTTGCTAGCGTGGTTATTGACCCCAGAACAGGAGAGATACTGACCTTGTCTGGAGGGTTAAGACTAGCGCCCGGCGGGTTTAATCGGGCTTTAAAAGCTAAGAGACAAGTTGGTTCAATGATTAAACCTTTTATATACGCCTTGGCCCTTTCTGAGGCTAATAGATTTTCTCTGGCAACAACCTTGAAGGATACTGAAGTAGATTGGGAACTAGAAGATGGAACAATTTGGAGTCCCCAGAACTTTGATGAGAAAGAGAAAGGAGAAATTTCTCTGCTAGATAGTCTGGTTTATTCGCAAAACTTGGCCACTGTTAATCTTGGCGCTAGTATCGGTGTGCCAAAGATCACAGAATACCTAAAAAAGTTGGGAGGTTTGGAGATATTAGAGGAATATCCCTCCATTCTCCTAGGCGCTATTGAGTTAAGTCCGCTTGAATTGACTGAAATGTATACGGTCTTTGCCAATAATGGATTTAAAATTCCACTGCGAGCTATTCGAGAAGTTACATCGAGCGGTGATGAAATTTTAAAGCGCTACCCACTTAAACTAAAGCCAGCAATCGATCCAGCTACCTCCAGTTTGGTCCGCTATGCGTTAACGCAAGTTATAGAGCAAGGCACTGGAAAATCTTTAAAGCATACATTCGATACGTTCCCTATTGCAGGAAAAACTGGCACCTCTGACGATAACAGGGATAGTTGGTTCGTCGGTTTCGGTAACAACCGACTAGGGGGAGTCTGGGTGGGACGAGACGATAATCAACCCACGGGCTTAACAGGTAGCAGTGGGGCTTTGAGGGTCTGGAGCGACTTTATGCGATTTTCAGAAATTAAACCATTGGTATTTGAAAATCCTCCTGGAATTATCTACCGACATATGAACATTGCGGCAGGTAAACAGGTGCCACAAAGTTGTCCAGGCGCAGACCATTTGCCCTTCCATGTTGCAACTAAAGTTCCAACTTCTAAAAGTTGCCTAAGTAGTGTGAGGCCTTCAAATCCACGGCTTCGAAAGGGTAGTTCCTATAAACGAGTAAGGGAAGGAGGTCTCATAAGGTGGTTGAGAGATTTCTTACAATAATCTTAGTAATACCCCTTCTATCTTCCTGCTCCCTCCAGGTTTTGCAAAATCAACGAGAGGAGGTTTTGTCGAACAGAGAAGTAGAGCGGAAGGTGTTTCTTTCACCACCTGATGATTCTGTTGCCATAGGAAAAATATTTTGGCTTCAATCAGAGAAAGATGTCATTGCTCGTAAAAGTTTCTTCGACCCACAATCTGTTAGTGGGGCTTCCCGAAAAATTGACGCTGCTTGTAGAGAATTACTGTACAAAGCTATAGATGCTTTGAGAATTAAGGATTACATTAAAGCGCAGGCAAATATCGAAAGAGCTATTAGAATACAGCCGAATGACCCCTATCTTTGGACGCAATTAGCTTATGTTGCCGTAGAAAGAGGAGACGAGTTGCAAGCATCTGCTTTCTCGAGGAAAGCTGCTGCTATGGCGGGAGGAAATGAGTTACTAACCAAAGAAATAACAAAATTCCTTCGGAGGCTCAATTTGGAGGTTGACCAATAAAGTAAAACTCTAGGAACGAAGCTGAGTCAGCCAAAGTGGTAGTAAATTTCAATGGTGTTAGTAAAAACCGAGAAAACAACGTCAAAAATAGTAGGTTTTATGAAAACTTTATAGATTGTGTGCTTGAAGTATTTGGTCACTGTATTATCATAGTGCGGTTATTTTGCGGGGTGGAGCAGTCTGGCAGCTCGTCGGGCTCATAACCCGAAGGTCGCAGGTTCAAATCCTGCCCCCGCTACCAGAGCGAACAAAAGGCCCCGGGTAACGGGGCTTTTTCGTTTTTAAAAGAGGTGGTAAATCTGCATGGAGTGTTTATTTGGAGAATTTGACAGAGCTGTTAATGCCCACCGTATTTGGCTTAGGGTACGAGTTGTGGGGAGTGGAGGGAGGAAGGCACGCCGGCTCCCAATTAATTAGGGTTTATATCGATAAAGCTGAGGGTGTGACGGTAGATGATTGTGAGAAAGTCAGCAGACAACTGGGTGATCTGATTGAAGCAGAGCGAGCAATATCAGGGAATTACGTCCTAGAAGTATCATCACCGGGTTTTGATAGACGCTTTTTTAAATTCCAACAACATAAAGGTTTTATTGGGGAGAAAATTAAGGTGACGCTTCGTGATGCTATAAATGGGAAAAGAGTTTTTAGGGGAACCCTGTTAGAAGTGTCAGAGTCGTCTTTGGTAATTTCATCGGAGGGTAACGATTATACCTTGGAATCCACTGAGATTGAGCGCTCTTCTCTAATTTATGTTGGAGAGATTGGTCCAAAGTAAGATTGATAGCACAAGGACAAAAGTGTGGCATGAACAAAGAAATTTTAACAGTTGTAGAAGTAGTATCCGCGGAAAAAGGCGTCGAAAAAGAGATAATCTTTGAAGCTTTAGAATTTGCGATAGCAAGTGCGACAAAAAAACGTTTTGTTGAGGAGATAGATTGCAGGGTTGAAATCGACAGAGAAGACGGTTCTTACAGGGCTTTTCGTAGATGGGAAGTAGTAGATTTGTCGAACTATTCGGTGGCTGACGAGACGACTCTTAGCATTGATGAGGTTGAGAGAATAAGAAGCTGCCTCTTGGAGGGTGATTTGCCCTTTCCTGATAAGCAACTATCCCTCGAGGCAGCATTGAAAAACGACGCTGGGGTTGTTGCAGGGAGCTACATTGAAGAGGAGCTGGAACCAGCGGAGTTTGGTCGAATTGCAGCTCAGGCGGCAAAGCAGGTGATTGTACAAAAGGTTAGAGAAGCCGAGCGAGCCAAGATTGTAGAGGCCTACAAAGACAGAGTTGGGGAGCTGGTAATGGGGGTCGTAAAACGTGTCGAGAGGGGAAACGTTTTTGTGGATTTAGGTGGTAGTGCCGAAGCAGTTATTTTTAAAGAGCACATGATCCCCCGTGAGACGGTCAGAGCTGGAGATAGGGTCAGAGGTTACCTTTATGAAGTAAAGGCTGAAAAAAGAGGGCCTCAACTATTTGTGAGTCGAACAGCGAAAGAGCTACTCATGGAGTTATTTAAGCTAGAGGTACCCGAAATTGGAGAGGGAGTGATAGAACTTTTAAGTGCTGCGAGAGATCCCGGATTAAGAGCAAAAATTGCGGTGAAGAGTCGGGATCAGCGTATAGATCCAGTTGGAGCGTGTGTTGGTATGCGAGGTTCGAGGGTGCAAGCTGTTTCGAATGAATTGGCGGGTGAACGTGTGGATATTATTCTTTGGGACGAGAATCCCGCCCAGTTTGTGATAAACGCCATGTCTCCCGCTGAGGTAGTATCAATTCTCGTTGAGGAAGATAAAAACAGTATGGAGGTTGCTGTCGTCGAGGAACAATTATCACAGGCTATCGGTAGGAATGGTCAGAATGTTAGGTTAGCAGCACATTTAACTGGCTGGGAGTTGAATTGTATGTCGGAAGCCGAAGCCGCCGCAAAAAATGAGGAGGAAAGCGCTGCAGGTCTCAAAACATTCATGGAACTTTTAGACGTGGATAGCGAAGTGGCTAATATTTTGGTTCAAGAGGGATTTAATTCAATTGAAGAGATTGCCTACGTGCCAGAAAAGGAGATGTTAGAGATAGAAGAATTTGATGAATCCTTGGTCCAAGAGTTGAGAATGAGGGCAAAAGATTTGTTGCTGACGCGAGCAATAGCTAGTGAGGAGCTAATCGGAGATGATAGGCCAGAGGATGAGTTGCTTAAGATGGAGGGGATGGATGAGCAGCTGGCTTTCCAACTTGCTGCGGCAGGGGTGAGAACTATGGAGGATCTAGCAGAACTATCTGTAGATGAGCTTACGGAGAAAGGTAAAATAGAAGATGAGGAGCGGGCAGCTGCGCTTATCATGATCGCTCGAAAGCCTTGGTTTGAGGAAGCCGATAACAATAATGAGGTTTCTATTGATGGCTGATGTAACAGTTGATCGCTTTGCCGAGAGTGTAGGAATTTCTGTGGCCAGACTACAAGAACAGCTTCGAGAGGCGGGAATCTCTGCTAAAAACCCTGAAGATTCACTAAGCGAAGCTGAAAAAACACAGCTTTTATCTTATCTGAGAAAAATGCACGGTAAGAATGAAACTGCTCCTGAACCGGAGAAAATAACCTTAAGAAGAAAAACAATAAGTGAGATTAAGTTGCCGACAGAAAGAAGGCCAACCCGTCTTCGTGGCACAAAGTCTAGTGGTGTTTCCAAGACTGTGAGTATCGAGGTTAGAAAGAAAAGAACCTATGTGAAAAGAAAAACTAGTGTGGAACAAGATCTCCCATTGGTCGACGAAAAAGAGCAGGAATTAAACCGTGTAAGAACAGAGGAAGCAAAGCTTCAGCAAGCCAGAGAGGAGGCGGCACGAGATGCTGCCGAGGAAGAAAAACTGCGTGTGGAGGCTGAGCGGCTTGAGGCCGAGAGAGTAGCTGCAGAGCGGGCCGAGGTCGAACGGATTGAGGCTGAGAAAGCGGAGATCGAACGGATTGAGGCTGAGAAAGCAGAGGTTGCTAGGATTGCGGCGGAAAAGGAAGCAGAGGAAGCAAAACGCTTAAGGGAGGCAGAAGAAGCAAAACAACTGGTTCAAGAAGCACCGCTAAAGGAGACCCCAAGTGGTCGTAAAAACTTAAAGAGTAAGGATAGAAGGGCGCAAGAAAGAGAAGAAAGAGCCGAGTTGCATGTCGCCAGAGACAAGTCGGGAAGAAGACGGAAGAAGGCATCCTCTCCTAGGGTTGCTGCTGGGCCAACCGGGGGCAAGCATGGTTTCGAAAAGCCTACGGCGCCAGTGGTTCGAGAGGTGGATATTCCGGAAAACATCAGCGTAGGCGAACTGGCTGGTAGAATGTCGGTGAAAGCTGGCGAGGTAATAAAAGTCATGATGAACTTAGGTTCTATTGTTACCATTAATCAGATTTTAGATCAGGATACTGCCATTTTGGTTGTGGAGGAATTAGGCCATAAATCTAAGGTAATAAAAGATACCGCAGTCGATGAATCCATAAAAATTGAAGATGATAATCAGAACGAGGTCAGAGCAAGAGCGCCGATAGTGACCATAATGGGCCATGTTGATCACGGAAAAACTTCACTACTAGATTTTATTCGCGAGAGTCGTGTGGCGGCCGGCGAGGCAGGTGGCATCACGCAACATATTGGGGCTTACAAGGTGTCTACTGATTCAGGAGACATTACCTTTCTAGATACGCCAGGTCATGAAGCATTTACTGCTATGCGAGCAAGAGGTGCTGGCGTAACAGATATTGTGGTCTTGGTAGTGGCGGCTGATGATGGGGTGATGCCTCAGACTGAAGAGGCTATCAAGCACGCCAAGGCAGCTGATGTGCCTTTAGTCGTGGCAGTAAATAAAATTGACAAAGCAGAAGCACAGCCCGATAAGGTAAAGCAGGAGTTGGCCAATAGAGAGGTTGTGCCAGAAGACTGGGGCGGCGATACTCAGTTCATCAATGTGTCTGCAAAAAATGGTGAAGGAATTGATTTGCTCCTCGAAGCGATACTTCTACAATCAGACCTTTTGGAAGTGAAAGCGCCTGTAGAGGGGAACTGTAGGGGGGTGGTGGTAGAGTCCCGCCTAGATAAGGGGCGAGGTCCGGTGGCCACAATTTTAGTGCAAAGCGGCAAATTGTTACGTGGTCAAATAATTGTAGCTGGTTCTGAATTCGGCAGAGTAAGGGCTATGCAGGGTCCGACAGGCGATAGTCTCCTAGAGGCTGGCCCCTCTCAACCCGTTGAAATCGTAGGTCTATCCGGTACTCCTCGAGCTGGTGAAGACGCTGCCGTCGTATCAGATGAAAAACGTGCCAGGGAAATTTGTAGTTATCGTTTGGAAAAGGAAAGAGAAACTAGGTTGTCAAGAAGACAATCTTTTCAGATGGAAAATATGTTTGCGCAAATGGAGGAAGGAGAAAAGGCGAACTTTAAAGTACTGCTAAAAACAGACGTGCAGGGTTCCGCCGAGGCTATTTCTGATTCTCTTGCTAAAATCAACACCACTGAGGTCAGAGTTGACGTAGTAGCTGATGGTGTTGGCGCAATAACCGAATCTGATGTTAACCTTGCTTTTGCTTCTGAAGCTATAATACTAGCCTTCAACGTTCGAGCGGAAGCTTCGGCGCGGAAGCTGCTTGAAGAGGAAGGGATTGAGATACGGTATTACAGTGTCATTTATGAGTTAATAGAAGATGTCAAGGCAGCAGTTAGTGGGCTCCTCGCGCCGGAGATAAGAGAGACTATTATTGGTATAGCTGAAGTAAAAGACGTGTTTCGCTCTTCCAAACTTGGCGCCATTGCTGGTTGTATTGTGTCCGAAGGACAGGTTAAGAAAAGTAACCCGATTAGGGTGCTGAGAGAGAGTGTTGTTATTTATGAGGGAGAACTAGAATCGCTTAGAAGGTTTAAAGACGACGTCCAAACCGTTCAATCAGGTACGGAGTGTGGGATTGGTGTCAAGAACTATAATGATGTTAAAGCAGGAGATCAGATAGAAGTTTACGAGCGGATAGAAGTCGCTAGATCAGTGTAATATGTTAGAACATCAAAAGGAGCCTAGTCGACTGGCCAGAGTTAGTTCCGAAATACGTAAGACGCTCGCTCCCCAGCTAAATGAACTTGGGCGAAATAATAAATTGGGAATCGTAAGTGTTACTAATGTCGGAATTAGTCCAGATTTAAGAAAGGCTACGGTTTATGTTAGTGTCTTTGGGAACGATCAGCAGGCAGAAAAATATATAGAGCTTGCAAATCAAAGTAGTGCCTCTCTTCAAAAAATTATCTCAAAAAGACTTCGGCTGAAGCGGACCCCCTCTCTACAGTTTGTCCTAGATGATGTACTTAATACTGAGGCACGACTAAAAGAACTGCTTCGCTCTCCTTAATGCTTGGGAAATTCTCCCTAAAAAAGTTTTTGAAGATGCTAAAATCAAAGAAAAAAATTAATGGCATTTTACTATTTGATAAAGATGTTGGGCAAAGCTCTAATCGGGCTCTTCAGAAAATAAAGAGCATCTTTGGTGCTCAAAAGGCTGGGCATACTGGAACCTTGGACGTGCTAGCCTCAGGATTATTGCCTATATGTTTTGGTGAGTCTACCAAGGTGAGTCAATATCTATTGGGAGCTAGAAAAACCTATCTAAGCGAGTTTCGTTTTGGCCTCACTACCAGTAGTGGTGACTTAGAAGGAGAGGTCCTAACAAGAGAGAGAGTAGACTCCCTTTCAAAAGAAATGATATCTGTTGCCCTTTCTAAGTTTCTTGGTCCTTTAGAACAGGTGCCACCTATGTACTCAGCTCTTAAACAAAAGGGCGTGCCATTATATCGTTTAGCTAGGCAGGGGATTTCAGTTGAAAGAAAACCGAGAAAGATTGAGATTTTTCGATTTGAGCTCAAATCGGTCTCGGGAAATTCCGCTACCTTTGAAATCGATTGTTCTAAAGGAACTTATGTTAGGCAACTGGCTGCAGATTTAGGTGCAGAGTTGGGGTTTGGAGCATGTGTCTCGTTTCTTCGTCGGGAGCGGCTGGGAGGTTTCGATGTAAAAAACGCGTATACCGTCCGAGCTCTGGAAAAGGCTGTTGAAAGGCATGGAGTTGCAGGGTTAGGGAGGTTGTTATTGAGCTCCGACAATGCACTAGCAGAACTGCCTTCCAAATCGTTATCTGCCGAGGAGAGTCTTAAATTAGGAAGGGGTCAACAAGTTGTCGATATCGCTGGTCATCCTCTTGGGTTGATCAGACTCTACGATGAAAAAGGAATGTTTTTTGGCGTCGGCGAAAGGTTGGCAGATGGGTGTCTAAGGACGAGACGGTTGATAAGAGGAGCATAAAAAATAAGATTAATTGCGTTTTGGACTCACAATTTCTTGTTAGAGGAGAGATTGGGGGGTAGAATACAGCCCAAAACGAACTAACAGTATCAGGGTAGGATAAAAATTATAATGGGATTGTCCAACGAACGTAAGAGTAAAATTATAAGTGATTACCAACTAACTGGAACCGATACAGGTTCTCCAGAAGTCCAGGTAGCAATACTCTCGGAGCGAATAGCTCAACTTTCCGAACATTTCAAAGCGCACGCTAAAGATAATCACTCAAGACAAGGTTTGCTGAGGATGGTTAATAGACGCAGAAAAATGTTGGATTACGTCAAGAAAAAAAGCGCGGATAGGTATTTGAAATTAATCGAACGCTTGGGTCTTAGAAAATAAGGCGATGAGAACACGTCAAACAGTTGCAGGTGCAACTAGATAAATTGGCTTCTATAAAAATTCAACATATCAATGTCACAAAATAGGTGGAAATAAACCATGGATCCAGTATCCGTTAGATTTCAGTACGGAAATCAAGAGGTCAACTTAGAGACCGGTAGAATTGCTAGGCAAGCATCAGGGGCGATACTTTCAAGTATGGGAGATACTGTCGTTTTATGTACGGCTGTAGGACGAGCCGGAGGAGAGCCGAGAGATTTTTTTCCGTTGACCGTGGATTACCAAGAGAGAACCTATGCTGCTGGAAAAATACCTGGAGGGTTCTTCAAGCGCGAGGGACGTCCTAGCGAGAAAGAAACTTTAGTTTCAAGATTAATAGACAGACCAATTCGCCCACTATTTCCAAAAGGCTTTAGCAACGAAGTGCAGATTATTTGTACAGTGATGTCACTAGATCCTGAAATTGATCCAGACATTCCCGCACTTTTGGGGGCCTCTGCAGCATTAGCTATATCAGGATTGCCTTTTGCCGGGCCAATTGGCGCTGCTCGAGTTGGTTATGTGGAGCAAGACTATGTGCTTAATCCTAGTTTTTCTACCTTAAAAGAATCAAAGTTGGATTTAGTTGTCGCTGGCACAAAAAGTTCCGTGCTAATGGTGGAATCAGAGGCGAAAGTACTAGCTGAGGACGTGATGTTAGGGGCGGTAAATTACGGTCATGAGCAAATGGTCGTCGCGATAGATGCTATTGCCGAATTAGCATCCAAGACTGGCGTAGGAACTTTTGAATGGACGGAGACTACAATTAACGAGGAACTGTCTCAACTAATTGTACAGAAATTTGAGAAACAAATAGGCGAAGCATATGGAATTCTGAACAAATTGGAGAGGAGAGATAAGTTAAGGGAGATAAAGGAAGATATCCGTTCGATGGCTAGTTCTTTGGAAGATGTAGAAGTCTCGGAGAACGATGTGGTGAATATAATAGATAAGCTTGAACACGATGTGGTCAGAAGCTCCGTTCTTTCCGGGAAAAAGCGTATCGACGGCAGAAGCAAGGAAGATGTGAGACCTATATTTTCAGAAGTAGATGTAATGCCCAGGACACACGGTTCTGCGTTATTCACACGAGGGGAAACTCAGGCTTTGGTAGTTACTTCCTTGGGTACAGAAAGAGATTCTCAAATCATTGATGCGATAGAGGGAGAGCGAAGAGAATCGTTTATGCTGCATTATAATTTTCCGCCCTTTTGCGTTGGAGAGACAGGTCGAGTCGGAACTCCTAAAAGACGAGAAATAGGCCATGGGCGTCTGGCAAAGAGAGGAATTCAGGCAGTGATGCCAGATATGAATACCTTCCCATATGTTATTCGTGTGGTATCCGAGATAACTGAGTCAAATGGATCAAGTTCTATGGCGAGTATCTGCGGTACCAGTATGAGTTTAATGAATGCAGGTGTGCCTGTAACTGCTCCAGTAGCGGGCATAGCAATGGGACTCATAAAGGAGGGCAATGATTATGTTGTGCTTTCCGATATAATGGGAGACGAAGATCACCTAGGTGACATGGATTTTAAGGTGGCAGGAACGAGTGAAGGTGTCACCGCTCTGCAAATGGATATAAAAATAGATGGGATAACCTCGGAAATCATGGAGATTGCACTGGCGCAGGCGCGAGACGGACGTCTTCATATTCTAAATGAGATGAATAAGGTAATCAGTTCCCCTAGAGATGAGATGTCTGAACATGCTCCAAGAATAATCACATTCAGAATTCCTACGGATAAGATAAGAGATGTGATAGGGAAAGGCGGAGCTACAATTAGACAAATTACAGAAGAAACTGGAGCTACTGTAGATATTGATGATGATGGAACAATAAAAATCGCTTCTGTAGATAATGCTGCAGGCCAAGCGGCAAGAACTAGGGTGGAAGCTATTACTGCAGACATAGAAGTAGGAACTGTTTATGAAGGCAAGGTCCAAAAACTAATGGACTTCGGAGCATTTGTGAATATACTACCTGGGAAAGACGGACTAGTTCATATATCTCAGATATCAGAGGAACGTGTCGAAAACGTGAGCGATAAATTATCTGAGGGTGATACGGTAAAAGTGAAGGTTCTAGAAGTCGATAAACAAGGAAGAATTCGTCTAAGTATGAAGGCAGTATAAAAAAGGCTAGCACGAAGTTTTAGATGAAAACGCCAAAGGGATAATATTTATGGTTACAATTCGATTAGCTAGGAAGGGGGCAAAAAAAAGGCCTTTCTATCACATAGTTGTGGCTGATCATCGGCGAGCAAGGGACGGGAAGCATATTGAACGACTGGGGTTTTTTAACCCTTTTGCGGCCGGACAGGAAGAGAGTCTTAGAATTGATGATGAAAGGTATAAGTATTGGCTTTCTGTTGGTGCTAAGCCCTCTTCAAGGGTTGAAAAAATAGTGACGGTAAGTCGAAGTAGCTCTAGTTAAACATCTGAAAAGAGCGCCTGAGAGGAAAACTATTTCGAAATCAAGTGGAAAAATGGTGGAACTAGGCGCTTGTCTAGGGCCCCACGGAGTGAGAGGCGGAACGAGGGTTGAATCCTATTCTAGGCCGCCAAAAGAGATATTCTCCCATAAGCGATTACTTTTAGATTTACCTAACCGACAACAATGGTATCTGATAAAAGAGGGAAAAATTGTAGCCGGGAAGCTGATCATTTTTTTCGATAATGTGGAGAATCGAACAGAAGCTGAATCTTTAAGAGGCGCTAAAATACTCGTCGAAAGAGGCTCGCTTCGGCCAACTGGCAACCAACAATACTATTGGACAGACCTCATAGGCCTGTCTGTGCTTAATACAGAAAAAAGACTGTTAGGGTACGTTTCTGGTTTCATTGAAACTGGGGATCATGATGTTATGCAAGTATCTGGAGAGAGAGAGCGCCTTATTCCGTTTGTTCTAGATGTCTATGTTTTGGATGTTGATACTGACACCGGAGAGATAATGATTGACTGGCATCTGGACGATTAGATTTTGCAATATTTTTCTATAGTAAGCCTGTTTCCAGAGTTTGTAGAAACCTACAAGCACATGGGTGTTGTCGGCAAAGCCGTTGGTAATCATCTAATCGATATTAAAACTTTCAACCCAAGAGACTTCGCTGAAAACGAGAGACGTGTGGACGATGCGCCTTATGGTGGGGGACCTGGTATGGTTATGATGATTGAACCCATAGTGAAATCAATAAGGTGTGCTAAAGAGTCTGTAGCCGGTTCGTGTTGTGTAATTAATTTGACCCCACAAGGAGTCCCTTTCAGACAAGGGCTTGTGGAAGAATTGTTGTCCTTTGAACACCTGGTCTTTGTCTCAGGGCGGTACGAAGGTATTGATGAAAGGGTGCAACACTACGTAGATCGGGAATATTCTGTCGGAGATTTCATTTTAACTGGTGGCGAGATTCCGGCAGCATTGATGATTGATGTTATCGTGAGAAACATTCCCCATGTGCTAGGAGATCCGAGGTCATTGGAGAGAGAATCTCATACTGATGGGATCCTTGACTACCCACAATATACTAGACCAAGTATTTTTGAGGGTAATGAAGTTCCAGAGGTTCTTCTTAGTGGAAATCATAAGGACATTGAAGTTTGGAGACAAAAAGAGCGATTACGACGTACCTTTCTGCGACGACCTGAGTTGTTAGAGAACTATAATCTCACTGAAGATGAGAATAAGTGGTTTGACCAATTTTGCAGTGAAAATGATGAGGGAATGAAGGACTAATGGGTTTCGGTCGCTGATGAATAAAGTGACAATTAGGATAAAAAGTTAATGAAGAGATAAAGATTTTGATATATGATTTGCAGGTTATTTGTTGTCCGGACTTTTAAAGATGCCTAACATTATACAAGAGCTAGAAAAGAAGCAACTCCGATCTGACATACCTGATTTTTCTCCGGGAGATACCCTCGTGGTTCAAGTGAAGGTCAAAGAGGGAACTAGAGAGCGCCTTCAAGCTTTCGAAGGCGTGGTTATAGCGATGAAAAACAGGGGGTTAAACTCCTCTTTTACGGTAAGAAAGATTTCTCATGGTGAGGGTGTGGAAAGGGTATTCCAAACTCATAGTCCCCTAATCGGTTCTATAGAAGTCAAAAGGAGGGGGGATGTAAGACGAGCTAAATTGTATTACATGCGAGGCCGAAGCGGTAAGGCTGCAAGGATAAAGGAAAAAATCAAATAAAATATTTGGTTGGAGTTGAAGGTATTCCTATCTTAGGGACATTCAAATCTCTCCCTTAAATATCGAATGATATCATCCGATTCATACATCCATGTGTCAGGGCGTTCACTGGTTTCCTCAAGATAAAGACAAGGAACCGTAGTCTTCCCTCCGTGTTTCAATAATATCTCTCCATGTCTGCTATTAGCTAATATATCCCTAAGCTCAATTTTGAGTTTTAGAACTGTAATTGCCTTCTTTACCTTCGCGGAGAAGTAACAGCCGTCGTAATGGTAGAGGGCCATCGAGGCGGTCTGAGTATCTACCGCGGACTGCTCCGCAGCACTCCTGTTCGGACTCGATAAATCGATGGACTTATTGTGATTGGATTCATAAAACATTGGCTTATCTTCAATTATAATTTAGTTTATTGTCTTCACAAAATAAATGCGGTGACATGAATTTGCGAAACAATGACGATTTTTACATCGACCAGTTTATACAACATCTTTGGATGGAGCACGGGTTAAGTGATAATACTTTAGCAGCCTACAGGGCAGACATAAATACTTTGATTCGATATTTACGTGTTATGAAGATAAGTACTGCTAGTGTTAGGGAGGAACATCTTGAGCAATTCCTATCCGGCCCTGCTGGTAGAGCGGAAAGAAGCCGTTTGAGGAGATTATCTAGTGTCCGGAGGTACTATGGCTACCTTTTGAGGGAAAAGATTATAAATCTTGATCCAAGCAGAAATTTAACATCTAAACGACTAGGACGATCCCTTCCTAAAACTCTAAGTGAAAGTGATGTACTACTTTTACTAAAAGCTCCAGATGTTGATTCTGCGATAGGCACGAGAGACAAAGCCATGCTTGAAACCCTCTACGCTACAGGTGTTAGGGTATCTGAGCTTGTTAAATTAGAGTTTACCAATGTTAATCTTAGACAAGGTGTGGTTCGGGTAATTGGAAAGGGAGATAAAGAGAGGCTCGTGCCACTAGGAGAGATTGCCGCTAGTTGTTTGGAAAATTACATAAAGTACAAAAGAGATGAGTTACTTGGAAACAGAATGTCCAAGATGGTTTTTGTTAGTCGTTTAGGGAAGGAAATGACTAGGCAGTCTTTTTGGCATGCGATTAAGAAATATGCGAGGATAGCCGGAATAAATAAGGATATTTCGCCACATACATTGAGGCATTGTTTTGCTACCCATCTGGTTAACAATGATGCGGATTTGCGTGTAGTGCAAACCTTGTTGGGTCATTCTAGTGTTTCTACGACACAAATTTACACCCATGTTGCGGCGAGTAGGTTGAAAAAGCTTCATAAAACTCATCACCCTAGAGGATAACTAAGAAAGTGAAAAAAAAAATAAAATACCGAGAAAATGTAAGTTGGATAAAATTATTTTTATTTTCCCTTCTGATTATTTCATGCAATGGGATGAGTATGGATGCTGATGGTGTTGCTAAGAAATTGAGGGAGATGATCCCCGGGGAGCCAGAAGCCGCTGTTTCTCCGAGCCCGATACGAGGGTTACTTCAAGTTGTTATAGATACTAAGGTTTTTTATGTTTCCGAAGATTTAAAGTTCCTAATTCGAGGTGAACTAATAGATTTGGATGGTAAAAAAAACATTACAGAGGGGACAAGAGAGAAACTGCGATCTGGATTTTTACAGGCGGTAAATAGAGAGGAGATGATAACGTTCAAATCCAGAAAAAAGGATTCCAATGATGAGATTTTTGTGTTTACTGATATAGATTGTACTTACTGCAGAAAATTTCATCTTGAGGTGCCCAAACTCAACCTATCCGGAATATCGGTTCACTACTTAGCTTTCCCTCGGAAGGGTATAGACAGTCTCTCCTCCACTAAGGCTCAATCTGCTTGGTGCGCTTCGAACCCCTCTGAGGCCCTGACTCAAGCCAAACTTGGTAAAAATATCCCTGAAATGACTTGTCAAAATCCGATAGAAAAACAATTTGAGTTGGGTCTCAGAATTGGCGTGATGGGAACTCCCGCTATTTATGCCTCAAGCGGTGAAGAATTAGGTGGTTATCTCTCCGCTCGAGAGTTGCTCCAGAAAGTTGCCAACTAGGTGACACCATTCCTGTGTTAAACTTTAAACTCTTTTGCTATTAATCAGCGTAAGCGAGTGGTTACAAGGGAAAGGGGAAAAGTAATGGATTTAATCGCAATCATATTTATCGCCTTTATTCTTTATCTGGAGTTAAAGATATGAAGTCCCAGTTAAATCTCCTGGAAGAAGCAAAAATTCTCGTCGTTGGAGATGTCATCTTAGACAGGTACTGGATGGGCGAGTCTAAGAGAATATCTCCCGAAGCACCGGTTCCAGTGGTTAACGGTGAAAAGGTTTTACATAGATTGGGTGGTGCTGGCAATGTTGCTGCCAACGTTGCCTCTCTGGGTTGTTCGGTGTCTTTGTTAGGTTACGTTGGACAAGACGAAGACGGTGATCTTGTCCGACAGCTATTGAAGGAGTGCCACATCGAATCAGCTCTTATTTTAAGAGAAGATCTTAATACTACCGTCAAAATAAGAATCATATCACAAGGACAGCAGCTGGTTAGAGTAGACTTTGAGGATTCCCCATGTAAGTTTAAGAGCGACCATTTAACTAAGGCCTTTAAAGAAATAGTTGATGATTATCAATTAGTGATATTTTCCGATTATCTCAAAGGAACTTTGCATGATGTTTCCCGCTTAATTGCGTTGGCAAATGAGAGGAATAAAAGAGTTATAACCGATCCGAAGGGTGGCGATTTCTCCCGCTACAAGGGAACATATCTTATTACACCAAACATGAAAGAATTTGAGGCAGTCGTAGGTGTTTGTTCAGACGATCAAACTATGTCTAGAAAGGCAAAAAAATTAACCAAAGACCACCAGATAGAAAATGTCCTGGTGACGCGCGGTTCGTTGGGGATGTCTTTATATCCCAGGACTGGACCCGAATTGCATGTACCTGCAGATGCGGAAGATGTTTTTGATGTAACCGGAGCCGGGGATACTGTTTGCGGAGTGCTAGGAGCTATGCTAGCAGCAGGACAGCCCGTCGCAAAGGCGGTTTCAATCGCAAATAGAGCCGCAGGTTTGGCTATAAAGAGATTGGGCGCCGCTGTTATCTCAGCAAAAGAGCTAGAATCGATTTTGATGGGAAAGGGCAGAAAAAGAAAGCTTCTATCTATGGAAAGGTTAAAGGAACAATGTAGATGTGTTCGCGCTAGTGGTGGTAAGGTCATTTTCACAAACGGGTGCTTTGACATTTTACACGCTGGGCATGTTAAGTACTTAGAGGAGGCGCGGAAACTAGGGAACATGCTAATAGTTGGCATTAATTCGGACGAATCAGTTAAAGGTATAAAGGGCGCTGATAGACCGATCAACACCTTGAAGGATAGGGTCCGAGTTTTGGAAGCATTGGAGGCAGTGGATTCAATAATAGTCTTCCATGAAGCTACGCCTTTGGACCTCATAAAAGGCTTGCTTCCCGATATCCTGGTTAAAGGTGGTGACTATAAACCAGAAGAAATAGTTGGTTACTCAGAGGTATCAGCCCACGGGGGCGAAGTAAAAGCCTTGAAATTCTTCGTGGGCGAGTCCACCAGTAGTCTTGCTAAACAAATAGAAAGTCTCTGAGAGGGTATTACATGATCATAGTCACGGGAGGAGCTGGTTTCATTGGAAGCAATTTAATAAGAAAGCTTAATTCTTTGGGTGTCAATGACATTTTGCTTGTAGAGAGCTTGGAAAATGGCAGAAAGGTAAGAAATGTAGGTGATTTGAATATAGTGGACTATATGGACAAATCGGAATTTATCCAAGCTTGCTCTTCAACCTGGGATTTATCAGATGTCGAACGGGTTTTTCATTTGGGGGCATGCGTCGATACCATGGAATGGGATGGGAAATATATGATGGAGTCGAATTTTGGATACTCAAAGAAGCTCGCACTATTTTGCTTACGAGAGCGTATCCCGTTAGTTTACGCTTCGAGTGGAGCGGTGTACGGCCAACAAAGCTCTTTTATAGAAATCCCTCAATATGAAAACCCTTTGAATATCTATGGGTATTCTAAATTGCTCTTTGATTGTTTCGTTCGGTATCATGCAAAAAATCCGGATTCTTTGATCGTTGGTCTGCGGTATTTTAATGTGTATGGAAGGGGCGAAGAATTTAAAGGTTCAATGGCAAGCGTTATTCCTCATTTCAATCGACAGATGATTGAAACAGGAAAAATTAAATTATTTGATGGTTCGCACGGTTTTGCACCCGGATTGCAATCTAGGGATTTTATTTCAGTGGAGGATGTAGTTGATGTGACTCTGTGGTTTTCAGAACAGTCAAAGGCAAAGACTGGCATCTATAATTGTGGCACTGGGAGATCAGTGACTTTTCAGTTTGTTGCTGAAACTATCCTGAATTGGCATGGAGTGGATGGAGAGATAGAATACATACCGTTTCCATCTGAGTTAGAAAGATCCTATCAGCCCTATACTTGTGCAGATTTGAATAAACTCAGACTATCTGGATATGACCGAGAATTTAAGGACGTTTTGAAAGGTGTTGAGGAGTATTTGACCTGGCTAAATTCCTAAGACTAGTCTATAACTTCATCTTTATAGTTTTTGTTCCTGCTCTTCTGATAAAGTCCCTAACCAGAAAAGAGGGTTTTAGGTCGCTCGAACGGTTGGGTATTTACCCAGAAGGAGAGAAATACTCCTCGATTTGGGTTCACACAGTGTCCGTAGGTGAGTTTAATGCGTCTATTCCAGTAATTGAGGCATTGCTTAATTCTGCAGGGACACATCAGGTTTTGATTACTACCACTACCTCCACTGCTTCTAGTCTAGTCAATAAAGTATTTGGAGATAAGGTCAAACATGTGTTTTTCCCCTATGACATTCCTTTAATATTGCGGCGACTAATTAGAAAATATAATCCCAAAAAATTAATTTTGATGGAAACTGAGCTTTGGCCCAACTTGCTTAGTTTATGTCAAAAGCAAGAGATCCCAGTGCTTTTGATAAATGCTAGATTGTCCAACCGTTCCTTCAATCGATATCAGTTACTCTATTCTCTGATGTCTGAAGTAGTAGGTCCAGTAACGAGTATCGGAGCTCAAAATATTCAATATGTTGAACGCTTCGAAAAAATAGGTTATCCAAGAGAAATTATTCAGGTCACTGGTAATCTGAAGTTTGAAGTGAATTATGAATCTTCATTGTCTGGAGAATTAAAAGGGCTGTTCGATAAACATTTCTGTAAGCGAATGATTTTAGTTTGCGGAAGTACAAGGCCGGGAGAAGAGTCTAGGCTAATGCCAATTCTGGGACATCTGAGAAAGAGGTTTGCTAACTTATTGATTGTGATTGCTCCTCGACACCCTGATCGGGTTGCAGAGGTTGGTAAACTTTGTCTACAAGCCCAATTAAAATGTCATTATCGAAGTGAGCCTTGGATGTGGAAGGAGGAGCCAGACGTCCTAATTCTTGACACTATTGGAGAGTTGTCCACCTGTTACAGCGTTGCAAGCGTGGCTTTTGTCGGCGGTAGTTTACAACCATACGGAGGGCAAAATGTATTGGAACCAATTTACTTTGGGGTTCCTTCTTTGGCTGGGCCCTACACCGCTAATTTTCAAGAAGAAGTGAAAGCCCTTTCGGCTACCGGTGCTTTGGATTTAATAGGTGACGAGGGAGAGTTTTATGATCGAGTATCGTACCTACTTGAAAATGATCAGAAGAGAGAGGCATTAGGTTCACGTGGAAAGAAACTTATTGAGTCTGAGCGGGGTTCTTTACTGAGAACCTTGAAGATTCTAAACGAGTACGACGAAGCTACTTAATTAGGAGAGTTGAATCGTTCGGTGAGTCCGGAAAGGATGCTATTTTTATTTTAGTCAGTGAGCCATCCGTTGACGTAATTGATGTCTGCCATCCCCAAAGATCCAGTTACTTGTTTAAGTTTGAGGGTTTCAATAATATATTCGTACTTAGCTTTGGAATAATCTCGCTTAGCCTGGGATAGAATGCTTTCAGCATCTACAATGTCTATTGTCGTTCTATTTCCCACCTTGAATCCCGCTCTAGTCGACTCTAGCGAGCTTCTAGCAGACGTGACCGCTTTGTCATAAGCGTTCACTAGGCTAACTTGATTCATGACCCCTAGGTAAGCATCACGAACTTCTTTTTCAACCTTTCGCTGAACTCTCTCAAGTTCGTTTAGAGAGGCAACATATTTGAACTTTTCTTCTCGAGATTTGAAGAAAACTTCTCCTCCAAGAAACAAAGGCATTGAAAGTTCTAAGCCTATGTCGGTTGAATCTATTTCGGAGCTTCCAAATCTTCCGCCTTGCTTACTAAAAGAGTGCCCTCCAACTATATCTACAGTTGGTAAATACTTAGACTTAACCTTTGATACCTGTTTCTTTTGTATTTCTGTCTCTATTCTCGCCTGTTTTAACTCAAGGTTTCCATCTATTGCTTTGTCTGTCCATTGATCGATATCTAGTGGAACAGGTGTTGCCAAAGGAAGCTTGGAACCAAGAGGGGATATGTTTCGGTAATATTCCCCAGTAATTTCTCGTAGACTGCCCACCGCATTCTCTATTAGATTAATTGCTTTTATCTCCTGAGCTCTAGCTCTGTCATAGCCTGCTTCAGCTTCTTGAACATCCGTGATTGCAATTAACCCAACGTCAAATCTCTGTTGTGCTCTTCCAAATTGTCCCTCTAGAGACGCAGCTTCACTCTGAGCGAAAAAAAGTTCATCTGATGCTGATAGCAAATTGAAGTATTTCTCGGCAACTCGGAATATTAGCTCTTGATGGGCAGCAATTACCGAAAGTTGCGCTTTTTTGAACCGCTTTTTTGCCTGAGAAAGATTAATAATTCTATCGTGATGATAAATTGGTTGTGTTAGGTTTATTCTGTATTGTGTTGACACGTAATTGGTTTTACCACCTGCCCCGAAAGCCTCGTTGAGTTGGATGTCTTGACCGATTTGCTTTTTACTGCCTAATATTCCAAGATGAGGCAAAAATAGTTTGGAGCGAGCCTGGGGAACCAAGCTGGCAACACTTTTTGCCTCGTTTTGTGCTTTGCCATATCTGGGATCACGCTGTTCTGCAATATTTAAAATTTGAACTATGTTTACAGTGTTGGCAGAGGAGTTATTAGAAAGACTACAAATGCAAAAGGTTAGGTAAATTAACCACGTCTTTTCAAAGTAAAAGCTTTTCTTCTTCTCCATCAATCTTTACTAATCAAATTGGAAAACGGGTTGAAGCTCTGAGCCTTTTAGGATTTCTGTGGAGGTCTCAAATAAATTTTCCAAGTGCCAATTCGATTCTGATATCCTTTGTACCAACTTAGCTTCCATTACGTCCCCTGAACCAACAATGGTGAACATACGGCCGCCAATCGCTAGTGATTTTTCAATGATTCTTTGGCGGTCAGGGGTGGCTCCAGACAATACTATCACGTCATAAGGAGCAAATTGTTTATACTCAGTAAGTCCATCGCCGTGGTACACTTCAACGTTATCTATCGCAGCCTTTTTTAGGTTTGAGCGGGCAGTTTCATAAAGATTTTTTCTACACTCGAAACTAATAACGTCTTTTGATAACACTGCGAGAAGTGCCGTCATATGTCCAGACCCAGAGCCTATCTCTAAAACCTTATCTTCCTTCCTCAATGCAAGCGCTTGTAGTATTCTTGCTTCTACCTTGGGACTCATCATTTTTTGACTGTCGCCTAAGTCTAGGTTGATATCCGCGAAAGCCAGCTCATGGTAGCCTGGTGGAACGAAATTTTCTCTCTTAACTTTTTCGAAGGCATCTAAAACATCTAGATCAAACACGTCCCAAGTTTTAATCTGGCAGTCAACCATATTTTTTCTAGCGTCATCTATGTTCATTGTTGGATCCAGAATGTTTCAATGGTGTTCATATTATAGTATTTGCGGCTGGTCATTGGCCAGTTAAAATTTTTCTCATGGCCATTTAAGTCTCTATATTATTTGAACTTTGTTTGAAATGAGCAGAACTTCTTTTATGTCAATGGTGCCTTGGCGCATTTGTTCAGAGAGCGAACGACGCCAAACTTTGGCATTTTTATATCCGTGGAAAAGGTTTAAAAGAGGTTGTAACGTTTTTCGAGAAGAGGCGCCATGATTAACCTGCTCCTTGGCGTATATCAAATACTCCTCCAATATCTCACCAGATGCTTTGTTAGGAACAAACGGCCCTTGGGAAATTGCGCGATCGAATTCTATTAGCTCCAAGGGCCTAGCGTAGGCATGCCTACCGATCATAATCCCGTCAACGTACTCTAGGTGTTCCAGTGTAGGTCCTAAAGAACTTATTTCACCGTTTATCGTGATACAGATGTCAGGAAGCTCTTCTTTTAGTTTATATACCCATTGGTAATTTATAGGAGGCACCATTCGGTTGGCTTTAGGGTTTAATTTAACCAAAGCTTTTCTAGCATGTACATGAATCCTGCTAGCCCCTGCTTCTAGCATTTTCTTGACGAAGTTGCGGAAGTAATCGTATGAATATAGTTCGTCTACTCCGAGACGCACTTTTACGCTTATTATCGTTCTTTCGGGGCAGGCATCTCTCATTGCGGAAACGCAGGTAGCCGCTAACTCGGTATCTTTCATAAGTTGTGCGCCAAAACCTCCTTCAATGACCTGAGGACTAGGGCAGCCGCAATTCAAGTTTACTTCATCGTACCCCCATAAGGCACTGTATCCTGCAGCAGCAGCCAATATGTTTGGCTTACATCCACCTAATTGTATTGCTAGTGGTTTTTCGGGTTCTGAAAATGCTAGTGCTCTGGCTCGGTTATCGCGTACCAGCATTTCAGCTGGTAACATTTCAGTGAACAAACGGATATTGGGAGAAATCAGACGAGCCAAATATCGGAAATGGCGGTCGGTTTTCTTCATCATTGGCGCTAGATAAAGAAACTTCTGATTTTTTTTCAGTTTGGACAGTTTTACTGTTGACCCGTGCATTTTATGCTTCGTTAAACTTAATTAAATTTTTCGCCAGTGCGAGCAGTAAGAACTTCATGCCCATCATCGGTGACCAAAATTGTATGTTCCCATTGTGCTGATAGACTTCTGTCTTTTGTTATTACAGTCCAATCATCAGAGAGTAACCTGACGTGTCTTTTCCCTAAATTTATCATAGGCTCTATGGTGAAAATCATGCCTGCCTGGAGCGCCAAGCCAGTATTCTCGTTTCCGTAGTGAAGAACCTGGGGCTCTTCGTGGAACACTGAACCGATACCATGGCCGCAGTATTCTCGGACAACGGAATACTTTTTTCCCTCGGCTAGATTTTGGATACGATGACCAATCGTGCCTAGTCTTTGGCCCGGTTCTACCAAAGCGATTCCCTCTTTAAGGCAAGAGTAACAGGTATCTATGAGGCGATGGGCTTTACTTGAAATTTCCCCAACTCCGAACATTTTTGAGGTGTCTCCGTGGTATCCATCCTTTATGACTGTTATGTCAATATTGACAATATCCCCTGTCTTCAGGCGTTTGTCCGACGGGATGCCGTGACAAACGACGTGGTTCACAGAAGTGCAAATGGATTTTGGGAAGCCGTGATAATTTAAAGGTGCCGGAATAGCATTCTGAACATCAACTATGTACTCATGGCATATCTTGTCTAGATCGGCCGTAGTAACTCCGTCCACCACGCTGTGCTCTATGTGTTCGAGCACCTCAGCTGCTAGTTTTCCGGCAGTACGCATTTTTTCAATCTCAGCGGGTGTTTTAATTGAGACAGGCATAATGGTCTATTCGTTAAATTATTGTTGTTTGACGGTATATATGGTATAAATCGGCCGCTAATAAGGCAAGAAGACAAATAAATCTCTCACATAGGTCGACACAGTTGTTAGGGTGTCTCGCACGTATCAGTCTAGATACGACGAGATTGGCAATTGGGACTTGTGGAGGCAAAACCCTATAACAATGGAGAAACATGACGATGAGTACTGTACATATGCGCGAGCTTTTAGAGGCTGGCGCTCACTTCGGGCATCAAACTAGATTCTGGCATCCAAAAATGGCTCCGTTTATTTACGGCCAAAGAAATAAAATTCATATCATTAATCTCGATCATACCGTGCAAGCCTTACAAGAGGCGACCAATTTCATTGGTGGAATTGCTGCACGTGGCGGGAAAATACTTTTTGTGGGTACAAAAAGGGCGGCCCAAGAAACTATAGCAAAAGAAGCTGATCGAGCGGGGATGCCCTTTGTCAATAGGCGTTGGCTTGGCGGAATGCTCACTAATTTTAAAACTGTGAAGCAGTCTATCCAAAAACTTCGAGACTCGGAAGCGTTAGTAGAGTCTGGGGGCTTGGAACGCATGTCAAAAAAGGAAGGGTTGAATTTAACTCGAGAACTAGCAAAGCTTAACCAGGGTCTCGGAGGGATCAAAAATATGGAAAATCTACCAGATGCTTTATTTGTGGTTGATGTTGGTTTTGAGCGAATAGCGGTAGCTGAGGCAGGTAAGCTAGGGATCCCAGTAGTTGGTATCGTGGATACAAATAATTCCCCTGATGGCCTGGACTATGTCGTTCCCGGTAATGATGATGCAATTCGATCTATCGGTTTATATGCGAAAGCAATGGCCGACTCAATCCTGGATGGTAGACTAAGTTCCATGCACGATCGCGGGGGCTTGGAAGAATTTGTCGAAGTAGAGAGTCCTAGTCAGCCGTCATCGTCGGATGCTAGCAATACCTCCCAAGATATCGCGAGCCCCCAAGATGTATCTTCAGAAGACGCCGATTCGCAGATACAAGAAGATTCGACCAAAGAGGGGGCAGATGCTGTCAAAGCAAATGGCGATAGCGCCCCTGATGGTGAAGGTGAGTAGGCACCCCCCCTCAGTACAGAAAACTAAAATAGGTTAAATATAATGACAATAACCGCATCGATGGTGAAAGAGCTCCGAGAACGTTCGGGAGCCGGAATGATGGATTGCAAAAAAGCCTTAGAAGAGGCTGATGGAGATCTTGAAGCTGCAATAGGAGTTCTGAGAAAGTCCGGAATTGCTAAAGCTGCAAAAAAGGCTGGGCGTACAGCTGCGGAAGGGCTGGTTTTGGCGAAACAAAATGAGGAATACGTATGCTTGGTCGAGATCAATTGTGAAACAGATTTCGTTGCTAACGATGAAAATTTTCGCTCTTTCGCAGAGCTAGTGGCGGAGAAGATTCTTGCAGAGGGGCCTGAAGACTTAGAGGCTTTAAAAAACTGTAGCACGCCAAACGGCTTGATAGAGGAGGTAGCGACTGAGTTGTCAGTAAAGGTTGGGGAAAAAATTGATTTAAGAAGGTTCGTTACAGTAGAAAAAAGGCAGCAGGTTGCCGGAATCTATTTGCATGGTAACAAGATTGGTGTTGTAACTCTTGTAGACTCTTCTAGTGAGGACGTCGCTAGAGATGTTGCCATGCATATAGCAGCGACAAACCCTTTGGCGATTGGTTCGGAAGACTTGCAGGATGACGTGCTTGAGAAGGAAAGAGAGATCCACCGCTCTCAAGCAGAGGAAACTGGCAAACCACCAGAAATCATCGAGAAGATGGTATCTGGCAAAATGAAGAAGTTCGTTGCTGAAAATACCTTGCTTGGTCAAAGCTATGTGAAAGACAATGAAAAAACTGTAGCCGCTTATCTCGATGAAACAAAAAGTTCTATTTCAAAATTTTATCGCTTTGAAGTTGGGGAGGGGATTGAGAAAAAGACTACAGATTTCGCAGAGGAAGTTGCGGCTCAAGCCCAAAATACTGGCTGATCTTGAAACAATTACTTAAATGATAGGGATATGCAAATAAACGAAAGTCCCAAATACAAAAGGGTTCTGATTAAGCTCAGTGGTGAAGTTCTCATGGGTGAAGATCAGTACGGTATAAATCAATCAGTACTAGAACGAATAGCGAGCGAGATCTCTGAACTCAACCAGTCTGGAGTAGAGGTTGCGATAGTGATCGGTGGGGGGAATATTTTGAGGGGCAAAGGACTCGCGGATCTTGGGATGGAGAGAGTTACTGCAGACCAGATGGGGATGTTGGCAACAGTAATCAATGCATTGGCTATCCAGGATTCTTTGGAAAGAACGGGGATGTACGCTAGAGTTATGTCAGCCATAAAAATCAATGAGGTGTGTGAAGACTACATTAGGCGAAGGGCGGTTCGACATCTGGAGAAGGGCAGAATTGTCGTGCTAGCCGCCGGTACAGGCAACCCGTTTTTTACAACAGATTCTGCTGCCAGTTTGAGAGCAGTTGAAATAGATGCTGACATTTTAATCAAGGCAACAAAAGTAGACGGAGTGTATTCTGCCGATCCCATGGAGGATAGTTCCGCAAAATTATACAAAAGGCTGAGTTATGATGATGTTTTGGGCAAAAAGCTCTCAGTAATGGATGCAACGGCGGTGGTTTTGTGTCGGGATAATGGTATGCCATTAAGGGTGGTCAACATGATGAAACACGGCGCCTTTTTGGATGCTGCTCTGGGAAAGGAAGTTGGAACAATAGTGACGGTATAATAAATAATGGAAGATATTAGAAAAATAGCTGAAGAGAAGATGATTAAATCGGTGGAATCACTGAGCTCGAGCCTTATGAGGCTCAGAACAGGTAGGGCTCACACAAGTCTTCTGCATCACATTTCAGTTGATTACTACGGAAATAAATCACCGCTTTCCCAAGTTGCGAATGTTGGGGTAGAAGATCCCCGTACTTTGTCTGTTACCGTCTGGGATAAAAGCATGGTTGAATCTGTAGAAAAAGCGATAATGGAGAGTAACCTGGGGTTAACTCCTAATAGTGCGGGCACGCTGATAAGAATACCCATTCCTCCGATGACGGAGGAAAGGCGGAAAGACCTAATAAAAGTATTGAAAAGTGAGGCAGAGGGCGCCAAGGTCGCAGTAAGAAATCTCCGTCGGGATGCATTGGCAAAATATAAAGAGTTAGTGAAAGCGAAAGAGATGTCTGAGGACGATGAGAGAAAGGCAGGAGATCAAATACAGAAACTTACTGACAAATATATTGCCAGTATGGACAATGTTGTAAAAGATAAAGAGTCGGAAATCATGGAAATCTAGACTTTTTAAGACGAAACTGCTCGAGGTTGGATTAGGCATGGTTTCGTTTTTGCTCATGGGTGCTTATTTATGACGTCAAAAGACCTAGAATATTTGCCAAACCATGTCGCCATCATAATGGACGGGAACGGCAGGTGGGCAAGGGAAAGGAACTTGGAGAGGACCGAAGGCCATTTGGAGGGGCTGGAGCGGGTTAGGGGACTGGTTCAACACTGTGTTAAGGTTGGTGTAGAGTTTTTAACATTGTTCGCTTTTAGTAGCGAAAATTGGCGACGACCAGAGAGTGAAGTCACCTATCTATTACATCTTTTCGTAAGAGCCATCGAGAAAGAAGCAAACCAATTAAAAGAAAGCGGGGTACGGCTGGCCTTTATTGGAGATTTAGAGGCATTTCCTAATGAACTACGGGAAAAAATAAGGTCTGTAGAGAAAAGTTTTTCTCCCAACCCCAAGTTGCTTTTAACAATTGCTGCAAATTACGGCGGGCGGTGGGACATAACCCAGGCTGCTCAGAAGGTTTGCGAAAGCGTGGTGACCGGTGTTATCCGACCTGAACAAATAAATATCGATACCATAGCCAAAAAGATGTCCCTCTCAGAAGTACCAGAGCCAGACTTACTGATTCGGACAGGAGGCGAAAAGCGACTCAGTAATTATTTACTTTGGCAGTTGGCTTATACGGAGCTGTATTTCACCGAAAAGTACTGGCCCGAATTTGATGTATCGGCCTTCGAGGAAGCCTTAACAGCATTCTCCAGACGAGAGCGAAGATTCGGAAAAACTCATGAGCAAATTCATTCAAAAGATGTTGAATCTCTGTCTCAGTGAAACACAGTAAAGGAACGATGTGGTGAGTAATGACTGAAGAAGGTAAATCAAGGGGCAGTTCGTTACAAAGGATAGTTACTGGAATAGTTTTAGCGTCCGTTGTACTGCTGGGAGTGCTTTCTGAAGGAATATTTTTTCTCTCGCTGATTTGGTTGGTGATTTTTATTTCTGCTTTTGAATGGACATCATTTATTGGTTTGAGAGATTACTTATCAAAAATAATTTATAGTGTTTTAGTTTTAGGCTTGTGTGTCTTCTGTTTTTATTCGGCTAAAAGCTCAGAACTGATGACTACTTTTATTTTCATTGGCGTTGTTTTTTGGTTTTTTGCGACGATTTTTATTTACAGAGCTGCCGAGGGTCCAGGCTTATTTTGTACAGAAGGTGGATGGTTCTTTGCCTGCGCTGGCGTCGTTATTCTTTCCTGCACTTGTGCCTCATTAATTTATCTTTATGAGCAGTCTTCGGCTCTTTTGATAGTACTTTTAAGCACTGTTTGCTCAGTCGACACTTTGGCTTATTTTGGCGGGAAATCAAAAGGGCGTCGCAAATTTGTATCCTCGATTAGTCCGCGGAAGACTTGGGAAGGGGTGTGGTTTGGCGTGGTTGGAGGTAGTGTGGTGTCATTAGTATCAGGATATTTTTTACTGTCTTTTGATATTCCTATCTTGCTGTGTCTAACTTTTGCTACAGTCTTTTTTGCTATTGTTGGCGACCTGTTAGAGAGTCTATTTAAGCGTATGGCTAATTTGAAAGATTCTGGTAATCTTTTGCCCGGACATGGAGGCGTTCTCGATCGGGTCGATAGCTTGCTAGCTGGAGCCCCAGTGTTTGCTGGAATCACAATTTTGGCCGGGGTTTATGAGTAAAGCGTTAACTATCTTGGGATCCACAGGGACTATCGGTGATAGTACCTTAAAGGTGTTATCTCTGCACCCAGATAAGTTTTCTCTTTTTGCTCTGACTGCGTATTCCAATTGTGAAAAAATGTTTCGACAATGTGTCGTCTGGGATCCTGAATACGCCGTGATGGTGGAAGAAAAAGCAGCCGATACTTTGGAACGGAAAGTGAAAAAAGCTGGCCTTAAAGTTAAAGTAATATGGGGCCAAGCTGGTTTAGAGCATGTAGCGTCTCATCCAAATACGGACTATGTAATGGCGGGGATTGTAGGGGCAGCTGGGCTTTTGCCTAATTTAGCAGCTGCACAGGCAGGGAAACGCGTGATGCTAGCTAATAAAGAGTCTTTGGTGATGTCCGGCCAGTTGTTTATGAATGCGGTTGAGGAAAATGGTGCCCAGCTTTTACCCATTGACAGTGAGCACAATGCTATCTTCCAGTGCCTTCCTAGCATAGAAAAGAAGGGTGAGGGTTTCAGTGCAAAGGGTGTGAAGAAAATTATCCTAACCGCATCCGGGGGACCATTCAGAAAAAAAACTCTAAAACAGCTTGAGAGAGTTACACCGAACGAAGCGTGCGCCCATCCAAATTGGGTCATGGGCAAGAAAATATCGGTGGACTCAGCATCAATGATGAATAAAGGATTGGAGGTGATCGAGGCTTGCTGGTTGTTCAATGTTAAGTGCAGTGATGTTCAGGTTGTAATTCATCCGGAAAGTATAATCCATTCAATGGTTGAGTACGCCGATGGCTCTATTATCTCTCAAATGGGAAACCCTGACATGCGCACTCCCATTGCCTATTCTTTGTTATGGCCTGAGCGGGGCGAGTCTGGGGTGGGCTCTCTAGACCTGTTCTCAGTCAAGCAGTTAAACTTTGAAGAGCCTGATTTGCTTCGCTTCCCTTGCCTTAAGTTAGCGCAAGACGCTATCCGAATTGGGGGTACTGCACCTGCAGTTTTAAACGCTGCGAACGAGGTTGCTGTATCAGCATTCTTAAATGCGCAAATAAAATTTACTGACATACCTCATGTTGTTGAGGCCGCGCTATCGAGCCACAGTGTGAAAGAAGCTAATACAATTGATTTAATCCTGTCTGTTGACCAAGAAACGAGACAAGAGGTTAGCAGTAAAATAAAGACCATATGATCCCCGAAATTTTAGTCAAAATATTAGCCTTCATTGGCGTTATTAGTATACTGGTAACCGTGCATGAGCTAGGACATTTCCTTGTCGCTAGGTTGTGCGGAGTGAGGGTTCTCGTGTTTTCAATTGGCTTTGGTAAAAGGATTTGTGGTTTTAAAAAGAATGGGACTGAATACATCCTTTCTGCAATCCCGCTTGGTGGCTACGTATCAATGTTGGATGAAAAAGAATCTGCAACGAAGCAAGCAGAAATTCCCTCTGATTCAGCGCGTGGTGCCGCCCTTAACGAAATGTCCTTCCTAGCAAAGTGTTCTATTCTATTGGCGGGACCTATGGCGAATTTTATTTTAGCTATTGTTCTTTATTGGTTCTTATTTGTAGTTGGTGTGGGTGGACCTAAACCAATTGTAGGAGAGATCCGCGAATCCTCAAAAGCAGAGGAGTCTGGTTTGGAATACGGTGACCAGTTTATGTCGGTAGGAAAAACTGAAGTTCGTACTTGGGAAGGATTTTTACACGCTTTTGTTGATGCTGTCCTCGATGAGGATGAGACAGAAGTCGAAGTAATAACAGTTAAAGGTGAACGAAAGGGTAAAACCATCAACTTGGTTGGTGTGTCGTTAGACGAAGTATCGGAGGAAGGTCCTTTCGAAGTGCTTGGTTTTAGACCCAAAGTGATAGAGCTAGAGGCAGTCATTGACAAAGTAATCGGAGGTAGTCCAGCTCAGAATGCTGGTTTTAAGCCTGGGGATCGCGTACGCTCTATCAACGGCAACCTTGTAGAGAGTTGGTCCGAGTTTACACAAATAGTGGGAAGCAATGCTGGTAACGAGCTCTTAGTTATTCTCGAAAGAAAGGGAACTCAAGTTGTTGTCGTGGTCACGCCAGAAACTGTTCAGCGTGGGGTTGGCGCGTATGGGAAAGTTGGGGTAACCGTTGACCTATCTGCGGCTTGGGCTACCGAGAGCTACGGGCTGGTTACGGCAGGAGAGCTTGCATTAGAAAAAACGGTCCAAATGAGTGTAATGACTTTAAAATTTCTTTGGAAACTAATTAATCTCGATGCTTCTCCAAAAAATCTTAGTGGACCAATAGGGATTGCCAATTACGCTGGTGAGTCGGTAAAGCTGGGTTTTTTTGAACTTTTGAAATTTTTGGCAGTGGTAAGTATCAGCCTTGGCGTGATAAATTTGTTGCCTATTCCAATGCTAGATGGCGGACACCTGTTATACTACTCGTTGGAATTGGTTGTCGGAAAACCGCTTTCGAAAAAATTTCGTCAGTTTGGCATGCAATTGGGGCTTATTATTCTGGCATCACTTTTTCTTGTTGCAACTTATAACGACTTATTGAAGTTAAACTTTTAAGGATTGATGTTTTGCTGAAAAAAATAGGGCATTTCTTTGCGAATCTTTGCATCATTTTGTCCGTTACTAACTTGCCCGCTTTTGGGAACGATCTGTTCATAGTTGACGATATCCAAATAAGAGGCTTAAAACAAATTTCACCTGGAATGGTCTTCAATTATTTGCCGGTGACGATTGGCGATACCATGGATGAAAATAGGATTAGAAAAGCCGTCCGTGCACTTTTCAAAACTGGGTTCTTCCGTGATGTCAGGCTTGAAAGGGATGGCGACGTACTAGTAGTGACTGTTGAAGAGCGTCCTACCATTGCTTTGATAACTTTCGACGGCAATCGCGCCATAAAGACGGAGGATTTGGAGGATGGTCTGGCTGAGGCGGGTTTTTCTGAGGGGGAGGTTTTTAATCAGGGAAAACTAGACAAAGTCATTCAAGAGCTAAGACGTCAATATTACTCAAATGGTAAGTATGGAGCTCAGGTTGATTATGAAATCTCACCTGTCGGAGAGGATGCCATTGAGATAGCTTTTCTAATAGTTGAGGGAGAAGCTGCAAAAATTAAGCAAATAAAAATTGTTGGTAATACGGTTTATTCGGATGAGGAGCTGCTAAACGTTTTTAAGCTAAAGACTGGTAACTGGCTCAGCTGGTTTAGAAAAGATGATCAATATTCCAAACAAAAATTATCAGGCGATTTAGAAACGCTTCGGTCTTGGTATCAGGACTATGGTTATTTAAACTTCTCAATCGATTCAACGCAGGTCTCGGTATCCCCTGATAAGGAAAGTGTGTATGTAACAATCAATATTACCGAAGGCGATAGTTTCGTTATTGATAAGGTTTTGCTTTCTGGTACTTTGATTATCGAGCCAATTGAGTTGTATGGATTTGTCTTCACTAGAAAAGGAGACGTTTTCTCTAGAAAAATGGTTGAAGCGACCAGCAAGGCAATATCAGACAGGTTGGGCCACGAAGGGTATGCTTTTGCAAACGTCAATCCAATACCTGATGTAGACAAGGAATCAAGAACAGCGGAACTAACTTACTATATTGACCCCGGTCAAAGGGTCTATGTACGAAGAATAAATTTTTATGGCAACCGAAAAACTAGAGACGAAGTTCTTCGCAGAGAAATGAGACAGATGGAAGGAGGTTGGATTTCCACTCCAAAAGTGGAACGTTCAAAGATTCGTTTGAAAAGGACCGGCTATTTCGAGGAGGCGGTGGTGGAGACTCCTGCCGTTCCAGGATCGACGGACCTAGTCGATGTGAATTTCATGGTAGAAGAGAGACCCTCGGGAAACCTCATGTTGGGCGCTGGGTTTTCTCAGGGTGCCGGAGTAATTTTTAATACCCAAGTCAGCCAAGATAATTTCATGGGTAGCGGGAAGAGTGTAAATTTTACGTTTAATAACAGTGAAATCAATAAATCATTTCGGTTGGGCTATTTTAATCCTTATTGGACAATAGACGGGGTGGCACGTGGGTTCGACCTTAGTTACTCTGAGATTGAAGCTGGAAGGCGGAGGATTGCTAGATACGATCAGAAAAACGTCTCTATGGGCGCTTCCTTTGGGATTCCTTTTACTGAATTCAATTATATGAATATTGGAATAAATTGGGAGAGGTCGGAAATCCAGACCGACCAATTTCTCCTTGACCCAATTATCGCAAGATTTCTAGCGCGAGAAGGCAGAGAATACGATAATTTCCGGTTGCAAACGTCTTTCTCTTACGACACCAGAAATGCGGGAATTTTTCCTGATTCTGGTACCCTTCAGAGAATTTCTACTGAGATCGCGCTTCCTGGCGGAGACCTCTATTACTGGAAAGTTGATTATGATTCCCGATATTATTTCAAAATTCCTTTTAAGAGAAATTTCACTGGGCTTTTGAAAGGCAAGGTTGGATATGGAGATAGTTATGGTTCCACTACAGAACTACCTTTTTTTAGAAACTTTTACGCTGGAGGGCCTCGGACAGTGAGGGGATATGACGAATCCTCTTTGGGGCCGCAAGATATATTTGGTCGCGCCTTGGGTGGCAATATAATGTTTGTGGGAAATGCCGAAATGATACTGCCACTCCCAATTCAAGAGCTAAAGTCGACCAGGTTATCTTTATTTTATGACGTCGGTAACGTTTTCGCTTCCAATGAATCTTTCACCTTTTCGGATATGCGGATGTCTGTAGGAGTGTCGGGCATTTGGATGTCACCGTTCGGCTTGCTTTCCGTCAGTTACTCCAAGCCTTTTAACGATCAATTTGGCGATGAAATACAAAAGTTTCAGTTTAATTTCGGCACGCAGTTTTAATTATCAACCCTGTCGGCGACACTGCTTCATTATTTGGTCAAATTACTATAAAGTGTGAGCGGCGGGATTGGCTTAATTTGTGAAAATTTTAGAAAGCGAGGTTGGGAAAAGTTATGAAGGCTCAAAAAAGTAAATTCTTCGTTGTCTTGACTGGAATAGCGATGATTTTAGTGGTTGTGGCTGCCGAGGCTGCAGATTATAAAATTGGTGTCGTGAACGTCCAAAAAGTGTTGACGAGCATCCCGCAAACTGAAGCGGCGACCAAGAAGCTTGAAAAAGAATTTGGGTCAAGAGATCGTGATATAGGTAAGGATAATAAAGCCCTGGAGGAATTAGCCGACAGATTGAAGAAGGACGGCGCTATCATGAGTGATTCTGAAAGGAGCCGAGTAGAGAGAGATATCCAAACTAAACAGCGAGACTTAAAGAGAAAGGCAGAGGAGTTTCAAGAAGACTTGAACTTTCGACGTAACGAAGAGATGCAGGCTATTCAGAAAAAGATTGCCGCTAATGTTAGAGACTACGCTAAAGAAAATGCATTTGATTTTGTGTTAGTAAACTCTGCAGTTTATTTTTCAGACAGGGTCGACTTGACTGGGGCAATAGTCGAGAGAATGAAAAAAGCGGCAAATTAATTTCTAGTACCTTTGCCCAAGTTCACGGAGGCCATAAAGGTATTACCAAGAACTGGTAGTTAAGCGAGCGGGAAAAAAGATGAGTGCCTTAGGGATCGAGAAAATCATGGAGCATCTGCCACACAGGTATCCATTTCTTTTGGTCGACAGGGTCGAGAGCTATGTAGCTAACTCTAATTTGGTAGCAGTAAAGAACGTAACTGCTAGCGAAAATTACTTTGAAGGCCACTTTCCAGGGCAACCAATTATGCCTGGAGTCCTTATAATCGAATCTTTGGCGCAAGCAACGGGTATCCTAATCTCATTGTCTGAAAACAATCCAAAAAAGGATGGGGTCTACTATCTTTTGGGGGTAAATAATGCCCGATTCAAACGAATAGTCGTACCGGGTGATATGTTGACGTTAGAAGTGACGATGGTTAGGAAGATTCGAGATGTGTATAAATTTTCAGGGGTGGCGTCTGTTGCTGGGGAAGAAGTTGCGACTGCAGAAATTTTAACGACGGGCAGGAATAAGTAATGTCTGTTCATCCACTATCCATCGTTCATCCCAACGCAAGACTAGCTAAGGATGTTGTAGTAGGGCCATGGAGTCAGATAAGCGAAGATGTGACCATTGGAGAGGGCACTGTCGTAGGTTCTCATTGCCTCATACATGGGCCTACTGTAATTGGTAAAAAGAACGAGATTCATTCTTTTTCAATTTTAGGTAGCGATCCCCAAGACAAAAAATTTGAAGCCGATGTAGCCTCGAGATTAGACATAGGTGATAGGAATGTTATTCGTGAATACTGTAGCGTAAATAGAGGAACAAAAGCTGGTGGGGGTGTGACAAGGATAGGCAACGATAATTGGATAATGGCCTATTGCCACGTAGCTCATGACTGTCAGGTTGGCAATAGCACTGTTTTTGCGAATAACACCACCTTAGCGGGACATGTTGTTGTTGGTAATTTCGTAACTTTAGGAGGATTCACAGGTATACATCAATTTTGTCAACTTGGTGAGGGGTGTTTCTCAGCAATATCTGCAGTTATTAAAAAAGACGTTCCTCCATATGTTATTGTGAAGGGGAATGCGGCTAAGCCGCGCTGTATCAATAGAATAGGTCTACAAAGAAGAGGATTCCCGCAGGAGACTATTAATGCCTTGAGACGATGTTACCGAGTGCTGTATCTTCAGGGGAATACTCTAGAAACTGCCATAAAGAAAATTGAAGCAAGTGAGGATAATTCCAGTTTGGTACAAAAATTTCTTGAATTTATTATAGAAAGTGAGCGAGGGATAGTTAGATAATTACTTTCTCACGGATTTTTGTAATTAGGATTTTTTAAAGAACTCATCATGTCCGGTCCTTCAGGAGTATCGTGTTGAAAACCATCGCGATTGTAGCAACGGAGCACTCTGGTGATCTAATAGGAGCTGAATTGGCTCGCGCTTTATTTCGAGAAAATCCTAATCTGAATTTGATTGGAGTATGTGGAGCTAGGATGAGGGCCGCTGGTTGCCACGAAATAGGGAACATCGAGGAGCTCTCGGTTATGGGGTTTGTTGACGTTCTAGTGAACTATCCCAGATTAAGGCGATTGCAAAAGCGAATAATCAAGTCGTTACTGGATCAAGGGATAGATGTCTTTATTGGTATTGATGGTCCGGATTTCAATCTTCCGATAAGTAGACGCCTGCGTAAGCTAGGTGTTTTTACAGCGCAATACGTCTGTCCGCAGGCTTGGGCATGGAGAGAAGGGCGAGTAAAGAGTATTAGGCGATCAGTCGATATGATGTTTGCTTTATTTCCTTTTGAAGAGAAGTTTTTTCAGCGAAGGGGGATAGAGACCATGTTTGTTGGACACCCACTTGCAGAATCTATCAAGCAATACCAATTGGGACATGATGCATATAGGAGGTCAATTATGCCGAAAGGGACCGGCGTAGTAGTCGCAATTATGCCTGGTAGCCGGCCTGCTGAGATAGAAAGACATTTAGATCCTTTTTTGAAGGCTGGTGTAGAGTTAAGAAAGGCACTTGGACAGAGTGTGAAATTACTGGTTGGCTGCTCCTCAAGCGATAAAGAGCATTTAGTGCGCTCCTTGATGGGGGATAACGATTGTGAAATTGTAGTAGGTAACAGCCACCAGGTTTTAACCAGAGCGGATGTTGCGATTGTAGTTTCAGGGACTATAGCGCTGGAGAGCATGTTGTGTAAGACACCGGTTGTTGTTGCATACAAAACTTCAAAAATAAATTATGGAATCTTGAAGCTCTTAGTAAAGACCAAATATATCTCGTTGCCAAATATTTTGACTGATATGAAGTTAATACCTGAGTTAGTGCAAGGGGCGGTTCAGCCTAAGTATCTGGCGGGAGAAGCATTAAATTGGTTAATCGACACTCAGAGAAAGAACATTTTTCTTTTGAAGGCTGATTTAATTCAGCGTAGATTGCAACAAAACGGTTCAAAAAAGGTTGCTCAAATTCTATTGCAAAGAACTGAAATATGAACGCCCAATCATTAAATTACAATAACTTTGATGGTATTGCAGGCGTTGATGAGGTAGGGCGAGGCGCTATTGCTGGGCCTATTGTGGCGGCAGCTGTTATTCTGCCAAGGCATCAGGAGCCGATTTTCAAAGACTCCAAAAAGATATCATCAAACAAACGTCGTCAGCTTTACAGAGCATTGAAAGCGTCAGGAGCGGATATTGGAATAGGTACAGCCTCTCCTCGTGAGATAGAGAAATTGAATGTTCATTTTGCCTCTTTGTTAGCAATGAAAAGAGCAATAGAGCGCCTCAGTAGGGTGCCCCTACAAGTCTTGGTCGATGGTATATTTTTGCCAGACTTTAATGGTCCGATCAGAGCAATTGCTAAGGGCGATGAAAGAATCCAACCGATAAGTGCCGCGTCAATAGTGGCTAAAGTCTTTAGGGATTATTTAATGGTCAGGCTTGGTAGACGGTTTCCTATCTACGGTTTGATGGAGCATAAAGGTTATCCAACTAAAAAACATAAAATAGCAATTAAAGAGCATGGTATTCTAAAGTTTCACAGGAGGACTTTTGAGCCTGTTAGAGGACTCTCCTTGGGGGTTGAGGGCTAATGCATCCTAAGTTCGTTCACCTTAATGTACACAGTGAATTCTCGTTGATAGATAGCTTGATTCGTATCCCTCGTCTTCTAGAAAAGTGTAAGAGAGGCTCTGCGGGCGCTGTGGGCTTGACAGACAGTAATAACTTGTTTGCAGCTGCGAAGTTTGTGAGATCTGCTGAGACGGCTGGAGTAAAACCAATACTTGGTTCTGAAATAGACATAGTATCTGAAAACAAGAAGATCGGATGTTATAAAGTAGTTTTACTTTGTCAAAATAAAATAGGCTTTGAGAACCTATGCGCAGTGTTGTCAGATTTGCATCAGGTTGATCAAAACTCTGAAAAAGGAGGGTTTCCAGAGAGGCAGTTTTTTGATAGTCGATTGGATGGTTTGATAGCACTTTCTGGTGATGTGGGAGGGGATATTGGTAAGTTGATTGCCTTGGGAAATTACGATGAAGCGAAGGTCCGCTTAAATAATTGGAACGATCTGTTTGATAGCAACTATTTTTGTCAAGTCAGTAGGCTTGGAGCGCCATTAGAAGAAGACTACATAAGGGTTGTTAGTGATTTAGTTGGTCTTCAAATAGGCTTGGTAGCCACGAATCATGTGCGATTTCTTGATCAACATGAATTTGATGCTCATGACGCTAGAGTTTGTATTCAGGAATCAAGACTGCTAAGTGATCCAGCGAGAAATAGGCAATACTACGACAGTCAATATTTGAAAACGGAAGACCAAATGATAGAGTTGTTTTCCGACGTGCCAAGCGCCTTACAAAATTCCGTAAACATTGCCGTAAAATGCAATATCGCGTTTGATCAAGAAAGCTATTTAATGCCGAAATTTCCAGTGCAAGAGGGTTCTAATGAGGAAGTGGTAGTATCTGCACAAGCCAAAGCAGGACTAAAGGGGCGACTCAGCAGTTTGGTTGGGACGACAATAGGGTTTGATGAAGAAATCTATGTGAAGCGCTTAGAAGAGGAACTAAGTGTCATAACCGAAATGGGCTTTGCAGGCTATTTTTTGATCGTGGCAGATTTTATAAAGTGGGCTAAAGATAAAGGTATACCGGTCGGACCTGGCCGCGGGTCAGGTGCTGGTTCGTTAGTAGCGTATTGTCTCGGGATAACGGAGTTAGATCCAATAAAGTATGATCTTTTGTTTGAACGATTTCTTAATCCAGAAAGAGTTTCAATGCCAGATTTTGATGTCGATTTCTGTATGGATCGAAGAGATGAAGTAATAGACTATGTAGCACAACGTTACGGTAAAGAGAAGGTAGCGCAGATCATCACTTTCGGAAAAATGGCTGCCAAGGCTGTGATAAGAGATGTCGGCAGAATTCTTGGCTACCCTTATCCACAAGTGGATGAATTGGCTAAACTAATTCCTGCCGAAGTGGGTATTACCCTTCCAACTATAATGGATGATCCTAAAAGTGATTTATCAAAAAGATATCAATTAGATGAGGACACTCGCACGATCGTCGACCTAGCACTTAAGCTCGAGGGATTATCCAGAAATGCTGGAACACACGCTGGCGGCTTAGTAATCGCACCTTCGCGACTTACCAAATATACTCCATTATACGGAGACAAAGATGGCGATGGAATGGTGACTCAGTTTGATATGGGGGACGTGGAATCAATCGGACTTGTAAAATTCGACCTTTTGGGTTTAAAAACTTTGACAATTATAGAGTGGGCATTAAAGTCAGTTAACTCGTTGAGACTGAAAAAGTCACTAACTAAAGTAGATATAGGCACTATACCTTTAGATGATTCAGAGACCTTTAAGGAGATCCAAAAAGGTAAAACTATAGCGATTTTTCAGTTAGAGTCGAGAGGCATGAGAGAGCTTATACTAAGACTTAAACCTGATAAGTTTGATGACCTTATCGCTTTGGTGGCGCTATTCCGACCAGGTCCACTTGAGTCAGGAATGGTCGACGATTTTATCTCGGTAAAACACGGTGGTACTGCGAAATATCCGCATCCACTTCTGGAAGAGGCATTAAGACCAACATACGGTGTAATTCTGTATCAAGAGCAAGTGATGGAAATTGCTAAGTCAATGGCAGGCTTCACGCTTGGCTCTGCAGATATCCTCAGACGTGCGATGGGAAAGAAAAAACCAGAAGAAATGGCTACGCAGCGAGAAGCATTTCTGAAAGGGGCCGAAAAAAAGGGGGTGCAGAGCCCTAAAGCAGATCTTATTTTCAATTTAATAGAGAAATTTGCGGGCTATGGGTTCAATAAATCACATTCTGCTGCCTACGCGCTGGTAGCGTATCAAACAGCATGGTTGAAAACTAAATATCCCGGCCCTTTTATGGCGGCCGTGCTCTCTGCAGACATGGATAACACCGACAAAATTGTTAATATGATTCAGGAATGTAGGACCCTAGCAATAGAAATCCTCAAACCAGATATTAATAAAAGTGAATATCGATTTTTAGCCTTTGAGGAAAAGAAAATTCGGTACGGATTGGGTGCGATAAAAGGATTAGGTTCCAACATAGTTGATGGCATTTTGCGAGAAAGATCTTCGGGAGGCGATTATAGTTCTATGATTGATCTTTGTAAGAGAGTGCAGGAACCACGTTTAAATAAAAAGAGCCTGGAACTTTTGATTAAAGCTGGTAGCTTCGATTCTCTGGAAGAAAATCGCAAGGATTGTTTCCGTCGGATCGAGTTAGTATTGCAGTTGGCTGAGCAAGATAGGTTAGCCAAAGAGATTGGCCAAACTGATCTTTTTGGGCTTGAGCAAGCCGATAATTTAGATTCGACTCCTCTTGACGAGATTAAAAACCTACCTAGCTCAGAGAACGGTTTTTCATCTGATGAATTACTAGCTTGGGAAAAAGAATCTCTCGGGCTTTATTTAACGGGGCATCCAATTGATAGCTATTGTTGCGACATAAAAGTTCTCGCGAGGGGATCGATAGCAGGAATGCGTGTAGGAAAAGCCAGGATTGCCGGTTTGATAGTAGGACTGAGAACAGTAAACACGAGGAGGGGAGAGATAGCGATTGTGACAGTAGATGATAAAACGGGATTTGCTGATTTTGTGCTAGACAGTAAGGTCTTTCAAACACATGTTGATTTGTTGATTCCCGATAAAATAGCTGTTTTCTCGGGCCGTTGTTCCACGGACAGGTACACTGGCCGTGTTAGTATGCAAGTCGATTCGGTGGATTCCCTAGATACGTTAAGAGAGCGATATGCCCGTCAGATCATATTGGAAATTGAGGAAGAGAAAATTACTGAAGATCTCGTTAGATATTTAGAACAAACACTAAGAAGTTCCGACCGAGGCCATACTGAAATCTGCTTAGCTTGTGTATCAGAACATTCTACGGCAATGTTTAGGCTTGATGGAAAGTGGAAGATTAAAGTGTCCACTTATCTTATAGAGCGTTTGAATAGACTGTTTTCGCAGGATAAAATCGTAATTCAGTACGGTGAGATAGTATAGGAGAAAATAATGGACGGCGAATCAATTAATAAAGCGACCGAATACGGTGATGCCCGTCCCAACTTGGATTTTGTGGATTTCGAGCTGCCAATCATGGATCTAGAGGCCAAGATTGAAGAGCTATGTCTCGTTGAGGGCAATAGCGATTTAGCTTTGGCGTCGGAAATAGATAATCTACGAAAAAAGTCTGATGATCTTACTAGGGAAATATTTTCGTCAATGAACTCGTGGCAGATTTCGAAAATAGCCCGTCACCCCAAGCGACCTTACTCGATGGATTACGTTAAGTTGATTTTTGAAGAATTTGTTGAGTTTCACGGTGATAGAGCGTTTGCCGAAGACTCCGCAATTATCTGTGGGTTAGGCACTATTGAGTCTAGAAATCTAGTTTTTATTGGTCATCAAAAAGGGCGAGGTACTAAAGAGAACTTGGCGCGAAACTTTGGCATGCCTAAACCAGAAGGGTACCGAAAAGCACTCAGAGCGATGAGGATGGCAGAACAATTTAAGCTCCCTCTACTGACTTTTATTGATACCCCAGGAGCATATCCAGGAATTGGTGCCGAAGAGCGAGGGCAGAGTGAGGCCATCGCTACCAACCTTAGAACGATGTCCAGCCTGCGGGTACCAATAGTGTCAGTGGTTATAGGGGAAGGTGGTTCTGGTGGCGCGCTCGCTATTGGGATGGGTGATAAAATTCTTATGAAGCAATATTCCACGTATTCCGTCATATCACCAGAAGGTTGTGCCTCTATACTGTGGAAAAGTGCCACTGCCGCGAGTGATGCAGCTAAAGCAATGCACATAACAGCCGATCATCTTTTTAAATTAGGGATTGTAGACACTATCGTAGAGGAACCTCTTGGCGGTTCTCATAGAAATGTAGAAGTTTCTGCCGAGAATTTGAAGAAGGCGATTTTATCTGCTTTCGATGAGTTGCGTTCTGTGGAGAAGAAAGATTTGATTGATAGAAGAAGAAAGAAATTTTCTGCTATCGGAGAATTCTCGGAAGATTAAAAGCGTGATGACTCGTGGCTAAAGATATCTTTAAATCCAATTGAGTGATATACACCATAGCGTCAAGACGGCGCTGAGCACATTTTTGGCACGGTCAAGGGCTCGAGAACTGGTCCTGTTATTTAGTGGCGGGCGAGACTCAACTGTGCTGCTTGAATTGTTGGTCGGGATAAAAGATGAATTAGGTTCTAGTTTAAGGGCTGTGCACATTGATCATAGGCTAAATTCTAATAGCAATGCTCAGGCCGAAAAGTGTGCTCGCTTGGCGAAGGTGAAGGGTGTAAACCTAAAAGTTTACGAGCTCGACACAGGGCCGCCTAAGGGTCAAAGCGTTGAAGAATGGGCCAGGAATGAACGCTATAGAATTATTCGTGGCGATATAAATTCTAAAAGTCTTGTATTGACCGCTCATCATTACAACGATAATGTTGAGACTGTTGTTCAGAGAGTAACGCAAGGAGCGGGCCCTTACGGGTTACGTGGGATTGTACCTCTAAGAAAGTTGAATCCTGGATATATAGGGAGACCACTTTTGGAAGTTTCTCGGGATGAGATAACCTCGTTCGCTATAGAGAGAAAATTGGTTTGGTATGAAGACCCGATGAATTATGAGTTGAGATATGAGCGAACGAGAATTAGGAATTTTGTAATACCTAGTTTAAAGTCGTTTTCTACGAAAGTAGAGTCGCGACTGGAGAAACTCGCCAAGATTCAAACAGAACTCTGTGACATATTGGATCACATGGCCGATTCTTGTTTGGCTGAGGAGCGCTTTTTGCCGAAGAAGTTCTCTGTCAAAGCACTGAGCAGTAGCAAAGATATTTTGCGCCCATATATCCTACGTAAAGCTCTGACAGACTCTGGATTTCCGGTGCCTAGAGAAAAAAAATTAGAGGCTATTATTACCCAAATGATGGAGGCGAAAGCAGATGCAAATCCAAGAATAAAAATCGGAACTCATGAGTTAGGCCGATACGACGGATATATATATTTGATCGGAAGTCCGCAAGAGAACTTGGTCAACAACGATACTTTCGAATGGGATCCCATCGAATCATTTAGGTTGCCATGGGGATGCCTAAGTATTGGAGAAACAGCAGAATTCGGTATAAGCGAACGTTTTTTTGAAGATAGAAAATTTACTATTAAGTTTAGACGGGGTGGAGAGCGTTTTTGGCCGAGCAACCGGAATAAATCTAACGAGCTTAAGAAATTATTCCAGGAATGGAGGGTGCCTCCTTGGGAAAGAGGTTTAACCCCGTTGATATATTATGGCGATGAACTTATAGCCGTGGCCGGTCTGGGTATTTCTAGAGAATTTGCCAGAAAATTCGGGTCAGGCCAGCGCTACCTTGGATTTCTATGGAACAATTCGATCTATAACTTAAGACCCTTGTAAATTTATTCTCACTTTTATTTTGATGGGAGCGAGGGGTCGGGTAGATCAAAAAAGTTTATAGCAATTCTTTTTGGCTGTTTTTTAGACAAACCTTGGGAAGAGGTAGAGAGTTCCTTATTGTTTTCTTGTACTTCTCCAATTTGGGGTTTTCCTTTTTTTAGCTTATCGGACGCAGAAGCTACCTTTTGATTTAGTTCGTCGGAGTAAGGCAAAACGAAAGCTCTTGGCTTAGCTACTTTTGGGTTTTTCGAAAGATCTGTTAGCCATAGGAATATCTTTCCATCCTCTCCCGTCTTTTTGTTTGGCTCTAGCACATAACCGCTAATTAATCTGAAATCATCGGGGATTTTGTCCTTCGTTGGCCAACCAAGAATGGGTGGAAACGAAAGGTAGGTTAAGAGATAGAAAATTGATACTAGCGTTACTGCCCCTGTTTTTACTCTCCAACCCCAATTAGAGTACAAATTTAAGGATAATAGTAGCAATGCTACTAGGACATAGCTTCCAACGAGACTAATTACTCCTAACATAATCAGATTTTCCCTTATAAAACAATTATACTTTTCTTGTTCGTGTTCACGTTATTGACACTTCCGTCCTCAACAATAGAAAATCGCACGGCGGTTTCTTCGACTCCTTTTTCTTTCAAAACTGTTTCGCCATAGTAAACAATTTCTACGGCTGGATTTATTTTTGCTACCTCCACTGTAGCTTTTACAGGTAAGTTTGTTTTTGATTCATAATAGTGGAGATTTATCACGTACTCTCCAGTCACGCGTCCTCGAATAGTTACAACCTCTTGATTGAGGCTGGTTTCTACGGTCTGTCCGTCCATTTCGATTTGGTCGTTTATGATCCCTCTATCGTCTCTGTCTAGGTGAACTAAGCCAGCTTCTCGGTTCCTAAACCAGATTAAATTTCCTACAGGGTCCTCCACCCATATGTCAATATCGTCTGGGTTGTTATCTGGCCAATTAACCGTCACGATATACTCAGCCTTTGGATTAACAATACCGCTTTTGGAGACTGGATTCATAAACAGGATTGCCACTAAAAAAAGAAAAGTGAAGCCGAGTAAAGCATTAAATAACAGGTCGGTGAAAGGGTCGAAGGTATTGCGACTTTTACTGAAGAGGGCAGTTGATTTATTCACAAAGCTTTACCCGAACCATTCCCTTTGAGAATAATTAGTTCATTTATTAGATTCTCTGCCCCCTTATCCAAAATTAAGTTTTGAAAGGCTAAGGTCGAACTCCCAAAAATTCCAGCTAACGTGGTGTAAAGTGCTGTTGCCATACCGGCACTCATCTTACTTAATATCTGTTGTACTGAGCTTACGTCGAAAGTGGTAACTTCTGTTACCGGACCCAACATTAAGATAAAGCCAATAATTGTGCCTAGCAATCCGAGTTTAAGTATTGATTCTGACACAAACCAATTGATTTCGTGATTGCCTTTGCACCTTTCGTGAAGAAAAAACAAAAGATTGATACCTTCTTTTTCCTCTTCATAGAAACCATAATCTTTTTCGTCGTCGAAAAGTCGCAAATTCTGAAGGATGTCCCTACAATATTTTTGGTGTGTTCCGCTATTTTGGGGAGGACAAGAGCTGAGAAATCTTAGTGTGTCTATCTCTTCCGAAAGAAATTTGGCTCGGGCCCCCGCCCTTAGTGTTCCATATATGTAAAGACCAGCTATTAAGAATACAATTTTACTTCTGTCAGCATTAAACAATTGTTCCACATAACCTTCTAGGGTTGCCACCGTAATTAAGAAGGCTAAGAAGCTGAAGAACACTAGCCAATAAAGAAAGATCCAGTGCTCGTTTTGTTCGAATTTTTTCATATCCTAGTCTTTATTAGTCGCTATACATTAATATACATAGGATAAGGAGATTATGCTAATCGCTTATGATTACCTTTGTCCCAAGAGTGACGAATGGTTTTAATTCTTTGACCTCGAAATTCCTCAAGGCAACACAGCCTTCTGTCCAATCTATATTCCGATGGATCAGCAACTTTTTTGTTGTTTCTTTTCCGATACCGTGTATCCCAATTGCACCACCCAGTTTGGTGTTCTGCGGAGGCTGTTTTCCATCTCTGACTGCGTTAAAGATATTCTTAAACTCATTTCTATTTATTTTTCTGCTTTTATAACCGTAATAGGCGTCTTTGAGATTAGGATAGTTAATTCTAATAAAATAGTCGAACTTACTTTTCTCGTTAAAACCCGTAACGTAATAAGTTCCCACAGGAGTTTTTTTATCCCCTATCTCCTTCTTATCCCCTTTACCACCTCGGCCAGTAGCGACGCTAAATGTTTTTATTTTCTCCCCACTATTGGTTTCGACTCTAAGGGTACTATCACTCTTATCGACTTTGATAACATAGGGTGTAGAGGAGCTAGCCGAAGAGCTTAAAAAGATTGCGCACATGAAAATAAAGAAAATCATTTTAGGTCTTTTTACAATCGTGTATTTCTAGGGGAGTTTTTTTATCTTTTTTTTCGCTACAATGGCGCTACTATTTAAACTAATAAAAGTTTCCTAAGCCTTCAGTTGGTTATGGTATCCAACGAAAGCTTAAGCCTCAAGAACTGTTAGTCAATTGATAATTGTTGGATTAACCTAGTATGCAAAACATGATACATCGATATAACAGAATAGCTGTAACGGTTCACTGGGTTACGGTTCTCTTAGTTTGTACTATGTTTATTCTAGGTTGGTATATGGTGGATTTACCCCAAGGCAGCAGCAGGGGATTTTTCTTCTCATTACATAAGTCGCTCGGTATTCTCACTTTTCTTTTAATAATTTTCCGTTTGATATGGCGTATTAAAAGCCCTCCACCTGGTCGTCCTTCTGAAATAGGACGCTTTAGAGGTATGTTAGCTGATGCCGTGCACAAGGCATTTTATTTCGTGTTATTGATGCAACCAATAACAGGTTATTTGTCTTCTTCCTTTAGCGGTTATAAGACAAGTTTCTTCTCGTTGCCATTGCCTTATTGGGGGTGGAGTGACCCCCCCCTGAATGAATTTTTCACACAACTACATGTAGTTTTTTCATTATTTCTTGTCTTTTTAATAATCATGCACTTGGTGGGTGTAGTTCTACACGTCATAGAGGGTCACGGACACCTTTTTAGGCGGATGTGGTTTTGGTGATTATACTGTTGCTCAACCCAAGAGGCATCAAGAGTTAATAGAGCCTAATCAAAGGTAACCATTTGAATAAATCCTCCATAAGACGCCTATTACTAATATATGAAACATTTTTCGTGCTTCTTGTCTTCATATCAGTATTTGTGGGATTAGGTTGGTCATACTTTTGGTTGAAATGGTCTCAGGAAACAGTTCGCTTGGCTGAGATGTCTCGTATTAATGAGAACCTGGGTAGACATTTTTTAGATGACTTAAGCTCTCTCAGAAAAAGAAGCGGCAATTTGCAGTCGAGCAGTCTAGAGAGCGTGAGCGTTTCGCTAAAGAATAGTTTGGTTCAATTAGATCAACTAAGAAGATTGTCTAACAACAGAGCAGAAGACTATGCCGTTCAAGAATTGCAAGTTGCTGCCTCTTATGCCTTGGATCTTTTGACTAACTATCAACATGAATGGTCGCTATCAACAGAGAGGGGAGGTACTTCAAGTGCAGTGGTTGATAGATGGAACTTTCAGGATAGAAAGGCGGGTCCAAAGGAGCACTGTTTAAGACCAGGCATGAGTAAATTAGGGGAACTGGCTTGCCTTATTGTGTTTATGAAGCGTGATTTTCACTTTGCGTTGATATCTTTGAGAGGGGTCATAGAGCAACAGAGATTCTCTCAAGAGTCTTCAAAGCAAAATTTGAGTACACTTGGTTCACTCGTATTGTTAGTTTTGATCATCACGTCCATCCTTTTGTTACTCCTATCCAGAAAAGGCTTACATCGTCAGTTTTGGACCCCACTACAGGCTATCGTTTCGAATTCTGAAACGTTGCTGAAGGGCATTACCAAAGAGAAATTACCAGAGGTGGGAGCTCAAGAGATGAGGCTGCTTGCTTCCGAAATCAATCTTATAGCCGAAGCACTCGAACTCAGCCGTGAAGAGCTGAAAAGTAACGAAAGACAAACTGCGTTAGCTAAGCTAGTTCCTGTCATTGCTCACAATGTTAAAAATCCTTTAGCATCAATTCGAGCAAATGCTCAGTTACTGGAAGAAGGGCAATCTCGATCAGAGATTAATGAAAGTCAAATTGCCATCTTGACTACCGTAGATAAGTTGACTAAGTGGATAAATTCACTTGTATCCTATCTGCACCCAGTGAGTCCTCGTTTTGCTACAATTGATTTTCGAAAAGTGGTCGAGGGGGCAGTAAGTTTGTTAAGTAATCCGGTTTTTCCTAAGAATGTTTATATTACTTATAAAAACTGGGATAAGTCGGTAGAGATATCTGCCGACTTAGATCTGATGGAACAAGCTATCTTTTGTCTGCTTAGCAATGCTATTGATGCTAGTCCCAAAGAAGGTGAGATCAGGATAGGCTTCTATACGAACCCTGAGGGGAACTTGTTCTACATTGAAGACGACGGCCCCGGTTTACCGTTTGAATATCGAGCTACAGAATTGAAGCCAGGTCCTTCCACCAAAGAATTCGGCACTGGCTTAGGTCTCCCTATAGTTCAAAAAGTTTGCGACATTCATGGTTTTATATTTGATTTTGAAAAATCAGCGAGAAAAGGTGCTAGAGCTGTTATTTATTTTCGAGAGCAAAAGCGAGAGAGTGGATGAGCGTTTCTGATAAAAATCCTGATCTGATACCTAAAGTGTTATTGGTGGATGATGAACATGCCTTTGGTAGGGCGGTCCAAAGGCGTCTGAAGAAAGACGGATATTTCTGTGACCACGTGTGTAGTTTGGAACAGGCTAGGAAGTCCTTAAAGACTAAGTCACCTGGCTTGCTTATTTTAGATATGCAGCTTCCGGATGGCAATGGGTTGCAGTTCCTAGAGGAAATCGAAGAGAAACGCGACTTCCCTGTATTCGTGCTGACCGCCTATGCTACTGTTGACAACGCAGTTGCAGCTATGAAAATGAAAGCGTGTGATTATCTGAGCAAGCCCATTGATCTAGACACGTTATCGAAGCTGGTGGCTTCATTAATTGAGGAATGGAATGCTTCTGCTAAATCTACTGCTGAGACGCGGTTTCAAACCTTAACTGACATCGATCAAGCTATGATTAGGGAAGCTTTGACCGCTTCGAAAGGGAATGTGTCAAAGGCAGCCAGAAATCTGGGTTTGGGTAGGATGGCGCTTAGGCATCGAATTAAAAAATATGGAATAATTTATAGTTCAGATAATTAGCCGATATGAGCTCGGCACATAGTTTACATAGCGAAATAGGAGCAAAGTTAATGGATCCAGAAAAACGTGTAGAAATAGAAGCAGCCACTTTCCGACATTTGGTCAATTATTTGCGCGAAAATACCGATGTACAAAACATTGATTTGATGAATTTGGCTGGTTTTTGTCGCAATTGCATCTCGAAGTGGTATAAAGCGGAAGCAGAAAAGGAAGGGATCAAACTCGAATATGAAGATGCAAGGGAGATAATATATGGTATGCCTTACGCTGACTGGAAAGAAAAATATCAGAGTGAGGCATCACAGGAACAAATTGATGTTTATAACAAAAATAATTAAGAGTGAAATCCGTGATTCGCAGTCGCAAGCGCTCGGGTTAGTGGATTCGTAACTAAACATGTTCAATACAATAGTTAAGATTTCAATACTCTGGCTTTTTTTTCAATGTTTGGCCTCTGCTAACGAGGTAGAGGTTGAAGAAACTGTCGTGATAGGTCTGTCTCCAGGAACAAACAACCTTTTGGACTCATTTAAAGCTCCCTACAAGGCACAAAAAATCGATAGCTCTGGTGTGGAACTTTCCTTTGCAAATGACTTGCCGTCTTCTCTTGAGAGATCCGTTGGAGGCGTGCATTTGACCGATGCTCAAAATAACCCATTCCAAAAAGACTTATCTTTCCGTGGCTATTCTTCCTCACCATTACTTGGCGTTTCGCAAGGCCTATCAATTTATCTAGGAAGTACACCTTTAAACGAACCGCTAGGCCAAGAGGTTAACTGGGACATGATACCGATTAGTGCAGTCTCGAATCTCACGTTGATCTCTGGGGCCACGCCGTTGTTTGGGCTAAATTCTTTGGGAGGCTCTTTGAGTCTTGAAACGAAAACCGGGTTTAGTTTCGATGAGACCCGCGTTGATTTAAGTACTGGCTCTTGGGGTCGGCATACTGCCAATATTCAGCATGGCGGTAATAATGGCCGACTAGGATATTATGTGAACTTAAGCTACACAGAAGAAGACGGTTGGAGAGATCTCTCTGAGTCAGAGCTGCACAATGTGTATGGAGCTCTCTCTTTTCGCAATGAGCTTATTTCGGGAGATGTTTATTACTTGCATGGAAATAGCGATTTAGCGGGAAATGGTGCAGTTCCCCAGGCACTCCTTCAACAGGACCGCGACTCTATCTTCACTGCTCCTGATTTAACTGAGAACAAAACCAACTTGGTGATCGCGGAACTTGACATGGAGTTCCTCAACGGGGTCGAGCTTGGGTTTGATGCTTTTTACAGAAAAACCAAAACGAACGCTTTCAATGGTGATGCTTCTGAGCTATCCCTTTGTCGTTTAGGAGCGGGCGAGTTTTTAATAGAAGGGCTCAGAGAGAATATTGGTGAACTTAATGGAATAAGTGAAAATGACATTTGCGGAGGAGCAAATATTTTCGGCGCTAATAATGTGGACGATCTAGAAGACGCCATTAATGCTTCGGCTGCAGGTTTGGATTTTGACTTGGATGATGTGGATGCTGAGGAAATTTCTGGAACGGGGCTTCTTAGTGACTCTGCCATCAACAATATTTCCGATCGAGAGCAGGAGTCCTACGGCTTCTCTACAAACTTTGGAACATCCGTTAATTTCTTAGGTCTTAATAATACATTCGATACGGGATTAACCTTCAATGAGGGTCTGGCAAGATTCAATTCAGTAACAGAGTTGTCATTACTAGACCCTCTTACTCGCAGCACGCGAGGACTAGGCCTCGGAACCTTTTTGAATGAGGAGGCCACAAATGTCTCTACAAAAAATAAAGTTTGGGAGGCGTATGTTAATAATGTCATAGAGCTATCGGATGACCTTCTTTTCTCGATTGGTTTAAAGTATTTTTATGCTGATATTGAGATAGCTGATCGTTCGGGAGAGCGCCCTGAGCTGAACGGCGAACACCAATTTGATAGACCGAATTACACGTTAGGTGTGAGCTATAGCGTGTCCTCTAGTGTGTTACTTTATGGGAACTATGGAGAGTCTTCCCGAATTCCTACACCAATAGAGCTTTCTTGTAATGAAGGCGTTTTCCAGGTAGCTCAGAATTTTGCTGTCCAACGCGGACAAGATCCTGATGACATCGATTTCGAATGCAGATTACCGAATGCTTTTGTTGCTGATCCACCTTTGAAGCAAGTGGTTGCTAAGGGGTTTGAAGTGGGAGGCCGAGTCAATTTTGAATGGTTGGAAGCCGATCTAAGCTATCACAATCACACGAATCATGATGATATTATTTTTCAGTCTACTGGGCGAAGCACCGGGTTGTTCGCTAACGTAGATGAGACTAAAAGGGAAGGAGTAGATTTTTTGTTTCGAGGGACCTTTGAAAAATTCGATTTTGGATTAAATTATAATTTCCTCAAGGCGACTTTTGAGGATGAACTGAGGATTATGAGTCCCAACCACCCATTCGCAAGCGCTAACGGAGAAGTGCTAGTCTCTACTGGTGACTATTTACCCAGCATACCTAAACATCAATTGAAAGTATTTTCGACATTGCAAGTCACGGAAAAAATCATGTTGAGCCCTGGTATGACTTTCACTTCGAAGCAGTTTTTAAGAGGAGATGAATCTAATCAACTCCCCAGATTAGATAGTTATTTTCTGTTTGATGTTTCAGCGATATACAGAATAACGACTGGAGTTAGTTGGTACTTAAAAATAGATAACCTATTTGACAATGATTATGAGAATTTTGGGGTAGTAGGAGAGGACCCAAGATCAGTCATTCCATCAATTAACACGAATCCTGAGCGATTTCTTTCCCCTGGAGCTCCGAGGGGTATATGGCTAGGATTAAAAGTGAGTATCTAAAGGTTATTAATCGTCAATTACTATTCCCCAAGGGAATTTGCCAACCGGTATAGTTAATGTTCGAGTTTGACTAACGGTATCGATCACGGATATCTGATTATCGACTCCATCCGTTGAATAAAGTGTTCGACCATCGGCACTCAGAGCAAGGCCCCACACTCTTTTCCCCACGGGGATACTTTTTTGCAACTCTAGAGTATTGGCATCAAGAAAAAAGACTTTGTTGGCCCGTCCTCCTGCCACATAAAGCTGTGTCCCATCTCTGCTTAACAAAATGTCCTTAGGCTTCGCGCTACTGTCCATCAGAGCATTTTTACCCAGAATATTTCCAGAGGCCACATCGATTTTCTTTACTTCTCCGCTTATTTCCGAGGTAGCGTATGCTACGGTCCCATCCAAACTGAAACATGCAGATCTTGGGCGAGCACCTACTAAAATATTTCTTAAAATAGTGTGAGATGGAACCGAAATGAGGTGTAGCATATTCGAGGATTCGCTAGTAACAATCACAATCTTTCCATCTGGAGAGATGGCGACCCCTTCTGGTTCGATCCCTACCTCTATTTCGGCAAGCAGAGCTCCCGTCTTGGGATCGTACACCGATGCCTTCGCATCTTCTTCGTTCGAGATGTAGAGATTTCCATTTGGATGTACAGCGAAAGCTTCCGGGTCATCTCCGCTTTTAAATTTTCTTACAATTTGTAATGATTGAGTATCGATAACTGCTATTTGATTATCAACGCTTATTGCAACATATAGCTCGGTTTTATCAGGCGATAGACCAATGCCTCTAGGCCTTGTACCTACCGATATGTTTTTTATTACAGTATTGGATTTGGCGTCTATCACGGTGACTGAGTTTCCGTACTCGTTACTCACGAAGATTCGGTTCGAAGCCGCGTAACTGTTACTAAAATTGGATAAAATGAAAAATAAAAGTAAGTTTTTCAGCATTTTTTTCTCTCAGCGTTATTTATAACAATCGGTGGTACCGAGACTATCAAGTTGGTTTTTAGTGTTGGGACCAGATGGAGGAATTTCACCTATCATCTCATCATTTTGTGTAATTAGGACCGGTTGCCTTAACTGCCCGTTTTCACGGAAACTCATACTTACACCTTTCTGACCATCAAACTTTAAATCATTTTTGATTGTCGAGAGTAATCGATCGGAGTTTGCTGACCGTGCGATGGTATCAGAGATAATTTTAATACTTGCCCAACCTGCCCAAGCAAGTTCACTCATCGGCTCATTAAATTTTTGTTGGTATCTGGAGTTTAGTTGGGAAGCAGCATACTTCCTTAGAGAATGGTGCCACCCTATAGCCTTGACAGAGTTATTGATTCTTCCTCTTGACCATTGACTAATCGCGTCGTCGAGCATAGCCTCGCTAGTGATTATATGTAGTAGGTTCTCGTGGCATTCCTCCCTGAGGGCTTCTGAGCGTTCGGAGACATTAAAGATAGGAATTTCAGCGGACTGTGTTGCAAAAATCCTCAGTTCAGAAGCATCTTTCTTCGACACGACTGCTTTGAGATTCCCAAGGACACGAATTTGCAGGGGAGTGGGGTTGTCGAGGATTCGGAACGAGTGGCCTAGAAATTTGCCTTGAATATTAGACTCCTGCAATCCAAGTTCTACACCTCGGCGAGCTTCGCTCTTGGTGTCTCCAATGTAACCTATCAATATTTCTTCCTGTGCTAAGGCGGTATAAGTTATACAAAAGCCTAACAACAGTGCAATTGAATTGAGAGCTTTGTTCATACAAATACTTGGATTTTCATATCTAGTTTTGATAATAGCACTACCTTAATGAGAATGAGACGCATTACTTAAAATTAATCGAGGAAGATTATGGTTTTTTTGTTAATTAATAGATAGTCTACTCCACAGGAGTGAAGTTCAAAACATGATTCTACAAAAAATTTCGCATTTGGGGATATCTTCGCGCGTTTAGCATGAATGCAGGGCAAGAGTTTCTGTTTTTCGGTGTGTTGCGCGGATTCAATGAACTTCTACCGAACATAAAGTTATAGGAGCACCCGTTATGTTGAGATCGTTACAATTGGAATCTGAGAAATGCACTGGTTGTTTGCAGTGTGAAATGGCCTGCTCGTATGAAAACGAAGGGGTCTTCAATCCATCAAAGTCTAGAATTAAGGTTTTTACTTTCCATGAAGAGGGGCGTTTTGCTCCGTATACGTGCAGTCAATGTGCCGAGGCATGGTGTTTGCACGCGTGTCCGGTAGATGCCATTACGATAAATCCTGGTACAGGCGCAAAGGATGTATCTGAGGACGTTTGTGTTGGATGTAAAGTTTGTACGATTGCCTGCCCGTTTGGCACAGTAAATTATAATGCTGATTCTGGAAAGGTTATCAAATGCGATCTCTGCGGAGGAGATCCTGCTTGCGTGGAGGCCTGCCCGACAGAAGCTATTACCTATGTAGATGCCTCGAATGCGGGCATGGACCGAATGCGTGCACATGCGGCGCAAACCATAAAAGCGTGAGTTTGGGATAATACAAGATGATCAGGAGGTCTTAATCATGGCGTGGCAAAAAAGAGTTCTACGTGTTGACTTGACAAATGGTACGTGTAACGAGGAGCCATTAAATATGGAATGGGCGATGCAATACCTCGGTCAACGAGGTCTTGCAAGCAGATATCTGGCCGAAGAAATTGATCCAAAAGTGGATGCTCTTTCGCCAGAAAACAAATTAATTATGGTGACAGGCCCTCTTACTGGCACTACCGCTTCGACGGGCGGACGGTATTCGGTAGTAACTAAAAGTCCTCTCACAGGGGCCATAGCGTGCTCTAATTCAGGGGGATTCATAGGTGCTGAAATGAAAAATGCTGGATGGGATATGTTCATCTTTGAGGGTAAATCCGAAAAACCTGTTTACCTGCATGTTGAAAATCTGAAAGCCCAATTGTTAAGTGCTGACGAGCTATGGGGTAAGTCTGTGTGGGAGACGGATGAAATATTACACAATGTTCACCAAGATCCCCTGGCTAAAATAGCATGTGTTGGGCGTTCTGCGGAACAGGGTTGTCTGTATTCAGGCGTGATTAATGACCTGCATAGAGCTGCGGGGCGTTCTGGGGTAGGTACTGTAATGGCTTCGAAGCAGCTGAAAGCCGTCGTAGTTAGAGGCAATTTAGGGGTGGGCAACATAGCTAATCCAAAGGCCTTTTTGTCCGCTACAGCTGAGGCTAAAAAAGTGTTGGCGGAAAATGCCGTTACTGCTGAGGGACTGCCCCAAATGGGCACGCAAGTTTTGATGAATGTGATTAATGAAGTAGGTGCAATGCCCACACGTAATTTCAAAGAAGTTCAGTTTGAGGGGGCGCATAAAATATCAGCGGAAGCTATGCACGAACCAAGGGAAAGTGACGGAAAACCGAACCTAGTTACAAATGCCGCATGTTTTGGTTGTACTATTGCATGTGGTCGTATTTCAACAGTAGATCCAAAACACTATACGATTGAGAATAAGCCAGAATACATGGGCGCATCCGGCGGCCTAGAGTACGAATCAGCTTGGTCACTCGGATCTGACACTGGCGTAGATGACCTGGATGCCCTTACCTATGCTAATTTCATATGTAACGAGGATGGTTTTGACCCTATTTCTTTTGGAGCTACTGTTGCTGCTGCGATGGAATTATTTGAAACAGGAGCGATAACACTGAAAGACACTGGTGGAATCGAAATGCGTTTTGGATCAGCTGAGGCGTTGACAAAGGCAGCTGAGTTAACAGCTACCGGTGACGGCTTTGGTCGTGACCTTGGCTTGGGCTCAAAGAGGCTTTGTGAAAAGTATGGAAAACCAGAGCTGTCGATGACAGTTAAAGGTCAGGAGTTTCCAGCTTATGATCCTCGAGGAGTCCAAGGAATGGGCTTAGCTTATGCCACTTCAAACAGGGGAGCTTGTCACTTGAGAGGGTATACTGTTTCTTCGGAGATAATGGGTGTTCCGGTGAAAACGGATCCGCTGAGCACGGAAGGGAAGCCCGAGTTAGTTAAAGGGTTTCAAGATGCTACTGCAGCTGTAGATTCGACTGGGTTGTGTACCTTCACTACTTTTGCTTGGACTCTTGAAGATATAGCTCCTCAAGTGGATGCAGCCTGTGAAGGTAATTGGACGCCCGAATCGCTTCTTGAGGCAGGTGAAAGAATCTGGAATCTCGAGAGGAAGTTCAATTTAGATGCTGGTTTGACCAAAGAGGATGATACACTTCCGAAACGATTGTTGAAGGATGCCGCTAAGACAGGTCCAGCAAAGGGTGCAGTTAATAGGCTGGATGAAATGTTGCCCGCCTATTATGAGGCGAGAGGCTGGACTGAGGACGGTGAACCAAAGCCGGATACTCTAAAAAGACTGAACGTTTAGCAGAGGTAAGAACTTATGCATCACGTGATTGTTGGCTCGGGACCCGCTGGGGTGGTGGCAGCTGAAACCCTAAAAACGCATCAAAAAGATGCGCGGGTGACCATTTTAAATAATGAAGACGCGCCCCCTTATTCAAGAATGGCTATCCCCTATTATCTTATCGATCAGATTGAAGAAAACGGGACTCACCTCCGGAAGAATAAAGACCATTTTTCTTCCATTGGAATTGACTTAATAAACGGCGAATTAAGCGCCATAGATCTTACCAACAAGACACTACTCTTAAATGAATCAACTAATAAAAGTTTGCAATACGATAAACTGCTATTAGCTACTGGTTCTTCCCCCAATATTCCAAAGATTCAAGGTATAGAGACCGAGGGCGTAAGCTCATGTTGGACTTTGGCAGATGCTCGCTATCTGCTGAATAAAATTAGAAAAGGTGATGATGTTGTGTTGATGGGTGCAGGGTTTATTGGTTGCATAATACTTGAGGCGCTCGTCAAGAGTGGTGCTAATCTAACTGTCGTCGAAATGGAAGATCGGATGGTTCCGAGAATGATGAATGATGAGGCTGGTGGGATGATTAAAGATTGGTGCCTAAGTAAGGGAGTGAGTATCCATACCGGGACTAGGGTTGAAGAAATTGAGAAACTAGACAGTGGTGAGCTTGTCCTGAAGCTCAGTGATGGTAAAACATTGCAGGCTAATTTAGCTGTTTCAGCGACCGGAGTTTCTCCGAATACGGGGTTTCTGAAAAAAGAGCAATTAAAGATAGGCCAAGGAATCCTTGTGAACAGGTCTATGCAAACTAGCGACCCTGATGTGTTTGCTGCAGGTGATGTGGCGGAGGGGCTAGATTTTTCTACCGGGGAATATTCCATTCAGGCGATCCAGCCTACGGCCGTAGATCATGCCAGGGTGGCTGCTAAGAATATGATTCAACTGGGATCAGTTAACCATCAAGGTTCAATTAATATGAATGTTTTGGACACTCTAGGGCTAATTTCATGTTCATTCGGAGCTTGGGCAGGAGTGAAGGACGGAGAACAGGTAAGTTTGATAAATAAAGACACATTCAAATACTTTAACCTGCAATTCGAGGGCGATCTTTTGGTAGGGGCGACGAGCATTGGAATGACGCAACATGTGGGCGTTTTACGTGGCCTAATCCAGAGCAGAATTCGGTTGGGTGATTGGAAAGACCGTCTACTTAAGGATCCAACCAGATTAATGGAAGCGTACCTATCGTCTACTCAAGCGCTGGGTTTTAACTCAAAGGTTCTTGCTTGATAATTTACTAAAAAAGCAAATTTTTTGACAGCGACCCCATGTATTTGATTTTGAAAGAACTTGAAAATAAAATTCAAATTATTTGCCTCTCTGAGTAAGCATTTGCCTGAAGGCTCGGTGGGAAATTCCACTTTTATAGAAATCTTGGCAGACACTTCGGTCCACGATGTGCTGGTTCGTTACGAAATTCCTAAGAATACTGTTCATCTAGTTTTACTGAATGGAATTTACATCGAGCCTGAAGATCGGGAATCGCCAATTTTCTCAGAAGGGGACGTGCTGGCTTTATGGCCGCCAGTGGCAGGGGGGTAAGGTGGTGCGCATTGGAGGAAAGTTTTCTGATTTTATTGAGAGGAAAGATTTAGGAATAACTCATAAGGATTTTCAGAGAGTTTTCCCGAGGGTATGCGATGTTTGGGGAGAAGTTGTACCTTTAATAACGGAGAACGATGAATTTAAATGTGATTTTGAAACGAAAATCGGATTGCGGGTTCTGAATAACAGTGCTGGGAAAGAGATTGTTGTAAAAGTTTCTGAAGAGCGCCAGCGGAGAATAGGGAGGCTGAAGTTTCCTTATTTAGAAGTGTTATTTTGGTTTAAGGGTTTCGAGAAGGATGAAATTACAAATTTCATGCGCCGGTTCGATACGGCTTTTCAAAAGGGAGGGGGTTAGTGTATCTTCTAGGGAGTTAAGATAATTTCCGTGTAGAGACGTCATGATATAAGGTCTCTATTAATTCAATCATCCGGCCAGATAGTATAGAAGGGTTCATGAGGCAGCAAAACATATCAAAAAATTGGCTTCTTGTTTGCTTCGCTGTTTTGGTGGGTTTAAAAGGCGGTTTATTTGCGAATGAGATTGATTACTCGCTTACTGTAAAACACGGTGATTCCAGCGTTTTCAGAATGCCTTTTGAGGGCAACCACACTAATATACTAGCTACCAGCTTAAGTTACGGTGGCACGGGTAGCCAGCTAATCCCCGCAGAAGGTGAGTATAGTGCGTTTAAAATCAATTTCCAGTTTGCTGGTGAGATAACCGATTATTCTCCTTATCATAAATACAGGGTTGGCCTCGACACGCTTGGGAAAGGAGTCTTTCAGGAGGAAACGCCCGAGGTATTGAGGCTTTTATCGGAGGGTAACAGTTTTTTCGCGAACCGAAAGATCTACTTGAATTATTTTACTAGTGTGGAGAAGGTAAGAACCAAGTTTTGGGCCGACGGTTCATATGGTGAGGAGATGGATTTTTGTGGTCCGACGGATTGTAAAACTCATGCGTCACTGGAATGGACGGCTGGAGCAACGTTTAATCTGGCAGGCTTAAGCTTAACTGGTTACTATAGTGACCGAGACAACACGAGCTTCAGCTCGTTCAGCAAAAGGTCAGGACTATTACGAAGCGATATTCTCAGGACCTACTATCGGAGAGAGGGTTACAGAGTTACAGGGAGCTATGATCTTAATACTGCGACCCGTTTAGGCTTTTCTTATGGGAGTGGCGAGTTATTTGATTCTGTCGATTCTGCTGGAGAAATGATGAGAAATAATTTCGAGCGTTCGTTATGGGCAGTGGGGGTTTATCACGATGTCACATCCTGGCTAAGAATAGTTGCTGAATATAATCGTACTAAAGTGGACCTAGAAAAAAATTCAGGAGATGAAACCGACTCTATAAGTGTTGGAGGTGTTCTCTCATGGTAGCTAAACTAACCGGGAAATGAGGAAATTATATCCCTCTATAGAACCAATTGAAGTAGATCATCTGGAGATGCCAGGTGGTCATCAAATCTATGTTGAATTGTGCGGTAAGAAGGACGGTATACCCGTTATCTTTCTTCACGGTGGCCCGGGCGGAGGTTGTAAGCCTGATCATCGCAGGTTTTTTGATTCGGATATCTACCAAATAATTTTGTTTGACCAAAGAGGCTCGGGACGTTCGACGCCTTTGGGGGGAACTGAAAATAACTCTACCGATTTGCTTGTATCGGATATGGAGGCCATTAGGAAGCATTATAGGATTGAATCATGGCTAATATTCGCGGGTTCTTGGGGTAGCGCTCTAGGATTGCTGTACGCTGAATCCTTTCCTGAAAGAGTACTTGGCTTAATCTTGCGAGCGTCATTTCTTGCTAGACAATGTGATTTAGACTGGTTTGCTGGGGACGATGGTGTGTCGAAGATTCTGCCTCGGGAATGGCGAGATTTTGGAAAAGCGATAGATTTTAAGAGTGCATCGAGCCAAGAGGTTGTCTCTCATCTTCATGATATGCTGAACTCCTCAGACGAGAAGATTGTTATGGAAGCAGCCCTAGCTTGGGAAAAGTGGTCGGGCGCAGTAGTATCGTATTCTTTTGAAAATAGTTTCGATTCGTTGAGTGGGACCACTGAATCGACTATTGTTAAAGCAAAAATCGAACTCCATTACGCCGTAAACAATTATTTTTTGGAACCAGATCAGTTACTAAGAGATATCGCAAAAGTTCCTGGGGTGCCGGTGAAATTGATCCATGGAGGCAGAGATATGACCTGTCTGCCGGATTCTTCCTGGCTGCTTCATAGTTTGATTCCAAATTCGAAGTTGGAAATCATACGAACGGCTGGACATCTCTCTGGCGAGGAAAAAATGATTGATGCTCTAGTCCGTGCGACCACTGATATAGCAAAAGAGCTATGAAAACGTTGTGTAGCTTCGCTACTCTTCTAAAAAAAAACAAACCCCTAATTATGGGTATATTGAACACTACACCGGATAGTTTCTCCGATGGTGGAAAGTTTACGACACTTGATTTTTCTTCTGCGCACGCTTTGCAAATGATCAATGAAGGTGCTGATTTGATAGATATAGGTGGACAGTCTACTCGGCCGGGCGCAGTGGAGATTTCGGCGGAAGAGGAAATTCGCAGAATACTTCCGGTGATAAAATATCTTAGGAAGAAGGCTCCAGAAAAAATACTGAGCGTCGACACGAATAAGGCTGAAGTGGCCGAAATTGCTTTGAGAGAGGGTGTTGCAGTAATTAATGATGTTTCCGGAGGACAGGGAAAGGCTCTGCTAGAGGTTGTGTCGAAATATGATGCAGGATTAATAATAATGCATAAAAAAGGTTCACCTGAGTCAATGCAGTTGAACCCTAGTTATAAGGACGTGGTTGGTGAGATTAAAGCCTATCTTACACATATGTGTGATTTGGCTTATAGTGCTGGAGTATCTAAAGACAAACTTGTCGTTGATCCGGGGATTGGCTTTGGGAAACTGCTTGAGCATAATATGGCCATACTAAATGCTTTAACTGAATTCAGTGAGATAGGGTATCCTGTGATGATAGGAACAAGCAGAAAAAGATCCTTACAGGAAATTTGCGGAACCCGAACTCCCTCTCAGCTCGAAGGAGCAACCTGTGCGACTACAGCATTGGGAGTACAGTCGGGGGCAACAATATTTCGGGTACATGATGTAAAAGCAAATAGGCAAGCGGCAGATGTTGCTTGGGCTGTTTTGAATTATAAATTTGGAAAATAAGCGTAGCGTAGAAATATGAACAGTCTGTATTTAGGGAAAGTTTTTGATGAAAAGGAAATCGGGGAGGCTTTACGTAAGCAGCTACCGAACTGGAATTACTGCAATGGGTCTATCAGAAGAGTGTTTAAAACTGGAGGTTGGAGGGTAAGTTTGATGATCGCGAATGCTGTAGGACATTTATCGGAAGTGGCTTGGCATCATCCTAAATTAGTTGTCTTATACGACGAAGTGGAAATACTTTTGAATACTCATGAGGCGGACGGTGTTACAGACAGAGATATAGCGTTAGCAGAGAAAATAGAAGATTTTATCTGTTGGATACCAGGCGACAATGGCGATGAACGTCTTCCAGGCTTACCGGAAAAACCCGAATTTACTTACATCAGTCGATAAAAAGGGACGTTAAATTTCATCTCTGCCAGTCTCCAGAATTCCCACCTGATTTTTTAAAAAGACCAACATTTTCAATGGTCATACCTCTGTCTACCGCCTTACACATGTCGTAAATGGTAAGGAGGCTTACTTGAACGGCATTAAGCGCCTCTATTTCAACACCAGTTTTACCCTCTGTTTCCACGCATGCTTTTGCGGTAAGGATGCCCTTTACTTCTTCTAATTCAAAATCAATTTCTATTTTCGTAATGTTAAGGGGATGACATAGTGGAATGAGCTCAGGTGTCTTTTTTGAGGCCATTATGCCAGCAATTCGGGCAGATGCGATGACATCGCCCTTTTTAATCGCTGAATCTTTGATAAGTCGACAGGTTTCTGGCTTCATTAGAATCCTTCCGGTTGCTATAGCTACTCGATGGGAGGTTTCCTTATTCCTAACGTCTATCATTATTGCGTTTCCGCTATTGTCTAAGTGGCTAAGTTTGGTCATTGGGCGATCTCGCTAGTGTGTTTTTTCTTTGTCTGAGTTAGGATACTAATTGATATAGTAGCTAATTAAATGTATGCAAATAAAAATAAAATTTTTCGCCAGTTTAGCCGAAATCGTAGGGTGTCGCGAGACTGTTATAAGGATTGAGGGTAAAGAGACAGTAGAATCAGTCTGGAACCAAGTTGCAGGAGATAGACCGATGCCAGACGGGACTTTATGTGCGATCAACCGTATTCATTGTGAATTTGATAGAGAAGTTAAGAACAACGATGAAGTCGCTTACTTTCCTCCCATGACCGGTGGCTGATATGGTATGTAGGATTGTTGAAGAGTCCTTTGAACCCTTTGCGACTTTAGAAAAATGCAAGAAAGAGATTTTTGTCAATGGTGCCAAAGTAGGCGCGAATGCCATTTTTGTTGGGACCATGCGAGACTTTAACGATGGCGAAAATGTCGAGTCGCTTTTTTTAGAGCACTATCCCGAAATGGCGGAAAAGGTACTTTCAGATATCAGAGCAGAGGCTGTGAAGCGTTGGGATCTAGACGAGGCTTTGATTGTCCATAGGGTAGGGCGCATCTATCCTGGCGACGCAATTGTACTTGTCGCTACCTGGGCGTCGCATAGGGCGCATGCATTCGATTCTTGTCGCCATATGATGGAGATCTTGAAATCTGATGCTCCATTTTGGAAAAAAGAACGTTTAAAGGAAGGGGAGCGTTGGGTTACAAAGAATACTTCAGGGGTGACCAATTTATAGTTGTTTTAAGCGCTATACTTGAAGACTAAAAGGCTGAACTCTTACCATTGCACCGACTTCGATTTCTCCACACTCCGCAGGTAAATGAATTAGTGCGTTCGCTTCTGTCATGGAGCTTAATATCCCAGAGCCCTGAGCCGTCAATGGCGACACGATGGCGTTACCATTTTCATCAAAACTTAATATCCCCCTTTGGAACTCAGTGCGACCTGGACTTTTCCTTATTCTGTAAGTGCTCCTAGCTGCTATTTCTATGGGAGACCTTCGTGTTTCTCCAGCGATTTTAGAGAGGGCTGGTTGAACGAATTGCATGAAGGTGATCATTACTGAAACGGGGTTGCCTGGCAACCCGAAAAAACTGGATTCCCCGATCTTTCCAAAAGCCAAAGGTCTCCCTGGCTTCATTAGGATTTTCCAAAAGTTGATTTTGCCGACGGATGCCAATACGGATTTAATATGATCAGCTTCCCCGACAGACACTCCACCAGAGGTAATCACAGCATCGTTATTCTTTGCAGCGCTTAGCAATGTCTTTTGGAGTTCAGATGGGTTATCTTTCACGACGCCAAGATCTTGAATTTCCGCACCAAAATCTTTCAGAAGGCCGTAGAGGGTGTAGCGATTACTATCGTAAATTTCGCCAACATTCAAAGATTCACCTAGTGACTTTAGTTCGTCACCGGTGGAAAAGAAAGCTACTTTAACCTTTCGTCTTACTTTTACTTCAGATATTCCTACCGAAGCAATAAGACCTATATCAGATGCGGTTAAACGTCTTCCTGCTTCTAGAAAAACTTGGCCAGCCTTCAAATCTTCACCAGCCAAGCGCACGTTTTGCCCTGGTTTGGCGAGTCCTTTGAATTTTATTTGATTATTTTTTTCTTCGGCGTCCTCAAGAATTATTACAGTATCTGCGCCCTCTGGCATGGCTGCACCAGTCATAATTTTTACAGCAGCGTTTCCCCCTATCGGATCACCAAAAGGTCTTCCTGCAAATGCGCTTCCTTTTAATTCATAGGAGGTATTTTCAAAATTTGTTGTTTCTGAAAACTGTATTGCGTATCCATCCATCGCAGAGTTCGTATGGTTGGGCACGTTAACTGGGCACAGCATATCTTCATGTAATATTCTATTTAGAGATGAGCGTATGGGTACATTTTCGAAGCTTGTGATTGGATTATTTTCTTTAACAAGAGCATTTCTCGCCTCATCACAAGTTAACCTGGTGGCATATTCTGCTGTCTGTAATTTTGTCATTAGCTCAAATCTCCAGGGGATTCTTTGCTTAGACAATGTTTTATTATGAAGTTGGTAACTTGAGGATAATTGTCTAAGCTTAAGTTTGGGAGAGAATAGTTTAATTCTTCATTATGATTTCTGGCAATAGCTATGGTGTTTTTGTCTATTAATCTAGATATATCACCTGGCATTTCAGATCTGTGGAGTACGATATTTTGCAGCTCGGCATCTTTGTATCCTTCGACTAAAATCAAATCTAATTCTTCAAGATCGAAATGCGAGAGCATGCTCTCTAGAGTTTTGTTTTTCTTAACACTTGTTCCGAATAACGCCCATTCTTGGGAATCGCCAACTAGCACTTGATTTACCCCTGCTGCTTTTAACTTAGAGCTATCCTTTCCTTTGGTATCCAGAGAAAGTGAATGATGAGTGTGTTTAATGCATCCTAGCTTAACCCCTTTGGCTTTTAGGAGCGGAATAATGTTGGTCAATAAAGTTGTTTTTCCGGTTCCGCTTGCCGCTCGAATGGCCAGTAACGGGATGCCCTTATATTTTTCTTTCATTTAGCAAATAGGTAGAGGCGAGAGAGAGGTCTGTCTCATTGTTTATGTTAATAAATTCTTCAGGTATTTCGAAACTTATTTCCATCAGTTCCAGTTGTTTTAGCCAGCCAACAATTTTTCTCTGGCCAGAGCGTAGGTAATCGGTCAAGGAATGGCGGCTTTCTTTGGGAATGCAACAAAAGGTAGGTTGAATCCTCCCGGACACCTTAGCGACGCTAGCTGTACATCTCCCACTTAAAATGGGCGTAAGCAGACGTTTTACTAGATCCTTAGGAAAGAAAGGGGAATCTGTTGGTAGTATAACTAGGTAGGGGGTTTTCGTGTTTTCTAGTCCAGACAGGAAACCTGCTAGCGGGCCTTCGTAATTACCGTAAGAATCTTCGAAGACATGAAGCCCGAGATTCCGGTATGTTTGAATATTACGATTAGCCGAGATAATAGTAGTACTAACTTGCGGGCGTATTTTCTCAATACAATACTCTATTAAATTTCTATCCGATATCTGTAACAGACCTTTATCAACTCCATCTAGCCTGGAACCTTTCCCGCCGGTGAGGATGCAGGCAGTGACTAGCTCTGTGTTTGGAGTTAAAGCGTTTGAATCCATTAGGATCTCAAACCTTTAACCGCCGGTGTGACTCATGTGTCTAAAGATTATTGGTTGCTCATTAAGATCAAAGGTATGCCCCTCAGGTTTGATGCTCATGCTTTTTTTAATAGCAGTCTTTAATGGGTCAGTTCTGCCAGGCCATTTTCTTACTATTTCTCTTAAATCGATAGAGTGTTCTTGACCTAAACATAAGAGCAAGCGGCCTTCAACGGTGACTCTTACCCTATTACAGTCACCACAGAAATTGTGACTGTGGGGGGAGATGAATCCGATTCTGGTCGTGCTGTCCGGAAGTTTGAAATATTTTGCCGGACCACCAGTAGATTCGTTGGTAGCGGAAAGCGTAAACACAGTCTCGAGATCGCCCTTTATTTTATCGCTCGAATAATATACTTCCGCTCTGTCATGACTATCTATAACTCCCAAAGGCATTTCTTCTATGAAAGTGATATCAAGTCCATTAGCGATCGCAAATTTTGTTAGTGGAATAACCTCTTTTTCATTCCTGTTTTTCAAAATAACAGAGTTGATTTTAATTCGTTCAAACCCGACACTTCTTGCCGCCTCGATACCTCTAAGCACCTGATGAAGATTTCCAGTTCTAGTCAGTGATTTGAATTTTTCGGGTAACAGTGAATCCAAACTTATATTAATTCGCTTCACACCAGCATTCTTAATTTCAGGTGCTAGTTTTTCTAGTTGTGAACCGTTGGTAGTAATTGCGAGTTCTTCTAAATCTTTTAGAGCGCCTAGCTCCTGTATCAACTTTATGCAGTTTTGTCTCACTAAAGGTTCTCCGCCGGTGAGGCGAATTTTTTTCACGCCCATTTCGACAAAAGTTTTGCCAATTACTCCCAACTCTTCTAACGTTAAAATTTCGTTTCGAGGAAGAAATTGCATATCCTCACTCATGCAATAAACGCATCTAAAGTCACATCTATCGGTAATTGAGATGCGGACATAGTCTATAGTTCTGCCGAACTTATCAATTAGGCTTTCGCGATTAGGTGCTCCTGTCATAAGGGTATTTTCGCTAATTATTTAGAAAAAATCTAATTTCTTTTAGTAATTTCTATCGGAAATTTAGTTGTTTTAGGTGATTTTTTGTGAGATTTTTGATTTATTCTAGCTCTGTAAGAGCACATAGAGTAATAATATGACTGACCGTACAATCAATAGACTAATTTTTACCAGAAGGGCTGCAGTGGTTGCTTTATTGGGCTTCGCCTCAGGAATGCCTTTAGCCTTGTCTGACAGTACTTTGCAAGCCTGGCTAACAGTAGCTAATTTGGATGTGTCTACGATAGGCTTATTTTCTTTAGTCGGTCTTCCTTACACCATCAAGTTTCTTTGGGCACCGATTGTTGACAGGTTCGATTTAAAATTTCTAGGCCGAAGAAGAGATTGGATTTTCTTAAGTCAAATAATGTTGTCTCTGACTCTATTTTTTTTGGGTTCTAGGGTTATCGAAAATGATTCTTTAGCTTTGGTGGGCTTGTTGGCATTTTTAGTTGCTTTTATTTCCGCCACTCAGGACATTGCTGTAGATGCTTATCGGGCTGAAGTTTTGAAGGCTGAAGAGAGAGGTTTTGGTGCTGCACTGTCCGTGACGGGCTACAGAATAGCGATGCTGGTTTCAGGGGCTGGGGCTTTAATGCTAGCGGATATTATTGGCTTCAACAAAACGTACATGATCATGTCGCTCATCATGTTTATTTGTTCCTTGATAAACTTCTTTTCGCCTGATATCGGTAGACCCGACTTTAAAGAGCAAAGTATTCAGGCTCTTGTTTTGGAACCTTTTAAAAATTTTTTTGCAAAGGAAGCTGCCCTTG
>CACJXQ010000006.1 GCA_902597385.1 uncultured Pseudomonadota bacterium | reverse complement strand
AGAGTTCTCCAAAGGGCGGTATTTCACGTCCAGTCTTCTGGCAAAAAGGAAGTGACAGGCGCTAATGTGTTAGTTGCAATTTTTGGAGAAAGGGAATCCCACGCCGTCTATCTGCTAAATCAACAAAACATAGCAAGGTTGGACATAGTCAATTGCATATCACATGGAATTTCGAAAGATAATGAGGACGCTGGGGGAGAAGACGACTTTGATGATTCACAAGATAACGAGCCCCTGACCAACAAAGAAGAAAAATCAGCACTGGATTTATACACTGTGAATCTTAATGAATCAGCAGCTGCCGGTAACATAGACCCCCTGGTAGGGCGGGAGGACGAAATCGAGAGGACTGCCCAGATTCTTTGCAGAAGGAAGAAGAACAACCCCTTGTTTGTTGGGGAGGCTGGAGTCGGTAAAACCGCGATTGCTGAAGGACTAGCGCGTAGGATATTTGAGGGAGACATCCCCGACATTCTCTCTAGCTCAACAGTTTACTCGTTGGATTTAGGTGCCCTAATAGCAGGAACAAAGTACCGCGGAGACTTTGAGGCGCGCATGAAAAGTGTTTTGGAGGAGCTCAAAGAAGACAAGGAAAGTGTTCTTTTCATCGATGAAATTCATACCATAATTGGGGCCGGCTCTGCATCTGGCGGAGTAATGGACGCTTCAAATCTTATAAAACCTGCTCTAGTTTCTGGTGAGTTAAGGTGCATAGGTTCCACTACTCACCAAGAGTACAGAAGCATCTTTGAGAAAGACAGAGCACTCGCTAGGCGCTTTCAAAAAATTGACGTGTTAGAACCAAGTGAAGAAGAAGCGATCAAGATTTTACAGGGACTTAAGGAACGCTTCGAGAAACATCACAGCATCAAATACACTAGCCAAGCAATTAGATCCGCTGTGGAGCTCACCAATCGTCATATTAATGACCGAAATCTTCCAGACAAAGCTATTGATGTAATAGATGAAGCCGGTGCCAGACAACGGTTACTCCCTGTATCTAGGAGAAGAAAAACTATAGGGGTAGGCGAAATAGAGGAGATCGTGTCGAAAATAGCGCGCATCCCACCCAAAACGGTATCAACATCTGACAAAGATGTACTGAAAACTCTGGAGAGGGACCTAAAAATGGTGGTGTTTGGACAGGATGAAGCCATTGGCACCCTCAGCGCTTCTATTAAAATGGCCCGATCGGGTTTGGCAAATAGAGAAAAACCTATTGGCTCATTTCTTTTTGCAGGCCCTACTGGCGTAGGAAAAACAGAAGTAACGAAACAGTTGGCAATCCTTCTCGGAGTAGAACTTGTTAGATTTGACATGTCCGAGTATATGGAGCGACATACTGTTTCCAGGCTCATTGGGGCACCACCAGGGTATGTAGGTTACGATACTGGAGGTTTACTTACTGAAGCGGTGATAAAATCTCCTCATTCCGTACTGCTGCTAGATGAAATTGAAAAGGCTCATCCAGATGTGATGAACATATTACTGCAAGTAATGGATCACGGCACCCTCACAGACGCTAATGGTCGGAAAACTGATTTCCGTAATGTAGTTATTGTCATGACCACAAATGCCGGGGCAGAAAAAATCAATAGGGCATCCATAGGTTTCACTATGCAAAATCATGCCTCCGATGCAGGAGAGGAAGTAAAGAAGTCTTTTACCCCGGAATTCAGAAACAGACTTGATGGCATTATCCAATTTGCACCACTTGGAACAGAAACGATCGCCCACGTAGTAGATAAGTTCCTTGTAGAATTAGAATCTCAGCTTGATGAACAAAAGGTCTCTCTTTTAGCAGACAAAAAAGCCAGAAACTGGTTAGCAAAAAAGGGATACGACCCACTGATGGGGGCTCGGCCGATGAGGAGAATCATTCAAGAGAAAATCAAACGACCACTTGCGGATCAGTTGCTTTTCGGAGAGCTAGCAAGCGGAGGACACATTAAAGTTACTGTTGAAAAAGGAGACCTTGTAGTGAAGATCGAGGAAACAGTCAGATAAATTCCTAGAAAGGTGATAAGATTCCTTGCCAATAAAAGCTGCACAAGGCGCGAAATTAATTTAGGCAAAAGCAATCATGGAAGAAAGAGAAATCACCGAACAATCCGGCAGGCACTACGAGCAATTCGAAGTCGGAGACACCTATTCTCATCGACCTGGGCGAACTATCTCTGAAACCGATAATACTTGGTTTACCTTACTCACAATGAATACTCATCCCTTACACTTCGATAAAGAGTATGCTAAAAAATCAGAATTCGGACAAATACTAGTCAATAGCGCATTCACGGTTTCTCTTATAGTGGGGATGAGTGTCAGAGATGTAAGTCAAAACGCGATAGCAAATCTAGGTTGGAAAGAAATTCGTCTACCCTCCCCTGTTTTTGTTGGAGACACTCTCTACGCCGAAAGCACTGTTTTAGAAAAAAGAGAATCTAAATCCAGACCAAACGCTGGAATCGTCAAGGTGAGCACATTGGGGAAAAAATCAGACGGTACCCTCGTTTGTGATTTCGAGCGCACTATGTTGATACCGAAGCAGGGTTTTGGGATTAAGATCTAACCAAGATTACAAACTGCATTAATAGCACTTCTTACAATTACCACCCCCTAGGAAATCAATATGAATCCAAAAAAACCGTTGAATTCCCAAAGCGCGAATGTGACACAACCAAAATCTCAGGGCGCCAGCCAGGCCATGCTATACGCTGTCGGTATGAAAGAGGAGGATATGGACAAAGCTCAAGTAGGCATTGGGAGCGTCTGGTACGAGGGAAACCCTTGTAATATGCATCTCCTGAATTTAGCAGAGGAGGCGAAAAGAGGTGTAGAAGAGTCCGGTTTAATTGGGATGCGATTCAATACGGTCGGGGTTAGCGACGGCATTTCTATGGGCACCCGAGGCATGAGTTATTCGCTGCAATCACGAGATTTAATAGCTGATTCCATTGAGACCATTATGGGAGGACAATGGTATGATGCAAATATTTCCATCCCTGGATGCGATAAAAATATGCCCGGCTGCCTTATAGCTATGGGTCGCCTGAATCGCCCCTCTCTAATGATTTATGGAGGTACAATAAAACCAGGAAAGTCCAGGGATAACACCCCGTTAGATATTGTTTCCGCATTTCAAAGCTATGGTTCTTACCTGGCCGGCTCAATTAACGAAGAAGAACGGCAAGATATAGTAAAAAATGCTTGTCCAGGACCTGGCGCTTGTGGCGGGATGTACACGGCCAACACAATGGCATCGGCTATAGAGACTATGGGAATGTCCTTGCCATACAGTTCGTCTACACCAGCAGACGATAAAAAGAAAATAGAAGAATGCCGCCTGGCTGGTCAGGCTATATTAAATCTATTAGAAAACGATATTAAACCGAAAGACATAATGACCAGGGAAGCTTTTGAGAACGCCATGGTAATAATCTCCGCTCTGGGGGGCTCAACAAACGCGGTTTTACACCTAATAGCCATGGCCAAATCAGTGGACCTGGATCTTGAATTAGAGGACTTCCAGCGCGTAAGTGATCGAGTACCCTTTATAGCTGACCTGAAACCAAGTGGGCTGTACGTGATGGAGGATCTGCACAGGGTGGGAGGAATACCAGCGGTATTAAAGTTTTTGCTTAGGGAAGGACTCATAAAAGGGGACTGTCTCACTGTAACGGGACATACCCTCGCCGAAAATTTAGAAGACTGTAAAGAACTCAGCCCTGCTCAACCTATAATAAAACCCCTCTCGTCGCCAATCAAAAAAACTGGACATCTGCAAATATTAAAAGGCAACCTTGCTCCAGGTGGCGCAGTAGCTAAAATTACTGGAAAAGAGGGCCTAATGTTCAAAGGGCCTGCTAGAGTTTTTGACTCGGAAGAAACGATGCTCGAGGGCTTACGCGAGGGCAAGATAAATAGTGGAGACGTTATAGTCATTCGTTATGAAGGGCCCAAAGGTGGACCGGGAATGCCTGAGATGTTGACCCCCACCTCTGCAATAATGGGTGCCGGGCTAGGGGAGGAAGTTGCCCTAATCACAGATGGTAGATTTTCCGGAGGATCGCATGGGTTCATAGTTGGCCACGTGGTACCAGAAGCGCAAGAAGGGGGAACCATAGCGCTCCTAAGGGATGACGATATAATAACTATCGATGCTGAAAAAAATGAATTACTTGTTGACCTAACTGAGACAGAACTGCAATCACGCCTGAGCGATTGGGTTCCGCCGCCTCTCGCCGCAACTAAGGGTACTTTATATAAATATATAAAAACTGTGACTGACGCTTCACAGGGCTGCGTGACAGACCAATAACAGCACCGTCAGAATTTTCTCCTAACACCCGAGTACTCCTCGTAAAACTTCAAAACCCTTTTCACGTAGTTTTGCGTTTCCCGGTATGGGGGAATTCTCCTGCCGTATTTAATAACCGCATTTTCACCAGCATTGTAGGCCGCCAACGCCAATCTGATGTCGTTGTCAAACAAGTCTAAAAGGTACCGAAAATACCGTGAGCCCCCTCTTATGCTATCAATCGGATCTTTTCTGTCTTTGACGCCGTAACGAGATGCGGTGGCCGGCATAAGTTGCATAAGACCCACTGCCCCAGCCCTAGAAACAGCTTCAGCGTTATAACCTGATTCTGCTGAAATTATTGCGTGCAACAAACTAACAGGGATTCTGTGAGCCTGAGCAGCCCGCTTCACAACAGTCCCATACTGTTTCCGTTTCGCATAGAAACTACCGCTCGTTACTTCAATTTTTCTCCTAGGAGTAGCTCGTAACTTAACCTCCTTGTAACCCTTGTGGCGGACCCGATCACTGAATGTAGAGTTACCATTTCTGTCGATATATCGATAAACTCTCGAACGCAGTTTTGAAGATTGTGATTCGTTTTGAATTATATTTTTTATTCGATTCGATAGATGCAACTTAATTTTATTGTCTTTTTCTTTATAAAATTTATTTTTCGACTTCATCCTATCGGCGATCTTCTTATCAAACTGTTCCCAGTTTTTTTCTGCCCTTAATTCATCAACTAAAAGTAGCAAAAAAGAGAAAATCACCCAGCCAGAAAATCTCATAAATAACCCATTAAGATACAAATTACAGGGGTTGAAACGAAAGTAAGAACGCCCGCAAGCAAGTCATCTAGCATAATCCCCAACCCCCCTTGACACTCTCTGTCCACCTTACTTATTGGCCAAGGTTTGACGATGTCAAAAAAACGGAATAAAGCAAAAGTTAGCGGAATATAAATAAATTGAATCTCAACGTTCTCTAATAGCCAAAATAGTTCTAATACGGGAATCCAACTCGCCCCAATAAAAAACCCTACTATTTCATCAAAGACTATCGCCTTATGATCGTGAGCACCTAAAAACCGAGAGGTTCGAGCACAAATAAAGATCCCCACAAAGAAAAGTACTATACAGAGCAAAAAATATAACACGAGGGAAAAAACTGGAGAATAAAGAAAGCAAATAAAACCAAAAACCCCGACTAGAGTACCAGCGGTGCCCGGCCCTAGTGGGGCCAAACCAGACCCTAGACCCAGAGCAACCAGATGCCCTGGATCGGTTAGCATTTTGACAGAAGGTTGTTTGGACATGCTCCCTCTAATTTTTAGTTGTGTCGGGAATTTCGGGGCTAAACCGAGATAATTTCTCCAGCACCTCTACCGTAAGAATTCGCTCATAGCGCTTCCCATCTATCAGCCAAGTAGGGTAACTTTTTATTTTTTTTAGTAAGCAAATCGTACTTTGGGGAGTATTTTGCCCCTGGGGAGAACATTCAACGTAAGGAAGATAAGACGCTGCTGATCCAAAAAGTTCTTTCTGACCTTGGCAGGCATTACACCAACTAGCACCATAAAAGGTGGCTCCACTCTCGCTCAAGTGGGTAGCTAGAGCCTTTAATTGAGGATCGGCTGTTTTTTGGAAGATATTGCCCTGGTGAGCAATAGAATGCATTGTGATGATGACTGCTAAACTTGCGACTGCACCCACTAGACGAGCTTTACTTCTCTTTTGCGCGGCTAAAAAGAAACTCGCACCGAACAAACTGCTAATTATTATGAGAGAGACAGTACAGTAGTAGCAAATAGTCCCAATTTCATATAATGATATGAAAAATAAATAAACACTTACTAAAAAACCTAGAGTCACTATCGACAATTGGTACTTCCGACTTCTTTTAAAATATCGAATGAATAGAATTCCCAAGGTTCCATACATCAAAGCGCCCCAAACAGCCAACGGCACACCCAAAAAAACAGACCATCTGCTGTTGAGAACAACATCACAAGAAGCAGCGCTACAAAAAGGGAGGTTTAGACTAGAGTGATGCTTCCAAACAAGAAGAAGGGAAACCAAAAATCCAGCCGCAGTCGCAAGAATATGAAAACTCCGTGCTTCTAAAGTTTTAGCGAGATTTTGTTTCATGTTTACTCCCTTTTTATTGTTAATAATGCGCATGAAGGAGAGAGATTTCAAACTTAATATAAAAAATCTTTGGAGGATGATATGGTATTAAATTGTACAGTTGACTTACAACCCTCGAGTTTTTTGCACGCTTAAGAATGATTTTAGTTTAGAGAAAAATATGCAATACACCGTCGCAAAACTAGCCGAAACCTTTAACCTGACTATATCGGGAGATAGAAATATCGTCATAGAAGGGGTCTGCGGGATTTCTGACAACAAAACTAAGAATTTATCGTTTCTGTCAGATAAAAGGAAAACTCGAATGGCTGAGGAATCTGACATTCCAGTTTATATAGTCTCAATGGAAACCAAGTTGAACGGGAAGACTCTGTTACATCACCAGTCACCTGAGTATATCTTCTGTTTAATTTCCGAATTATTTTCTAAATCAAAAATAAAGTTAGAAAAAATTCAAGATCAAAACGTTAGAATCTCACAAAGTTGTAATCTACACCCCTCAGTCGAAATCGGATTTAATGTCGTAGTTGGTGAGGATGTTGAGATAGGTTCGAATACTAAAATCTATCCGAATTGCGTAATTATGGATAGATGTAAGATAGGAAATGATTGTACGATTTACCCTAATTGTACGGTAAGAGAGGATTCTGTTCTGGGAAATAACGTAGTACTCCAAGCCGGTGTAAGTATCGGTGGAGATGGATATGGTTTTCTTAAACATGGCGAAGAGCATGTAAAAATCCCTCAACTTGGCAATGTGGTCATATCCGACGATGTGGAAATTGGTGCAAACTCGACGATTGATCGAGGGAGATTTTCTAGAACTTTCATAGGTAAAGGCACTAAGATAGACAATTTAGTTATGGTAGGTCATAACGTGTCGATAGGAGAGAATTGCCTGATCGTGTCCCAGACAGGTATATCAGGCAGCACGCAGATTGGAGATCGAGTAACCTTAGCGGGGCAGGTAGGTACAGTAGGGCATGTCCAAATAGGGAGTGATATAACTGTATTAGGAAAAGGAGGGGTTACCAAAAGTCTCTTGAAACCGGGATTTTACGCGGGAATGCCAGCTCGTCCTGCCAAGGTCTGGAGAAAAGCGATTGCCAAGCTCTATTCACAGAAAAAAGACCTTTGAGAACACGAGGTTTAAGCCCAGAACTATTTATTTATGGAAACACACCTGCCTTATTAACCATGGATGGCATCTCCTGGCCTATGACTTGACCCAGCCAGTTGGAAGTTTCGATAAGCTTAGTCATGGAAATCCCGGTTTGGAACCCCATGCGATCAACGAGATATAATACATCTTCGGTTCCCACATTCCCCGTAGCGCCGGGGGCAAAGGGGCAGCCTCCTAACCCGCCGCAACTAGAATCAAAGATCCTCACACCAGCTTGTATCGCAGCATAGACGTTACTTATGCCGGTATTCCTGGTGTTGTGGAAATGTAATCTTAGAGGAACCTCGCCGGTAATCGGTTGTAAGCGATGTATTAGTTCCGTGACCTGGGTAGGAACTGCCACTCCGATCGTGTCAGCGATTGAGATTTCATCTACACCAAGCCCCACCAGATTCTTTGCTATCTCCACAACCCTATCCGGGCTCACTTCACCCTCAAAGGGGCACCCAAACGCTGCAGCTATAGTCACACCAAAAAATCGATTGTTCCTTTTTGCAAGATTAATCATCCTCACTAACGAAGACATCATTTCATGAGAGGTCTTACCTTGATTTCTTTGACAAAAAGTGTCCGTTGTCACAGTGGCGCAATTAATCTCGTCTAGTTCGGTACCCAATGCTCTCTCCAAACCTTTCTCATTCAAAACGAGCCCAATATATTTAGTATTCTCTAGTCTTGGCAGATTTTTAATCAAAAGATCCACATCCGCCATTTGCGGTACCCTTTTTGGATTAACGAAACTTGCCACCTCTATCCGACGCACTCCAGAATCAGCAAGACCAGAAATAAGCTTAATCTTGTCAGAGGTATTAACGATCGTAGCCTGACTCTGTATTCCGTCTCTCGGCCCAACATCCACCAATTCAATTTTTTTCATGAAAAGAACTCGCAAACTATGTTTTCTATATAGTATATTACACGAGAATTCAGGGGAAAATTTATTATTGTCTTCTACTGATAGTTTGAATGCTTTCCCAACAACATACGAACCATTCTCCTTAGGGACTTTCCTATGAGTAATTTTGATTTTGATCTATTCGTGATAGGCGGCGGCTCCGGAGGCGTGCGTGCTGCTAGATTTGCTGCAGATTTGGGTAAAAAAGTTGCTATAGCGGAAAAACAAGCATTAGGTGGCACGTGTGTAAACGTAGGCTGCATTCCAAAAAAACTCTTTTCGTATGCAGCTCATTTTTCAAGCGACTTTGCTGATGCAAAGGGGTTTGGTTGGAGTTCCGGCAAACCCTCATTTAGCTGGTACGATCTCTTAACCAATAAAAATCGAGAGATAGAAAGACTGAACGAAATTTATGAGAGACTTCTAGTAAACTCCGGGGTACAAATTATTCGTGGGCATGCTTCGCTGAAGACCAAACAATCCGTTTCCGTTAAGGGACACACTTATACTGCAAAAAATATTTTAGTTGCGGTAGGGGGAAAACCGGAGATTCCAGAATTCCCCGGTTGCGAACATGTAATTAGTTCTGATGAAGCATTCTACCTAAAAGAACTGCCACAGAAAGTACTCGTTGTCGGTGGCGGCTATATAGCCGTTGAGTTCGCTTCGATTTTTAACGGTCTAGGTTGTGATACTTCTCAACTGTATCGAGGGGATTTGTTTCTACGGGGATTCGACTTCGATGCGAGAACCTTTCTCGCTAATCAAATAAGAGAATCTGGAATTGACTTGCAATTTAACTGCTCAATAAACGAGATAACCAAACAAAATGACAGGTTAACTGCTAACTTTTCTTCTGGGGAAGAAGTATCTTGTGATTTAATCATGTATGCCACCGGCAGAACACCTTTGACTGAAAACTTAGGACTGGAAAAATTAGGTATAAAAGTAGACTCAAAGAATGCTATCGCAGTAGACGAAAATTATAGGACTAACATAGATACTGTGTTGGCTATTGGAGACGTAACAGACAGAGTCAACCTGACTCCAGTCGCTCTAGCAGAAGCGATGACAGTGGTATCCTACCTATTCGGTGACGGCAAAAAGCGAGTAGACTACAATTTGATTCCTAGCGCGGTTTTCAGCCTCCCCAACCTTGCCACGGTAGGTCTCACTGAAGAAGAAGCAAGAGAAAAACACAAGGAAATTAAAATATTCATTTCCGAATTTAAGCCCTTAAAACACACTCTAACCGGAAATCACGAGAGGACGCTTATGAAACTTGTCGTAGATAGCGAAAACGATTTAGTTGTTGGCGCCCATATGGTGGGAGCTGACGCGGGAGAGAGCCTTCAAGGAATAGCGATAGCAATGAAGGCCGGGGCGACAAAATCCATGTTTGATGAGACCATCGGCATCCACCCGACTTCTGCCGAAGAGTGGGTGACCATGAGACAACCTGTTAAACAATGAATATTAATCCCCGGTAAAAGAAAATATGCTTCCACTTAACACCATGCGAATCTTATTACTTACTCTTTTGATGTCGCTCCAATCCGCTTACGCAGTTACGGAGGGAGATTTAGCCCCTGAATTTAATTTGATGGGCTCGGACGGTAAATTCCATGCCCTGAAGGACTACAAGGGGCGTACTGTGGTCTTGGCATGGTTCCCCAAAGCATTCACAGGCGGATGAACTGCTGAGTGTAAATCACTTCGGGAAAGTGAAAACGCTCTAGAAAGTCACGAAATAGCCTTATTTATGGCAAGCACAGATGAATATGAAATATTGACAAAGTTCGCTGAGGCAAATCGAGCGAAATTTCCAATCTTAAGTGATCCGGATGGCAACACTGCCACGAAATATGGCGTTTTAAAATTTGGAAAATTCGCTTCTAGAACGACATTTATCATTGACGGAGAAGGAGTTATCTTAAAGATCATTAAAAAAGTGAATCCAGTTTCAGCGGGAAAGGATCTCCTAGAAGTCCTAGATAATTTACCAGGAACATAACATGGATAATTACAAAACAGCTGGTTACGGCGGTGGCGAAATTGGTTTTGGGGAGCAGACTGCTGTTCTCGTAGTAGACTTTCAATTGGGTTTTACAGACCCTTCGTATCTCGCGGGCAAAAGTGAACATATTCACAGTGCAGTATTACACACTAAGAATCTTCTAGAGTTAGCTAGAGAGAAAAGTATACCTGTTGCCAACTGCAATGTGGCTTGGAATGGTATAAGTGATATGGGCTACTGGAAAGTCACATCGCTATATGACGGTAGCTTTTTTAAAGGCCATAAATCAACTGAAATAGATCCAAGGATTCTCAAGGAAGACTATGACTTTATTTTCACTAAAAGCGCTCCCTCTATTTTTTTTCAAACCCCTTTACTAACTTATCTAGGGAAACAAAGAGTAGATACAGTGGTTATAACTGGTTGCACTACTAGCGGCTGTGTACGGGCATCAGTAGTGGACGCTTTCTCCTATGGATTTAGGGTCATAGTCCCTCAGGAATGCTGCGGAGATCAAGAAGAACAAGCTCACAAAGATTCCCTTCGAGATGTTGGAAGAAGATATGCAGATGTCTTACCTGTAGAGACTGTCATGAGTCATTTTCAAAAAATATAAAAAAATTGTAGTGGCCATTTCATCTAAGTCAATTTTTTTAGGAACCGTCACGGTATTTGAGAGAGTGCTAAAATTATTTGAGGAATAGTTATATATGAAGCATGAAGGAATCACCCTAGTAGTAGATGCTATCCACAACCAAGCTGAGCCTCGGCATTACATGACGATAAAAGAGAGCCCAAAGTTCTGGTTAGCAAAAATAGAAGAGCAAATCTTAGCAAAAAGCCATACCGCTATCGAACTAAAAGAAGTCGGGTTAGATATTTATCCACCGGTGATTTATTTTCCCCTTAAAGATGTGGTTACTACCCACCTAAAGAAAAATAAAAAAAGCACTTTCTGCCCTTTGAAAGGCTCAACTTACTATTTAGATCTCTTTTCGAACCAAACGAAAATTAAGGATGTGGCTTGGGTCTACGAAACTACCATTGCAGAAGCGAGTGAGATAAAAAATATGATCGCCTTTGACACTTCTAAGGTAAGTTTAATCTCTCATTAGTCCTCGTGAGACCTGAGGAGCTTTCCTCTCATCGACTTGGTAAGCATATGAAACCTCCATACCAGCGTTAAACCAGCCAAGACCAGGGAGAGGGCTATCCCAAACCAAATACCGGCAGGTCCCACCTCTAGCCTTATCCCAACGAAATAAGCTGTACCAAATCCAATCACCCAATAATTAAAACCATTTAATATCATTGGAATACGAGTGTCTTTTATTCCTCTCAAGGAAAAAGCAGCCGCAGTCTGCACGGCGTCCCCCACTTGAAGAAAAACTGCGATCTTGAGTAATGATAAGGCAACCGATGATATTTCAGGTTCCTTAGTATATAAAGCGATTATTTTTTCAGCAAAACACAAAGTGAGCGAAGCGGAAACAATCGACACTGACAAACAAAGGAAAATTCCAGTGAAACCTATCCTAACCGCACCATGGAGATCAGCACGACCCACAAGCTGGCCTACACAAATAGTTAGCGCCATACCCAGCCCAAGAGGTAACATAAAAACCAAACCAGAAAAATTCAACACGATCTGATGAGCCGCTATAACTTCTGTTCCAAAAAATCCCATCATCAACGCAACAACCGAAAATAAGGCTGAATAAAGAAAAAAATTCAATCCTATTGGTAATCCTAATTTGAATAATCTACTCAATAGCTTTCTCTCCGGTGATAGGTAAGTTAACGAAAATGAAAATCTTTTGAACCGAGCAGAAATTCTTGTATAGCTAAAAAGTAGAACAAACATCAACCATAAACTGAGACCGCTTCCAACACCACAACCCGCCGCACCCATCGCCTCCACGCCGAATTTCCCATTCATAAGACAAAAATTGATGAACACATTTATCGGAAGAACAACCAGCATTACTATCATGATGGGAATCGTCTCACCCACGCCTTCACTCATTTGCTTCAAGGTGTGATAGAAGAAACCTCCCAGAACGCCCCAGCTCAAGCCATTTAAATATCCTTGGGCTAAATCAGCTACCTCTGGTTCAATTTTCAATCTTTCGAAAACAGGGAAAAAAGAGCGCATAACTAGAATGACGCAGAGGCTTATTGCTAAAGCTAACCAAAAACTCTGCTTGGTATGATTTTTTATCTCCTCATACTCACCCCTACCATAAAGCTGAGCCACGCTAGGACCTACCGCCATTAAAATCCCCAACCCAAATAGAAAAAGGGAAATCCAGACCCCAGAACCTAGCGCTACCGCAGCCAACTGCTTGGTTCCCATGGCTGAAGCCATTAAAGTGTCCGCCACATTAACTGCTAAACTGGAGATATTATTTAATACTAAGGGCAATCCTACTGAAAATAGTAACGTCAAATCTTGCCGTAATTTAGAAAAAGTTAACCAGATAATGTTTTTTCTCAAAATGAAAATTTTAACGCTTTGGTTTCACGAGGAGTGAATCAGCGGTACAGCGTCCAGAAGCTGTTTGGTATAAAACATCTTGGGGCTTTTCAAAACCTCGTGGACGGGCCCACTTTCGACAATTACCCCATCTTTCATTACTGCAACCTCATCTGCCATATATGCAACCACTCCTATATCGTGAGTCACAAATAGGTAACTCATGCCACTCTCCTTTTGTAACTGCAGGAGCAGAGACAGAATCTGATGTTGTATGGAGACGTCTAAAGAGCTGGTCGGTTCATCACATACCAGAATACTCGGATTGACAGATAAAGCCCTAGCAATGCAAATCCTTTGTCTCTGACCTCCTGAAAACTCGTGAGGATACCTATTGAAATGTTCCGCCTCAAGACCAACCAAAGTAAGAAGCTCCTCAACCCTGCGATGCCTTTCTGACCTACTACCGCATATCTTTTGCACCTCCATACCCTCACTAATTATTTCTCCGATTCTCATTCTCGGGTTCATTGAGGAAAACGGATCCTGAAAAACGATTTGTATTTCTGACCTTAAATTTTTAGCAGCTTCTCCTCTATATTCTTCTAATCTCTTCCCTTTGTAAAAAATGCTTCCTTCTGTATTTTTTATCAATTGAATTATGGCTTTTCCTGTAGTGGTTTTACCGCACCCCGACTCCCCTACCAGCGCTAAGGTTTTACCTTTCTTCAGTTCCAGGCTTACCCCGTTCACAGCTTTTATGTGTCCAACAGTTTTGCGGAACAAGCCTTTTTTAATTGGAAACCATACCTTCAAATCTTTCACATCAAGTACTTTTGCACTTACTTTAGAATCCGATGTTCTAGCCTCACCCTGTCTTTTTTGCCAGCCAGGTAGAGAGTCAAGGAGCTTCCTTGAATAGGGATGACTAGGTCCTTCGCGGAGTATATCTACATTTCCACTTTCAATTATCTCACCTTCCCGCATAACCAGGACTCGATCGGCAATTTGATACGCCACCGCTAAATCATGAGTTATAAATAGAACAGACATATCATTTTTTTCTTGGAGGGATTTTATTAATCTTAAGATCTGAGCTTGGACAGTCACGTCCAGGGCAGTTGTGGGTTCGTCAGCGATTAATAACTGAGGGGTTTTTGCTAATGCAATCGCTATCATCACCCTCTGCTTCATTCCCCCGGAGAACTCATGAGGATATCTATCCAACATAACTTCTGCCTCGTTAATTCCAACATCCTTTAACGACCTAATCACATTTGTCCGTATATCAGCTTCAGTTGACAAAACATTCGGGCTAAAAGCTTCTGATATTTGCTTCTTTATTGAAACTACAGGGTTCAAGGAAGACTGAGCCTCTTGAAAAATAATTCCGATTTTCGACCCTCGCACTCGTGATATTTCAGAATTTGTATACCGAAATAAATCTTCTCCCGCCAAGTGAACGGACCCGCCAATGATCTTGGCTCCCGTTGGTAAGAGACGCGGAATCGACAAAGCAGTGAGGGATTTTCCGCTTCCTGACTCACCGACCAACGCAACTATTTCCCCAGAGCCCACTGAGAAAGTCAAATTATTAACCACCCTTTTTTTCAGGGAACCTGAAAAGGCGATAGATAAATTTTTTACTTCGAGCAATTATATCTCCGATAGGTTGTCATGTTTTTGAAAAGAAGGTTACCGATCCTTGATTCGTGGATCGAAAGCATCTCTAACTGCATCCGCGAAGATATTTGCTGCTAGAACTAGAACCAGCATAAACAAAAAAGCTGTCAATAGAGACCACCAAACCACGGGTTCCCTAGCTAGCTCTAACCGAGCGCCGTTTATCATATTACCCCAGGATTCTGTGCTCTGATCCACACCGATATCAATATAGGTCAGTGCGGCCTCGGCTAAAACCAACCCACTAAAATCCAGTACTATCGCTATCATAACAATATGCATCACATTCGGTGTAACATGCCTAGCTAGGATCGTTCTTGCGGGAGTTCCAAAAGCCTTGGCAGCATTCACATAGTCCATTTCTCTCAGTTTTAAAGTCTCTGCTCTTAAATAACGACACAAGCCAGTCCAGGCAGTTACCCCAAGAATCAGACACAAAGCCAGAAGACGTACGTCGGCTCTAATAACCAAACTGGAATAAGTATCTGCATGCTTTGCCATGTATATCTCTAGCATTAGCGCAGAGGCAGCAATCAACAGAACACCCGGTATCGATGATAAGGTGGTGTAGAGAAATTGTACCAGATCGTCAACCCACCCTCTGAAATAGCCCGCACAAATCCCCAAAAAGAGGGCAAATGGAAGAATCACTATGGTGGTCAAGGTTCCGATTAAAACGCCTGTTCTAATACTTTTTATCCCTTGATAGAGAACGTCATTTCCTACCTTATCTGTTCCCAAAATATGATAGTGAGGAGAAAGAGAAATAAAGAGGCCAACCAATAGAAAAACCAATCCAAGAGTTAACAATATAGACCTAAAGGGGTAAATACTTTCTCCATTAATGATGACCCTAGCAACATTGCCCCACCCTGAGGACTTTAGCAAAACGAGAAGAACTCCTGCCGCTCCCAGCCAAAGGGCGACCCCCGAAATTAATCCCATCGCTATTAGCCGACTAAGATCGGAATGATGATTTTTTTCTGGGTCACTAAGATGCGCCCCACCGTAAAACAACCTAGGGTAATCCCTCACAATTTTCCCATTTTCAAGCTGTAAACTTTCTTTAGAAAAACTCCGATAAGCAAGCGGGGCCGAATAGGTTTTCTCGACATTTACCTTAACATCCCAAAGAACAAGATCTAACACGCTGAGGATCTCCCCAGAACCAACCCTATCTTGTGCTGTCAGCTTAAAATGGATCGAATCTAGTGCTGCAATCAAAATATAAAAAGTGAATATTAAAGCAGCTGAGGCAGCTAGAGGTCTTTGAAATACTTTCTTCCAAGTTCTTGAGAGGTTATCGTCCCTCAAAACAATGACCACATATCCTGCTACGCCTGCCAAGACTAATAAGAATAGAAGATCTGTCTTTAAAATAATGAGGTCCATTCCAATCTTCCTTTTCGGATATTAGTCTAGCCGCACTCGAGGATCTGCAATGGTGTAGGAAATATCTGTCAATATTAGGCCCAGAATATATAAAACTGAGCCCAAGAAAACCATTGACCTCACAATCGCAAAATCTTGTGACTGAATCGCTTCTATGGTGTAACTTCCTAACCCCGGTATTCCAAAAAACGCCTCTGTAATCAAACTACCTAGGAAAAGGGAAGGCAATACCACGACCACACCGGTAAGTATTGGTATGAGCGCATTACGCAGGACGTGAGAATACATTACCATCGCCTCTGAGAGGCCCTTCGCCCTAGCAGTCCTCACATAGTCTTTATTAATTTCCTCTAAAAAAATAGTTCTATACCATCTAGTACTGGCCCCTAGACCCGACAATACTCCAATAATCACGGGCAAAATAACAAACTTTATAGATATCAGACCTTCTTCATAACCTGAGATAGGCACTAATCTTAATAGCTTTCCTGCTAAATATTGCCCTCCGATAATGTAAAACAAACCTGAAACAGACATCATAACAACACAGATTACAACTCCAAAGGTATCGATATAAGTAGCTCGAAAAAAAGAAACTATTAATGCTAAAGTTAAAGTCACCATTAAACCAATTAATAGCACTGGCACAGCAATTGCCAAACTAGGCCACATTCTTTGAGTGATATCGAACCCTATATCTCGACCACTGTCAGATTGGCCAAATTCAAAGAAAAATAGTTTCACAGTGTGATCATAAAAAATTGTTTTCTTTACTTTTGTAAGCCCATCTTCGTTGATGTTCCACAGCAATGGCTTATCATATCCTCTGCTTGCCTTCCATTTTTCGATAGACTCCTGAGTAACATGCTTTTGACCCAAGTGTAGTCTAGCCATATCGTCTGGTGAATTGACGACAAAAAATAATATAAAAGTAAGCACGTTCACGGTTAGCAAAATAGGAATAGCGTAAAGGAAACGTCTTAAGATATAGATCAGCACTTGATCCGCGCTCCTTGATGCTGCCGATAGACAAAAACAGCGGGTATGGCAAAAATAACTAGGAGCGAGATAACTATCACGACAGGCCAAATCACGGGTTTATTCCATTTCTTACGCATTTCGGCCCTACTTTTTGTATCTATGCCTCTGTACTTAAGCGTGTTTCTAGCCATCAAATTAGGCTTAGCATCGCTCACCCACCCATGAGACAAAACAAAAGCTGTTGGATGAAAACCCCACAGCCATGGGGCATCCTCTCTCAGAATTTCTACCATTCGGTTGATTAGTTTCTGACGGGCAGGCCCGTTTGGGGATACCCGCATTAAAGCAAACAAGCGATCGTATTCGTCATTTTGATAATTGACCGCATTTTCCCCTTGCGAGACGATTTTAGAATTCGGCCCGTAAAGTAGAAACAAAAAATTTTCCGGATCGGGGTAATCCGCGTTCCATCCCCAACTAAATATTTGGGCTGTCCCCTTTCTTATTTTTTCTTGGAACCGATTGTAGTCCGTAGCCCTCACCACTAACTCGATCCCTAATTTTTTAAACTGTTTACGATACCAGTTTAAGACAGCCTTGCTGCCAGGTCCACTAGAGACCGTATCATAATATAAAGTCAAAGGGCCATCTTTTCCCATCTCACGTCCATCTGGATAACCGGCTTCCGCTAAAAGTGAGTGAGCTACTTCTTCCGACTTTCTCTTAGCTTCTCCATCTATCCAATCGTAGACATTTTTGTTAACACCTTCTTCACCTGCCAGGTAACCGAATATTCCAGGCGGTATCGGCCCTTGTGCAGCCAATCCCCGACCATTTGCAAAGATTGATAATAACTCTTCATAATCGACAGCTATGGAGATAGCCTGTCGAAGCAGTTTTGCCCGCCTCGAATAACCACCCACAACTGGATCCGTCATGTTAAAACCCATGTAAGAGCTGGAAGGTTTGACCGCCTTTTCTAGTCTGATTCCTCTGTTTATCATTTCTTGGGCAAGCCGAGAATCTCCACGACTATTAAAAGTGATCACCTGATCAAAGCTGTCTGACAAAACACCCGAAGTATCGTAATAGCCTTGTAAAAATTTTGTCCACTCTGGAATAGACTCTTTTTCCAAACTAAAAAGTGCCTTTTTAACAAGCGGCAGTCTCCTTGCTTTTTCTTTCTCCAAATCGGCAGGGTGATATTCAACCCTGTAGTTAGGGTTACGTTTTAGAACTATACGACGATTAGGATTATTTTCAGTAAGCATGAACGGGCCCGTTCCAACCGGATACCAATCAAAAGTTAGATTCCTCTCTTTCATCCCTTTTTGGGAATAGAATTGTTCTGCCTCCCAAGGAACTGGCGCAAAGAATGACATAGCTAACCAATATTTGAATTGCGGGTATTTTCCTTTAATTTTTACCTCGAATTTATATCTCCCTGTCGCCTTAGCACCTTCAAACTCATATTCCCTTAAATCTATGAGTTCACCTCGACTATCAGCAACCCGCAGCGTGTCAGCTAACTTTGACAAGCCCATTATATACTTCCCCATGAACCCTGCTATGGGTGAGTGTAACTTTGGATGTACGAGACGCTTAATCTGGTATACATAATCCTCAGCCACCAGTTCTCTTGAGCCAGTGTTAACGAAATCGCCTATTTTATTAACTTTTTCTAGATCAGCCTCGCTAAGGTCTTGATAGATAAATTCTCCAGAGTCATTCTTTGCAAACGATGGATGAGGCTGGAACAATATTCCCTTTTTTATTTCTATCTCATAGACAGTAAAGGCTACCTCGCTTAAATCAGCAGATCTTCCCAATTTTTTTCCATTCTCATCGAAGTAGCTCGCCAAGGGAAGTTCTGTCCCAGTCAGCGGGACAAGCTGATAGGGTTTTTTTGTATAGTGATATTGAACCACAGGCTCATAAATTTGGGCGTTGAACCTAGCTTCGTTTTCGCTGTAAGATGATACAGGATCGAGATGTTTAGGTCTCTCGGAGAAAGAGCCATGAAATGTCTTTTCCTCCGAGTCTTCTTTTGGGTGAGGGTCGTTCCAGGGGGAGGAACAACCCACTGTCGCAATAACAAATAATGTTATACAAAAAGCAAAACAAAACTTTTTCAATTACGATTCCTAAAAACTTTTTCTTGATATTGTAATTATAAACCTTACTTTAAAAGGTTACACTTAACCGAGGCACGAAAACTAATTTTTTTAAAAATTACAGGTTGGAAATAGCGATGGGTATACTGGAAGGGAAAAAAGCGTTGGTATTAGGAATTGCGAGCAAAAAGTCGATAGCTTGGGGCATTGCGCAAGCCATGAAAAGGGAAGGTGCAGAAATTGGATTAACCTATCAGACAGAACGTTTTAAAGGCCGCGTAGAGGGTTTTGCAGAGGAACTTTCTGCTAATTTCGCTCTAGAGTGCGACGTTGACCGCGACGACAGCATCGGAAACACATTTTCCACTTTGGAAAGCAAATGGGGTCATTTTGATATTCTTGTGCATTCTATTGCATACGCGCCTCGAGAATTACTTCAAGGGGGATACCTAGACAACTTAGACAGAGAAGGCTTCCGCATTGCTCATGAGACAAGCGCTTACAGCTTTGCGGCTCTGGCTAAATCTGCGAGAAATCTGATGAATGAGAAAGGGGCTATGCTCACTTTATCGTACATCGGCGCGATGAAAGCCATGCCTAGTTACAACATAATGGGCCCTGCAAAAGCTAGCTTAGAGGCTAATGTAAGGTATATCGCTAATCAATTGGGTCCAGATAATATTCGGGTGAACGCGATTTCTGCGGGGCCCATCCGGACACTCGCTGCGTCAGGGGTTAAAGATCTGCGGCGTTTTTTAGAATATGTAGAGAAAACATCGCCGCTAAGAAGGAACGTTACTATTGAAGAGGTTGGTAACGCTGCCTCCTTTTTATGTTCCGATTTAGCCTCGGGTATTACCGGAGAAATTACTTATGTAGATTGCGGTTACAATATGACTGGAATGACTGAACTTTAATTTTGTGGGGTTTTGAATGTCTGTGAATAGTGCCAATAATTTAATCTGGGGAATATTAGCAGCGGTAATCCTTGCACTGTTTTTTGGTACTTGGCTAGGTACAAGCATGACAAAGGTCGAATGGATTGGGACTTTGTTTTTAAATGCTCTAAAAATGACCATTATACCGTTGATAGTTTCGGCTGTTATTTGCGGTGTCTGCTCGCTTGGCGACGTGAGAAAGCTCGGGAAAATTGGTGGTGTCACCATTGGCTACTACTTAACCACCACTGCAGTAGCAGTGTTCGTGGGGCTAATTGTGGTCAATATCATTCAACCAGGAGAACAGTTCTCTATTTCCGAAGAAGTGGTAACTCGCGGGACAGACCACGGTGAACCGCCTAAGCTGACCGATATCCCCCTATCAATGATAGCCCCAAATCTAATAGAAGCGGCTGCTCAAACTAAGTTATTACCAATCATAGTGTTTTCACTTTTGTTCGCGGCTGCTTTAAGCACCACAGGACAAAAGGGAAAACCGCTCATTGAGTTCTTTGAGGGACTAAATGAGACTATGATGAAAATAGTCAGCTGGCTGATGATCTTCGCACCCATAGGAATATTTTGTCTTGTAAGCGCGAGATTAGGCGCCGCTGGAGGTGGGGAGGCCTTCTGGTTGGAAATAATGGCCATAGGAAAGTATGTCTTTGCTGTTTTATTAGGTCTTCTGATTCATTTCTTTTTACTTTTCGTATTTCTAGCCTTAGTAGCAGGGGGAGGTCTTAAGCACTTTCTCAGTGTTTCTAGAGCACTCCTTACCGCCTTTGGTACAGCTAGTTCATCAGCAACATTACCGATTACCATGGATTGCTTGAAGGAAGCCGGAGTAGAAGACAGATCGATAAAATTTGTTTTACCTTTAGGAGCAACGATTAATATGGACGGTACTGCACTTTATGAGGCAGTTGCAGTTATGTTTATTGCGCAAGCCTATGGCATAGAGATGTCCGCTATTGAGCAGGGAATAATATTTATCACTGCCACCCTCGCCGCGATCGGAGCTGCAGGGATACCTCAAGCCGGATTGGTAACTATGGTGCTAGTACTTACGGCGGTCAATCTCCCGCTAGAGGGAATTGGCCTGTTATTGGCAGTAGATTGGTTCTTGGATAGATTTCGAACTGCAATTAATGTTTGGGGCGACAGCATCGGGGCGAGTGTTATTAGTCGATTTTGGAAAAACCTAAACTGAACTAACAGTGTTATCCTTTCAACTACAAACGATCTTGATAAATTTCTATATCGAGATCGACTCGTTGTAGCCTCGAAAAATAATCCCAAACTGAAGCTGCCTGTGTCCTCAACATCTCATCCTCAGCAAGGGCGGCCTCTCCAGAAGTAATCGATTCTGCGGTTGGCGTCACCACATTGGAAACTCGAACCACAGCATAATCTCCATTCACCAGCTCAACCCCAAAATACACTGGATTGTTGTCAGCTACTGTCACTTCGAAAGATTTTTGTAAAATTTGTGGATTTATTTGAGCGTCCTCCAACTCAACGGCCTGTTTCACTTCCCAATCAAGATCCTGCCCACTTGATTTTATTTGACTTAAAGTCTTTCCACTCCTCATATCATCTAGCAGTGCCTCACCAAATTTTTTCGCAGTATCACGCTCTTTCATTGAACGCCAGCTCGCCTCGACCCTCTCACGCACATCTTCTAAATCTGGTATCGCCGACGGCGAATGAGAGGTGACACGCGCCACCACTAACCTACCGTCAGGTAGCTCAACCAGGTCCGAATTCAACCCTTCAAAAAGAACTTCAGGCTGAAATATTTTATTAGCAAAACTCGAACTAAATTTTTCAATAAGCTGCGTCCTCTCTAACAAGGGAGTCTCTTTTGTCTCTAGCTGAAGACTCTGAGCAGCACCGGATAAAGTGTTTGGTTCTTCATAAGCCATCTCAGACAGCCTATCTGCCATCTCCAAAAGCTCTTCTTCTGCTTGTGTAAGTTTGAAATCTGCCACAACCTCATCATAAACGGCCTCTAACTCGGGAATCTGCTCTTTTTCTATTCCGATGACTTTAACAAGATGGACTCCAAATTGACTGGTAAAGGGATTTGACACTTCATTGATTTTTAGGGTGAATGCTTCATCTTCAAATTGTGGTGCCATCATGCCTCTTTCAAAATAGTCAGTAGTACCACCCTCTATCTCATAACCATCCTCAATACTCGATAGTATAGAGTCTATCGACTCACCCTCTTTAAAGCGAGCAGATAAGGATTGAACAATCTCACCTCTTACATCGGGCTCCATGGATGCTGAGTTAGCCAACAAAATATGCTCAACCCTACGTTTTTCGGGGATACGGTAGGAGTCTAGGCTAGATTGGTAAATATTTTCTATCGTTTCTTCATCTGGGGTGTCTAACTTTTCCGTAATAAGTTCCCGAGAAATTTCTAAATAAATCACAGAAAGCTTTTCCGGAATACGGAAATTTTCAGAGCTTTTTTCAAAATAAGATTCTATATCACTATCTTGCAACTTTAGCTCTTCTGAAAAAAGACCACGCGGAATTATTGCGAATCCAATATCACGCGTTTGCCTCTGCAACCGATAAATGAACATAGCCTCCTCATTCGTAACGAATTCGGATCCAAGTAGACCAGCCCTCAGTCTGGACCTAATAAGATCATGGCGCATCCCATTTTCAAAAGCACTCACAGTTAATCCATTAAGACTGAGCATGCGTCCATACAACTCTCGTGAAAAGGTACCGTCCTCCTTAAAAGCCTCTATCTCTCTTACTTGAGTAGCAATTTGCTCATCAGATATCATAAAGAGGTTTTGTTCAAGTAATTGATCCAACACCTTTTCATCTATCAGCTGATTCAATGTCTTGTTCTTGACAGAGCTGCCTGTCCAAAAATCCACGTCAGACTCCTGCCCGGTGAGTTCCTCTGTTCTCCTCTTTAGCTCTTGGATTCTCGTCTGAAATTGTGACAGGAAAAGCTCTTCGCCCTGAACATCCGCTACGACTACGTCAGAATCTCCACTAAGGTAGCCTTGGACACCCACAAGCACGAAGGTCAAGGAAATCAGAAAAACTATAACTCCTACTATCAATCCCTGCGATCTGTCTCTGATTGCTTGTAACATTTATCTTTAAATTTCCAAAGCTGCTCTGCTTGAATTCCCATAAGGAAATTGATGGCGGAGTGGACGGGACTCGAACCCGCGACCCCCGGCGTGACAGGCCGGTATTCTAACCAACTGAACTACCACTCCCTTAAATCTCTCTATTCTGGTGGGTGCTGAGGGGATCGAACCCCCGACCTTCGCCTTGTAAGGGCGACGCTCTCCCAGCTGAGCTAAGCACCCGCTGATATACATTTTATACAAGATATCCGTTGAATACGAGGTCACTTTGAATAAAACCTCGACAAGGAAGGTTAACTTTGAAAGGAGTTTATATTAATCGAGCAAAAAAAACTAATGATGACGCAATAAATCGCCATCTTCTTCCCCATTTTCAGCAACCACCTCTACCTCGCTCTCAACTTCAGCGCTCAGTGGCTCTGGCATTGACTCCAACGCAATGGGAAAAACTTCGTCTATCCACCTAACTGGTATGATCTCCAATCCTTGCATGACAGCGTTTGGAACCTCTTTTAAATCTCGCTCGTTCTCGAATGGAATAAGCACTGTTTTTGTTCCCCCTCTCTGAGCCGCCAGAAGCTTCTCTTTTAATCCGCCTATCGGCAACACTTCGCCTCTTAAGGTTATTTCCCCAGTCATAGCCACCGTCCTCTTAACACAGATTCCAGTTAAAGCAGAGACCATTGCCAAGCACATACCTATACCAGCACTCGGGCCATCTTTCGGAGTAGCGCCCTCTGGAACATGAAAATGAAAATCCTTCAGATTATGAAAACTCCCCTTTATACCGAGTGAGGCGCTTCTGCTACGTATTACAGTCATAGCAGCCTTGATAGACTCCTGCATCACATCTCCAAGGCTACCGGTAAAAATTTCCTTACCTTTGCCAGGAAGAGCGACCGCCTCAATAGTGAGGAGGTCTCCTCCTGTCTGCGTCCATGCTAGTCCTGTCACCTGGCCCACTCTGTCCTTATCCCCAGCCAGCCCGAACCGAAATTTTTTTACACCCAAAAATTTCTCAAGGGATTTCGGGGTCACTGATACTGTGGCAGCAGACGCCTTTTTAGCGAGCTGCCTAACTATTTTGCGACAAACAGAGGAAATCTCTCTTTCTAAACCTCTAACACCAGCCTCTCGGGTATAATGCCGAATTATTTCGAGAACCGCGGGTTTTCCAAATTTCAGTTCGGATCCCTTCAACCCATTGTTAGCGACCTGTTTGGGAATTAAGAATTTATCTGCTATGTGAGACTTTTCTTCTTCGGTGTAGCCGGAAATACGAATTATCTCCATCCTATCTTTTAAAGGACCAGGAATTTCAAGAGTGTTAGCGGTTGTGACAAACATCGCGTCGGACAGATCGAAATCAACCTCCAAATAGTGATCATTGAAGGTATCATTCTGCTCTGGATCTAAGACTTCTAACAAGGCAGATGCAGGATCCCCCCTGAAATCCATTGCCATTTTATCAATTTCATCCAGCAAGATAAGCGGGTTTTTCGTGCCCGCTTTGGCCATATTTTGTATTATCTTCCCAGGCAATGAACCGACATACGTCCTCCTGTGACCTCTTATTTCAGCCTCATCTCGAACCCCTCCAAGGGACATCCGTACAAATTTTCGGTTGGTTGCTTTAGCTATAGACTTACCGAGGGAAGTTTTCCCAACCCCAGGGGGACCAACTAAACACAGGATCGGACCCTTCATCTTGTTAACCCTTTGCTGTACTGCCAAGTACTCCAGGATCCGTTCCTTTACTTTTTCCAAACCATAATGGTCGGTATCAAGAATTTTTTCAGCTCGGTCGATATCTTTAGAAACCCTTGAACGCTTTTTCCAGGGTACGGACAGGACCCAGTCAATGTAGTTTCTAACAACCGTAGCCTCTGCGGACATGGGCGACATCATGCGCAACTTTTTCAACTCACCTTCTAATTTCTCTCTAGCTTCTTTAGGCATTCCAGCATCTGATATTTTTGATGCCAACTCATCAAATTCATTTCCTGCTTCTTCTCCATCTCCTAATTCAGTTTGAATCGCTTTCATCTGCTCATTCAAATAATACTCGCGTTGGCTTTTCTCCATTTGGGTTTTCACCCGGTTCCTAAGACTCTTTTCAACTTCCAAAAGGTCTATTTCTGATGCCATAGTGTTTATGAGAAGCTCAAGACGGTCTCTTATCCCCAAAGCATCTAGAACGCGCTGTTTATCTTCGAGTTTTATCGCTATATGGGCCGCGATTGTGTCCGCCAGCCTAGACGGCTCATCAATCCCTGAAAGCGAGGCAACAATTTCTGGCGGAACTTTCTTGTTTAACTTCACGTATTGATCGAATTGGGTCATTAGAGAGCGCACAAGGGCTTCGGACTCTCGGGAAGAAACCGCCTCGACCTCAAGTTTTTCGACTTCAGCGACGAAGTGCTCACTGTGTTCCCGAAAAGCCTCAACCTTAGCCCTATAACTTCCTTCAACTAAAACTTTAATCGTACCATCTGGTAATTTCAGCAGTTGGAGTATGTTCGAGACGGTACCAACGCTATAAATGTCATCAATAGTAGGACTATTCTCAGAGGCATTTTTCTGGGCTATCAGAAATATTTGTTTGCCAGCCTCCATAGCTGCCTCTAAAGCGTTTATTGACTTCTCTCGACCAACAAACAAGGGGATAACCATGTGAGGATAAACAACCACGTCTCTCAAAGGTAAGACTGGAAATTCTCTTAAATTGTCGCTCATATAAAGCTCCCAAAATGTTATTTCTTGCGTAATACAGCACGGTTGGCAGGATAAATTATGTTGTGTTTCTCAAGTTATAAGGTATGGGCCCTCAACCTATTTTTCAAGGGAAAATAAGCCAGAAATATCTATATCTACCTTTCCTCGGAAGCAGCCTTGGCGGTATTTTCAAAAATAATTAAAGGCTTTGATTCACCTGCAATCGACGCCTCGTCCACCACAACCTTGGAGGTGTCCTCTAGAGCTGGTAATTCGTACATGGTATCAAGTAAACACTCTTCCAGGATAGAACGTAGCCCCCTAGCTCCCGTTTTTCTCTCCACTGCCTTTTGAGCAATAGCTGATAACGCCTCGTCCCTGAATTCTAGTTCACAAGACTCCATCTCGAATAATCTGGAATATTGTTTTGTCAGTGCGTTTTTTGGCTCAAGAAGTATTTTAACCAGCTGCTTTTCATCGAGCTCATCCAGCACGGCCATAACTGGAAGACGTCCAACGAATTCTGGAATTAAGCCATATTTTATTAAATCTTCAGGCTCCACCTGATGCAAGACTTCAGCTGAGCTCTTCTTCTCGTTCTTTGTTTTCACTTCTGCAGAAAATCCGATACCACCCTTCTCTGACCTGTCTCTCACTATTTTATCCAATCCCGCGAAGGCACCTCCACAGATAAAAAGAATGTTGCTGGTATCTACTTGCAAAAATTCCTGCTGGGGGTGCTTGCGACCGCCCTGGGGAGGCACAGAAGCCACAGTACCTTCAATCAGCTTTAATAAAGCTTGTTGAACTCCTTCACCGGAGACATCCCTCGTGATGGAAGGATTATCGGATTTTCTAGAGATCTTATCTATCTCATCTATGTACACTATGCCGTTTTGGGCTTTCTCAACATCGTAATCACATTTTTGCAACAACTTCTGGATAATATTTTCTACATCCTCCCCAACATACCCTGCCTCGGTAAGCGTAGTCGCGTCAGCAATAGTAAAAGGTACGTTTAACAATCTAGCGAGAGTTTCAGCAAGTAAGGTCTTTCCACTACCGGTGGGCCCGACGAGCAGGACGTTACTTTTTGCTAATTCTATGTCGCCTTTGTTGAGTCTACTGTCCAATCTTTTATAGTGGTTATATACTGCGACGGATAGGATTTTCTTGGCTTTGCCTTGTCCTATCACATAATCGTTCAAACTTTCATTAATTTCCGTTGGAATGGGCAACTTATTGCTTGAATCGCCTGTACTCTTTTCTTGAATTTCTTCTCGGATGATGTCATTGCAAAGTTCTACGCACTCATCGCAGATGAATACCGACGGTCCAGCAATAAGTTTTCGGACCTCGTGTTGACTTTTCCCACAAAAGGAGCAGTGTAGCAGTCTGTCGTCATCGCTTGTTGAATTGTCGTCGCTCATACTTTTTATTTATCCTTTGAGTTTTTTACCAAATTGTTTTTCACTCGCCTGAAGAGTCTCGCCTATCTAAAACGCCATCAACGATACCGTATTTCTCAGCTTCATCAGCCCCCAAGAATCGGTCTCGGTCAGTATCTTTTTCTATAGCCTTCAAAGTCTTGCCGGTGTGTACAGATAATATTTGGTTCAGCTTTTCCCTAGCCTTCAGAATTTCTTTGGCATGTATGTCTATATCGGAGGCCTGACCTTGAAATCCTCCAAGCGGCTGATGAATCATCACTCTCGAATGCGGGAGACAATGTCTCTTACCTGTAGCTCCACCTGCCAGTAGAAGGGCCCCCATGCTAGCGGCTTGTCCTATGCACATCGTGCTTACATCGGGCTTTATGAATTGCATTGTGTCATAAATAGCTAAGCCAGCAGACACAGATCCTCCAGGGGAGTTAATATATAGGTGAATGTCTTTGTCCGGGTTTTCAGACTCCAAAAAGAGAAGCTGCGCAACTATTAAATTTGCCATATGGTCGTCAACCGGGCCCACCAAGAAAATAACTCGTTCTTTAAGAAGCCTAGAATATATGTCATATGCCCTTTCTCCTCTTGCAGACTGCTCCACCACCATGGGGACTAAATTAAGAGCTTTTGTTTCTAGGTTGCAATCTTGACTCAAGTTATGTTGGTTTATCACCCTTATTTAACTCCCGTATGTTAACAATCTTTTACCGTTAGTTACGTTGGATTAGTCTGCATCGGATCCATTAAATCGTCAAATGAAACGATTTTTTCGGTAACCTCTACCTGCTCTGCCACCCAGTTCAGCACTTCTTGCTCTAAGCACTGGGATTCTATCATTTGTAGTTGCTGCTGATTTTCATAGTACCATTTCTTTACCGCCTCTGAGTCTTCATAACTTGTAGCTATATCCTCTATCGCCCTTTGAACCTTGTCTGGACTTGCTTTTAGGTCAGCATCTTTGATGATTTCTGCCATTATCAACCCTGCTCTCACTCGTTTTTCGCCTTCTTCCTCGAGTTCTTTCTCAAACTCCTCAGATGATTCGATTGGATTTTTACCACGCATAAACCAAGTCCTCATCAACTGTTCTTTAGACTTTTCAGCTTCCTGAAGTTTTAAAACAGAAGGGACTTCAAACTGATTAGCTTCCAGTAGCGCCCCAATCAATGCCTCATTGAGCTTTCGCTCCACCACGTTTTTACTTTCTTTTTCGAGCCGCTCCTTAAGATTATCTCTGAAATTCTCTAACGAGCCATCATCCACTCCAAATTTCTTCATGAACTCCTCGTTAATCTCTGGAAGTTCAGCTCTCTTAACCGACTCTACTTTGATTTCAAACTTTACTTCTTTGTCACATAGTTCTGGCTTGTGGTACTTTTTCGGAAACCTTAATTTGAGAGTTTTTTCTTCTCCATCATTACTTCCTACTAGTCCATCTTCGAAGCCTGCTATCATTGACTTCGAGCCCAACACTAGATTTTCATCTTCTCCGACCCCTCCCTCAAATTCTTCATTATCGATCAAACCTCGATAGGAGATATGGAGCTTATCTCCAATTTCCGCAGCTGCTTTTTTCTCTATCCAAGTTTGATTTTGCGTCCTTAATTTTTCTATGACATTGTCTATGTCTGAGACCTCGATCACACAACTATTTTTTTCTACCTTCACGCCATTTAACGGCTCAAGGGAGAAATCGGGGAACACTTCAAACTTAGCAGTGAAGCTCAAACCACCTCCTACCTTGCTTTCTAGGTCATCAATTACTGGCTGTCCTGCGGGCCGCAAAGATTCCTCTTGAACGGCCTCCCCAAAACTGCTTTGTACTAATTCCCCCACCACTTCGGCTCGAACTTGCTGCCCGAACCGCTGACGTACAATTTTGGTGGGGATTTTCCCTTTCCTAAAACCATCTAATCTAGCGGTCTTTTGGAGATCATTTAAACGAGACAGCACTTTGCCCTCCAACAAATCCTCCGGGAGACTTATTTTTAAACATCTTTCTAATTCTGAGGGCTTTTCAACAGTAATTTCCATTTCACCAATCACCTAACGAGTGTTATCAAAAAAAGCATAAATAAGTCCATCAGTTAATGTCGTTTAACTTCTTTCGCAATTTAAAAATGGTGCGAAAGGAGAGACTCGAACTCTCACGGGTCGCCCCACTGGCACCTAAAGCCAGCGCGTCTACCAATTCCGCCACTTTCGCATTAACTTTTCCTCACCAGCGCCTTCACCGTAATACTAACAGCGCAACTGAGTATTAGTATAGTATCACAATGACCCCACTTATCTTTGAAAGATATGCTCTAATCTCTTAAAAATATCCCTTCCAAAGGATGAAATTCTGCATCACCCTTGCTATTCAGAAACCAGTAGAACATTCTATGGCTTTAAGAAAAACCAATCACTTAAAACTAAAATATGTTCTCCACTGCAAAAAACGCCGAAAATCATTTCTATGACGCGTTCTCTAATTGTAATTTAGAAAAAATGATGTCCGTCTGGCTAGATTCCAATGAAATTTCCTGTATCCATCCGGGAAGCTCCGCGTTCGTAGGTAGGTCTCAAATAACGTTGAGTTGGCGGCAAATCTTTAACCCTAGAGCAAAGCGCGTCTTTAATCTTGAAACGATTAATCAGACATCGGCCGAGGACTTTTGCCTAAGGCTTGTGCAAGAAAATATCTACCTCGAAGAAAAAAACTTCGCTGCTCCAGTGATTTATGCTACGAACATTTACCGGAAAATCGATTTCTCTTGGTTCATGATTTCACACCATGCAAGTGTGTCGCCGATTAAATTCGATCCGGATTTTTTCTCCCCTCGAAGAGGGGCAACAAGCCAATCGGGCAACCTACACTAGTCGGATGAGCCTGCGCGGATGAGATAATGAGTTCTTTAGGCACGATAACAGAAGAAATTGTCCAGATTGTTTGGGGGCTTCCTCTAGTTGCTCTGATTACGTTTGCAGGTATTTTCTTTTTGATTTACAGCCGACTTACGCCATTTCGTTATTTGATCCATGCCTTAAGCCTCTTGCTGAAAAAAGAAGGGGACATGCGCCCTGGTGAACAAAGTCACTGGAGAGCATTGTGTACCGCCTTATCAGGGACTATTGGTATGGGGAACATTGCGGGGGTCGCAATGGCAATATCAACTGGTGGCTCAGGTGCCATTTTCTGGATGTGGATAGTTGCTGTTTTAGGGATGTCAATAAAATTTTTTACATGCAGCCTTTCTTGCATTTATAGAAAGAGAGACTCAAGGGGCAACTTGCTTGGTGGGCCGATGTATTACATCGAACTCGGATTAGGAGAAGGTTATCGATATTTAGCATTACTCTTTGCAGCTTGCGGGATGATTGGTTGCCTAGGTGTTTTTCAAGCCAATCAGCTGAGCACTTTAGTTGAGACCCAATACGGCCTTACAGCAACTACTACAGGTCTCTTAATGGCACTCGCCGTGGGCTTAATTGCTCGTGGTGGGATAGTGAGTGTTGGAAGCTTTGCAAGCAAAGCAGTTCCGATAATGGGCTTACTTTACTTGACGGGTTCGTTGTTTGTTATCTTTGTTCATATGGAGCAGTTACCAAATGTTCTAAAGTCTATTTTTGCAGGAGCCTTCGAGCCGAGCGCAGCCATTGGCGGCGCAGCTGGGCTGTCCGTAAGAGAAATCATAATTATTGGAACCAAAAGAGCTATATTCTCGAATGAGGCAGGAGTCGGTACTGAAGCGCTGGCCCATAGTACCGCAAAAACAGACAAGCCAATTCGGGAAGGTCTAGTTGGCATGCTAGGTCCAATCCTCGATACTCACCTCATTTGCACTGCCACCGCCATGGTTATTTTAACTAGTAATACTCAAACCGAAACCGGAATCCTTGCAGTGTCAGCAGCCTTTGAGCAAACGATGCCAGGATTCGGGACAATGTCTTTAACCTGGATATTTCTCGCTTTTGGATTCTCCACCTTGGTCACATACGCATTTTACAGTCAAAGATGTGCAAAATACCTTCTAGGAAACACTCTCGGTGAATATTATCTTTGGGTCTATCTATTTTTTTTGATAATCGCGCCTAGTTGGAATCCTCAGACGGCACTTAATCTGATAGATATTGCTTTCGCCCTTATGGCATTCCCCAACATTATTGCGACTCTTTTTTTAGCGCGAAGAGTGCGAAATTCTCTGCATGAATACATAAGAAGTTGACAGGAATGTGGCATGCGATTGAAACCAACATTCAAAAATTTTGGTGGGCCATCAAGGACTCGAACCTTGAACCAATAGATTAAGAGTCTACTGCTCTACCAATTGAGCTAATGGCCCAAAAGAAAACACAAGCATGATTGGGGTGGACGATGGGGATCGAACCCACGACCTCAGGAGCCACAATCCTGTGCTCTACCAACTGAGCTACGCCCACCATAACCGACAATAACTTCTTGATTTACCTCCTCTAAACATTTGGCGCGCCTGGCAGGATTCGAACCTGCTACCCTCGGCTTAGAAGGCCGATGCTCTATCCAGATGAGCTACAGGCGCTTCGAAAGCAGTTAATTACTCGTAAACATTACTGCCACATAAAAAAAAAATCAAAACCATGGTTTTATTGTTGAATTTTTCGCCAATAACAAACAATTAAAGCTACTTTTGGTCGGGGCAGAGGGATTCGAACCCCCGACCCCCTGCTCCCAAAGCAGGTGCGCTACCAAACTGCGCCATACCCCGAAACGTAGGTATCATTGCAAGATGGGCGATGATACGCACAGGCATTACGAGCGTCAACAAAATATTCACGATAACTCAAAATTTAAGGACCAAATTTAATCTTAAATCGATTACCCTCTTGGATGAAAGCTTACTTTTCTTCATGGCTTAGATCCTTGCTGGGCATCCCTCCTTCGAGCATACTATCCGAAGTTAGTACAAAAAGCTGTATTTGGCAGACTTTTCCTATAAGAAATCAACCTAGGTCTTAGTCGCACAGATGCACGTTCAATTATAGAGATATTTTTTCAAAGCAAAAATAAAATATACACTGCGATGCAACTGTTTTTTTCTGACCTTCATCTTTCTCCCACACGACCCAAGCAGGTCAACCTGTTCCTAAAGTGCCTTGAAAAAGCTGGTAAGGAAGCAAATTCAGTTTTTATTCTTGGAGACCTTTTTGACTTTTGGGTAGGCGATGACGACTATCGCTACCCTTCCGCCGAAGTAAAACAAGCACTTCGACTACTCACTTCTGCGGGAACGCATTTATTTTTATCGGTAGGGAACAGGGATTTTCTCCTTGGGGATAAATTCGCTGAAGAAACTAGAGCTGTACTTCTGCCAGACTATGAGATGATAGATTTAGGTGGCGAAAGGACCTTGATTACGCATGGAGATCTTCTTTGTACCAAGGACAGAACTTATCAAAGATTCCGAAAGGTGGTTCGAAACAAATTTATTCAAAAACTTTTTTTATCGCTTCCGTTATCGCTGCGTGTGAATATAGCTAGCAAAACCCAAAATGAAACACTCAAATCGACGAAAAAAAAACCAATGGAAATAATGGATGTCGAGCCCGACCAGGTTAAACGTCTACTGACGCGCCATAAATCAACTTTGCTCATTCACGGGCACACTCATCGACCAGCAATCCATGCCATTGAGATCGAAGGTAAAAAACATCGTAGGGTTGTGTTGGGGGACTGGTGTGATCCAAACCCTTACTTATTCATCTGTCAGCTTGATGACCAAAGACTGATACGAGCAAATGATTACTTGGGAAAACCTCCTTAACCAAATTTGGCGATTTCTGCCCTCAAGTAATCCCAATCGAAAAAAGGACCTGGATCAGTTTTTCTGTCTGGAGAAACATCACAGTGACCGACTACTGCATCTATATTTACTCGTGGATACAATCCAAATATGCTGACCAGTAAACCTGCCAAACTCGAGTATTGTTCTGGCTCGTATGGTTGACTATCGCTACCCTCTAGTTCTATCCCTATCGAGAAATCGTTGCAACTGTTTCTACCCTCCCAAGCACTCTTCCCAGCATGCCAAGCTCTCTTGTTCAAATCAACAAATTGCAAAACCCCTCCCAACCTGTCCACTAATAAGTGAGATGAAACCCTAAGACCCCTTATTTTTTCGAAATATTTGTGCTCATTCCAATCGAGGGAATTGGTGAAAAATTTTTCTATATGGCCACCACCAAATTGCTCAGGTGGTAGGCTTATAGCATGGATGATGACTAACTCTACTTCACAGTGAGGCGGTCGATCATCGTAATTGTCAGAGGCCAATACTTTAGTCCCATAGAGCCAGCCATTCTTCTCTTCCATACCACTATCAGCCATTTATGCTATATGCTACTTTTTGTGTAGCTTTGCATGAACAAGCGCGAACTCAGGCACTCTAGATTCGAAATGAGTCACAACACCAAGCCCTGCTTTAGCAAACAGACTTTCTAATCTAGCTTTGGTGAATTTTCTACTAACTTCAGTGAGAATAGAATCTCCTATCTGAAAATGGATTCTTTTGTTTATCGTCTTTAGATACACTTCCTGATTTTCAACACAAACCAAATACATTTCTATCTGAAACTTTACAGGATTATATATTGCGTAGTGGACAAAATTCTGAAACTGAAAATCACCCTTAAGTCTTCTATTCAGAACTGCTAATAGATTCAGATTGAATTTGGCAGTAACTCCGTCTGAATCATTATATGCCGCATGCAAAAGGTCAGGCGATTTGACCAAATCTGCCCCCAAAAGTAAGCTGTCATTGGGTTTCATTAGCCCTCGAACTTCTTTTAAAAGAAGCAAGGATTCAGACTCAGTTAAATTACCAATCGTCCCGCCCAGAAAAAGGAAAAGATTCTGATTTGTGCTATTTTTAAATCCATCAAACCCTTTCATATAGTCCCCAACCTTAGGATAAACAGATAACCAACTATATCGAGAAGATAACTCTTCTTTACTCGTTACCAAGATTTCTGGGCAAACATCTATAGGGTGATAATCTGGGAAACAATTGGCGGACTCGCAAGCATCAAAAATGCGTCTGGTTTTCCTAGCAGTGCCGCTACCTAACTCAAAAATCGCATCCGGTTTTAAATCAGTTATTAAGGAGTGGGATATTTCTTTAAGCAGTCCATCTTCGGCTCGTGTCGGGTAATATTCTGGGACGTCACAAATCTGATCAAAAAGTTGCGAACCCAACTCATCATAAAAGTATTTTGGCGGTAAAAATTTTTGCTTAGAGGACATCCCAACAATGAAATCATCCTCGAGAGAATTTCCGACTCGACGTGGTTTTAAAACATCTATAGAATCCACTCCCGTTGCTACCATAAACTATCTTTCCTTAATATTAGTTTGAACAAGTATCATCCCCCTTGGATAACCGCTATCTTAAGGGTAGCATTGAATTAAAAGAGTTACATCCAAAGAACTATGACCAAACTCCAAGCTAAGACTATCTTAAATGTCCTTGCGGTAATCTCATTCTTAGGATTAATGACCTATCTGCTCTCTGCGGGGCAGCAGAAGGTAGCATCATCTGCTCCCTTAGTTCTAGGTACAAAAACTTTTATCAACCAAGATTTATACGGTAACTATGTAACCGAGGGCACGATAGAAGGCTATGACTGCTCGATGTTAATAGACACGGGCGCATCCACTTTAGTGGTCGCGGAATCTTTTGCGTTAGAGATTGGTCTTCCTAAACTTAGACGGGTTATGGTGAATACGGCTAACGGCGCTTCAGAGGGCTATTTAACTATTGTCAGAAGAATTCAGATCGGTAATTTGCAAGGAGAAAATATAGATGCAGTGGTGGTTCCTAACATCGAGATACCGCACGTGCTCGTAGGCATGAGCTTCCTCAAAAATATAAACTTTGAAAAAAGTGGTAGACAACTAATTTTACAGCCAGGAAGCTAAACAGTATGGCCCTTTTATTGGAATTTGAACACTATTTACGAGCCGCCAGCAAGTTAGTTTGGGGTGAATTTTTCCTCATACCTGCCTTAGCTTTCACCGGCTTATACTTGACGTTGGGTTTACGCGGTTTCCAGTTCAGATACTTTATGCTGAGCTTGAAGACCCTCCTCAAAAGAAGAAACGATAAATCGAAGGTGAAAGGCGAGATAAGCTCACTACAAGCACTCATGACTGCTTTATCAGCCACTATAGGGACGGGAAATATAGTAGGAGTAGCGGCCGCTATACAAATCGGGGGAAGGGGTGCAGTATTTTGGATGTGGATTGTAGCTATTTTAGGAATGGCAACCAAATTTTCCGAGGGGTTTCTAGCAGTTAAATTTCGAGAAAAAGACCGCTTTGGTTCGCGAATTGGTGGTCCGATGTATTACATCAAGAACGGACTAGGCTCTCGATGGGCTTTTCTGGCGATAACTTTTGCTATATCTGGTACTGTCGCAGCCTTTGGAATAGGGAACACCGTCCAGGCTAATGCAGTAGCAAAAGCCGCTCAACAATACTTTCATATCTCGGTGAACATTACTGGCCTACTGTTGGCAGCGCTGACAGCTTTGGTCCTTATAGGGGGGATAAAAAGAATAGGATCTGTAGCTGAAAAGATCGTTCCGGGCATGGCTTTCATGTACATTGGTATGTCTTTAATCGTTATCACACTAAATTATGAGATGATTCCTAGCGTTTTGGAGAGCATTGTATCGGAAGCTTTTGCCCTCCCATCAGCGGGAGGCGCGGGGGTCTGGTTAGCCTTACGATGGGGATTTGCCAGAGGAATTTTCTCAAATGAAGCAGGGCTAGGAAGTGCAGCCATAGCCCATGCTGCCGCTAGAACAAACAAACCAGTCGAACAAGGCATGATAGCAATGCTGGGAACCTTTATAGACACTATACTGATTTGCACCATCACAGCGTTGGTTATTTTAATCACCCTACCCATCGACACTGATTTATCTGCCGCCCTACTTTCAGCAAAAGCCTTCGAGACTGTTTTCGGCTCACTGGGAGGACAGCTAGTTGCGATCGCGTTATGTTTATTTGCGTTTACTACAATCCTAGGGTGGAGCTACTACGGAGAAAAATGCGCTCAATATTTATTTGGCGATAAAATTATTCTGCCCTATCGAATCATTTGGATATTTGCCGTTTACATTGGGGCAATTACAGAGTTTGAATTGATTTGGCTCATCGCAGATATTTTGAATGGATTAATGGCTTTACCAAACCTAATTGCTTTGGTCCTATTGAGCCCTACGATATTCAAATCGACCACCGAATTCCGAAAAAAAATATAGAGAACAAGTGAATGGAATTAGACCAGATGAATCAAAAATCTATCAAACCTTCTGAAAAAAGTATCGAAACCTCTGTGTTAAGAGCATTGGAGGAAGATATAGGTGATGGTGATCGAACCGCCGCCTTGATAGATCCGCTTAGAAATAATAACGCAGAGATAGTATGCAGGGAGGATTCTATCTTATGCGGGACAGAATGGGTAAATAAAACCTATCAAATTTTGGACTCTAGAATAAAAATATCTTGGAACTGCAAAGATGGGGACCGCATCTCAAAGAATAAAACCGTCTGCGTGATTCGCGGAAACACTCAGAAAATACTTTCAGGAGAAAGAACGGCGATCAATTTCCTCCAAACTTTGTCTGGCACTGCGACAACAACTGCGCAATACGTAGATGCTATACGGAACAAAAAAGTCAAAATATTGGATACGCGCAAGACCATTCCAGGATTACGAGACGCTCAAAAATATGCTGTTGTTTGCGGAGGTGGAAAAAACCATAGAAAAGGACTTTACGACGGCATTCTCATCAAGGAAAATCACATTCTAGCAGCAGGTTCAATCAAAAAAGCCGTCGAAACCATTCGAGATCTTTATCCGAAATTAAAAATCGAAGTAGAAGTGGAGCATGCAGAACAGATTTCGGAAGCTGTCCAAGCGGGGGCTGACATTGTCATGTTCGATAATTTTAATGAAGATCAAATAAAGGGTAGTTTGCCACTCGTCTCTAAAAAGACACTCGTGGAAGTATCCGGAAACCTTACTCTAGAAAGAATCAGAAGATTAAGCGAATTAGATATAGATTTCGTATCGGTCGGGGCACTCACAAAAAACATAAAAGCGATTGACTTCTCCATGCAACTGAATGACAAACCATAAGGAGGCCTATTCAGCTAAGTCCATCCAAGTCTGAACGACCGTGTCCGGATTGAGAGAAACGCTTTCAATGCCTTGTTGGATGAGCCAACTGGCAAACTCTGGATGATCAGATGGTCCTTGACCACAAATGCCAACATATTTTCCCGCTCTTCTACATTCTGAAATGGCCATTTTTAACAATTTCTTCACGGCTTCATCCCTCTCGTCAAATAAGTTTGATACAAGACTAGAATCTCTATCTAAACCAAGCGCTAGTTGAGTCATGTCATTTGAACCAATGGAAAACCCGTCAAAATATTTTAAAAATTCTCCAGCCAATAAAGCATTGGATGGTAATTCACACATCATTATTATCCTTAAACCATCTGACCCTCGTACCAGACCATTTTCAGATAGTAGGTTAATGACCTCTTCAGCTTCAGACACGGTCCTGACAAACGGCACCATAATCTCAACATTTTTTAAGCCCATCTCCTTACGAACCCAGTTAATCGCCTGGCATTCTAATTCAAAGCAGGGCCTAAAGTCGTCTGATATGTACCGGGAAGCCCCTCTGAATCCCAACATCGGATTCTCCTCTACAGGCTCATAATTTTTCCCTCCAAGTAAATTAAAATATTCATTCGACTTAAAGTCAGAAAGCCTAACTATGACAGGTTTTGGAAAAAAGGGAGCCGCGATAGTGGAAACGCCCTCTGCAACTCTCTTTATAAAAAAGTCTTTGGGATTATTATAGGCGGAAATTTTATCGGAAATTTCTAATCTTAGTTTTTCTTCCAGCTGCTTATAGTCTAGAAGAGCTTTCGGATGCACACCCACAAATTGGTTTATTATAAACTCAAGCCTAGCAAGCCCAACGCCCTCATTTGGCAAGTTTGCGAATGCAAATGCTCTCTCCGGATTACCCACATTCATCATTATCTTAGTGCTGACTGAGGGCATTTCCTTCAACCTAATTTCGGTCCTTTCAAATTTTAATTCACCTTCATATACTTTTCCGGTATCCCCCTCTGAACACACTACGGTTACAGCCTTATCCTCTGCGAGAGTTTTAGTAGCATCTCCGCAACCGACTATTGCAGGCACACCCAGCTCTCTCGCTATTATTGCAGCATGACAGGTCCTACCACCTCTGTTGGTTACTATGGCCGACGCCCTCTTCATTACAGGTTCCCAATCGGGGTCAGTCATATCCGTAACTAAAACAGCACCTTCATCAAGCCTTTCCATTTCGTCGATATTTTCAATTATTCTGACCTTGCCAGCCCCTATTTTTCCACCAATGCTCCTACCCTCAGTAAGAACTTGGCCTCTTTCTAACAGCGAAAACTTCTCTATAGCATGATCTGAACTATTACTCTGCACTGTCTCCGGCCTAGCTTGAACAATATACAGCTCACCGTCGACACCATCTTTAGCCCATTCTATGTCCATAGGCCTCCCATAATGTTCTTCAATCCGCACTCCGATTTTTGCCAACTGTTCTATTTCTTCATCTTTGAGACTAAAAATTTGTGATTTTTGCGAAGTTACATTAACTGTTTCTACTTCCTCGCTCACTGCACTACTTCCCTTATCGATAAATTTCATAGACAGATGTTTAGAGCCCAGACCTCGTTTGAGTATTGCACGATCTCCTCTTCCTAATGCTTTTTTACAAACATAGAACTCATCAGGGTTTACTGCTCCCTGAACAACTAACTCTCCCAACCCATAGCTGGAAGTTATAAAAACTACATCTCGATAACCCGACTCTGTATCCAACGTGAACATGACACCACTAGAGGCAATATCGCTTCGTACCATCCTCTGGATACCCGCAGAGATAGAGACCTCACCATCAACATAACCCTGGTGACTACGATAAGAAATAGCTCGGTCGTTGTACAAAGAAGCGAAAACGTCCTTGATTCTCACCAGCACATTGTCGAAACCTCTTACATTCAAAAAAGTCTCTTGTTGCCCGGCAAATGAAGCATCAGGAAGATCTTCTGCGGTAGCTGATGAGCGTACAGCGACTGAAAACTCACCTGCAACCTCATCGCATAATCTATCATACGATAGCCTTAGTGCCTCCACGACCACATCGGGCAGTTCAGACTCCATCACCATAGCCCGCACTTGAGCCCCGACTGCTTTCAATTGTTTAAGGTCCGAAACATCCAGTTTTTCTGTTAACTCTTTAATTTTTTGCACTAGATTATTTTGTTCTAAAAACAAAGCAAACGAATTGGTTGTAGTAGCAAAACCTCCTGGAACCTTGATGCCCGCATCATTCAAGTGAGTTATCATTTCCCCGAGGGAAGCATTTTTCCCACCAACCAAGTTGATATCGACCAAACTTAGTTGATCTAAGGGTAAGACATATTTACTCATGGCTATCACTCATTTTTAATTTACGCATTTTCTTTGCTCTCCAAGGTATACTAATATTTAATGCTTTCTTGTTAAATCTTTATAGGGACCGCGTTATTTTGACTAAAAGAAAAGTTTTCTTTATTTCCGATAGAACTGGAATTACAGCCGAAACTCTCGGGGGTAGCCTTCTTACCCAGTTTCCTAAAATACAGTTCACTAAAACCTTTATCCCGTTTGTCACCGATGTTACCTCCGCAAAAAATGCCGTATCTACAATCATTGAACAAACCAAGGTAGACGGGGAAGACCCTATAGTCTTCAGCACCTTAACTGACCCTGAAATTCTATCAATTATAGCAACCAGTTCGCCGAATGTATTTGATTTGTTCGGCACATTTGTCGGGCCACTTGAAAAGGCGTTGGAATCCAATTCCTCGCGGAGTGCGGGGAAAATGCACGGTATTAGTGATACAACCGCCTATGAGACTAGGCTTAGCGCCTTAAATTTCACACTAAACCATGACGATGGATTGAGTCCAAGTGATTTCCACGAGGCGGACATAGTTTTGATGGGAGTTTCAAGATGTGGAAAAACACCCACTTGCTTGTACCTCTCAATGCACTATTCCCTAAAAGCCGCCAATTACCCACTGACTTCAGACGATTTTAATAAACTAAAGATGCCTGAAGTTTTACGTAGCGTCAAAAACAAAGTTTATGGCCTAACAATACGCCCAGAGCAATTAAGCAGAATTCGAAGAGAGAGAAGACCAGAAGGAGAATACTCGAAGCTAAGTAATTGTCGCAAAGAGGTTTCCATTGCCGAAACATTGTTCAAAGCAGAGAACTTACCGTTCTTAGATACCTCTACCGTGTCTATCGAAGAAATTGCTGCGACTATTGTTCAGGCTATGGGATTACACTAAGCAACTAATCAATTTGGATTCCACTAAGGGTTTATTTCAAAAAGCACCTCGTTGTTGCCGTAAATAGCTCGATATTTCCCTACTCGAGCTAGGTTAATTTTTCCGATTTTCCCGGTGAGCAATAGCAAACCTTCATGCAACTCAACATTCCTATCGAGAAGATGATTAATTAGCCACATTAGAGCCTGTCGCTGGCCATTTACAGCCCCCGCCAAGCCAGAATCTATCAACTTACTATCTTGGTAAAGCAAAACTTCTAAATCATCATAACTCTTGGGAGTTAGATCTTTCATTGGATCTCCCTCGATCCAACAAGCGGCGGCCATATTAGTCGAGACTAAATCAACTCCTGTAATGCCTTCCAAATTCTTAAATTTAAGGTGCGGTAATTCAATAACAGGTAACGCATCACTTATTAAACCGTCTAAGTCTTTTGGTTCTTTAAGGCGATTTTTCAACCTTTTTTTCAACCGGAAACCTAATTCCATTTCTAGCATAAGGCCAGGATGCTCCGAAAGGCTAATAACAACTCCGTCCTCATAACCACAACCCTCGAATAAAACCCCAGAAACAGGATGTTGAAGTTCGAATTCCTCTCTGCCCTCAACTCCTGTAAAGCCAGCTTTATAGCCTGCTATTACAGCGCCTTTGTTCATAAGTTGAATAAAGCTATTCTGGATCTTGTAGGCATCCGCCACGGTTAAGTTAGGGACAAGGTCTTTTACTTTAGGTAAAAACCCTTGCTTGGCTTCGGTCTCTTGGAGGTACCTCGCAGTTTCATTCCAAGGATCGACAGACACAGCATCTGAAGCAGACAATTCTATTGGCGCTGCCATTATTAGTGTGAGAAAAAAAATGACACCTAAACCCATATCTTTCATACTCCACTACAACAATGCTTTACGATATCATTAATAAAATAGTGGATAAATGAACATTCAAGAAAATTCAATATCGGAACTTATCTCTGCCTTCACCAACTCGTTTCCAGCCCAAGAAATACCTAGAAATGTTCTAGATCTTGCTAAGCTTTGCATTATCGACACCGTAGGGATCGCCTATGCATCAAGAAGTTTCGATTTTAGTCAAACTGTTTTAAAAACAATGACTGAACTCTCTGGACCGGGCACCTCTCCAGTAATAGGACAAAGTAAGGGTTTATCAATGCGAGATGCCGCCTTCTGTAACGCAGCATTAATTCACGGGTTGGATTACGATGATACACATTTGGACGCCGTCACCCATTGCTCTAGTAGTTTATGGCCGGTCGCTTTAAGCGTTGGATTGGAAACTAACTCCCCTGGCATGAAAACACTAGTAGCTTTCATATTTGGAACCGAGATAACGGCTAGGATTGGAATAGTGGCCGAGGGTCAATTACAAAAACTGGGGCACCACCCCACTGGGATAATTGGGGCCTTTGGTTGCACTATTACGGCATCCTATTTATATAATTTAAGTACTATTCAAATCCAGAATGCCATCGGTATTGTATCTAGCATGGCAGCGGGGAATATGGAATTCATAACAGAGGGAGCTTGGACTAAAAGAATCCACCCTGCATGGGCTGCTGTCTCTGGAATAACAGCCGCGTCCTTAGCAAAACATAATTTCGTAGGTCCTAAACGACCTTTGGAAGGACAATTTGGTCTCTTTAAAAACCTACTTGGCAAAGATAAAAGAAATGAGATCTACCGAGAAATTAACACCTTAGGAACTACATGGCAGACTCTTGGGAACGCAATAAAGCCGTATCCCGCTTGTCATTTCAACCATGCCTTCGCTGATTGTGCTTTAAAGTTGAAGAGAGAGCATAAACTAACATCCAATTCGATAAGGAAAATTACAGCTTTGGTACACAGGGACCAAATCCCAGTTGTATGCGAACCAATAGTCAAGAAAAGACGCCCCGCCAATTCTTATGAGGCTCAATTCAGCATACCTTACATCATATCCGCAGTTTTCGTGTATAACCGTTTCACTCTGAAAGAACTCACCGCCGATGCCTTGAGCAATCCCTCGGTACTGGATCTAGCAACCAAGATCTACTACACAGATACTGACAGGTCACTGTATCCGAAATATTTCTCTGGCATAATAATTGTCGAGACCACAGATAATCAAACGATAGAGGTAGAGGTAAAATACAACCGTGGATCATTGAGAAACCCCCTCAGCAAATCAGAGATAAAGGAAAAATTCTCAGCTAATTGCGCCAATTTATTAGGTGAGGAATCTAGCATCAAGATTCTAGGCCTACTGGATAGTTTAGAAGACCTCTCTAGTTTAAATCAGATAAGAGAAGCTATAACAGCGGATAGATGAAAGTTGAGCTCCATAGGAAAAATGAATCGATCTCGAATTATCGTTTTTTTGGTTATTTCCAATTTGCTTGCTCCAGAAGTTTTTGGTGAAATAATTTTCCAAAAGGAAGAGGTCGCGATCTATCGCGAGATCTTACATCAGGGAAGAGGTTCTGCGAGAAGCCAAGTACTCATCCATGAAGAATCAACTGGAAACACTTTGCATACTATTGGCCATGCTGAGCAGATAAAATTAATGGAAGAATTAAATTCTCAGGAAGAAATACTTAATGATTGGAAAGAAAAGAATTCCAAACGTCAAATAATTACTGAAAGCTTAGACCTGTCAATCAACTACAAAGTCTTAACAAAAAAAGATTTTAATTTAATTTTTAAAGACAAGGATTTAAATGCTACTTGGGACACATTCTCAAAACGATATAAAAATACTGATGGGTTTATAAGACTCTCCAAACCAGGTTTTGATGCACAGTTAGAAAAGAGCATCGTACTCGTCGAATACCACTGCGGTCCAAATTGCGGCACTGGGCGCTTTTTGGGCTTAAAAAAAGATAGCTCGGGAAACTGGGTAATGGAAAACTCAACTTTAATATGGATGGCGTATTAATAAATTATGGGCACGAAAAAAATATGTGTGTTCTGTGGATCACAGGTAGGCAATCAGTTTTTTTTTGAAAAAAGCAGGTCACTCGGGGAAGAATTAGCCCTGAGAGGCTTAACTTTAATTTACGGGGGTGGGAACCAGGGATTAATGGGCGCGGTCGCATCTGGGTGTCACGAAAAGAGCGGGGATGTGATTGCAGTCATACCAACCTTTCTAAACCAAGTTGAAAATCCTAAAAATCACCAATATGAAAAAAGAGTGGTCAAAACGTTGTTCGAAAGAAAAAAAGAGATGCTTAAAATGGCCGATGGTTTTATAGCTTTGCCTGGAGGGATAGGCACCTTAGATGAGATTACGGAAGTATTGGCTCTTCTTCAGCTTCGGCAGCTAACTAAGCCAATTGGTTTTTTGGACTTGAATGGATTCTACACCCCACTCTTTGCAATGCTTAAACACTTTCAAAAGAATGCTTTAACGCACCATAGCCTAGAGAAGCAAATGGTTATTAACCAAGAGCCTAAAAATTTACTTGACAGCTTGATGAGAGAAATCTAGTGGGCAATTTCAAAAAATTGTCAGCAGCGATCTTCGATATGGACGGAACAATCATAGATTCCGAACCACTTTTCAAATTAATAGCTAATCGCAGCGCCTCAGAATTAGGATTCTCCATTGATGAAAAAACCTACAGCACCTGGGTTGGATTACCAAGAGAATCTTTGGAGAGAGCCATAGTAAAATCACTAGGACCGAAATTTCCGCTTGAAGATTTCAAACGGATTTTCGCATATAACTGGATTTCTCATACTGAGGAGAACGGAATCTCTCCGAAACCAGGCATTCCGGAATTACTTAGGCGCCTAAGTGAAGAAAAAATCCCCTTAGCTGTGGCAACTTCAACTCCAACCGAACAAGCCGAGCGCTCATTGAGAATAGCTGGGATACACGACCCGTTCGACATTATAATTGGGGGAGATCAGGTGAGAAACGGGAAGCCGGACCCAGAGATTTTTCTAAAAGCAGCTGAGGCGCTCGGCTATCATCCTGAAGAATGTTTAGCAGTAGAAGACTCAGCGATTGGGGTAGAATCAGCCGTGGCGGCAAACATGTTCACAATACTGGTGCCAGACACGGTGTACCCGAGCAATAAAATTCGGGAAGTTGCTAATTTTGTCATACCTAGCCCCAAAACTGCCTGCCGGGTGATTCTGGCCATCTTTCGAGACAAAAGTAAATAGAACCCGCGTTATTCACGTTGGCCAACGGTCTAAATAAGAATGAAATTAGCGTTAGAAAAATACGGAGGAAGCTTTTCAGCTAGGTTCATGCTACTTTCCCAGACTGAGGGATTTGAAAGAGGCTAAGTTGAGCAAACCCACCCTCGTGTCTATCAACTGAGGCGAACCTAACATACGCCTTGGTGGGCAACCAAAACAGAGTAAGGAGCTTTGCATTTCGAGCGATTTTGTTGTTAGGTATTTCCGAAAATCAATGTCCGAAGAGTACTTAAAGGTTTTAGAGAAACATTATGAAAGACAGCACCAAAATTCTAAAGCAAAACCGACTTGCCTTTGTTTACGATTTTGATGGCACCCTAACACCCCAACCCATGCAAGAGTACACTGTTTTACCCGAATTAGGCTTAGAGGCAGAGCAATTCTGGAGTGAGGTAGATGAAGAGAAAAGGCGAACTGGTGGCGACTCCATCTTGACTTACATGCGATTACTCATCGAAAAAATAGAGCAGAAAAAAGCTCATCTTAGTAGAGAGTCATTGCGCCAACTTGCGAGTCATATTAAATATTACCCTGGCGTAGAAAGTTGGTTTGACAGAATAAACAAATATACAGAAGAGCAAAGTCGAGGTACCGTCGAAACCAAACATTACATTGTCTCTGCTGGTCTTGGAGAAATTCTAGAGGGTGTAAGCATCAAAAAATTCTTCCAAAAGATTTATGCCTCAGAATACTATTTCGATCATCATGAAGTCGCACGATTTCCAACCACCGTGATTAATGACACGGCTAAAACCCAGTACTTATTTAGGATAAATAAAGGATTGGAAGAAACATCAGAAAACATAAATTTGTTTATGCCGGAGAGCGATCGCCCTATACCTTTCAGGAACATGCTTTACATTGGAGATGGTTTAACAGATGTGCCTTCAATGACCGTGGTGAAAAACTATGGGGGCTACGCTATTGCAGTACACAAATCTGGCGACAAAAAAGCCGTAGAAGTGTGCCAACAACTCCTTAATGCTAACAGAATAGATTTTTTTACCAATGCCGATTACAGCCCAAACTCAAAACTGGAGCATCTAATCAAAAAAGTAATCAATTTGATGATAGCTCGGATAGATTTCGAAAAAGAAAAAACGGCCTTTTACCTCAATAATTTAAATGAATAATTTATGTAAAAATTACCTCATATGCCTTATGGTATTTGCCTTAATGGGTTGCTCAGGATATACCAAATTTTCGGAAGAAAGTCGTTCTATAGCGAAACAGACTACAACTCCCCGAGATATTTTGAGTGCGAAAATTGTCAACCGCCTTGAAGGGAGTAACCACCCTTTCCTGACCGTCGGCAAATTCGTGGAGCTTGCAGATAGATACCAATCTTGTCAATGCACTAATGAAAGATTCGTCAGGAGGTGGGAAAAAACTGCGGATGGTTACCTTTTACACTCATACTTTAACAAAAGCAGTCCTATCGAATTTATATGCACTAGAGAAGGAGATAACGCAGATTGCTTTATTCTAGAGATTGATCGGGGTAAAACAATACGTGTCCTAAATGAAAGATTTGCTGCAGGATCCTCCCTAGTGAAATTTATTTATGAAAAAGGTGTAAAATGCGAACAGATTAGACCTTGTAAATAAATCTAGAGAAACCTCCGAGTGAAACTCGAATAAATCAGAAAAACAAAAATCATGAAGAACATTTGGTCAACAGGAGTCAGGTATGGCTTTAAAAAATGACATAGATTCGGAAGAGACAAAAGAGTGGCTCGAAGCCCTACAAGCGGTAGTTGAATTAGAAGGAAGTGAGAGGGCCCACTTTATTCTAGAGCAATTGATTGATACCGCTAGGCGGTCTGGTGTCAATCTGCCTTATTCTGCAGAAACTGCCTACATCAACACCATTCCCCCTCAAAATGAAGCGTACACGCCTGGCGATCCAGCATTAGAAGTGAGGATAAGATCTATTAGTCGTTGGAATGCCCTAGCCATGGTCGTTCAGGCAAACAGGAAGAACAGCGAATTGGGAGGGCACATAGCAAGCTACGCTAGTGCTGCAACGCTATACGATGTTGGCTACAACCATTTCTGGCGCGCACCAAATAAATCTCACGAGGGCGATCTTGTTTTTTTCCAGGGCCACTCAGCTCCAGGTGTCTACGCAAGAGCATATCTTCTGGGACTAATAGATGAGAATGAACTAGGTAATTTCAGACAAGAAGTTGGGGAAAATGGTTTATCCTCCTACCCACACCCTTGGTTAATGCCTAACTTTTGGCAATTTCCAACGGTTTCTATGGGGCTTGGTCCTATCATGGCAATTTATCAGGCGCGCTTCATGCGCTACCTAGCGAACCGAAAATTAGCTAATGACCACGATAGAAAAGTTTGGGCATTTATGGGTGATGGCGAAATGGATGAACCTGAGGCATTCGGGGCTGCCGCTTTAGCCTCCCGAGAAAAATTAGACAACCTCATTTTCGTCATAAACTGTAACCTTCAACGTTTAGACGGCCCAGTGAGAGGGAATGGAAAAATAATTCAAGAACTGGAATCCGACTTTAGAGGGGCTGGTTGGAATGTCATCAAAGTAATTTGGGGATCTGCGTGGGATCCTCTTCTTGCAAAAGACAAGAATCAAAAACTTGTCTCTAGGATGGAAGAGGCTGTAGACGGAGAATATCAAGCCTACAAGGCTAACGACGGTGCTTTTGTGAGAGAGCATTTTTTTGGCAAAGATCCAACACTGAAGGCTATGGTTGCAAATATGAGCGACGAGGATATTTGGCGACTCAATCGCGGGGGACACGACCCTCACAAGGTTTACGCTGCATATGCAAACGCTGTTAACCATAAGGGCCAACCAACAGTGATATTATGCAAAACCGTAAAGGGTTATGGAATGGGAGAAGCAGGAGAAGGGAAAAACATCACGCATCAACAAAAGAAAATGGGTGAGGAGGCACTGAAAATCTTCAGAGACAGATTCAATATACCGATCTCTGATGCCGACATAGCGGATGCCCCGTTCTATCGTCCACCCGAAGATAGCCCGGAGATGGTTTACCTCCGGGAAAGGACAGAAGCTCTTGGGGGTTTTCTCCCGAAAAGGAGAACTAGGTCGACACAAATAGAGATACCAGCAATTTCTATTTTTGATAGCCTCCTTGGTGGCTCAGGCGAAAGAGAACTGTCTACCACCATGGCGTTTGTTAGAATACTTAATGCTCTCACGAAGAACGAGCAGATCGGAGAAAAAATCGTTCCCATTGTCCCCGACGAAGCCAGAACGTTTGGAATGGAGGGCATGTTTCGTCAACTAGGTATTTACTCCGCTGTTGGCCAACTTTATGAACCTGTAGACCATGACGAGCTTATGTACTATCGTGAAGATATCCAAGGGCAAATCCTAGAAGAAGGGATAAATGAAGCTGGGGCTATGTGTTCTTGGATAGCGGCCGCCACCTCATACTCAAATCATGATTTACCGATGATTCCCTTCTATATATTTTATTCGATGTTTGGCTTTCAAAGAGTAGGAGACCTGGCCTGGGCAGCAGGCGATATGCAGGCGAGAGGGTTTTTGCTCGGCGGGACTGCCGGGAGAACTACGTTGGCCGGGGAGGGATTACAGCATCAAGATGGCCACAGCCATTTAATGGCATCCACTATTCCCAACTGTCTTAGTTATGATCCTACCTTTGGATATGAACTAGCAACGATAATCCATAATGGACTCAAAAGAATGTACCAAGATCAGGAAAATATATTCTTTTACATTACCGTAATGAATGAAAACTATTCTCATCCAGCCATGCCCGAAGGACAAGAGAAAAACATTTTAAAGGGTATGTACCTCTTCAAAGAAAATGTTGATGCGAAAATACAGCTTTTAGGAAGCGGTGCAATACTAAGAGAAGTCATTAGGGCTGGTGAAATACTAGAGGGGATTTACAACATTGGGGCAAATATTTGGAGCGTAACCAGCTTCAACGAACTGCGTAAAGAAGGATTGGATTGTGATCGATGGAATACATTGCATCCGTTGGAGACACCGAGAAAAAGTTTTGTGGAACAATCTCTAGAGAAATTTGAAGGTCCATGTGTTGCTGCAACTGATTACATGAAAGCTTACGCCGATCAGATCCGAGAGTTCATACCTAATACTTACAAAGTACTTGGTACTGATGGTTACGGAAGATCCGACTCTCGTAGAAAACTTAGAGAGCATTTTGAAGTGGATTCCACGTTTATTGTGCTAACCGCTTTAAAAGCTCTGGCTGATGAGGGTTTTGTTTCAAACGAACTAGTATTAGACGTTATAGATAGATACAAGATAAATCCAGACAAAATCAACCCGATCTACAGTTAACTAAAGTGAGATAAGGCCAAGAAAATGGACGTACTTATACCAGACATAGGGGACTTTGAGGAAGTCGATGTGATAGAGATATTGGTTTCTGTAGGAGATAAAATATCTATAGAAACGCCTCTAATGACTTTGGAAAGTGACAAGGCAACCATGGATATCCCATCACCTGCTTCAGGGACGCTAGGTCAAATCTTAGTATCAGTAGGGGATAAGGTAAGCAAAGGCGACAAAGCATTTGAAATAGAAGAATTGTCCACAATGGAAAATGAACGAGAAGAAAAAGACATGGCTATTGTAGGCAGAGAAACAACCGATTTAGTCGCACTCCATACATCTGCAGAGACCACCGAAATTCGCGTACCCGATATAGGTGACTTTGATGAAGTTGATATCATAGAAATACTAGTGAAAGACGGGGACGAGATAAAGAAAGAGCAAACCATGGTTGTCCTTGAAAGCGACAAAGCAACCATGGATCTTCCTTCCCCTGAAAACGGGCTAGTTCAAAAAGTTTGTGTAGGACTCGGAGATAAAGTTGGCGAAGGAGATCTAGTCGCTCTCATCTCTCCATCGAGGCAAAATGAAACGACCAACCAACTCCAAGCCTCTCCAAAAGAAGCAATTCCTGAAACCTCAAATTCGATTGGACCCAAAGAGAAAGATATTTCTTCTATAAGGGAAGAAACTTCCAACTTCCCCAAAACATCCTACTTGGTGCCTCATGCAAGCCCCTCTGTAAGAAAATTCGCTAGAGAGCTTGGCGTCGACATAAGAATAGTTCAGGGGAGTGGCAAAAAATCGAGAATTTTACACTCAGACATTCGGGAATTTGTGAAAGAGAATTTGAAGATAAATGATGAAGAAAAAAGAACCTTCGGAAATCTGCCCTCCTTACCTGAGATAGACTATAGTCGATTTGGGGATATTGATAGGGTTGAGCTCACTAAAGTCCAAAGATTAACAGGGGAGAGTTTACACCGAAGTTGGATTACCGCACCCCATGTTTTCCAGATGGATGAAGCTGATATTACCGAATTGGAGCGCTTTCGAAGAAGGAAACTAGAAGAAACCAACAAAAAGAGCACTAAATTGACCTTATTAGCCTTTATCGTCAACGCTGCTGCCAAATCATTACAAAAATTTCCCAGGTTCAACTCATCACTAAATAGTGACTTAAAGAGCATAACCCAAAAAAAGTATGTGAACATAGGAATCGCCGTCAACACGGAAAGAGGGTTGATTGTTCCCGTTATAAAGGAAGCAGACAAGAAAGGGGTTCTAGAAATAGCGGAGAATATTCAAGAACTAGCTGAAAAGGCTCGAACAAACAAAATAACCCCATCTGATATCGAGGGCGGTAATTTCACTATTTCTAATCTCGGAGGAATATCTGGTACTAACTTCACCCCGGTAATAAATATACCAGAGGTAGCAATCCTTGGTATTTCCCCTTCTAAGATGAGCCCAGTCTGGCTGGATGGCTCTTTTGTCCCCCGGCTGATTTTACCAATTACACTTTCCTATGATCACAGGGTAATAGATGGAGTCGCTGGAGCACAATTTACGGCTTACTTTACAAAAATTCTTGGGGATATTCGGCAAGCTTTATTGTAGATTTGAAAACACCGCAGCGTGAAATTCGACGAGTTAATATTAATATCTTGGTATCGTTGGGTCCACATAAACCGACCAGGCATCTATCCCGCCAACCAAATTAAAGGATTGAGTGTAGCCTTTATCAAAAAAGTACTTTGCAGCCTCTTGGCTTCGAACACCCGAATGGCAGTAGAAAATAAGTCGTGTATCTTGGTCGATATTTTTTATAGTCTCAACAGCACTTTCATCAAGTAATATCGAATTCTGGAGACAAGCTATCTTACGTTCCTCCACCGTTCGAACATCAAATAAAAAGAATTCCTCTCCGCTATCCTCCAACTCCTTCAGCTCTTGAACAGAGATATCTTTGAAACCACTGGCTACATTGGGATTGAAGATCTCAAATCCGTACCCTTTATCTGAATCGATCATTCCGATCCTAAGATTAGAAGCACGATCAAGGGAATCTCGATCGAGATGAATCTCCACACCACCAGCTAATACACAAGTCCTAGACGGATCTTTTGGTCCTATTTTAAAATCGTGATTAAACGATTCGTCGATAGTCAGATGTAAAACTTCATTTCCTGATCTATCCACTCCTTGTTTAATCACCGCCGCTGCCTCTTCACTTACATGAATTTTAGGTACAGTAGATCTATCGTTTTTTTCCTCGCCTAGTTGTTCGTGCAATTCTCCTGAAATAAAAAGCTGTTCGACAAGATCACACCCGCCTATGAATTCCTTATTCACAAACAGTTGGGGGATTGTAGGCCAATCAGAAAAAATTTTTAGGTCTTCTCTCAATTGAGGATCGAGCAAGACATCCACTGAATGGAAGCCATCAACGACCTCCTCCAATATATTGACAACTTTGGCAGAAAAACCACACTGTGGTGTAGCCTTGGAACCCTTCATGAAGAGAACTATATTATGCTGTTCCAAGTGTTCCTCTATTCTAGGATAAGACCCTTTCTCTTTCACCATGCGAACTCCGAATTATGCTTCTTAGAATACCACTAGACTGAAATCCATTTAAAAATCAGGCTACCAGAATTTCAGTAGCGGGTGTTCTTTCTCTATACACCGCATCCCAGTTCTTGAGCCTTGGGTGATTATCTAGATCCAAGTCCATTTTTGCAAATCTAGCGAACTGAAAACCAGCTTGCATAGTACAGTCTGCTACCGTGACGGATTCTCCACACAGGTATTTTCGGCCGTCTGCCATCAAACCTTCGAAAAATTCTAAAGGTTTAACTATTGTAGATAGTGCATTGCTAGCAAGCACTGCATTGGGGGGTAATCCTATCGGCGACTGTGTGGCATGTATGTATTGAGCGATTGGTTCTAATACTTTCATTTCAGCTATCCGCTCTAGTTCCTTTCCTCTAACCCGTTGTTTTAGAGTGCTACCCCACATATTAGGGTCAGGAAAAGTCTCCTCAAGGTACTCTATAATAGAAAGGGATTCACTAATTCTAAAACCGTCATCCAGTTCAAGCACTGGAACCGTACCAAAGGGGTTTTTCTCCAGAAATTGTGGCAACTGACCTTCCCCTTTCACGATCTTGACAACTTCAGATTCGAACTCTATCTTTGCCCCTCCGAATATTTTTTCAGCTATATAGAGCCTCACTTTAGTTGGATTGGGAGCTACTCGAAACCAGTAAAGTTTCATGGGATATTAATCACGCTACGCTACGACTTTTAGTTTCATGGGATTTTTTCATTCGAAGCAATTCTTCCCAACCAAGATAAGAGGTAAATCCACCATCGTCAAAAAACAAAATTGGTCCATTGCAAATGAACAAATATTCTGTATCTTCCAATGCTGTAGTTGCGCCGTGAATCATTCCGTTTGGTTCATATACATAATCGCCAGCGTTAAGCGTTCCATCTCGAACTTGTAGTTTGCCTTTCAAAATATAGGTATGAGATGCCGATAAATGCTTATGTTGAGGTGCCGTAAACCCTTTCAACCATCTAAAATGAACTGCCCAACTCCCAGCCTCGGAACCAACCCAAAGAATGCGCATAAAAGCTCGCTCTGGGTCAAAGGGTTGAGGTATCCAGCCCTCTTCGCTGAAACTTACTAAAGTATCCATTAACTCTGAATTAATCGGGGAAATATCTTGCGGAAATGTCATTTTAATGCTCCCTCCCTTAAACTTAAAAATTACACACGCTCTAATTTTGCGACATTGCAGGTCCAAAAGACCTAGTGAAAACATTCTCTTTAATGCTTCTTCATTGCTTTCTACAACTCAAACCGCGCTGAATTAAGACTTCTCTTTTAACGGTTTCGATTTCCTTTAGCGTCCACCCGTTAAATTACTTATGCTAAAAATTTTACGGACAGTCGAAGCTTTAACCTTCGGAAAATTAGTCGACCCAATAGCAGGACTGACATTGGCTGAGCCATCTAAAAGATTGATAGCGACTGAACCACGCCACCTAGGAATAGACTCCATGATTGTTGGCTCGGGAACATTCGCATCTTTCTGATACGTGGTGATGAATATTTTCCAAAGTTGTCCCTCTCTATTAAACACCAAAGTCATTGGGATAAGAAAATTTTCTTCATCGACAAAAATGAGTCTACGACCATAAGGATGGCCATCCCATTTTGGAACTGCTTCTACCACATAGCATGATCTCAGTTGCCATCTATCTCTTGGTATAGTGCTCATCGGGCCAAAAAAGCGTGGTACTTCATTCTCTGAGTTTAAAACATGCGGCACAACTTTTTTACCGACTAGCTTCCAGTCATTATCAATGACCATTCCGGACCAACCTTCGAAGTCATCGAAAGTCCAATTGGTTCCGATGTAGCTATCCGCTCGTTCTTTTGCAGATAGCCTTCTCACCCTCCTTTCAGTGGGCAAATATGAATTGACTTGATCTCCTTCCTTTTGTTCGATAGGTCTTTCTAGGACAAATTTCATACCCGCGACATCATATGGGGATAGCATCTCAATATATTCTTTGAACAAATATTTATCACTACCATCTACGGACAGTCGGTAATCGTTATCTTTCTCAGTTGACAGCCCTGATAGATATACCCGATGATAAAACATGGTTAGATTTCTGTAGACATCTCCTCCCCCTTCAAAACCTGGGGGTAATTTAGTGGTAGAACTTTCCGCATTGGGTTTGATGAAGGCTAATCCGTTTTCCACGGAATACCCGTAATAATGCCATCTATGGACATTATTCCAAGCTATCATAGTGCCCGCACTCTCGACCGTGCTCTCCTGAATTTGCTCAGCTGAAAAAGGCTGTCCAGCCACATAATTAGTTAACTGTTGTTCGCCCGTCAGTTGGGCCTGACCTAAAAACTTTTTCGTTGCTTCCACAAAGCTTTTGTGTTTCTTGTAACTTTGGGAATTGGTAAGGTTCAGCTCAAACCCATCAAAGTCTAATAATCTTAGAAGACCTGGAGGAAAATAATTTGCCAATGCATCCAGATCTTTTCGCCCATAGAAACCCTCTTTTAGTCCATCTATCGGGGCATCTCCAGCCTCCTCTAACCATAGTTCTACAGCGGCCTCATCACTAGCGATTGCGCCGGTGGATAACAATGTCGCGAGAAGAAAAGACAAGGCACAGGTTAAGTGGCTAAACCTCATCCTAGTCTTAGAAATCAACATACCTCAAAAAGGCCTGCCGCACCCATACCTCCTCCTATGCACATTGTTACAACAACGTTTTTAGCCCCTCGTCTCTTCCCTTCTATCAGCGCATGGCCAACAAGTCTACTCCCTGTCATACCATACGGATGGCCTACAGCAATAGAGCCCCCATCGACGTTTAAGATGTCGTTGGGTATTCCCAATTGGTCACGACAATAAATTACCTGCACGGCGAAAGCCTCATTAAGTTCCCAAAGATCAATATCCTCAACTTTTTTTCCTGTCTGTTTCAGCAACTTTGGGATTGCGAATACTGGACCTATCCCCATTTCATCGGGTTCACAACCTGCCACAGCAAAACCTTTAAATATTCCTAAAGGTTCGATACCACGTGCGGCGGCCTGACGGTCGCTCATGATTACTTGCGCGGCCGCCCCGTCTGAAAACTGACTGGCATTACCCGCGGCGATAACCCCACCCTCGAGGGCTGGCCTTATCTGCGAAACGCCTTCAATGGTTGTATCTGGTCGGATACCTTCATCCTGAGCGACTGTTACCTCTTTCTGACTTTCAGCACCGGAATTTTTATCGACCACTTTCATTATAGTTGTCATTGGTGCTATTTCTTCGTCAAATTTTCCTGCCTCTCTAGACGCAGATGCTCTTTGCTGACTTTGAACACCATATTCGTCCTGATCTTCTCTAGAAATTTTATATCTAGAAGCCACTTGTTCAGCGGTCTGCAGCATACTCCAGTAGATTTCAGGCTTTTTTTCCGTTAACCATTTCTCGTGGGTGAAGTGGGAATTCATTTCGTTTTGAACACAAGATATAGATTCTACCCCCCCCGCCACGAACACTTCCGCTTCTCCAGCGATAACACGTTGGGCCGCTAACGCCACAGTTTGCAGACCAGAAGAGCAAAAGCGGTTCACCGTCATCCCTGAGGTGCTGACAGGAAGACCGGCTCGTAAAGCTATCTGGCGTGCAATATTATGCCCAGTCGCCCCTTCTGGGTTCGCGCACCCCATAATTACATCATCAACTGCATCAGCCTCAACACCCGCCCTACTGAGAGCTTCGCTAACCACATGTCCACCCAAACTAGCGCCATGCGTCATATTAAATGATCCCTTCCAACTTTTACACAAAGGTGTACGGGCTGTGGATACAATAACTGCGTCAGCCATTTTGTTTCTCTCCTGTCAACTAATAATGTAATTTTTAAAGCCAAGGAATATGGTAGCCTATAAAGTATGGAACGGCCAACGGAGAATGCCATGCGCTCTGAGAACATAATTTTGCAAGGAATAAAGACCCCATGCTTATTTGGAGGAGAAAAAAGCGAGGCGGGAGTAATATTTATCCACGGAAACCCGGGGTCAGGTTCTGACTGGAAAGCGTTACTTAATCCTTTGTCTGAGTTCACTTTTGTGGCTGCGCCTGACATGCCAGGTTTTGGTAAAGCAGGCAAACCTGATGATTTCAATTATTCAATTGAAGGTTATAAAGAACATCTAAACCTATTAATAGAAGATCTTGGACTAAAGAAAATTGACCTTGTGATTCACGATTTCGGTGGTGCCTGGGGGCTAGCGTGGGCGGTTGAGAATGCGGACCAAGTAAACAGTATCACTTTAGTCAACATTGGACTAATGCGGGACTATCGATGGCATTTGTTCGCGAAACTTTGGCGCATTCCCCTCGTAGGAGAACTCGTGATGATGCTGCCACATTGGCTGGTTTTCAACATAGGATTAAAAGTGGGCAATCCTAGAGGCCTACCACCAAGCTATATTAACGAGATCATTGAAAATTTTGATAAAAAAACTAAGCGGGCAGTCCTGAGACTTTATCGAGATACTGACGTATCAAAAATGAATTCGACGCTCGTCGATAAAGCAGTCGAATCGCTGCTTCCGAAGAACATTCCTTGCTTAGTAGTTTGGGGAGTAGAGGACCCGTATGTACCGGTAAAATATGCCGAAGCACAAAAAGAGTTTTTTCCCCAGGCAGAAGTAATACTTTTCGAAGACAGTGGTCATTGGCCTTTTATAGACAACCCTGAAAGATTTGAGAAGGTTTTAACAGACTTCCTTAAAAAGCAGCAGTAAAAGTCCTTTCTCTAAGATGGAGGCTGTAATCTAAGCACCTGCCCATCATTTTCGTCTGTCAAAATGTAAATGAAACCGTCTGGTCCCGTGACCACCGTTCTCACCCTGCCGATTTTTCCTTCTAGCAATCGTTCCTCTGAATCCACCTCATTTCCCTTTAAAGTCAATCGGCTGAGACCCCTAAACCTCAAGGACCCCAAAAACAGATTACCATTCCACTCTGGGAAAGCATCCCCCCGATATAAAGTCAGACCGGATGGAGCATTTGAAGGACTCCAATAGAACACGGGAGGGGCAACATCCATCCGAGATGTGCCTTCCCCAATACGAGTCCCTACTATATAGTTTCTACCGTGGGTCACTTCGGCCCAACCATAGTTTAAACCGGGCTCTATAAGATTGAGCTCACATCCTCCTTGAGGTCCATGCTCCGTAGCCCAAATGTTATCAGTCTGCTCATCCCAAAATAATCCCTGCACATTTCTGTTACCAAAAGTGTAAATCTCTGGTAATGCTGATTGATTTCGTACAAAGGGGTTATCATGGGGGTAACCTCCGTCAACATCTATTCTGACAATTGATCCTGGATGAGTAGCTAAACTTTGGCCGTTAGGACGATGTCCTCTGTCCCCTAGTGATACGAGCAAACTACCGTCTTTCAAAAAAAAGAGCCGTGAACCAAAATGTCTCCCCCCTCTACTCTTGGGAACTGCCTTAAAAATTATCTTCGCATTTGTAAGCTTGCCGTCGGATAATACGCCCCTGACCACCTCTGTTCCCAAAAGTCCCTTGAACTCTCCCACAAATGACATAAAAATGGTCGAATTTTTACTAAACTGAGGATGAAGAACAATATCCATCAAGCCTCCTTGACCAGCAGCAGCGACTTTAGGCAGTCCTTCAATAGGTGGAGATAATATCTCTTTTTTTGACACTATTCTAAGATTCCCAAACCTTTCGGTGACCAAGAATCCACCTTCGGGCAGGAAGGCAATACCCCAAGGGTGAGACAAACCATCGACTACGCGCTCTACTTCAAACTCATGCAGATCACTTTTGTAGATTTCCTGTGAACAAACATAAAAGCTGACCGTGCAAAGAACGATCAGAAAAATCGCCAAGATATGAGCTAATTTGCATCTTTTTTTTTGTTCACCTTGCATTTTTTTTTCCGTTAAAGTAAGACTTACCCACAATAAACTTAGAGAGCAGCAACCCTTGAAAACAGTCAATGGAGCTTGTCCCCACGATTGTCCAGATACCTGTGCTTGGCAGGTCGACGTTGATAATAAAGGTACCGCCATAAGTCTACGAGGCCACCCAGAACACCCTTTCACGAAGGGTTCATTATGCACGAAATTAAAACGGTACATAAATAGGGTATATCACAAAGATAGGATATTACACCCTCAAAAAAGAGTTGGATTAAAGGGAGAAGGGGAATTTGAACGAATTTCTTGGGAGGATGCTCTTGAAATAATAACATCGAAACTTAAGGGAACAATTCGGGACCATGGGCCATTATCTGCTATGCCATGTAACTTCGCCGGCACTATCGGCATGTTACAACGATACGCGGGAGACCAATTCTTTGAACGACTAGGCGCAACAGATGTAGACAGGAGCATTTGCGGTAAGGTAGCCCTTGACGGCATACGTTACACCATAGGTGCTGGAGACACGGTACTTCCAGAAGATTTAAAACATAGTCGATACATTATTATATGGGGAAGCAATACAGCGGTGACCAACCTCCACTTATGGAGCGGAGCTATAAAAGAAGCTAGACATAAAGGTGCGAAGATAGTTGTGATTGACCCCTTAAAAACACCTACAGCTGAACGCTCTGACTGGCACCTGCAAATAAAACCTGGAACCGACGCTGCTCTAGCTCTGGGCATGATGCACATAATTGTTAGGGACGGACTTCAAGATGAAAAATATGTAAAAGACCATACAGTTGGGTTTGAGAGGTTGCGTGATCGAATAAGGAAATACACACCTGAGCTTGTTTCAAGTCTTACTGGCATTGGAAAAGAAGAAATAGAGAAATTCTCCAGGGAGTATGCTTTAACTAAACCTGCGGTTATTCGAGTTCTGGTCGGAATGGAAAGACGCTTGAATGGAGGATTAACTCTCAGAACAATAGCCTGCCTGCCTGCTCTTGTCGGTGCCTTTAAAAGTCTGGGCGGCGGTATTTGTCAATTCACTATTAACACAATGAGGGAGGCCCTCGACTACAAGGCGGTAATACCTCAGGAAAGCCAAACTCCTGGGAAACGGATCATCCATCTCGCCCAATTAGGAAGGGTATTAACCGACAAAAACCTTTCTCCGCCTATTAATTGGCTAATGATTTATAATCTCAATCCTGTTGTCACCCTTCCCAATCAGAACTTGATCTTGACAGGGCTAAAACGTGACGATCTTTTCACAGTAGTTCATGAACAGTTCATGACAGAAAGCGCTAAATATGCAGACATTTTGCTGCCTGCTTCGACACAATTAGAACATTGGGATTTAATGCCATCATGGGGGCATACCTATGTAGCACTTAATAAGCCAGCTATCGCGCCATTAGGAGAAGCGGTAGCAAACACAGAATTGTTCCGTATGCTCGCAAAAGGCATGGACTTTAAAGAACCCTATCTACTCGCCAGCGACGAGGAAAGGATTAGAAGACTTTTGGATAGTAAATCCCCTCTAGTTTCGGGAATCACCCTTGAGACTTTAAAAACGACGGGATGGGCGAAACTAAAAACCCCAACGGATTGGCGCCCTAGAGCAGAAGGAAACTTTTCCACCCCCAGTGGTAAGTGCGAATTTTTCTCTAAAACCTTAGAGAATCTTGGCTTGGATCCTTTACCCACCTTTGAAATAACTCCTAGCCAAAATATGGAAGAGTACCCTCTCGATTTCATAAGTCCTAAAGCGACCCACTTCCTTAATTCGGAATATGTAAATCTTCCCAACAATGTCACAATCGAACACTCTCCCAGCTTGGTAATGAATACGATGGATGCTCAGGACAGGGATATCTTAGAAAATGACAAAGTCCGGATTTTTAATCAATATGGAGAGGTTGTAGTAAAGGCAAAACTTTCACAGAATTGCCTGCTAGGCACCGTCAGCATGGCTTTCAACTGGTGGATGGCTTCTTCGCTTAACGGCTCGTCAGCAAACGCGCTCACTCCAGACGCACTGAGTGATTTGAAGTTCGGCAGTAATGCTTTCGATGCCAAAGTGCAGGTCATGAAAGTATAGTATGGTTAGTCGCTATAAGAAAAATTAAACACCAATGAACATACAACATCGATTCGCATTAAACTTAATTCTTGATTCCCAAGATAGGCTACTTCTGTTGCTTAGAAACGACCAAACGAGCTTGGGACCAAACAAATGGGGATTACCAGCAGGGAAAATAGAAAATAAAGAAACTCCTGCTCAAGCAGCGCAACGCGAAAGAATAGAAGAGATCGGAAATGATCACAAGGTACAATTAATCAGATATATCGGTCCAGTCATGGACTCTTTCTACGGAGGCAAATACGAAGTACACCTCTTCCAATTCACTTGGAAGCGTGGACAAATAATCCTTAACTCCGAGCACAAAGATTCTGCTTGGGTAGCAAAGGAGGAAATAGCAAAGATGGATGTTATGCTAGGCGTTGAAGAAAATATTGCTATGTTAAAAATTTGGCCCACCCATTATTTGAACGAGAATCGTTTGCCAAAGGCAGCAGGCAATCCATTAAAATGAGCCTTTCTCAACTAATTATGACTAGATACTTTTGCCAGATTAAAATATCAAAGAGACAACACTAATGCCTTCACAAAAAATAAGAAAAATCGTTTTAGCTTACTCAGGAGGGTTAGATACCTCTGTTATCTTGAAATGGCTTGAAGAAAATTACAAGAGCGAAATTGTGACCTTTACAGCAGATATCGGACAAGGTGAAGAATTAGAGCCGGCAAGAGAAAAAGCAAAAAAAATGGGGGTGAAAGAAATATTCATCGAAAATTTGACTGAAGAATTCACACGTGAATATGTCTTTCCTATGTTTCGAGCTAACGCAATCTATGAAGGAGAATATTTATTAGGAACTTCGATAGCTAGACCTCTTATTGCCAAGCGGCTGGTCGAAATTGCACAAGCTTCAGGAGCCGATGCTATAGCACATGGCGCTACTGGAAAAGGAAATGATCAAGTAAGATTTGAGATAGGTGCCTACGCACTTGCGCCTAATATAAAAGTAATAGCGCCCTGGAGAGAATGGGATCTTACCTCGAGAGAAACACTGATAGATTATGCTAAGGCACATTCTATACCAATAGATTTCGAACAAAAATCAGGATCACCCTATTCAATGGATGCGAATTTACTGCATATTTCATATGAGGGTGGAGTACTAGAAGACCCTTGGGCATCACCTGAGCCATCTATGTGGAGGTGGACCCAAGATCCAATAGATGCCCCTGATAAACCACACACCTTTGAGATTCATTTTGAAAAAGGCGACCCGGTTGCCATCGATGATCAGCCCATGTCACCTGCATCAATACTCGGAAAACTCAACCAAATCGGTTCGGAACATGGAGTCGGTAGACTGGATATCGTCGAAAATCGATATGTAGGAATGAAATCAAGAGGGTGTTATGAAACCCCAGGCGGGACCATATTAATAAAAGCCCATCGGGCCATGGAGTCACTCACCTTAGATAAAGAGATCGCCTACCTTAAAGATGAGCTGATGCCAAAATATGCCAGACTTGTTTATAATGGATATTGGTGGAGCCCCGAACGTTTGGTCCTGCAAAATCTAATTGACCAATCACAAGAAACCGTGAATGGAAAAGTTCGAGTCACACTCTACAAAGGAAACGTTGGAATACAAGGTCGCTTCTCCGAGACTGATAGTCTGTTCAAAAAATCAGTCGCAACATTTGAAGATGACGCGGGCAGTTATAACCAAAAAGATGCCGAAGGATTTATAAAACTTAATGCACTGAGGCTTAGGTTAAAAAGCCTCGATAAATAAAAAGTACTTCAATAAAACTTACATTAGTCTACAATAAACAAAAAGTAACAATCTGAGGGCTCCGCTCACCTCTAAACTGTATGACGGTGTTAGGAGTTAAAAAAGGACAATCATTACATTCATCTGGGATAATAGGGGGCATGATGTCAAAATCAAATGTGAGTGAAGCGAAAACAAAAGAATATCTCGAACGATACATGGAAGGGGTCAAAAAAAGAAACCCAGGGGAGCCCGAATTCGTTCAAGCCGTATATGAAGTCGCTGCCACCGTTTTCCCCTACATAGCGGACAAACCTCAATATCACGAAATGCAAATTCTTGAGAGAATGGCAGAACCCGAACGCGTCATCTCTTTCAGAATACCTTGGACCGACGATGAAGGGCATATTCGAACAAACAGAGGATGGAGAGTGCAGTTCAATAGCGCTATTGGCCCTTACAAAGGTGGCATTCGATTTCATCCGTCGGTCAACCAAAGTATTTTAAAGTTCCTAGGATTCGAACAAACATTCAAAAATAGCCTGACAGGTTTGCCCATGGGAGGCGGCAAAGGTGGGGCGAATTTCAACCCCAAGGGAAAATCTGACTTGGAGGTCATGCGCTTCTGTCAAAGTTTTATGACCGAGTTGCAAAGACATATAGGCGAAGATACAGACGTTCCTGCGGGGGACATTGGTGTTGGTGGACGAGAAATAGGCTATATGTTCGGTCAATACAAAAGGATAAACAATAAGTTCGTAGGTGTCCTAACCGGAAAAGGATTAGAGTTCGGAGGCTCAAAAATGCGAACGGAGGCCACCGGCTATGGGGCGGTCTTTTTCGCGCAAAACATGCTGAAACATGCCAAGGATAATATAGAAGGAAAAACTGTTTTAATATCAGGCTCAGGCAATGTAGCCACCCACGCAGCGGAAAAGATCATTGCACTCGGAGGTAAGCCTGTAACTCTCTCTGACTCTGGGGGGTTTATCCATTGCGAAAAAGGATTCGATCAAGAACAAATAGATTGGATAAAAAAATTAAAAGACATCCGCCGAGGACGAATATCGGAAGCTGCTAAGGAATTCAGTAATGTGTCATTCACCGAAAACAGTCGGCCTTGGGGCGTAACCGGTGATATCGCAATTCCCTCGGCTACTCAAAATGAGATTTCCGGTCAAGATGCAAAAGTGATGATAAGCAATGGAATTCAATTAGTTGCAGAAGCCGCCAATATGCCTTGCGACCAAGAGGCTGTGGACTCCTTCCTAGCTGCAAATGTCAAATTTGGACCCGCTAAAGCTGTAAACGCTGGTGGCGTGGGAGTTTCTGGGTTAGAAATGAGTCAGAATAGCGCAAGAATTGCTTGGGATAGCGATCACTTAGCTAAGTTACTCGAATCCATGATGAGCGATATTCATAATAGCTGCGTTGAGTACGGTCAAACCAAAAATGGAGTCAATTATTTACAAGGAGCTAACGTAGCAGGCTTTGTAAAAGTAGCAGACGCAATGTTAGCTTACGGCCACGTGTAGCGTAGCTATTGATTGGGCCTCATTTGAGGGAAGAGCAAGACATCACGTATAGAGGGCGAATCGGTTAGTAGCATCGTTAGACGATCAATACCAATCCCTTCCCCAGCTGTAGGAGGCATTCCGTATTCTAGAGCTTTTATGTAGTCACTATCAAAATGCATGGCCTCATCGTCCCCTTTAGCCTTGTCTTCCAGTTGAAGGCTAAAACGTCGAGCTTGATCCTCTGGGTCATTTAATTCAGAAAATCCGTTTGCTATCTCTCTTCCCGCCACGAAAAATTCGAAGCGATCACAGAAAAAAGGATCTTGGTCATTATTTCGAGCTAACGGAGAAACCTCTGAAGGATAGTGCGTGATGAATACTGGGCCCTCTAGATTCGGCTCGCAGGTTTTCTCGAAAATTTCGGCCAAAATTTTACCCTCTCCCCAACCATCCTCAATTTTCAAATTTATATGCGACGCTAACTCCGAGAGCACTCGCATGTCTTGCAGATTTTTCTCGCGATAAGTTGGATTAAACCGCTTGACAGCCTCTACCATAGTTAACTTCTCGAAAGAACCGGCAAAGGAGTATTTTTTCTCCTGGTAAATTAAATAATCTGTGCCTAACACCTCGTTAACCAAATTTTTTAACAATTCTTCCGTCAAGACCATCAAATCCTCAAATGTTGCATACGCCTCATAAAACTCCAACATAGTAAATTCGGGGTTGTGCCTTGTTGAGAGTCCCTCATTTCTGAAAGATCGATTGATTTCAAAGACCTTCTCGAATCCCCCCACAACTAGCCTTTTTAAATAAAGCTCCGGAGCGATCCGTAAATATAAATCCATATCTAAGCTATTGTGCTTGGTGATGAACGGCTTGGCGTTCGCCCCTCCTGGGATGGGATGCATCATCGGTGTTTCTACTTCCAAATATCCCTCCAGTTTAAGAAATTTTCTTACAAGTTCGACCACTTTGCTTCTGGTCTTGAAGACCGAAAAAGCATCCTGATTCATAATCAAATCCAGGTATCTCTGCCTGTAACGGGTCTCAGTATCCGCTAATCCGTGCCACTTTTCAGGAAGCGGTCTTAAGGATTTCGACAGCAAAACCGTAGATTTAACATTGATAGAAAGTTCTCCTTTGTTCGTTCGAAATACCGATCCTGTTACGCCAACGATATCTCCCAAATCCCATTTTTTAAATTCTGCGTAATCCTCTTCTCCGAGATTATCCCTAGTAACATAAATTTGAATCTGGCCCGACATATCCTTCAAGTGAGCAAAAGACGCCTTCCCCATTACTCGCTTTGTCATTATTCGACCAGCAATACTGAATTTCTCTTCGGTATTCTCTAACGCGTCTCCATCCAACTGGCCAAATCTCTCCAGAAGGACAGAAGCTAAAATATTTCTTTTGAAATCGTTAACGTAGGCAAGACCTTTCTTCCTTAACTCATTCAACTTTTCCTTTCTCAGGGTAATTATTTGCGATTCCGTAGCTCCGCTTTGTCGATCATTCATTGATTTTCCTCAATCTTATAGACCCTTTTTTAAACTTTCCTCGATAAAGGGATCAAGGAAACCGTCCAAAACAGCTTGAACATTACCAGTTTCACGGCCTGTTCTTAAGTCTTTTATCCTTGATTGATCCAAAACATAGGATCTGATTTGAGAGCCCCAACCTATATCGGACTTATTTTCCTCTACTTCCTTTATCGCTTCTCGACGCTTCAAAATTTCTATCTCATAGAGCCGCCCCTTGAGCAGTTTCATAGCCTGATCTTTATTCTTGTGCTGCGACCGTTGATTTTGACACTGCACTACTACTCCGCTTGGCCCATGAGTTAATCGCACAGCTGAATCAGTTTTATTAACATGTTGTCCCCCGGCTCCGCTGGCACGGTAAGTATCGATCCTAATGTCCGAGGGATTAAGTTCTATCTCAATCGAATCATCAATCTCTGGAGAAACAAAGACGGAAGCAAACGAAGTGTGTCTTCGACTACCTGAATCAAAGGGGGATTTTCTTACCAACCTATGTACACCTGTTTCTGTTCGAGCCCAGCCGAACGCGTGCTCTCCCTGCAACCTTATTGTGGCACTTTTTATACCAGCAACCTCGCCTGCCGAGATCTCCAACACCTCAGAAGAAAAACCTTTGGATTCCGCCCATTTCAGGTACATTCTCAGGAGCATTTCCGCCCAATCTTGAGCTTCAGTACCACCTGATCCTGCTTGAATATCCAGAAAAGCCCCACACTCATCTGCCTCTTGCGAAAACATTCTCCGAAATTCTAACTGTTCGACTGTCCTCTTTATCTCTGTAAGATCACACTCAATAACCTCTAGCGTGTCCAAATCCTTTTCTAGCAAAGCGAGAGAAAAAAGCTCTCCCGTGTCTTTCAACTTAACTACCAACCCATCAAGAGGTTGGGTAACCTTTTCTAAGGACGACTTCTCTTTGCTTAGTTGCTCCATAAGGGAGTTGTTTTTCCAAATTTCTGGCTCACTGAGTTTTTCTTCAATTGCTTCGATTCTCTGAACTTTTGCAGAATAGTCAAAGATACCCCCTCAAAGCGGTGCAACGCTTTTCTAAATCATTAATTTCGGTTTGTAATAAATTTTTTTCCATTGCTTGTATTCCACTTACAGATACAGATTTCGCATTTATTATTTCAGTTAACCAAGGTGCCATGCAAAATATTAAGTTGGAGAGACTCTCTCTCGCGGTAATTATTCACTGTTAGCCTGAAGACAAGTTTCACCTTGGATTTTTCAACCCACCAAGATTCTTCTAATGCATTGAAGGCTATTGCAGAGACCTGTTGAGCCGAATTCGGCACCCCTAATACGAGACTAACGTGCCTTATGCCCACTACCCTACTTCTAATTATATCAAAAACACCGTCGAAAGTTGGAGCGGGAAAACCTTGTCCCCAAGGACTTACCTCAGATAGTTCTTGTGCCAACTCCAAATCGAAATCCGTTGCATCCAAGCTTCCATCGGTTGTGATGATCTCTTGTAAGAGAGATTCATTCATTTGTTTGGATAGAATAGACGAAAACAGCTCACTGAATTCTGTGATTTTTGTAGATGACAAGCTGAGTCCTGCAGCCATAGCATGCCCCCCAAAACGCAATATTAAAGTTGGTTTTACATTCGCAATTTCGGCCAATACGTCCCTTATGTGTATGCCGTTTATTGACCGAGCAGAACCTTTCAAAACCCCATTTTTGCCCTTAGCAAAAACAACAGTTGGACGATGAAATATCTCCTTGACTCGTGAAGCTACGATTCCAACCACACCTTCATGCCAATCCTCTTTATACAGACAGAACCCATCGGGTAACACCTGCTGCTTCTGGCCTTTAACTATTTCCCCAACTATTTGGATTGCTTCATCTTGCATATTTCGCTCAACTAATTTTCGTTGGTTATTTAACTCAAACAATTTTTGCGCTCTACTCACGCTAACAGCTTCATCCGTCGCTAAAAGACATTCTATTCCCAGGGACATATTACTCATTCGGCCGGCAGCGTTTAATTGAGGGGCCACGGAGTAGGCCAAATCTTCCGCAGTTAGAGTTGCTAGATTCCTACCAGCTTGAGATAACAAAGCAAGAATACCTAGGTTACCTTTTCCGCTTCTGATTAACCTCAAGCCTGCTTGAACCATCCTACGATTGTTCTGATCTAAAGATACTAAATCTGCCACGGTACCTAGCGCCACAAGATCAATAAAAGAAACCAGCTTCGGCACTTCTATTGCTTTTTTTGTAAACCAGCCTTTGTTTTTGAGTCTTTCTCTAATCGCACCTAGCAAGTAGAAAACGACCCCAACGCCTGCGAGATTGTTAGACTCAAAAGCATTGTCCTCTAGACAGGGGTTCACCAAAGCGTCTGCTGCAGGCAATATATTACCCGGCAGATGATGGTCTGTAATTACAACCTTGATACCAATTTCTTTAGCGCGTTCCACGGCATTTACACTACTTATGCCGTTGTCGACGGTCAAAATCAACTCTGGCTGATGTAATTCATTCGCAACTTCAACTAGCTCGGGACTTAGGCCATAACCCAGATCGAATCTGTTAGGAATCAAGTGATCTATATGCTCTATTCCCATTGAAGAGAAGGCCAGTAAACCTAAAGCCGTACTGGTTGCGCCATCCGCATCATAATCTCCAACAATCAATATTTTCCCTTTCGATTCAGCTACCTCAATTATGATATCTGCAGCCTTGTAGATACCTGAAAATTTATCATTGGTAAACAATTTGGATAGAGATAAGTCTAACTGATCTATATTAAGTATCCCCCTACCAGCGAGAACTCGACAGGTGACATCTTTCAGAGTAGACGGAAGGTTATTCCCGGAGGGACAGGCCCTTCTGACGACCTGTTTTTGAGCTTTCAAAATAGCTGATCTCCCAGTTCGGATTGCCTATTCGTCGCCTCTAAAAATGCTACCCTTCGCTTCCAAAACTTTAATCTTGAAAGGGGCGTGACCCTAAAATGCCCAAGCCTCGTAATTAGACGCACTCTACGCAAAGTACCGGTTCTTATTTGGGCAAAGAGATTTATCAATATTTTCTCCAAGAAACTCCTTAGTGATTCAAATTCAGTAGGATCAATTATTATCAGACCATCAGCTTTAACGTCTTCAAATTTACTCTCATTAAACACCTCTAGGTCAATCCAATTCATTCTAGCATCAGTCGCAATATTTTGAGCCAAATCGCAATTAGTTATTAAAGTGGATTTCCGAGTTTTGTAAGAATAATTTTTTGGTGACCTCTCGTACCCCCAGAACCACAAACTGTTTATCGGAAGGACGTTTCTACCCGTTCGGACTTCATTGATACTAGAAGCATGCAAGATCATCTGAACTTCGGTTAGGAGAGTTTTTAGCTCTCCCATATTTTGACGTTCGTTTTCCGCTACTTCTAGCGGAGAACCTCTTAACGTAAGGGGAGAATCTCCTTCTGGCGGATTATACCCACTTCCCCTCAGGTACCATCGCCACGGTTTTTTTCCCACAGTAAAATAGAATAACTCATCAGAGTAAAGATCATTTAATTCACCCAATATTTCTTCCGCTTCGCCATTATCGATCGCCAAAGCTTGGCCATCAAAAAGAAAAACCCTATTTTGGTCAGCTTTTAAATACACTGGATCTGCTCTTAGAATAACGTTCTCGTCATTATCTTCTAGATCATTTGTGGCCAAAATATTGATTAAGGAACTTTGAACGCTACTCCGTTCCGCCTTTAAACCAAAAACATCGAGTAATTCTTTTTCATAGCCTTCATATTGGCCCGAATAGGAAAAGAAACTTGTGAAAACACTCTCACAACTGCGAGAGAAATTTGAACCGCTTCTCTTTCCTTCACTTGCAAAGGAAAAAAAATCAGGAAAAAGGATGACAAGCTCTCTACTCAAAGCTCTAAGGCTCCGATTTCAGTTCGCTATCAGGCTGCCTTCCATTAAAACTCAAGAGATATAACGTCCAATAATCTCCGCAACCGCCTTGCGATTCGCTGGAACTTCCACTACATTCATGTTGAATTTGTCGATCACTATATCAGGATCTTTCAGTCCATGACCTGTAAGGGTACAAGTAACCACACTACCTTCTTTAATTTTTCCCCTCTCTATATCTTTCAAAGCCCCCCCTACTGATATCGCTGACGCCGGCTCACAAAAAATCCCCTCATGTTGGGCTAGTAATTTTTGATTCTTTATAATCTCTTCATCGTCTAGACTTTCAAACCAACCCTCCGAATCTTCGCTGGCCTTTTTTGCTAAACTCAAGGATTGTGGGTTACCAATCCGAATGGCAGTAGCTATGGTCTCAGGATTATCAACTATTTCTTTATTCACTAGTGGAGCTGCCCCTGCAGCTTGATAGCCGAGCATTATTGGCCGCTTTTTGGCAATGGTAGTTCGTTGATAGTGATAGATATCGTGTACCGGAAGTTTGTATCCACTATACTCACAAAACCCCATCCAATAAGCACTAATATTGCCTGCGTTTCCTACAGGTATACAATGATAATCGGGGACTTCACCAAGCTCATCTATTATTTCAAACGCCGCTGTTTTTTGGCCTTGTAAACGATATGGATTCACTGAATTAACAACAGCCAAACCTTGTGTTTGAGCCATTTCTTTTACAATTTCCATGCCGGCATCAAAGTTTCCTTCGATTTGTAACACAACTGCCCCGTGCGCGACGGCCTGCGCTAGTTTGCCCAACGCGATTTTACCCGATGGAATAATAACGAAGCAGGGCAAACCAGCTCTTGCCGCATAGGCAGCTGCGGAAGCTGAGGTGTTCCCAGTCGATGCACAAATAACCGCCTTGTACCCTTCACGAAGAGCTTGAGTTATTGCCACAGTCATTCCTCGATCCTTGAAGGATCCAGTGGGATTAAGCCCCTCAAACTTCGCGAATAACCTGACCCCTTTAGAGTTGCAAATTTCCAAGTTTTTAAGGTGCAATAAAGGAGTCGCACCCTCGTGAAGGGTTACTACTTCTCCATCTGAATCCAATGGTAAACGATCGCTATACTTTTTAATTAACCCACCATTTAGCATTTTAGTCATCCTATTTAACTCTAAACTGCTTGACGGGGCTAAAAATACCCGGCATCTCGGATAGTGCTAGGCGAGTCGCATCTGCTTGACGCTGCTTTATTTTCTCAGTAACTATCAAAATGGGCACCCTGTCCGCCTTTTTGCCCTCCTCATCTTGTATTACTGCTTCAATACTTATGTTGTTAGCAGCCAGAATATTGGTAATGGAGGCGAGCATTCCCGGCTCGTTACTAGCGACTAATCTATAATAAAAAGCACTAGCGATTGTCTGCTCTGCTGTTATAACTAAATCACTCGAAGGTTCATTATCACTGTTATTTGTGATAACTGAAGCCCATTCTAGTTTCGAGTTCCTAATTGAATCAACTATATCAGATAACACTGACGAGGCAGTTGGGCCCGCTCCCGCTCCCGCTCCTGACATTAGTAAAGGACCTAGTAGATTGCCTTCTAATCTAATCGCATTCATTTCTTCATCTACTTTACTAAGCATGTCAGTCTCGGGGACCAAAGCAGGACCAACCCTAAGTTCAACTCCGTTTTCGGATTTCTCGGCAACGGCTAGATGTTTTATCTTGTATCCAAGTTTCTTCGCGTAATTTATATCTTCCAGTTCAACATCCGCAATGCCTACGACAGAAATTTTATCGAGTTCTAATGGAATCTTAAAGAGTAAAGACGCGAGAATAGTCAACTTATGTGCTGCATCTATACCTCCAATATCAAAGCTTGGGTCTTCTTCAGCAAAACCTTTTTGTTGCGCCTCAATCAGAATATCGTCGAAAGCACTTTGATGCTTCTCCATTCCAGTGAGTATATAATTACAAGTGCCGTTTATGATGCCATGAAGCTTTGTAATTTTATTTGCGACAAGCCCTTCCCTGATCACTTTTATTATAGGAATGCCCCCAGCTACAGCGGCTTCATAACCAACAAAACAATTCTTTTCTGCGGCCAGTCTAAAGATCTCCTCGCCATGTACTGCCAAGAGAGCCTTGTTTGCAGTAACCACATTTTTACCATTATTTAAAGCTGTCAAAACCAGTCTCCTCGCCGGTTCCACACCCCCGATCAACTCCAAAACTAAATCTATTTTCGGATCCTCTACAATATCAAAAGGGTTAGAGGTAATAGGAAAATTCATCGCTATTGCAGATCTATTTTTATTCGGATTTCTCACACAGGCCGCTACAACCTTAATATGTTTTCCTGATCTTGACTCAAACAATTCAGGAGAACTTTGTAAAGCAGATACCACCCCACCACCAACGGTTCCTAGCCCTAAAACTCCAACATTCAATATATCTTTAGACTTACTCATATTTATCGATACCAAACTATAAATCCCGCATCATTTCTTTTATTCCCCTAACCGCCTGCCTGGTCCTGTGCAAATTTTCAATTAAAGCAAAGCGAACATGGGAATCACCATATTCACCGAAACCAATACCCGGTGAGGTCGCCACCCTAGCCTTTTTCAATAGAAGCTTAGAAAAATCAAGTGACCCAAGCTTAGCAAATTCATCCGGTATTCTAGCCCAAACAAACATGGTTCCTAAGGGTCTGTCTACCCTCCAACCAGAGGCTTCCATACCATCGCAAAGTACATCTCTTCTCATTTGGTACATTCGACAAATGTCATGAACACATTCCTGGGAGCCTTCTAACGCAGCGATAGCCGCCACCTGGATTGGCGTAAATGTCCCGTAATCTAAATAGGATTTCAAACGACCGAGGGCGCCAACCAATTCTTGGTTTCCAACCATAAAACCCACCCTCCAGCCTGGCATATTATAACTTTTAGATAGCGAAAAAAACTCAACCGCAACATCTCTACTACCTGGCACCTGCAATATGGATGGCGCTTCATAACCGTCATAAACAAGATCGGCATAGGCCAAATCGTGAACTACGTAAATTCCATTTTCTCTTGCTATTTCTACAACTTTTTTAAAAAATTCTAGGTCAACACACTGAGTGGTAGGGTTGCTAGGAAAATTAAGCAGCAACATTTTAGGACGAGGCCAGGTATTTTTAATCGCATTCTGTAATTCGGCAAAAAAATCGATATCGTCTCCGATTGGCACATGTCGAATATCTGCCCCAGCAATAACGAAACCATATGGGTGAATCGGATATGCTGGATTTGGCACCAAGACAGCGTCGCCCTTGTCCACGGTAGCCATAGCCAGATGAGCAAGTCCTTCCTTGCTACCGATTGTTACGATAGCCTCGCTGTCTGGATCCAGATCTACCGCATATCTATTTTTATACCAATGACAAATCGCTTTTCTCAGCCTCGGAATTCCCTTTGACACAGAATATCTATGTACGTCTTCTCGCTCCGCAACTTCCACTAGTTTTTCAATTACATGCCTGGGTGGAGGTTGATCTGGGTTCCCCATCCCAAAATCAACAATGTCCTCCCCAGAGCGTCGAGCTTGCAACTTTAGATCGTTAACTTGGTTGAACACATAGGGTGGCAACCGTGATATGCGAGAAAATGCTTCCTTCACAATTAACAAATAAACATAAGCTAGATAACTAATAAGGATTGTTGCCTCTAAATATACCTTTTCTTACAGAAATTAACCAGTTTTTCACCGCCAACAATACCTCAATTGCACCTTAAAAGTCCGCTTCTAAGACCATCGCCTAATCTTGCCGAACAAGGAACAAAAGGTTCCTTTAAAATGCTCGCCGTCGAAATTAAGGATAAGTCTATTTAACCCTTTGAATCGATCCAGCCACTTGTAGAGATTGCAGCCTGTTCTATCATTGTTAAAACCCTCAACGAGCAGTTTGAGGCCTGATGAAGAACAAGATGAAACCCAATCAACCTCGCCTTTATTTAACAATAGGTTTTTGAAAGATTAAAAAGAGTTATGATATGTTTACGATGCATATAAGAAAACCATTCTCAGACGTAATCAAATCTGTAACTTTTTGGTATGGCAGCTTCTTTGCCCTACTTTTGGCTTGCCTAATAATCGCCAGGGTAGCGCTACCTCTTTGGCTGGAGGATAAAGAGAATTTCACCACGCAGCTAGAACTACTTTTTAATTCTCCTACTAACTTTGATCAAATTTCAGGCGGATGGGTGGGCTGGAGCCCGAGCCTCCGTCTTAAGAATCTTACAGTTCACGATGCTGGAGGTAAGTCCAACATTTTCTCTGCCGAAGAAATCGAAATACGAAT